>NZ_JBFKLW010000012.1:0-77037 GCF_041630135.1 Shewanella sp.
ACCCGGTACAGTGGCAGCTCGTCGGTGTCACTTCGCAGCTGCACTATCAAATCCAAAAAGCCCTTCACCGCATTGGCGGCGCGGCCTGACAGTACCTTTTCTTCCATCAGTCGCAGACTGGTCTGCCACAGGGTCAGCTGTTCTTTGCGGGCGGTTGAGCGCAGGATATCCATGGTGCGCTCGCCTATGCCACGGGGGGGGGTGTTGACCACCCGCTCGAAGGCAGCATCGTCATCCCGGTTGGAAATAAGCCGCAGATAGCCCATGGCGTCCTTGATTTCCTGACGCTCGAAGAAGCGCAGCCCGCCATAGATACGATAAGGTAAGCCCTTGTGCAACAAGGCTTCTTCCAATACCCGCGACTGGGCATTGGAGCGATAGAGAATGGCGCACTCACCCAGCATGCCGCCCTTGTCCTGCCAGTCGCTGATCCGACCGACAATAAAGCGCGCCTCATCCATTTCGTTGAAGGCGCAGTAAAGGGAAATCGGCTCGCCGTCTTTGTCTTCGGTCCACAGCTCCTTGCCCATACGGTCAGGATTGTTGGCAATGAGCTCGTTGGAGGCTTTGAGGATATTGCCAGTGGAGCGGTAGTTTTGCTCCAGACGGATAGTCTGGGCGCTGGGGAAATCTTTTAAGAAGCGATGCAGGTTTTCCACCTGAGCGCCGCGCCAGCCGTAAATCGACTGATCGTCGTCGCCCACTATCATCACATGGCCGCTGTTACCCGCCAGCACCCGGATCCAGGCGTATTGAATGGCGTTGGTGTCCTGAAACTCGTCCACCAGAATATGGCGGAACCTGTCCTGATAATGAGCCAGCAGATGGGGCTTATTGAGCCAGAGTTCATGGGCGCGCAGCAAGATTTCGGCAAAATCCACCAAACCGGCTCTGTCACAGCTGTCCTGATAGATGCGATACAGCTCCAGCAGCTTTTGCTCCATCGGGAAGGGACCGGCATCAATATGCGCGGGTCTTAAGCCCTGATCTTTTTTGCCGTTGATATAACCCGCCACCAGCCTGGGCGGATACTGTTTTTCATCCAGATTCAGACTCTTGAGGATACGCTTAAGCAGCCGCTGCTGATCGTCGGAATCCATGATCTGGAAACTTTGCGGCAATCCGGCGTCCTGCCAGTGGGTACGCAGCAGGCGGTGAGCAAGGCCGTGGAAAGTACCAATCCACATCCTGCCTGTGTTGTGGCCGACGATTTTTTCCACCCGTTCACGCATTTCGGCGGCGGCCTTGTTGGTAAAGGTCACGGCGAGAATGGAATAAGGACTCTGGTTTTCAACCTGCAACAGCCATGCAATCCGGTGGGTCAGTACCCGGGTCTTGCCACTGCCGGCACCAGCCAGCACCAGCATGCTGGATTGGGGCGCGGCCACCGCTTCACGCTGTTTATCGTTCAGGCCATCCAGTAAAAAAGAAACGTCCATTCCTGCCTCCCAAAAGTCGAGGCGGCATTATAACAGAAGCATTCCGGCATGGGGCGCCGCCGTACCATCCATTACTGGGCAAATTGCCAGCGAGCGATTAACATACAATTGTGCAACTCTGAGACAGCCATATTCAACTCCATGACTTATACACTGCCGCCGCTGACACTGGACGTCCAAGGACGCAGCCTGACCTGCCACGGTCAAAAGCTTAACTGTGACGAACGCACCTTGCTGCTGATGCAACTGCTGATCGAGCGCTTTCCGGAGCCGGTGGATCAGCAAATGTTGCTCGACACCCTGTGGCCCAACACCGTGGTCAGCAGCTGGTCAGTTGCCCGGCTGATCTCCGATACCCGCAAATTATTCAAAGATGCCGGGGTGGCCGAAAGCGTTATTCAAACCCTGCACGGCCGTGGTTATCGGCTCGAGCCCGAACTGGCCGCCCGGCTGCAAAAAACTGCGACAGAACCCAGGCAAGCCTTTGCCGCCCCGCCACCGGCCAACAAGCACCGCACTCACCCGCTCCTGTGGGCTGCACTGGCCGCTACTGTTATGTTGGCTGGCGTTTGGCAATATCTCAGCCAACATCCGCAAACCCTGCTCATTGGTGAGCCTGCCGGAGTGAAAGGCCGGCTGCTTTGGGTGGATGATCACCCCAGTAATAACGAAGCCGAGATCGCCAATCTGAAACAACGCAATATCGCGGTGTACACCACCACCAGCACCGAAGAAGCCTTGATGTTGCTCTCTATGTATCGCTACGATGTGATTATCTCCGACATGGGTCGTGGCGACGATTCGCTGGCAGGGCTCAAACTGGTAGAGAGCCTGCGACAGAGTGGCGACACCACCCCATTTTTCCTCTACACCATTTTGCCTTCTGATGCGCAGCGTCAGCTGGTACTTGAGCACGGTGCCCAGGGCGTTGCCGTGGATGAAGAAGCGCTGTTCGCCCTGCTCGATGGTGTCAACTGGGGCGTAAAGTCCACCGACAATGCCGCGCCAGCTGCACCAATAGCGCAACAACATGATATTGCAACCAACTGATTTATATTGATTTCAAATAAATTCAAAACATTTCACACCCAATTAGAGCAATTTGGCGCTACAACTTTGCTGTCCGAAAGTATGCGACTCAGGGTCGGATAACTGCGGAAAGGGAAAAGGGGAAATGCCCCTTACGATGGCGCCCAATTGGTCGGGGCTTTGGAGTCGAGCCTGGCACCGGCCATGGTCAGGGATGACCTGGGCGCCGCCACCCAGTTACAGGTGCAATCAAGGCGTTAACATCGGAGCGCCTGACGGGAGGGAAATCCATGTTACTTTTCATTCTGCTTGCCATTTTTATCATCACCAGCCTTTATCTTTTGCTTCATCTGCGGGACTAAACACAATCCAGGCCAATGCTTCGGTCAGGGGCAGGCAAAGCAATTTACGCGGATAGCATTGAAGTAACCCAAAAGCCGGCACAAAAGCCGAAAATGCCATGGAAAACTGACCGCCGTTAATGACACTAACAACTTGCAAAACGGCTGAGCACTCGAAACAACCTACGCCGCAATGACTTTTTCAAAAGAAAAGAGGGCCTTAGCCCTCTTTTTTGTTATTGCCAAATCCCTATTACTGCTTGTTGCTCTGCGAACGGGAAGCCTCGAGTTCTCTTTTAAACTCTTCTGATAACGCCTGAAGCTTGGGCATCATCTGCTGTGCCATTCCCATGGTCATCTGCATGGATTCCTGCATCAATGCCGGCATTTTCTCCACCATGGCCTTGCCGGTTTCACTCTGATAGAAAGCCAACATATCTGCGAGTTCTTTTTCACTGAAGTTTTTGACGTAGATATCAATAGTCGGCTGCTTGAGCTTATCCCAGCTCATCTCCTCAGAGACCAGCTTGACCACTTTAGCGTTGAAGGCCTCCAGCTCAGCACGTTCGCTGTCTTTAATTTGCAGCTGTGCCTGCATCTGGTTGATCATGCCATTCATCTGGCCATAAATAGCATCCATCATGCCATCGGCCTTCATGGCAACCAATAATTCTTCAACCTGAGCGCGGCGCTCAACCTCGCCTGCAAACACGGGGGCGCTCAGCAAGCTGGCGCCTATCAGTATGGACATCAGTGTCTTTTTCATTGTGCTTTCCTTGTTGTGATTGACGCTTTATCAGCGTGTTTCTTTTAATCCCATGGCATCCATCCACTGGTCGAAGTTGACCATATTGGCAGGTACCACCACGCGACTGCCTTGCTGACCAAGGCCCTTGAGCTGACTGAGATACTGCTCACCCAACTGCAATCTGAGTGCATTCTGGCCTCCGGGCGCAGCAATCACGCCGGCGAGCTTTTCAATCGATTCGGCGGTGGCGCGGGCAATGGCCAGAATTTCTTCTGCCTTACCTTCGGCTTCGTTGATGCGCTTTTGCATCTCACCTTCCGAACGGTTGATGGTTTCGGCCTTGATACCCTCGGAGCGATTAATCTTTGCCTGTTTATCACCTTCACTCTTGGCCAGCAGTGCCCGACGCTCACGCTCGGCATTCACCTGCATTTCCATGGCATTTTTCACGGTTTCAGGTGGTTGGATATTTTTAATTTCGTAACGGTGTACCCGAATCCCCCAGGTAGCACCGGCCTGATCCAGCACTTCCACTACCTTGGCGCTGATCACATCCCGCTCTTCGAAGGTACGGTCCAACTCCAGGGTTCCAATCACAGAGCGGGTGGTAGTCTGCGCCAGCTGGATGGCAGCGTAGCGGTAATCGGTGACACCGTAACTGGCCTTAACAGGGTCAACCACGGAGATATAAATCACTCCATCCACTTCCACCTTTACTTCATCGCTGGAGAAGCATTCCTGCGGCGGAACATCGATAGTTTCTTCTTTCAGATCATGAATATAAGAAACCTTATCAACAAAAGGGATAAGGGCATGGAAGCCCGCATCCAGGGTTGAGTGATATTTACCCAGTCGCTCAACAATGTAAGCCGACTTTGTGGGTACCAGGCGGATAGATTGGAACAGCTTCACAATAAAGATGAAGAAAATCAGGCCCCAAATGCCCATTACAATCAGATCAGTTTCTACCTGCAATTCCATGGGTGCGTCTCCTTATCCCTTATTCAATGCGTGGCTGACTTTGTCCATGCCTTCGAAGAAGCCTTCCATCTTGGCAAGCTCAGCCGGAACCACTGAGACTTCGGCATTCTTCAGCACTTCACCTATCTGCTTGATGAACTGCTCCTTGAGTTGCATGTTCATCGCTTCGGTACCGCCATTCACCGCCAGCGCCCCGGACACCAGCGCCATGCCTTCGGCCTTGGCACCAGCCACAATGGCAATTTCCGCCGCCGTGCCCCTGGCCTCGTTGATACGCTTTTGCTTCTCCCCTTCAGAGAGGTTAATCGCTTCCTGACGCTCACCTTCGGATAGGTTGATCATGGCCGCCTTCTCGGCGTTGGCGAGAGTGATTTCTGCCCGCTTGCGACGCTCAGCTTCCATTTGCTTTTCAAGGGTATGTATAACGTGGCGCGATGGGGTGATGTTCTTAATCTCGTAGCGCAGCACCTTGATGCCCCAGGGCTCCGAGGCTTTATCAATTTCACGCACTATGGACTCGTTGAGACGATCCCGCTCAGAGAAGGTTTCACTCAGGGTGAGCTTACCGATTTCCGAGCGCATTGTGGTCTGGGCCAGATTAACCGCAGCCAGACGATAGTCTTCAATGCCGTAGCTTGCCAACTTGCCATCCATTACTTTCAGATACACCAGACCATCCACTTCAAGCTGAGTGTTGTCTTTGGAGATACAGCTTTGAGCGGGTACGTCCAGCACCTGTTCGCGGGTATCGTGTTTGTACGCCACCCGATCAAAAAACGGGATCAGAAAATGAAAGCCCGGCGCGAGCACGGTGCGAAACTTACCCAGGCGCTCAATCACAGCCACCTCGCGCATGGGCACCACCAGCATCAGCTTATAAAGAAGAAAAACAATGAATAGAAAAACGATTGTGAACAGTAACATGGCTCCCTCCCTGTTCGAGAAATCAGGCGTGTTGGTCCGCAGGCACAGCCTCGACCACTAATGAAATGTTGTCACGGCAAATTACCCTGACACGGCTTCCTGATGGGATCAGGCTGCCATCCCCCAATGCGGGCCAGTCGGCCCCCTGAAACTCGACCCGGCCCGGTTTTTCTCCCGGTCCGATATCGGCTTTAACCAGCGCCTGCTGATTGTACAGTTCCAGTTCTTCATCTGTGTTATCAACGTGGGAGTCACCCCCGACGAGACGCTGGGTCACCTGACGAAACGCCAGCAACAACACCATAGAACTGATAAACCAGAGGGTGAAGGCCTGAGCCACGCCCTCAATCAAACCTATGCCCAGTGAGCCCGCCACTATAAGGCAGCTTGCGCCCAGCAGGATGACAATGCCACCGGGTACTATTACCTCGGCCAACATCAACACCACACCCACACAGGCCCAAATGATTACCGGATTTGAAAACTCCATCTCCCCCTCCAATCCAGTGCGATCCTCACACGACTATAACAGCAGTTTTTCAGCTTTGCGACATATTATGTCAATCCGAATGGAATTTTTTCGGCCATAAAAAAAGCGCCCTGAGGGCGCCTTTTTAATCGAGCCGGGATCAGGCCAGCAGCTTGCGGGCCGCAGCAACTACCACAGACACGGCACTGACTTCAGTGTTTTTCATGGTGGACTCGTCAGGGATCTCCTGCTGGGTACGGTTTACAATCACACCGGCCACACAGGCAGCACGCCAGCCTTGAGAGGCACACATGGTAAACAGAGTGGCAGACTCCATCTCGTAGTTGAGCACGCCCATTTCCTGCCACTCTTTCATGGAGCCTTCGAATCGACGGGTCACGCGGCCAGATACGGTATCGTAGCGCTCCTGGCCCGGGTAGAAGGTATCACTGGAGGCTGTTACACCCACATGCGGCTCAACGCCAGCATCGCGGCAAGCAGCAACCATAGCAGTGGTACATTCAAAATTGGCCACCGCAGGAAACTCCATAGGCGCAAAGTGCAGACTGGCACCATCAAGACGCACAGAAGCCTGGGTCACAATCAGATCGCCTACATTTACATGGGGCTGAATAGCACCCGTGGTGCCCACGCGCAGGAAGGTGTTAATGCCAAGCTGTGCCAGTTCTTCAACCGCAATTGAGGTAGATGGACCACCAATACCGGTAGAACAAACTACCACAGGCTTGCCGTCCAGATAGGCCAGATAGGTGGTGAATTCGCGGTGGCTGGCCAGGAAGGTTGGCTTGTCCATCAATTCGGCGATACGCTTCACGCGCTCCGGGTCGCCCGGCACAATCGCCAGAGTGGCGCCGTCGAGCATTTCTTTTGTCAAACCCAAGTGAAATACATCAGCCATGGTGAAAACCCCTTTCATTTTTGATAATAAAATTCTAATAACTTCGACTTTAACCTAGTATCGAAGCCAATAAGGTTAACTTGATCACGTTTTTTCTGCCAATCCATCATGACAATGTCGTAAAAGAGTTACCGAATAAGCTAATCCTCTGATATGTAAGATAGCAGCCTCAAGCAAAATCAGCCTTAATAGCTCGGTTGATTCATACATTTGTGACCAAGTCGACACTACCTGAACAAAAAACCAATGAAACCGCCTATTTTTCAATACATTAATATAGCCATGCCTGCATGGTGATCAAGGTCACGTTTTGTTGTTGGACAGAGGCGTAGGGTTAAGATGAACCCAATAAAAAACACCAATAAACAAGGACAATGCCGATGTTTCCAGAGTACAGAGACCTGATAACCAAATTAAAATCTGAAGATGCGCATTTTCTCAGGAAGTTCAACGAACACAACGAACTGGACAACGAAATCAACGAATTGGAGAAACATCCAGCTGCCGACGCGACCCCCGAATTAAAGGTTTTGAAGCAGAAGAAGCTGCACTTGAAAGAAGAGATACATCAAATCCTCAAGTCATACGACAACTGAGGTGATTCTGTTAGCCACTGCTAAAAAACAAAGGGCGCCGATTAGGCGCCCTTCTATTATGGATGAACCATTACAGATAGTAGTCTTTCAGCGGTGGGAAACCATTGAAGCACACTGCCGAATAGGTAGTGGTATAAGCACCGGCAGTCAGCCAGTAAAGACGATCGCCAATAGCCAGATCACCGGGAAGACCATAGGCGTAGTGTTCATACATGATATCGGCGCTATCGCAGGTAGGACCGGCAATAACACACTTCTCCAGCGCGCCCTTGGCTTCTGTGTATATAGGGTATTTGATAGCCTCATCCATGGTCTCAATCAGACCGGAAAACTTGCCCACATCGGTATACACCCAGCGCTCCAGCGCCGTGTGAGATTTGCGGCTGATAAGCACCACTTCCGACACCAGCACACCGGCGTTAGAGATCAGTGAGCGCCCGGGCTCAAGGATGATTTGAGGCAATTCATCACCAAAATCTTCTTTAAGGAAGTGCTTGATTTGCTGCGCATAAACACCAAGTTGATTGGTCTTGTCGATGTAATTGGCCGGAAAACCACCACCCATATTAATCATCTGAAGCACAATGCCATGGTCATCGCGCAAGCGGTCAAACAGCACTTTCACCTTACCGATGGCGGAATCCCAGGCACCGATATCACGCTGCTGTGAGCCAACATGGAACGAAATACCGTAAGGGTCAAGCCCCAACTCTTTAGCCAGTACCAGCAGCTCGTAAGCCATTTCATTCTGGCAACCGAATTTCCGCGACAGCGGCCAGTCGGCGGTTTGTGAGCCTTCGGTCAGAATACGTACGTACACCTTTGAGCCGGGGGCTTCTTCGGCAATCATACGGAGATCCGCTTCGGAATCTGATGCAAACAGGCGAACACCGCGCTCAAAGAAGGCGCGTACATCCTTGCGCTTTTTAATGGTATTACCAAAGCTGACCCGATCAGCCGTTACACCAACGGCCATCACCATATCCAGTTCATAGATAGAGGCAATATCAAAATTGGAGCCTTTATCTTTCAGCAAGGTCAGGATTTCCTTTGCCGGATTAGCCTTAACTGCATAGTAAACGTTGGCAAAAGGGAAATTGGTCACCATGTCATCGTATTGTTTCGCAATGATGTTGGTATCAATCACCACGAAAGGGGTTGCCTTGTCCCTGGCGAATTCCTGAATTCGCGCAAAGGTTTCACTGTCATAAAAATTAGCAACGTCAATAGATTGAAATTGGCTCATTGGCCCTTAGTCTCCTGTGATTTACCTATATAAAGGATGGCAGATTACCGCAAAAAATCGAGCGAAGTAGACGCTATTTTCCCCTCAGATGCAACGAATTTTTATGCAATTTGCGTAATTTATTATTCGCTACGGGTAAAATATATTGAACGGCTTGTTTTAATCAATAAAAACATACACCTACAAACATTCGCTCTGTAAAAAAACCTGTTCTTCAGGAATTTTTGCTCTCGTTTCCACTATCTATTCGCTAAAATACCCCCAGTTCTCAGCAGAGATACAGAATAAAGGAAATATGGACATGAATTCGAGCCTGGAACAGGAACTGGCGCAGCTGCAAGGTGCCTACGACATGATTTACCAATATTTGATGAACTACAGCTTTCAATTAATGGGCGCCACCCTAATCTTTTTGGCAGGCCTGTGGCTGGCAAAGAAAGCGGCATCCATGGTGGCCAAGCTACTCGAAAAACACGCTATCGATATTACCCTGAGCAACTTCGCCACCAACCTTACCCGCATTTTGATCATCATTATGGTGGCTATTATTGCTTTGAGTAAGCTTGGGATCAGTGTCACGCCTATGGTGGCGGCAATAGGTGCAGCGTCTCTCGGCGCCGGGCTTGCTATTCAGGGGATGCTGTCGAACTATGCGGCAGGTATTACCATCATAGTCACCCGACCATTTGTTGTGGGTAACACCATCAGCGTGCGCGGTGTTACCGGGGTTGTTAAAGATATCTTGCTGGGCATGACGATTCTGACCAACGAAGAAGGGGAGCAAATCAGTATTCCCAATAAACACATAGTGGGCGAAATACTGCATAACTCATTTGAGTTCAAACTGGTAGAAAGCAAATTCAACATCAGCTACCAAGAAGATGCCGAAGCCGTTGTAAATCTGGTGCAAACAGCTCTGCGCCAAAGTGGTCGCCTCAGCGCAGAACACTCTGCACAGGTGGGCATCAATGGCTTTAATGCCATTGGCATTGAAATCGGCATCCGTTATTGGCTACCCACCCAGAGCTATTTCCAGGACAAGTACATCACCCATCAGGCCATTCATAAGGCAATAAAAGCCGCTGCCATTAAGATCCCCTGCCCCAGCAGGGAAGTTCACCTGATATCTGAGTAAACTCAGTTCTGCCACCAAAAAGCCCCTTGTTAATGGGGCTTTTTTGGCTCTGGTCGCCCACCCTGTAAAATTTCCACACGCACCATAATGATGAACTAGAGCCCTCGCTGCCACTCCTGCCGCAGGTTTGCCCGGGCTGGCGTTTGCATCGCCTGATGTACCTGTTCGAGTAGAAGCTCTTTATCACGCCCTAAGATACCTTTCAGTACCAGATAGTTAGAGGCATGATCTGAACGAAACACCGTTTGTTTCAAGTCCAGATGCTCAAGTAAGGTGTGCATCTCGGCAAAGAGTTCTGCCTGAGATGGCAGCTGGAAATCCCCCTCAAATCCCTCATCCATCCGCGCTTTGCCCAGCGGCAGAGTCACCACCAGCGTACTGAGGTAATCAGGCTGGGCGGCATTCATCAGTCGGGCGGAATTCAGCGCGTGTTGCTGAGATAAAGCCTTGCCACCCAGACCATTTAAAATCATCACCGAGGATTTCATCCCCGCCGCACGGATTTTCTCCAACGCTTCCAAAGAAGACGCAAAGGTTTCGCCCTTAGCCACCCGCGCCAGCACTTCATCATCACCGCTCTCGCAGCCTACATACATCAAACTGAGTCCAAGCTCCCGCAGCCGCGCCAACTGTGTCACCGACTTATTGGTCAGGTTGCGCGGCAGACAATAACTGCTCACCCGGCTCACATCGGGTAAATAACGTTTTATCAGCAACATTATCGCTTCGAGGCGGGAAAATGGCAGTGTCATGGCGTCACCATCGGCCAGAAATACCCGCCGTATGGACACGCCCGATGCCGCAGCTTTGGCCAAATCCGCTTCGATTTTATCTTCTTTAAAGGCACGGAAACGTTTCTGCTCGGCGGTGTACATATCGCAAAAGCGGCAGCGGTTATAGCTGCAACCGTTGGTTACCTGCAATATCAGTGACTTCCATTCTGACGGGGGGCGAAATACCGGTTGTATGTAATCGAACATAAAAAAGCTGATCCTTAACAGACGTTAGCTCCGTATACAGGAGAAACATGCGCCAGCGCAATTTTTAGCCAATCAGGTTAACGTAAAATGCGCTCTTAATTTGCCAGTTATTACCTATTTGTTGGGGCGAGATATGATGAGTCAAACCTTAGCAGTGGTTCAAGACAGGCGAGGGATTGCTATCAAAACCCAGGAACATTGGGATGTAATGACCGCTGAACAGAAAATGAGCCTGTACCGATTACAAACCTGGGGTTACCGCCTGCTGTTTGTGAGGAGTTCGCCACAAGGACCCATTGCAATCATTGCCCAGGACAAGGAAATAGCGACCCTGACGGCTGAAGGCGAGCTCGATACTGACCCGAAAATCGTCCTGCGGCCACATTGAGACCAGTTTGAACTTCCAGCTAAGTCCCTTATCTGAGGGACTTACAAAACCAATATCTCAAACAATAATCTCGTGGAAAGTCTCCACGTGATAAGACTCCACCAGAACTGGCATTACCTCATGGAAGTAATGCTGAATCGCCTCCTTGGCACAGTGTTCCTCAAAGGCCTGTAAGTCGACAAATTTCTCCACAAAGGTGATGCGTCTTGGCTCATCACGGCTCTGGTTCAGTTCGTAGCGGATACAGCCCGGCTCGCGGCGGGTGTCGGCAATCAGCGAACTTAAGGCCGCAATCAGCTCCTCTTCTTTGTCGGGGAAGGCCAAAAAGCTGGCAACACACACCAATTGGCGCTGGTTTTTCACATACTGAGTCATGACATCAATTCCTGTTTGAACACCATGTCGAGATGGGGAATACCATCTTCAAGATACACATCGGAGACGGCTTCAAAACCCAATGAGCCATAAAAACCTTCGAGATAGTGCTGGGCACCAATACGGATCCCGGCCTCAGGCCACTGGGCAAGGGTGGCCTCAATGGCCTTGGCCATCAACTGGCGCGCATTACCACCGCCGCGGGCTGCCTCAGCCACCGCCACCCTGCCGATACTGGCCTCAGGATAACTCACTCCCGGCGGCAGCATACGGGCATAAGCCACCAACTCATCACCACGCCAACCAAGCAGATGCATTGCATCCAGTGCCAGATCTTTGTTGTCCAGCTCGGGATAAGGACAGTTTTGTTCCACCACAAAGATATCAACCCTGAGCTTGAGCATTTGATACAGCGTCAGGGCATCCAGCTCAGCGAAGCGCTTGATTTGCCATTGGATCACGGGGCTCTCCGAAATAGTCTAAAACGCCAGTCTATCACTGCGAATTCAAAGGCGCAGCCCTGCAATTGTGCGACCGATTTGGCAATGAGAAGCTGGAAGTGCCAGACTTTATCAACCGTTGATGTAAGTCCGCGCGTTGCTCAGGCAACCAGGAGCTACTTCTGGCTATTTCCATTTACCGTATGAGGGGCTATCCTGTCCGACAGGTGCTCAGACTAATACTTTAGCCTTAGCTCCGGGGAATTAAGGAAGAAGTAAACCTCAAAAACAGGGACTTATGGAACTCTGAATAACATAAAAGGTGCAACATGAAATTCACCCAAACTCTGATTGCCGTCACCCTGACCTCCATGCTTGCTGCATGCGGCGGCGGTGGCGATGACACCCCACAGGTGCAAATGGGCAGCTTCAGCCTGGGCGTATCTGACAATCCAGCCGATGCCACTGAGGTTAATATCGCCTTCAAACAGGTGGTATTGAAGAATGCCAGCGGCACATACTCCTTCAACGTCGCCAACGACGGCGCCGCCAAACAGGTTGACCTGCTGTCGTTCCAGGGCGCTTCCGCCGAAACTCTAGTAGAAGGTGTACAGGTACCTGTAGGCGAATACCAAATGTGTATCTACATGGAAAACCGCGAAACCGTAGATACTGACAGCTCTTTCGTAAAAACCAACGATGGCAATGACCATGGTCTGGTAACCAACAGTAACGGCAGCTGTGGCGGCACGGGTGCCGAAGACACTGACGCGGGTCGTCTGTTCTTCAACAAGGCCTTCACCATTGCCGCAGGTGCCAACGACTACGTTGCCGAATTTGATCTCGCCCGTGGTATCCAGGCGCCCCATGGCAACAAAGATTACTGGACCCTCAAACCCACGTCGGTACAACTGGTAAACCGCGCCGATGTAGGCAATATCGAAGGCCTGATTGGCCCTGACACCATTGCCGCCTGTGAAACTGCGGCCGGTGGCAGCGAGTTCGCAGGTGCTGTGTACCTGTACGATGCAGGCACTGTACTTGACAACATGAGCGACATCCGCCCACAGGTTACCGAGCCCATGGTTGCGCCGCTGGCCGTGGCTCGCGTCAATGAAATCACCGACGAAGGTGGTAACGTCACCGGTCATGGTTATGAATTTGGCTATGTGGTTGCCGGCAGCTACGCACTGGGTTACACCTGTGTGGCGCAGAACGACGATCCGGAGGCCGACAACGGCAACACAGATAGTCCAGAAGATATCGCAGCCCCCTTCTTCATCCACGCCGATGAGCAGAACGTAACAGTGACTCAGGGAACCACCAGCAACCGCAATATTCCTGCTGACTACACTCCTGCAGGTTAATCAAGCTTGCTTGATAAAAAGCCCCTTAAAACAGGGGCTTTTTTAATTAATCAAATTCATTAGCAAGCTTTCGTATAAGCCCTTTTCTGTTAGCACAAAATAAACTATCTGTCTTTTTCTGAATTCTCTAAGCTGACACTTGCCGTTTAAAAATTCATCAAAACGGCACCACCGACCACCGCAGGGAGCCATCATGAGCAAAGACCAAAAAAAAGCACCGCAGAAAAGCATGAAGGAAAAACGCGCCGCCAAACAGGCGAAGAAACAGCAAGCCGGCAGCATGGTTGAAAACCTCGGCAAGAAAGGCAAGTAAGCCCGCACCCACTATTAAACATCTGTAAAAAAGGCACTCACCAGAGTGCCTTTTTAGTACTGCAAGCCTGTTACATCAAGACTTTAAATGAGTTTCGAGGAACTTAAGGTAAGCTTCGGAAGCCATAATCCGGTTGGCCTTTTTGGTAAAACCATGGCCTTCGTCATCAAAGAGCACATATTCCACAGGTACTCCGTTGGCACGGACTTTTTCCACCAGCTCATCGCTTTCCACCTGCAATACCCGTGGGTCATTGGCGCCCTGGATCACCATCAGCGGCCTTACTATGTTGCTGGCGTGGAACAGGGGTGAAATCGCCTTGTGGCGCTCGCCATCTGTGGCCGGATCGCCCATTTCATCGTAGAGCGACTTGCGGAAACTCTCCCACCAGGGAGGTATTGAGTTCAGGGTACGTACCCAGTTGGTCACCCCAAAGATATCGATACCGACCTTGAATTCCTGTGGAGTGAAAGCGAGTGCGGCGGCCACCATAAAGCCGCCGTAACTGCCACCGACAATGCCGATGCGGTCGTTGTCGACCCAGTCCAGGCTTTGCAGATACTTCTTCGCCCACACCATATCCTGCAGATCGCCTTCACCATGGTTTTTATCATCCAGATGGAAGAAGGTTTTGCCGTAACCTGAACTGCCACGGTTGTTGACCGCAAACACCGTATAACCATGATTCACCAGATGCTGGATGGTAGGGCTGTAGCCGCTGCGGCTCTGGCCACCCGGACCGCCGTGAACCCACAAAATGGCCGGTGCCGGTTTGGTACCATGCGCCAGTTTAGGCTGATACAGCAGCCCTGGCACTTCAAGGCCATCGAAGCTCTTGTAGCGCACCACTTTGGAGGCCACCAGGCTGTTGCGATCGATATCCGCGCTCAGGGCATTGGTCAGGCGCTTCACCGACGGCTCGCCAACACGCCACACGTACAGATCCGAAGGCGAAATGTCCGAGTTCAGATAAAACACCATGGTTTTATCGTCTTTGGAAAAACTCACGCCACGGATGTCACCCGCAGGCAGCGGTGGCAACGCCAGCGCCTTGCCGGTTTGGGTATCGGTGATACTGACCTTGGTGCGGGCATCGGCATTCACCGCCATCGCCTGATAACGGCCACTTTCAGAGAAGCCATAGTAGAGAATATCCCAGTCTTCCGAGGCCACCTTGGTGCGCTTGCCCGAGGCAATATCGTAGGCCCACACCTCATCGAATTCAGACTTGGCATTGCTGCTGTAATACAGGGTACGGCCATCCGGCGAGAAGCTCTTCACCTCTTCTGCAGCTTCAAGGCCAGACTCGCTGACCATCACGGGTTTGAGGCTGCGGCTGCGCAAATCCAGCAAATAGATGTCGCTGTCTTTATTGCTGACTGATTTGTTCAGCGCCACAAAGCGGCCACTCTTATCTATATCCCCCAGCGAAAAGCCCTGATCGTTTTGGAATACCCGGGTGCGCTCGTAGCTGGATGCATCATAGCGGTACAGATCCATAAACTTGGGATCGCGCTCATTGGTGAGGATAAAGAATGACTTACCGTCTTCGGTAAAACCGGCAAAGGAGGCGCGGGTGTTATCGCCCGGGGTCAGATCGCGGATACTGCCATCAAGCTCACGCACATACACATGATTTAACTCGTTACCGCCCTGATCCTTGGAAAACAGCACCCTGTCGTCGGCAGGGAACCAGCGCTCAGGATAGGTACTGTCTTCGAAATTGGTCAGCTGTGTCTTGCTGCCATCGGCGAGATTGAGGCTGTACAAGTTGTAAATGCCCGACTCGTCAGAGCCCACCAGCACAGAACGGCCATCGGCACTGATGCTGGAGCCTGTATATGAGGTGGTGTCGTAGAAGGTTTTGGCGTCATAACGGGGATGCGCCAACAAACGTGGCTTGGCCATGGGGCCCAGGGCTTCGGCACCACTTTGACTGGTCTTTGGCGCTGTAGCCGATTCATTTGATGTGGATTGGCACCCCATGACTGCCAAGGCAGACAGGCTTAGCGCCAGCATGGTTTTTTTCATGAAAATCCCTCTGAAAATTGTTAATCCGTTACCGCTGGAACCCATCCATCATGGGTGGATGAACTTGTTTAGACAAGTTCCTTTTGTAAGCATTTACAACAAACTATGGGCAAGTCGTCCAAGCACTGCCACGGCTTTTTGGGTCTTGTCGTCATCGTCGAAGGCACCACTTAAACGCAGACAGTGGTTGTATTGCCCCGCCCCGGAAAACACATCTCCCGGGAAGAAGGCCACCCCTTCGGCAACCGCGAGGGACAACAGCTGCCCCGAATCTATGCCGGGCAAGGTTACCCAGAGCACAAAGCCCCCCTCAGGCCGTCCGATTTGAGTCTGACCCGGAAAGGCCTGCTCCACCCAGTTGCTCAGTTTTTTCAAGTTCAGTTGCAGTCGCTTTCCAAGGCTTCCAAGGTGCCTGCTATAACCACCGCTGGCCATAAACTCCGCCACCAATGCCTGAATAATCATGGGCTCAGATACATTCCGAAACGCCTTCAATTTGGCGATATCACCATGATAACGGCCGCCGCACAGCCAACCGAGCCTGAGCCCAGATCCCAGCGATTTGGCCACCGATGAGCAGTAGATAACCCGCCCGTCAGTATCGAGCGCCTTCAGGGCGGGTATGCCTTTGCCAGGCTCCTGCAACTCAGAAAACAGGTCATCCTCGATAATCGCCAGATCGTACTGCCTCGCCAGCGCCAGCAACCGTTGCCGATTGGCCAGGGGCATTTGGCTGCCGGTGGGATTGGAAAAATCCGGGCAAAGCACCAGAGCTGCCACCTGCCAACGTGCCAGCGCCAGTTGCAGCGCCTCCACACTGATGCCTTGTCTGGGCGAGCAGGGAATTTCCAGCACCTTCATGCCCAAAGATTCAATCACCTGCAGCAACCCGGGAAAACAGGGGCTTTCCACCGCTATGGTGTCGCCGGCACGGGCAATGGCACTGAGAGCCAGTGAAATCGCATCCTGACAGCCACCGGTAACAAGTACCTCGCTTTCACCAAGCTCGATCCCTTGCAATATCAGCCGTTTGGAAATTTCGTGCCTCAGCGGTGGATGGCCACCACTGAAAAGCGGTTGCAGCACGGTTGCCATCTCAAAACGTGCCTGACGAGCCAGCAGCTTCGATAAAGCCGCTCGGGGCAACAGCCCGGGAGACAATACCGCGGTACCCAAATCTGTGATGCCAGGCTGGGCGCACCAGGACAGCACCTGCAGCATGCGGTTATGCACCTCATACCTTGCAGGCCCCTCAACCGGTACCTGCGGCGTGCCGCGAAAACTGACATAAAAGCCGGCGCCCGGCCGGGCCTGTGCCAGTGCCTGATCTTCCAACAGCCGAAACGCGGCCTGGGCAGTGGACATACTGATACCAAAGCGGCCGCACACCTCCCGAACCGAGGGCAAACGCTCACCCAGGCCATAACGACCTTCGCGGATCTGCCTGGCGATAGCCTCTGCGACTTGCTGATATTTTTTCATTTCAACCGATACAGTTCTGCAAAAAATCCACGATACAGTGAAAGTTTGCTCTGAAAGTGTATCGATAACTTAGTGCGGCGGCGCAGCTATTGCCAAGCAAAACTTTTTCTTAGGCTATGAAGGTACTCTCTCAAAGCGCCGCGGGTGCGGGATAGCCCCAAGGTGCTTTTTCTCTTTTTGGATGCATCAAGGAGACATCATGCCGCTGGTTAGCCCCCTGCCCGCCGATTCCAACCCGGAAGTGGCCGAAATGGCCAGGTTTTTCAACGAGACACTGGGCTTTTGCCCCAACAGTGTGCTGACCATGATGCGCCGCCCCCGCATCGCCAAGGCCTTTATCGAACTGAACATGGCGGTAATGGAAAACAAGGGGCGCCTGACCAGCGCCCAGAAGCGGCTGATAGCCTATGTATCCAGCAATATCACCGGCTGTCGCTACTGCCAGGCGCACACCATTCGCGCCGCCGAGCGATACGGGGCCGACGCTGAGCAGCTGGAGCATGTATGGGAATACAAGACCCATCCGGCATTCAGTGAGGCCGAACGGGCAGCGCTGGATTTTGCCGTGGCGGCCTCGGTTGTGCCCAATGAAGTAGACGCCGAGCTGAATGCCAGACTGCATCAGTACTGGGAAGAAGATGAGATAGTCGAGATGCTGGGGGTTATCGCCCTGTTTGGCTACCTCAACCGCTGGAACGATTCAATGGGTACCACCCTGGAAACCGGCGCCATCGAATCGGGTGAAAAACTGCTTGGCCACCGCGGCTGGAATACCGGCAAGCACAAATAAGCTCAGCTCTTTAAACAAAAAGCCCCGCGCTGCGGGGCTTTTGATGCAATGGGATTAGCTGCAACAGCTGCCGGTTTTTTGCTTACGCGGCAGTTTTTGCCACAGCACCCGGCCCATCAGAAAGGCAAGCAGCAGCCCGGATGAGGCCACCAGCCAGTCTGGCAGCATGGCATGCTCCTCACCAATCTGCGGCGCCACCTCAAAGCCGAAGGTCGCCACCAGATAGTTCACCAGCACACCAAACACCAGCGCCACACCCAGCTCACCACCCAGGTAGCCAAACAGCGCCCGCTTACCCAGCTCCTTGGTCACCACCCCCAGGGTTGCGATATTGGTGGCTGGGCCTGCCATCATAAACACCAGCACAGCGCCGGGAGACACACCGGCCAGCAGCAAACCGGCCGCAATCGGGGTCGATGCCGTGGCGCAGATATACATGGGAATGGACACCAGCACCATCACCAACATGGCGAGAATGCCATTGCCCCACTGAGCTAAAAAGTCTGCCGGCACATAGGTTTGCACCAAGGCGGCAAAGAAAAGACCTATCAGTAACCAGATGGCGGTATCGCGCACCAGATCGGTGGAGGCATACACCAGCCCGTCCCAAATCCGCTCAATCACAGCGGCTGGCTTATTTGCCTGGCGAGCATCTTGTTGCGTGCTGCCGCAGCAGCCTGTATCGGCCGATTTGGCCTTGGACGCAGATGAAGAAGAAGCGCAGCAGGAAGCAGTGGCTACCGCCTTCGGGGCGCAGCATGACTCTTGACTGGCTTTGGACGTGGGCTCGGGCGTGGATTCAGGCTTGGGCTCAGCTTCGGCTTTGCCGGAACAGCAGCTGTCGCCAGTTTTTGCGGCCATCTTTTCAGTCGCTGGCTTAAAGCTTACCGCGGGGGCGGCTGCAAGCTTGGCGCCGGCTGGGGTCATCAGTGGGCTGTCTGCCGCAACCGGTTTGAAGCTCATGGCAGGCTTGGCCATTGGCTTATCAGAAGACTTATCAGACTGCTTTTTAGGAGATGTTTCTTTGGATTGATATCCGTTATCCGGCTCATCTTCATCGCGGCCAACCAGCAGCCCTGCCACAATGGCGCTGGTTACGGCAGCGATGGGGCGGATGATGGCCATAAAGGGCCCAAGCAGCACATAGGAGACGGTGACTGAGTCGACGCCAGTCTCAGGGGTGGACACCAAAAACGAAGTGGTGGCTGCCTTGGAAGCGCCGCTGCGCCGAAGGCCAACGGCCGCAGGGATCACCCCGCAGGAACATAGCGGCAGGGGAGCTCCCAAGAGCGCCGCCTTAACCGTGGCCTTAAAGCCATGGCCACCGAGCTGCTTTTGCATCCACTCCATGGGCACAAACATTTTCAGCATGCCCGCCAAGAACAGGCCCAGCAGAAGCCAGGGAGCCGACTCTAAAAATAAATGAAGGAAATTATTCAGCAGCATGAGTCCTGATCCTTTGGCTGTATTGCCATTTTAACTTGGGTGTGACTGTGGGATTCGGCGCGCACCTGACGATTGGTTTCCAATGCTTCCAGAATGGAGCAGTGTTCGGCGCTCTCGGGGCCACCGCAGCAGGCGTCCGACAAACGCTGTAAAGAATCGCGAAACACAGCCAGCTCGGCGATTTTGGCACTCACCTGCTCCAGCTTGTCATCCACCATGCCTTTCACATCGGCGCAGGCCCACTCGGCCTTATTCAGCTCGATGGACAACAGCTCGGTGATTTCATTCAGGCTGAAACCCACCGCCTTGGCACGCAAAATAAACTTGAGCCGGGCGGCATCATCGCGGCTGTAAAGTCGATAGCCCGAATCAGTGCGCATCGAAGGCGCCAGCAAACCGTGTTTTTCGTAAAACCTCAGGGTATCGGCTTTCACCTCACAGAGGCTCGCCAATTCACCAATGCGATACATGTGTCTATCCCGAATATCCAACAATGGCGCAAGTATAAACCTTGGAGTTTAATCCAAGGTCAAGGGTCTGTGTTGGCTTGGGTGTCGTTCGCAGAACGATATTGTGAAATCACGCAGAAAAAACAGCGCCGGGCAGCGTTTTACGGTAGAATACGCGCCCATAAAAAGGTGTCTTGGCAGACCAATAAACTCGCGTGAGGGGAAACGCGAGGGACTTTTGGAAAATAAAACATTGATGCTGTTTTGTTTTCCGAAAGATCCTTGAACCCTTAACAGCGGAAAACTGTACCCAAAATGAATAATGCCAGACCCATTCGCCGCGCGCTGCTGAGCGTGTCCGATAAAACAGGTATCCTCGAGTTTGCCCAGGCACTGCATGCACAGGGCGTAGAACTCCTGTCCACCGGTGGCACCGCCAAGCTGCTGGCCGATAACGGCGTACCTGTGATCGAAGTTTCTGACTACACAGGTCACCCTGAGATCATGGACGGTCGGGTCAAGACCCTGCATCCCAAGGTGCATGGTGGCATTCTGGCGCGCCGCGGCCAGGATGAAGACGTAATGGCCGCCAACAACATTGGCCCTATCGATCTGGTTGCCGTTAACCTGTATCCCTTTGCTGCTACCGTTGCCAAGCCTGGCTGCACGCTGGAAGACGCCATCGAGAACATCGATATCGGCGGTCCCACCATGGTGCGCGCTGCCGCCAAGAACCACAAAGACGTGGTGATTGTGGTTAACGCCAAAGACTACGACCGCGTGTTGGCCGAAATGAGCGCTAATGGCGGCTCTACCACCCACGCTACCCGTTTTGACCTTGCCATTGCCGCCTTTGAGCACACTGCTGCTTACGATGGCATGATTGCCAACTACTTCGGCACCATGGTTCCAGCTCACAGCAGCGACGAGTGCCACGACGACTCCAAATTCCCACGCACCTTCAATACCCAGCTGGTGAAGAAGCAGGACCTGCGCTACGGCGAAAACAGCCACCAGAGCGCTGCCTTCTACGTGGATTTGAACAGCGACGAAGCCTCCGTGGCCACCGCCACTCAGCTGCAGGGTAAGGCACTGTCTTACAACAACATCGCCGACACCGATGCTGCCCTTGAGTGCGTAAAAGAATTCGACGCCCCCGCCTGCGTTATCGTTAAGCACGCCAACCCCTGTGGTGTGGCATTGGGCGACAACCTGCTGGACGCTTACAACCGCGCCTACAAGACCGACCCAACTTCTGCTTTCGGTGGCATCATCGCCTTTAACCGCGAGCTGGACGGCGACACCGCCGCCGCCATCGTTGAGCGTCAGTTCGTGGAAGTGATCATCGCCCCCGTTGTGAGCCAGGCCGCCCGCGACGTGGTTGCCAAGAAAACCAACGTGCGCCTGCTGGAATGTGGTCAGTGGACTGCGCAGACCAAGGGTCTGGACTATAAGCGCGTAAACGGTGGCCTGCTGATTCAGGACCGCGATCAGGGCATGGTGACCGAGGCCGAGCTTAAAGTCGTGACCAAACGCGTACCGACCGAAGCTGAACTCAAAGATCTGATGTTCTGCTGGAAAGTGGCCAAGTTCGTGAAATCCAACGCCATCGTTTATGCCAAAGAAGGTATGACAATCGGCGTGGGTGCAGGCCAGATGAGCCGCGTCTACAGCGCCAAGATTGCCGGCATCAAGGCCGCCGATGAAGGTCTGGTGGTTGAGGGCTCTGTGATGGCGTCCGACGCCTTCTTCCCATTCCGCGACGGTATCGACGCCGCCGCCGCTGCCGGCATCAGCTGCATCATCCAACCGGGCGGCTCTATCCGCGACGAGGAAGTGATTGCCGCCGCCGACGAGCACGGCATGGCCATGGTGTTCACCAACATGCGCCACTTCCGCCACTGATAAGATTGAGGCAGCCTTATGGCTGCCTTTCGCATTCAAGATTTAAGGAATAAGCAGATGAATATTCTCGTAATTGGCAGTGGTGGCCGCGAACACGCCCTGGCCTGGAAAGCCGCTCAGAATGCCGACGTAAATACCGTATTTGTGGCACCCGGCAATGCAGGCAGCAGCCTCGAACCCAAGGTGGAAAACGTGGCGATTGATGCCACCGATATCCCTGCACTGCTCGCCTTTGCCAAACAAAGCAATATCGCCCTGACCATAGTTGGCCCGGAAGCGCCGCTGGTGATTGGTGTGGTTGATGCGTTTCGCGCCGAAGGCCTGACCATCTTTGGTCCAACCCAGGGCGCTGCCCAGCTGGAAGGCTCCAAGGCCTTCACCAAGGACTTCCTTGCCCGCCATCAAATCCCGACGGCGGATTATCAGAACTTCACCGAGATCCCGCCCGCCAAAGCCTTTGTGGCCGAGCTTGCCGGCAAGACCGGTTTCCCGGTGGTAATCAAGGCCGATGGTCTGGCTGCAGGTAAGGGCGTTATCATCGCTCAGAGCCAGGCCGAGGCCGATGCCGCCATCGACGATATGCTGGCAGGCAACAAATTCGGTGAAGCCGGTTCCCGCGTGGTGGTGGAAGAGTTCCTTAAGGGCGAAGAAGCCAGCTTTATCGTGATGGTCGACGGCAAAAACATTCTGCCTATGGCCACCAGCCAGGATCACAAGGCCCGCGATAACGCCGACCATGGCCCCAACACAGGTGGCATGGGCGCTTACTCACCAGCTCCTGTGGTAACTCAGGACGTACACGACTGGGTTATGGCCAATGTGATCCGCCCAACCGTGGATGGCATGGCCGCTGAAGGCAATGTCTACACCGGCTTCCTGTATGCAGGACTTATGGTCGACCCACAGGGCCAGGCCAAGGTGCTGGAATACAACTGCCGCTTCGGCGACCCAGAGACTCAGCCCATCATGATGCGCCTGAAGTCTGACCTGGTTGAGCTGTGTCTGGCCGCCTGCCGCGGTGAGCTCGATAAGGTGACCGCCGAGTACGACAGCCGCGCCGCCGTGGGTGTGGTGCTGGCCGCCGGTGGCTATCCGGATGACTACCGCAAGGGTGATGTGATTGAGGGTCTGTCCCTTGGCAACAACGACGCCAAGGTGTTCCATGCCGGTACCAAGCTGGTCGATGGCCGCGTGGTGACCAACGGTGGCCGCGTACTCTGTGCCACCGCCCTTGGCAACAGCGTGACCGAGGCGCAAAAAGCTGCTTACGCACTGGTGGATGAAATTCACTGGGATGATGTGTACTTCCGCACCGACATTGGCTATCGCGCCATAGCCCGGGAACAGCAGTAACCTTTCACCCGTTGAAAAGCCGGCGTCAGCCGGCTTTTTTGTGCCTGAAATTTGACACGCGCCAATTATAAGTCACTGTTAAAATTAAATATTATGTGAATCCATTCTTTAAAAAGCCTATGTAACAGTTATAATGCCAACACAATAACGGTACAAAAAATTAACAAGGACTCCCCATGAGAAACACGGAGCTCATGAAAAACACTCTGGTGTTCACCGCACTGAGCCTGGCACTCTACGGTTGCGGAGGTGGCGGTTCTTCCGAGAGTGAGGGCAGTGGCACCACCACGCCCCCGACAGTCACCCTGTACACAGCCAAGGCTCAAAGCGGTGTCGGCGGCCAGCTATCCCCTGCCAATCTCAGTATTGAAGCTGGCAAACAGGGTAGCTTCACTGTTACGGCCAACAGCGGCTTTACTCTGGATACCATAGAAGGATGTGGTGGCACTCTTTCGGGCAGCAGCTTTACCACCGCAGCCATGAGCGCAAATTGCACCGTCAGCGCCAGCTTTATCACCAATGCCGCCAACGCCATTCGTCACCGCGACCACAGCCTTGCCAGCGATGCTGAGCTTATCACGCACGCAAGAGAAGCCGTTGCTGCGGCCGAGAGTGCACGCAAGGCACTGGTCGATAACTTGTATCAGGGCATTTCCCACATCAGCTGGCACCCAAGCCACGACTCCATCACCTTCACCAGCTTCCTGCCGGAGCGCACCCACACCTTACTGCCCGCCAATAAAGATGGCAGTGGCAACAGCGCCAATCGTGGCCTGGTGATGGCGTCAGAGGATGCTGATTACCGCAGCGCCGCAATGGCAGCAAACCTGTTTTCAGTCAGTACCTCCGCTGAAACCAATATGCTGCTCAAACGCCTCATTGGCTGGCTGACCAAGGGCAGTGACCAAACCGATGGCCTCAGTATAGTCACGGCGCAAATGCCGAGTCGGGCCGACAGCTGGTACTTCCCCCATAACGAGGGCATTCGCACCTGGCTGACCAATAACTATGCCAATGCCCACAGCATTAACGAAGCCAATAGCTGTGATTACAATGAGCTATCAACTTGTATAGACAACCTTAAGCCCGACCTGATTATCCTGTCGGACATAGACCGCAAGTCACTTGGCCATGAGGGCATAGCCGCAGCCGTCGCCAAGGCCAGAGCGGCGGGGATCCCGCTGCTGCTGTCCAACTACTGGCGTGAAGCCAGCCCTATGCTCAGCCCGCTGTATCAGCAAATGGGGCTGGTAACCTATGGCAACTATTGGTCAAAACTCAATGCCGAAAATCTGGCCGTAAGCGACATCCGCGCCGGCGATGCCAACCTGGCAGCAGTCGACCGCCTGCTGACAAACCTCGGTGCCGGTAACTTCGATACCGCGCTGCTGGACAACTGTGGTGGCAACTTCCTCTCCTGCAACGAAGCGGGCTTTGTTGAGGCTTTCAAAGCCGGTGCCGACTGGCTGAGGGGCGCTGCCATCACTCTGGATAACATGGGCCAGGATGCCTTGGCTCTGAGCGGAGCAGACACCCTGCATGCTGCCGTGCTGCTTGCCGACAAATACCGCGCTGCCATCGACTACCCCATCGGCTGGGACGAACAACAAAGCTGGCAACAAGCCATGTTCGCTGACTGGCTGATAAACTATGCCCGCACCGACAACCCTGCTCAACCCGACCTCGGTGAGTACGTAACCGACAGGAACAATCTCGCCAAAGGCAGCAACGCCAGTTACGCCCATCCTGCGACGGTCACCGAACGCAAAACCATAGGCGTGCCCTACCCCAACCAGTGGACCACCACAGGCTGGTATGTGTTGCCGGGGCAAACGGTGACCCTGAATCGACTGGATAACAGCGATGCACGGGTGGAAATCAAGCTCAACTACCACAGACGTAACACCAACCGCGCCTATCAGCAAAAGGTGTATCGGGCACCACTGGAGCTGGCTACCCAGCGCCTGCGTCTGGAAAAAGGCGAAAGCATCAGCTTTTCAAGCCCCTATGGTGGCCCTCTGTACCTGTATCTGGGTGGCAGCGGTGAAGCCCTCAGCACAGACATCAGCGCCAGCGGCGTAACCCGCCATCCGGCCATCATGAATTTCAGCGATGACAGCCAAATCGCTGCCTTTAATGAGCGCCTGAGCCAGACCGAACTGCCCCATGTAGATCTGCGTACCGATGGCGCCGAGCAGCATATGCGCCGCGACCGCTTTACCAACGCCATTGGCGGCACCATACCCGATGTAAATGCGCTGCTTGAGAGCATCTCTGAAGATCATATCAATGCTGTGTACACCCTGGCCGGATTTAAAATTCAGGGTAAGACCCTGGCTGAATCTCTGCCCGCCGATGTGAAAGCTGCCTGCGTAAATTTACTTGGCAACGAGTGTCTGGATGAAACCCTGCACACCCGCAAAATCATCCAACATGCCAACTACGACCAGAACGCTCACTGTGGCGCCGGTTGCAGTGGTAATCCCTGGGATGCGGCCTGGAACATCAGCCCCACCGGCTGGGGCGACAACCACGAGCTGGGCCACAACCTGCAAACCAACCGCCTCAACGTGCAATATGCCGCCGCAGGCGATGCCGACAACTGGCCAGGTTACGGCAGCCGCGCGGGGGAGAACTCCAACAACATCTTCCCCTACGTGGTCAAATGGCAGGCCCATTATGTGCGTGACGGTAACACTACCCCCGTTACCGATGGCCATATGAACCATAAAGACTTGTTTTATGTGTTTATGTCGGATGCCGCTGGCGTGAAGGACAGCAGCGGCAACCGGGTGGTACTTGGTGGCAACTGCAAGGTACTGGATGCGGGCAGCGACCGTTATGAAGCGCCCTGGAAGAGCAATGACTATGCGGTGCACAACGGCTACCGGATGGCGTTTTACATCCAGATGGCGCTGCGCAGCCACGGCATGCAGCTCGCCGATGGCACCCGTCTGGCCAATGGTTTCAACATCTTCACCCTGCTGTACCAGCACCAGCGCGTCTTTGGTGCCTTAAGCGGCAATCAGGCTGACTGGGATGCCAATAAAGACCGCATCGGTTTTGGCCTGTTCCCCTTCGAAGGCCACAGCGTTTACGCGGGCAAGAAGGTGCGGGATATTCCCGGCAACGACTTTATGCTGGTGTCGTTAAGCAAGCTCACCGGCATCAACTGGCAGAGCCACTTCGATATGCTGGGGCTGCGCTACTCAAGCCTCGCGGCCACCCAGGCACAGGCCAATGCCACCAAGGGCAACCTGCCCATGGGCATGTATGTGCTGGAGACTGACCTGCCGCCTGCCAACATGAGCGAAGGCCTGAGCTTCCTGTCGCTGTCACTCTCAGATGCCACCACCCAGTGGCGCGATGGCAGCTCACCGGCAAGCTGCCCGGCGCAATAAACCTGTAAAATAAAAAAACGCCCTTCGGGGCGTTTTTTTATTGGCTTAAGATTTTACCTCAGTGGCCACCGGCAATGGCTTTTTTGGCAATACGGTCGATGGCCGAAGGCCACAACAGACGCACCCAACGGCCAAGACGGCCACGGCGGGACATAATCAGCATACGTTCGCGGCAGGCAATGGCGGGGATCATGGCTTCGGCGCAGGCCTCGGCACTCATAATCTTGTCTTCTTTCATCGGCGTGGTGCCAAGCGGATTACCTTTGCCATCCAGGGCGCGCTTGTGAATTTGCGACACCACAAAGTCGGGGCAAATCACGGTGACGGCCACATCATCATCGGCAAGCTCGATTCTGAGCGAGTCGAAAAAGCCCAACATCGCATGTTTGGAGGCCGCATAGCCGCTGCGGGTGGGCACGCCGGTCAGTCCCGCAACCGAGGCAATGGCGACCACCTGCCCATGGCTTTGTTTAAGATGCGGTAAGGCGTAGTGAGTGAGTCTGGCGGGGCCGAGGTAATTAACCTGCATGATTTGCTCGAGCACCTGAAGATCTTCCAGCTCATCGAAGCGGGACCACATGGTCATGCCGGCATTGTTAATGAGTATATCCAGCCGACCGAACTTCTCGACACAGGCATCCACCAGCCCCTGGCACTGAGTGTCGTCGGCCACATCGGCAGCCACCAGCAATACATCGGCAGCAGTCCCCAATTCCAATTGCAGGGTTCTGAGGCGGGCTTCATTTCGGGCACTGAGCACCAGTCGGCACCCAAGCCTTGCCAATGAACGGGCCAGCGCCCTGCCAATCCCCTCCGAGGCACCAGTGAGTATAACTACCTTGTCCATCAGGCCATCCATAGGCCCCCCAAACTTATTTAACCTAACTAACAATGGCTTACACTGTCACAATCAGGGGAAACTTGCAATATCAGGCCAATCGGGCCAGCTGTGGACGGCCAAGATAATCGTCCAGAGGCTTGGGTCTGCCCACCGCATAGCCCTGCGCATAATTGATGCCGATTTCTTCCAGTTTACGGATGATCTCCTGGCTCTCAACAAATTCGGCCACCGTTTCTATGCCCATCACGGCGCACACATCGTGAATGGATTTCACAATGGCGTAGTCTTTGGCGTTGCCCGCCAGCTGGCGCACAAAGCAACCATCGATTTTCACGTAATCCACTGGCAACTCACGCAGGTAGCCATAGGAAGCAAAGCCACTGCCAAAATCATCAATAGCAAAAGAAAAGCCTTTTTTCCTAAGGCTTCTGAGCATATCCAGTGCCCGCTGCCGATTTTGAATTGCCGAGGTTTCGGTAATTTCAAAGCAGATACAACTTGAAGGGGCACCGGTACGCCTGAGCTCTTCAACGATGAAGGTTTCCATGCCCTCAACCCCGAGCGAATTACCAGACAGGTTGATGGACAAACAGTGGTCACTCCACAGCTCCGGCCGGGCTGCCAGCCAACGCATGGCCCGGGACACTACCGCTTTATCCACTTCAGGCATCAACTTGAACCGCTCTGCCGATGCAATAAATTGTGCAGGCGGCAAAATACGGCCATCGGCTTCACGGATCCGCAGCAGCACCTCCATACGCTGACGGTGATTAGCCCCATCCAATGCATGAATCGGTTGATAGTAAAGCTCAAGTTCATTGCTATGAATCGCATGGGCAATACGCATAGCCCATTTGGGCGCATTACGCTGATAATTCAGTTCTTTATCTTTGTCATCGTAGAAGTGAATTTGGTTACAACCCTTGCGCTTGGCCGCGATACAGGCAATATCGGCGTCCTTGAACAGCTCCCCCAGCGGTGGCACAGGAGCCCTGGCAAACGCCACCCCGATACTCACGCCAACCCGGTAACACTGCCCTTGATACTCCAATACCTGCATCGACAACTGCCGTTGCAACTTTTTAAGCAGCTTGGCTACCTGCTGGGCACTGATATCAAGCAAAAGAATGCCAAACTCATCACCCCCGAGGCGAGCCAGCAAATCCTGCTCGCGCAAACAGCCCCGCAATGCAGTGGCCACCATGCGCAACATCTCATCGCCCTGCAGGTGGCCACAGCTGTCGTTGATAATCTTAAATTGCTCCAAATCCAGATAGCACACAGCCGCCGAGCTCACATCGCCGCTGATGGCCTGCAGCCGCGATTCAAAACTGGCCCTATTGGGCAGACCTGTAATGCTGTCTTCCTCGGCCTGACGCCGCAACTGTGCCTTGAGCCGCTCCTCTGCGGTCACGTCCCGCAGCGCCATCAGCGCCCCTTGCATGTGCCCCTGATGGTCTTCGATACGGCTCAGACTGTATTGCAGCAGCTTATCCACCAGGCGCAATCGCCCCTGCCATCTTTGCTGGCCGGAACCCACAAGAAAATCGGGTATGGTCGATTCTTTTAATCCCAGTTCCGCAGCCAGACTTCTGCCTTTGAGCTGCTCAATACCGCGCCCGAAAAGCCTAGTCGCAGGTGGATTGAGGTATATCAGCTTACCCTGGGTATCGGTTAGCAGCACCGCATCGGCAATGCCTTCCAAAATTGCCCGTCCACGCTCCTTCTGGGCAAAGATTTCTGCCAGCAACTGGTTGCTTACCCGGGAAAAATGCCGCACCTCGGTACATCCCTCAGCGCTGAGCGGCTGATATTCACTGGCGTTGGGATCTATTTTGCCAAGTTGTACCATCATGCTGCGCAATGGCGATACCAGGCTGCGACGAAACCAGAAATACCCCAACGCCAACAGCAACACACCCAGAGCAAAAATGCTCCACACCATTCGGTCGGCAGTCACAGCTATGCCCTTGTAGCTGGCAGCATTGAAGACAACTTCCAGAGCCAATGGCGCAGCACCCAAATGGTCTATGGGGATAAGATGACCTGCCGGTTGCTGTCCCCCCACCGCCACTATGCGAACCTGCTTAACAAAGCCGCTTTGTCCCAAGCGATTGAGCTCATTTTCAGATAAAACTCTGGAGACCAGCACTCTCACAGCACCCAGATGTACCATGGTTAATATATGGGGTCCTGAATCCAGTAACACAGCCCCTGACACTTCATCCAAAGGTGACTCCAGGGCATTAAGCACATCAACCGGCAGTCCGGCATCTGTACTCTGCCCCAATACTGTCAGCCCGTCTTCAGCCACCCGGTAAAAGTGCAGTCCCAGGGCGTGGGTACGCTCATGCCAGGCCGAATCCAGGCTCGCCTGAGCCTCTGCTGGCAACGCCTTTAATGGCCCCGCATAGATATGACTGAGCAGCAGCTGCCTTTTGACGCTGCTTTGATAGTGCTCGCGAATACTCGCCAGCTCCTGAGAAATGGACTGTTGGTAAAGCAAAGAGGCCTTGCTGTCGAACCAGAGACCCAACGCCCAATAGACGAGCAACATCGCCGGCAAACAAAATGCCGCAATGAAGACCAGAAATTTTTTGCCAATGTGCATCTTTAACCACGGCTGTATATAACCCGTTCCAGCCAATGACTAAACGAGTACTGCAATAACGCGCCGAAACATACCTTATTTGTGGTCGCGCCGAAACCAGTCTTGTGCCTTCCAATGCAAAAACAGCGGCAGCTTGCCCAAATCCGCGAGCTTTCACCTTGATTTAGCGCATTCTTTGGCACAAACAACCGTCACTCTGTGATTTTTTTGTGATATTTCGGCGATATTTGAGTGAAGTTCTCAAGGGATTCTGCTCTCTATCAATCACAAAAAGGAGCGACACCATGACCCATAAAATTTTGCCCGCAGGCGCCCTGCTTGCCGCTGCCCTGCCCTATATCGGCAACGCCGCCGAATTGGATATCAGCATCACTAACCTCACCCACGGCAACCACTTTACTCCGGTACTGATCGCCGCCCACGGCGCTGACATGCACCTGTTCCAAAGTGGCGAAATGGCCACTGCCGCGCTGCAAAAAATGGCCGAAGGCGGTGCCATCGATGAGCTGGTGACTCAGGTTGAAGGTGCCGGTGGCGTAACTGTACAAAACCCCGCGGCCGGACTGATGGCTGCTGGCGCCAGTGTGTCTGGCGTGATGATGGACAGCGGCAGCCAGACACATCTGAGTCTGGTCGCCATGGTGCTGCCCACCAACGATGCCTTTATTGGCCTGGATAGCTGGCCTATTCCCACCGAGGCTGGTACCTACACCCTGTATCTGAACGCCTACGATGCCGGCACCGAAGCCAACGATGAAATCATCAATGGCGCGGGTGCCCCCGGTCAACCGGGTATCCCTGCCGCCCCCGGAGGTAATGGCGGCAGCAACGGTACCGGCGTGGCCGATGGCTCAACCAATGACAAGGTGCATATCCATCCTGGCGTGCTGGGTGACACCGACCCCAATGGCGGCGCCTCAGATCTCGACAGCCGCATCCACCGCTGGCTTAACCCCGTGGCCCGCGTGGTTGTAACCGTGAAATAAGGAGGCTCAAGATGAATAAGCTTCCCGTAAAAACCAGCCTGCTGGCTCTCGCCCTGCTCGGATTGGGTGCCTGCTCTGACAGTGACAACCTGCCACCACCACCCCCTGAGCCACCTACGCCGCCAGTGGTGATGAAGAGCTTTGAAGTGACAGTCACCAACCTCACCGCCAATCAGCCAATGTCACCGCTGGCGCTTATCAGTCACAATGATGACATCAAACTGTGGCAAATCAGTGAAAGTGCCAGCGTGGCGTTGGAGCAACTGGCCGAAGGCGGCGACAGTACCGGATTCGATACCATCAGCGGTGTTGATGCGCTGGTTCGCGGCGCAGGTATCCTGCCGCCGGGCATGAGTGAAACCCTTATGCTTACTCTTGCAGAAAATAAGGTGGATGCGCTGTCGCTGCTGACCATGCTGGTGAATACCAATGATGCCTTCAGCGGTTTCAATGCCATGGATATCGAGTCCATGGAAAATGGCGCCAGCAATAGCCTGAGGCTGATGGCATACGATGCCGGTACCGAGGCCAACTCCGAAGCCAAAGGCAGCATACCCGGCCCAGCCGATGGCGGCGAAGGCTTTAATGCGGCGCGGGATGATGTGAACCGGGTTCACGTGCACCCCGGTGTTATCAGCCAGGACGATGGTTTGGCCGACTCAGTGCTGCACACTTCACACAGGTTCGACAACCCTGTACTCAAGGTAACCATCACACGCACCGAATAAGTGATGAAAGAAAAGGCGCCGGCGTCAGGTCATCTTGTTACCTGTCACCGCCGGAGCCAGTGTGATGCCTTACTACACCAAAGGAAGTAACACCAAAGATAGCCATGCAATGGAAGGAGGGGCGCAGATCCTGCTTGTGGAAGACGAGCAGGATTTGGCCCAGATGATTATGGTTAACCTGACTGCCCTCAATTTCCGGGTCTTTCACGCCGCCTCTTTGCATCAGGCCAAGGCGCTGCTGCAGGCCAAGCGTATCGACCTGGTGCTGCTGGATCGCATGTTACCCGACGGCGATGGCCTGTTACTGTGTCAGCAACTGCGAAACGCAGGCCAGGAGATGCCGGTGATGCTGCTCACCGCCCGCGACGGCGAGGCCGATACAGTGCTTGGGCTTGAGAGTGGCGCCGACGACTATATGACCAAGCCATTCAGTGTGCTTGAACTGCGTGCCCGCGCCAAAGCGCTGCTCAGACGCAACCTCACCGCAGCACCAACCCGGCAATTGATTGAGTTTGAAGGGCTGCGCATCGATGTGGACTCCCGCGAGGTGGTGGCCTTCGACAACACCCTGGCTCTTACAGCCAAAGAGTTTGATCTGCTTGCCTTTTTGGCTCGCCACCCCCAACAGGTTTTCAGCCGCACCCAACTGCTGGATGCCGTGTGGGGTTATCGTTTCGATGGTTTTGAGCACACAGTAAACAGCCACATTAATCGTCTGCGCGGCAAACTCGCCCATATCCCCGGCTCCCGGGAGCTGGTACAAACCGTGTGGGGGGTGGGCTACAAATTTGCTCCTCCCGCAGCTCAGGCGGCATTGCACTGATGAAGACCCTATTTTCACGCTTGTTGCTGGCCTCGACGCTACTGATGCTGGGTTTGATGCTGGCGCTGGGCGCCTTTTTGGAGCAAAGCCACCGGCTGGGGCGTGACAAGGTGCAGCAGTCGCTGCACAGGGAACTGTCGGCCCATATGGCCCATATCAATCCCATGCTGTCGCGGGGTGTCACCACCGACAGCGCCCTCAAAGAAGCCTTTCACGACTTTATGCTGCTGGGGCCAAGTTTTGAAATTTATACCTTAAGTCCCACAGGACAGGTGCTGGCCTTCGACGCTGCCCCGAATAAGGTAGTCACTGATAAAGTGGATTTGGCCCCTGTTCAGGGCTTTCTGCGCGGCGATGAACTGCCCATCACAGGGACAGATCCACGCTCAGCCGAGCAGCAAAAAATATTTTCAGTCAGCGAATTAAAGGCCCCTGATGGCAAACTCACCGGTTACCTTTATGTGATTATCGGCGGTGAGATTTACGACAGCTGGCATCAACTGCTGGCCTCAGACATTCAAAGCCGCGGCCTTGGCGCCGGAATGCTGCTGGCCATCGGCTTTGTAGTGGCGCTGTTTTTGCTGCTGGCCAAGGTGCTGAGCGCACCACTTAAACGATTAAGCACAGATCTTGAGGCCCTGAGACTTTCAGGCGCTGATGCTGGCCACACCAGCTTACCGGGCCAGTATGGTGGCGGCGCAGAGATAGAGAGCCTTAGCAATAATATCAATATGTTACTGGAAACCTTGTCGCAGCAGCATCAAAAACTGGTGAACCAACAAGCGGCCCGGCAGCAGTTTTTACTGCACTTATCACACGATCTCAAAACGCCGCTCACCTCGCTGCTGGGGTATCTGGAAACCTTTCTTATCACCCCGGAAAAGCAGCGTGACACTGCCTGGCTGGACGCAGGCATGCGCTCGGGGGAAAAACTTAAATCGCAACTTGGCGAGCTGCTGGAGCTGGCGGCGCTGGAAAATGGTCAGATACGGGTGCGGTCGCGCTTAACGCCGCTCAAGCCCGTACTGGATGAACTGGGTCAGTGCTTTGCCCCCAAAGCACAGCAAAAGCAGATTGAGCTCTGTATCGACGATCCCGGTGCCTTAGCGCTGCATACCGATCCACAGCTGTTTGGCCGGGTACTGGCAAACCTGGTGGATAACGCACTGCGCTATACCCCCCAGGGCGGCAGAATTTGTGTGAGCCTGCTTGAGGGCGCACAGCAAACCATCAGCATTCGCGATACAGGCCCAGGAATGGGCGCTGAATTGCAGGCAGCCTGGCAGCAAACCGGCAGTACGGATTTGCCACAGCTGGGGGTGGGTCTGTCCATCGTGCGCCAGCTGACCGGTCTTCTGGGCATGAAGCTGATGCCGGTCAGTCGCCCCGGCGAGGGCTGTGAATTCAGAATTGAACTGCCGACATAAGCACTGCTCCACCGCCAGTTAGAGACCCACTGCACAGTCACAAAAAAGCCCGCGATTGCGGGCCTTTTCAGCGTCATCAACTTAAGTGCAATAGCTTACTTGTGATACTTACGAGATTTCTCGTGCACAGCCTTGATAAAGGCACCTGCGTGCTCTGGGTCCACATGTTGATGGATACCGTGGCCGAGGTTGAACACATGACCTGTACCTTCACCGAAGCCAGCCAGAATTTGCTCAACTTCTTCTTCGATACGTGGGATTGGTGCGTACAGCATGGATGGGTCCATGTTGCCCTGCAGCGCAACCTTGTGACCTACGCGGCGGCGGGCATCGGCGATGTCCACAGTCCAGTCCAGACCCAGCGCATCACAGCCGGTTTCGGCCATAGATTCGAGCCACAGACCGCCACCCTTGGTGAACAGGGTAACTGGGACTTTGCGGCCGTCGGCTTCGCGGGTCAGACCATCAACAATCTTCTGCATGTAACGCAGTGAGAACTCACGGTAGGCACTGTGAGACAGAGCGCCGCCCCAGGAGTCGAAAATCATCACCGACTGAGCTCCGTTGGCGATCTGCGCATTCAGGTACAGGATGACCGAGTCGGCCAGCTTGTCCAGCAGCAGATGCAATGCCATTGGCTCTGAGTACATCATACGTTTGATTTTTTCGAACGCCTTGCTCGAACCGCCTTCTACCATGTAGGTGGCCAGGGTCCATGGCGAGCCGGAGAAACCAATCAGCGGCACCTCACCTTTGAGTTCGCGGCGGATGGTGCTCACGGCACGCATCACGTAGCCCAACTCATCTTCAGGATCCGGGATAGGCAGCGCCTTGATGGCTTCCAGAGTATCGGCCTTACGCTCGAAACGTGGGCCTTCGCCGGTTTCAAAGTACAGTCCCAGGCCCATGGCATCGGGAATAGTCAGAATATCAGAGAACAGGATGGCGGCGTCCAACTCATAGCGACGCAGAGGCTGCAGGGTCACTTCGCAGGCCAGTTCAGCGTTCTTGCACAGTGACATAAAGTCACCGGCCTGGGCACGGGTGGCGCGGTATTCAGGAAGGTAACGTCCCGCCTGACGCATCATCCACACGGGCGTGACATCCACGGGTTGTTTAAGCAGGGCGCGCAGGTAACGATCGTTTTTCAATTCTGCCATTTGGCGTGATTCCTGTTCTTATTGAAAGCTGCGCGGTAGTTTAGCATTTACGGGAATAAAGTAACCTTTCTCAATGCATTTATGTGAACTGATCCCACCCGCTAAGCCGCCTTGAGAGACTTTTTCAATGTCTTCTGATCAAGATCAACAGATGAAGGGAAAATGACGTCTTTGTGAACGCCGTGGCAGAAAAAAGTTGCGTGGGGAGATCCCCTTTGGTATAAAAAGTCTGCGCTAGCAAGAACAATCAAGAAGCTCGTCACATCGAGCCCAGATATATTCTGACTCGCCCGGCATCAGACTTCTGTTGCCGGGCTTTTTATTTGCATTCTTTTTGTATACAAAACAACTGGTTTGTCCTTTTAAAACCGAGCACCTGAAGCGTCAAAAATCAGTTGATCAACTACCATTATCTCTCCTACAGTAAAGATATGACTATTGAGGAAGAGAGGCTAACAATGCTGACCCAGCTAGAGCGTGCACAACAGAGATGGGGGGGAGCCAACAAGCTCATCGATCACTGGTTGGAAAACCGCAGAAATCTGCTGGTGCACTACTGCCAAATCGCAGGCTTACCTCCTTACGAAAGTCGCCAGAGTCTGCCGTCGTCAGACCATGTCAAAGCCTTCTGCGATCTCCTGGTCGATTACGTTTCTGAAGGCCATTTTGAGATTTATAACCGCGTGGTGAGCGCCTGCGAAACCAACGGCCAGGCCAGCCAGGCGATTGCAAAAAAGTTGTTGCCGCGCATTCACAACACCACAGACGCTGCGCTCGACTTCAATGACAAGTACACGGCCTCAGCCGATGACAACGTACTGATGCAACTGGATGAAGACCTCTCCAACCTGGGCGACGCCATGGAAACCCGCTTCCAACTGGAAGATGAGCTGTTGGAAGTACTGCACTCCAAGCACTCGTAAATACTCAGGGCAGTTACCATAAAAAAAGCCGGCGCATGCCGGCTTTTTGTTTGGGGTAATATCAATTCACCGTGAAAGGTTGCACCGACGGCTCCTTGTCATACTTAAAGTGATATTTTTCTTTCAGGCTGGCAACTGCATCTGCCTGCTCATTCAGAAACGCATTAAATTCCTCAATAATGGCCGGGTGCTTTTTGCTGGACAGGGTAAAGTGGCCAAAGGAATAAGGCAGAGTGGTATCAATGGCAACGTCGCCTTCCCGCCCCATACTGGCAAAATGGTAATTGACCACATCAGCATTCAGGTAGGCACCATCGACCCGCCCTTTAAGTACCATGGCGATGACCGCCTGAACCGAACCTACCTGATTAATAATAAGCTTGCCCTCGGTGACCAGGGGTTCATAATCTTTGGCAGTCCACCCAATCGGCATGACCATGCGCTTTAACTCTTCCAAGGGTTTACCCAAATCCGCTCGATTTCGATTCACGCCATCCATATAGCCTACGATGCCATTGCTATAAAAAATGGTATGGGGCAATTTCATCTCCACCAACCATTTGCTGTCGTCGGGGTACTGAAAATCGATTTTGCCGCCGAGTAAATCCACCACGTTGCGGATATAAGGTTGAGGTACATAGACAAACCTGTAGCCACGATGACTGGCAAATAAATCCAGAACATCCCGACCAAAGCCGGCATAACGCCCTTCCTCAATGAAGGAATGAGGTGGGTAATAGAAATCCTGCACCCCAACGGTAAAAGTGGGGGGGACATACCCATCCACCTCCTCAGAAGCAACAGGCAAAACCATCAAAATCAAGGTTATCCATAAAGAAAACCTGAGCATAATCACCATCCGTTGAACACACTGAAAAGTGACAACCAAGCAGCTGCATGGTATTCAGAGACACATAAGTCCCTTGTAATAGCTACTGCTTAAGTTTCCTGTTTTAAAATATAGCCCGAACTTACAGCAATGCTTCGCCAATTGCTTTGGTTGATGAAGGCCAGGAATGTTTTTGTAGCTTGTGCGCAAGATACAACGGCAAAAACCGACGACCTTTAACAATAAATGAGCATACCCAACAGCTCTTTTTGTCATTGGTGCAGCAGGTTGTAGCACTGGAAGTGAATGACGAATTGAGGAGCCAGGGCCGGAACCAGCACGGCTTAAGATACTGAACAACGCCAGATATACAATCGAATGTGACCTCAGCGCTCCAGGCCTGTTTACCCAGAAAGCCAATTAAACGATATGCCCGCTGTTGAGTATGCGGGGCTGGCGGCATAAGCTGAAGAATATCATCAACAAATTGATACTAGTCTTAAAGAAGCTAAACAGTAACATCGGCGGTCACCCGCTAATGGCAACAGAAAACCAGAATAAAAACTGAAGGAATGTTTTCCGCATGATTCGGGTTAGGGGGCAAACCATGTCAATCGTTAAAGGCTTAATGACTTTATTGTGCTTAGCTTTACTGACACTACAAGGCTGTCAACAAGAAGAACAAAAACAAATATTTAACTGGCGCTTACAATCCCATGCGGTTGAGCAGGCCAATGATTTTATTGAGCTTAAAAAGTTTACCGAAAACGTGCGTATCATGAGCTCCGGGCGGCTGAACATAACCCTCTACTCCGGAGGCAAAGACGCTTTAGTGATTGGTCCCAATATTTTTTCTGCTGTCAGCGAAGGAACAATAGAAATGGGTAATGGCTGGCCGAATTGGTGGTCTGGTCAACACCCTGCCTGGGCAGTCATGAATGCGGGACCATTTGACTTCATGAACCTCGATGCTTCCATGCTGTTTTTTCTGGGGGCCGAAGGCACGCAGCTGGCAAACGATTTATCAAAGCCCGCTGGTGTGCTGTGGCGTCCGGCATGGTGGCCTGGGATGGAGTTTGGTTTACTCTCGCGAACTCCCATTCATTCCTTAAGTGATTTAAAAGGTAAGAAAGTGCGTATCGGCCCCGGCTTACCCAGTGAAGTACTTGCCGCCGCCAGCGGCGCATATGCAATCCCCACTGTACCATCAGAAATTCGCCCTGCACTCTTATCAGGCGCGCTGGATGCCGTCGAGTGGACGACGACGTCAGGGGCGTGGGACCTGGGGCTGCAGGATATCAGCCGCTACGCGATTGTACCTGCCATTTGGCAACCCTCCGTTTTGTCAGACTTTCTCATTAATGACAAAGCCTATACCGCATTACCCGAAGATTTAAAACTGATCCTGGAAACGGCCATTAAGGCCTACACACTCACCACTACAATAAGCAGTAAAATGAAAGACTTTGAAGCACTGGACAAATTCAAAGCCGAAGGCATTACGCTTAACACATGGAGTGATGAGGATTTGGCAAAGTGGAAACTGGCGTCAGATGAGGTCTACAAAAAATATAAAGAGGAGAATGAGTTTTCCCGTGACTTCATTGAGCGTAAGCAATTGTTTAAAGCGAAATACCAAAACTACTACCTGTTGTTTGGTCCCTATGATGAACAATAACCCATGACCAATTTTAATCAGTACATTTCGTTAAAACTGCTCATGGTTCTCATGGTCATTACTACGTTGGTAATGACCAGCTTTTTGCTGATTCGCACTTACAGAGCGCAACAGGAAATTGAATTAAAGCTATTGGAAGACACCAACACTATTGCTATTCGTATTGCGAATGCCGTAAGCCCAATGATTTGGGACATCTACAAACAAGGCGCATCCCGTCAGCTTTCAGAGGATGTGGCATCGGCAATGCTCGACTTTGAACTCAATATTTCAGAAGTGTCCGGGATCAGGGTCTATGGCAATTTTGGTCATCTCTTTATGGGGCGAGTGCGTTTACCCGATGGAACAATCGGCAACTACACAGCCCAGGACCATAAACGCATCATATCAGGGGCCTTACTGGTCGTTAATCAACCCATCATTCAATCCGGTATAACCATAGGTAATGTCGAAGTCGTGCTACATGAATCTCGCTACCGAAGCTTTTTTCAAGCGGGACTAGTCATTGAGTTTTTACAATTGCTGATTGTCGGTGCTTTCATTGTATTTATTGTTCATGCCGTCGTCAGGCATTCCCTTATCAATCCAATGCGGCAAATTCAAATCGCGAAAAGCGCCCTTGGCTCCATCGACGAAGGCATCATTATTACTGACAGCAACGGGGTTATCATTGATGTGAACCCTAAGTTTTCTGAGCTGACCGGCCTAAGCAAGCAAACTTTAGTTGATCACAAGTTTTGCCTCACTACGATTTTGGCTGATTCAGATATACAAAGCGACGAAATAATGCAGGCTGTTGCCACCAACAAAACCTGGTCCGGTGAGGTAGAAATCAACTCAACATCGGGAATTTCCGTCGATATATTGCTTAATATTTACACCATTATAGAAAGCGACCCTAAACTTAATGCCACTGTTTTCCTGTTGCGTGATATGACAGAGCTCAAAGCCAAACAACACGCAATCGAACATATGGCGTTTCACGATGAACTGACCGGTCTGCCAAACAGGTCTAATTTTGAACATCAGCTAAATCGTGATATTCGCATAGCCAAAAGATTAAATTGCAGCTTGGCATTAATGTTTATTGATCTGGACGACTTTAAATCCGTCAATGACAGTTTAGGCCACGAAATGGGCGATCAACTTCTGATTGAGGTGGCGCAGCGGTTTAGCCATCGTATACGGGAGTCTGACATGCTGGCTCGTATCGGCGGTGACGAGTTTGTTGTCATTGCCAATGCCTTTTCAGGCCAGCATGACTACGCCGTGCTCGCTGAAGAGCTCATCTCACTTGCCAGCAAACCCGTTAAATTAGACGACAGAGAACTGTACGTTGGTGCCAGTATCGGAATCGCCCTGTATCCAGACAATGGCTCTACCGTGAGTAATTTGCTGAAACAGGCTGACACGGCAATGTACCGTGCCAAAAAACAGGGTCGCAACCGGGTCTGCTTTTATTCCGCCGAACAAGACGAAAAAAGCTATGCGCGCATCGCCTTGGAAGCTGAATTGCGGCAAGCAATAGAATCAGGGAGTTTTGAACTCCATTACCAACCCAAAATAGACTTAAAAACCCGACAATATGTCGGCTTTGAAGCATTACTGCGCTGGAAAAAATCCGAGGGAAATTATGTTTCCCCGTTAGAGTTTATTCCATTTGCAGAAGAGCGTGGGCTGATTATTCCCATCGGCCGCTGGGTGGTGAAAGAAACATTGCGCCAATTAAATGATTGGCAACAGCGACTTGATGCCAATATTTGCATCTCATTCAACTTATCACCAATCCAGTTCTACGACACCGAGTTTATCCCATTTTTGAGAAATGAAATCCTTACATCCTCGCTCGACCCCGGCACCATCGAAATTGAGATTACCGAATCGACACTCATCCATAACATGGAATATTCGATTCAGGTGCTGACCGAACTTAAACAGATTGGCCTCAACATATCGATTGATGACTTTGGTACAGGTTATTCATCACTGAGTTATCTCAAACTACTGCCCATTGACTGCCTGAAAATCGATCGCTCTTTTATTGTGGAAATTGATCACTCGGAAAAAGACAGCGCAATTACAAGCACCATAGTATCGCTGGCAAACAGCCTTCAGTTAACGGTTGTTGTGGAAGGCATAGAGCGACAAACACAAGTTGATCATTTAACCCATATGGGCTGTACCATTGCACAGGGCTACTTATTCTCGAAACCTATGCCCACAAAAGCAGTGGAAGACTATATCATTTCATCAAAAGTGGTGAAAAATCATAAGCATTAAGTCTTTTTTGGCTCCTGTAACACCCAACGTCATTCGCAAAATCTGTGCTGCATGACTGAACTCCCGAATTTATACCAGACCAGGAATCAGGGCAGTTCGAAGGTCCGACAGCATGGGAATCAACTCTTTAGCCGAGAGCATCCGAAGCAGCAACCTGCTATGACTGTACAGTCTGTTTTGTCTTTTTTACCACAAGACTCCATCAGCACTCTCGGTGTCGGAACCTGCACGACATAAAAGCAACTAAGATTTATATCCAGCAAAACAAACCTCTCAGGAGAGCACAATGAGCCAGATTAAAGTCAGTTATTTCGATGTTGATGGCGGCCGCGGTGAGCCAATCCGTATCGCACTCAACGCCGCCGGCATCCCGTTTGAGGATTTCCGTTTCGGCTATGGTGAATTTGCCGAAGTGCGCAAAAGCACACCACTGAGCCAGGTGCCCACTGTCAACATAGAGGGAGTGCAGTACACCCAGTCAAGTGCCTTACTGCGCTATTTTGGCAAGGCAGCAGACCTTTATCCGCAGGATGCCTTTCAGGCGCTGCTATGCGATGAAATCATGGACGGCTGTGAAGACCTCACCCATAAACTGGTAGCAAGCTTTGGCCTGCAGGGTGATGCCCTCAAGAGTGCCCGCGAGGCTTTTGTCACGGGTCCTCTGACCCTGTACCTGGGCTGGATGGCACAAAAGCTTGCGACGCAGGGCAACTATTTCGCCAACGGCAAGCTGACCATTGCAGATTTAAAGGTACTTATGTTGCTGCGCTGGCTGGGTTCGGGACAGCTGGATCATGTTCCGGCAGACTGCGTCACGCGTATCGCGCCCTCCCTTCAAGCCTATGCAGAGCGCATCGGTGCCGACCCGGTGGTGACCTCTTACTATCAGGCCCGCGCGGCCAAATAGAACGTCCGTAACCGTGCTTGCTGACTGCTTGTTAGCCTATCTCAAGGCAGGGCTGGTACTTTGCGGCTGAAATCAGGATACAAAGAAGCCGGCTTGCACCGATACCCTTCCCATCCGGAATGTTATCTGTTCTCAAGCCTGCCAATTTGTGTGACCTAGAGTGAACGAAAAAACACACTGACGAGGTAGTGATGCAAATAAGATTGGCAACATGGGTGCTCATAAGCAGTTTAGCCATGCAGGCACACGCAGGCGCCGTGGTCACCACGGCGCCGGAAAAGCCGAGCCCTTCGGCAACCTATCTCTTTTATTTACACGGCCGCATCATCGAAAACAGCGGCCCCAGGCCAACCGACCCGCGTTTTGGCTTATATGATTACCCGGCAGTGCTGGATGCGTTGGCTTCCCGTGGCGCGGTGGTGATTTCATCCCAGCGCCCGGCCAATACCAACATGTACGCCTATGCAGGCACCATAGTGGCGCAGGTTGAACAATTGATTGAGGCGGGTGTACCCGAGCACAACATAGTGGTGGTCGGCTTTTCAAAGGGCGGCGGCATTACTACCAGAGTGTCGAGCTATCTGCATCGACCACAGCTGCGCTACGTGCTGCTGGCCTCTTGCCCCGAAGGCTCAGTGCCACCCAACTTAAGATTATCCGGCAAGGTGCTGTCGATTTATGAAGCGAGCGATACCCTGGGCGCAAGCTGCCGCCACTTTATGGACTTTCCCGAAAAACCGGCAAGCTTCAAGGAGCTAAAAATCGATACCGGCAAACTTCACGGCGCCTTTTATCAGCCCTTGCCCGAGTGGCTAAGCCCAGTGCTGGATTGGGTACACGGTAAGGCAGAGTGATGGATTGGCGCTTACTTCAGATGCAAACGGTATCAGTTTCATGATGTTCGACAGGATGGCCGAATAGTGGCTGTCTGCGCGTTTGGGGTGTCGTTTGACTAAACGACGGAAAGTTTGCTCGAAGTCGTGGGTCGCCGACCCACACCCGGGGAAAGGGGGCAGTATCGACTTGCAATTGCCTCCGTGCAAAAGGGCCAGCTCACCATCCATGGTTCGCGCTCATGGATGCTCTGGCGAGCATGAGCCCTTGTCCAATCCCCCAACGACCCCAGACGAAGCCGGGCACTTTGGCCTTATGGACTGAAAACGGTCACCAAGACCGACTCGCTCCAAGCTCGACGGTCTCTGCCTCGATATCCATATCTCGGCTTGCCCGTTTCACTCAGTCCAACCGCCAAAGCGGCTTCGATGGGGTAAAAGCTGGTGCAATCTGCGAGTGAAGTGTTATAGCTGTCCTCACTTTTGCTTCACACATAGAATGGCTATCCGCAAATAAAAACGGCCAGCATCTGTGGGATGTGTCCATATGTGTGCGGCCTTTCTGTGCCAGACTTAAGCCATGTCGGCTTACCCCCATCACGCGCCGCCGGCTTTGAATCCCGGATGAATAGCGATAAAATGCGCGCCCATCCTGAGGCTACCGCCCACTACACTGAGTTGGATTTGCTATGTCATTTGCCAGTCTGGGATTAGCTCCCGCCATTACTTCTGCACTTGAGTCACTGAACTATCAACAGCCTACCGAGATCCAGCAAAAGTCTATCCCGGTAGCCTTAAGTGGCCGCAATCTGCTGGCCGCGGCTCAAACCGGAACGGGCAAAACCGCGGCATTTGGACTGCCGCTGATTGAGCGCTTAAGCCAGGGAAAGACTGAGCGGAAAAAACGGGTACGGGCGGTGATCCTGGCGCCAACCCGGGAGTTGGTGGTGCAGGTGGCTGACAATCTGAGCGCCTACGCTGCGAACTTGCCGCTGACCGTGCTGGCCATGTATGGCGGTGTGGATATTGAGGCCCAAAAGCAGGCGCTGATTGCAGGCGTGGATATTCTGGTGGCGACGCCTGGCAGACTCAAAGACATGTACCATCAGCGCGCTGTGCATTTTGAAGAAATCCAGGTGCTGGTGCTGGATGAAGCTGACCGCATGCTGGATATGGGCTTTATTGAGGTCATTAACGACCTTATCGGCCGTATGCCCACGAACCGCCAGAATCTGCTGTTTTCGGCAACTTTATCCCCACGCATTCGCGATCTGGCCAAAACAGCGGTGCCGGATCCGGTTGAAATTGCCATTGCCAAGCCCAGCAAAAAAGAAATTTCCCAGTGGCTGGTGACGGTCGATAAGGACGCCAAGTCGGCCCTCCTGAGCCATCTTATCCAAACTGAACAATGGCAGCAGGCACTGATTTTCATTGAAACCAAACATGGCGCGGCCAAGTTGGTCAGCCAGCTTGAAAAGCGTGGCATTCACGCCGAAGCGTTTCACAGTGGCCGCAGTCAGGCGGTGCGTGAGCAGCTGTTGAGCGAATTCAAAGACGGCAGTTTGCAGTATCTGGTAGCCACGGGCGTGGCCGCACGGGGAATTGATGTCGATAAGCTGCAAAGGGTGGTGAACTACGATCTGCCATACCCACCGGATGAATACATCCACCGTATCGGTCGTACCGGCCGGGCGGGCATGACAGGGGAAGCTGTGTCTTTGCTGTCAAAAGATGATTTCAAGAATCTGTGTATGATTGAAAGCCGTCTGGGGCATGTGATTGAGCGGCGGGTCATTGAGGGATTTGAGCCCAAAAAGCCCATTCCTGTGTCTATTCTCGACTATAAGCCCAGCTCTCAGCGCAAAGCTCAGCCCAGCTCTCAGCGCAACTCTCAGCCCATCTCTCAGCACAAATCGCGCCCAGAAAAGCCAGGGGCAAGCGAAGGCGGCACTGCTGCCAAAAGCCCTTGGGCAGCGGCGCAACGGAAAAAACCGGCAAACCCACAGCGTGGAGCGGGCGCCGCCAGATCAGGGACGCCAAAAGGCAAGGACTCAGGCAAGCCAAGAGGCTGACGCGAGAGGAATAGCGCCAGAGGAAATGAGGCCGCATTCAGCGGCCTAGGCTGTGGAATCAAAGAGTGAGGACGCCCACAACACCAATGAGGACATCCTAAACATTTTCCGCGCTTCAAGAAAGCAACCAAATCAGCCTCAGCCACTTATAGGTAACGTGAAATTTTCGGCAGTGGACTCCCTAAATCGAGCATTTAGGGCAATTCATTTCAAAAAGTGCAGTAGCCAGACATGCCAAAGAAAGGCTTATGCCTGTGTCGACTAAAAACTACAAAAGGCTGTAGCTTACTGGGGATGTATCGCTTGGCTTTGCTGTTTGCCCCGGCACCATTTCCCACCGCATTTGGCCTTCATGGCACACATGGCATCCCAGCGGCCGCTAATACCACTGTACTGGCGGCGAAATTCCTTAGCAGAGGTTATCCAGGCATCGTCGCTGATACCAAGCTCAAGCAGCAGCTTTGGTCTGGAGGATGCAATAAAGCCACGCTTGTCTTCACGCACCGCCCGACCGGTCCAGTCAATCAGCTCCAGGTAATCGGCAAAGTGAAACGGGATGCCTGACTGTTCGGCGGCTGTTGTTGCGCCATCAAATGGGAGTAATGGTTTAAGTGAAACTTTGGCGGTTGCAGGCTCATCAAGTTCTTCGATCCGTTCCTGAATGGACGTGTAATCAGACGCTTGCAGCGAGTCAGCAATACCTGCACGAATGGGGTTTAGATCCACGTACATCATGCAGGCCAGCAGCGCCTGTTCATCGAGCAGAGCCTGAGATTTGAAGCGTCCTTCCCAGAATACGCCCTTGCAGCCATCTTCCCGATTTGCCTTGCGGGCAATCTCTTCATTCAAACAGCGCATAAACCAACTGATACTGCCAAGTCGCTCCTGCCACTCACTAATAAGCGTATCCAGCAGTATACGCTCACCTTCCGACAGGTTATCGCCCTTAAGGAATCTAGCGGCGATTGGATTACCGCAAAATAGACCACTCCAGCGCTCGACGACTTCAAACGGCGATAGCGCTTTTTGCACCGCAAGATCGATTTTCAGCACCAAATGGTAATGATTGGACATCACCGAATAAGCGCAAACATCAATACAAAAGACAGACGACAACTGTTTGATTTTATCCACTATCCAGCCACGCCTATGCTCGTAACTGCGCCCCGAAACCGCATCTTCACCACACAAAAATGCCCTTCTGACACACCGATTTATCACATGGTAGAAAGGTGTACTTTCAGCATCGATCAACTGGCGACGGGCGGTAGTCATGGCAAGCCTCAACAGGTTCAAAGCAGGTACTTCAAAGCCTAGTCGAGGGTATGCAAAGCATCAAAAAGATTTGGCTGTCCGCTCTTTGTTTCTATGAGGAGGTACTTTAACATTGATGAATCACCTAACGCCCGCAACACCGGACAATTTGGAGCGCAGCGGAGAATTGGTCCGAGTGCTTGCGTTTGTTATGCATTTTACTTTGATACCAATTTACCTGTTTGCCTATTAACAACCACTTTACGAATACCGCTATATTTAGCCGTAGAAACCTTACTTTCAGGAAATTCAACGTTAGCACCAGTAATAACTGGCTTATTAAACCCGTTAAAGGCTTGAGTATCTCTTTCGTAAAGCCCTTTTAGCTCCCAAACTAACTTCCCACTCAAGGCGCTATATTTGGCTACCCTGCCTATACCGCCAATATACAGTTCATCTTCATAGACTAGCAGCGGTGAAGAATTAAATGCAGGGAACTCACTGGACCAAATAATTTCACGCTTTTTAAGTGATATTGAAATAATTATTGTTCCACCAGAATCATGGTCAGTAATTGCAAGAGCTAAATATGTGGCATCACCAAAAATCTGGCCATCTCGCACTTCTTCTATCTCAAAGTGTTCGGGTAAGTTAACTTGCATCTTGCTGTTATTGAAGTCGATCTCTCCGCCAGGGGAGATAATGAACTTCACATTATCGACTGTGTAAGTACATTTCGTGCCTTTCTCATCAAACAAAACACACGGGTCATCCATCCAATCGGCAAGGACATTACTAGAAATAAGGACAATGAATAATGCGAAGATATTTTTCATGATTCTGCATAACGTTTAAAGCAAGCGCGCGTTACGCGTCGCTTTGCCTTTGCTTGTTATATTCCCTTAACACCTGCTACAAAGTTGTGATATGTAGCCCATTCTGGATCTTGATTTATCTCAATTTGAATTGGATATACTTTATGACCTGAAAGTCGCTCATTTAATTTAATCATCCAACCTTCCACATCTTTGACATACCAAACCCATTCTTTTCTACCATTACCTGTTACTACAAGCATTAAATGACTCACACCATTCTGATCTAGTTGATCTAGTGTATCCTCAAACGCAATTTGGTCATGGTTTGTTTGGGCATTAGGCATACCATTATTCTCATCTGCCTCAAAAGGCCAGTAGATATTTATTAGAGTGGGGTAGTCAGATTCGTTTTGTCCTTCAGGCACCTTTTCCATACTTCGATAAATAACTGGCTTACCATCTTGCTCCCCTTGAGCAGTAAAATAGGTGTTCTCAGCGACAGCTTCTGCCATAAACAAACTCCAAATAAAAAAACTCTAATAATCTTCAATGTACTCTGTGCCTACTTGGGAATATAACGCCGCGCTTACCGGCGAGAAAAAGCGCAGCTTTTTTGAGTCCAGGCAGCTTGCTGCCGTTGGTAGAGCGCTTTGTTAAATTTATTTACTGATTATTGGTTGTTGATCTAGTTTCTCTGTAGAAACCACTTTAGCCACTGAGTAGCCACCAAACTTGAGACTGCTAACTTCGATTTTGGCCTTAATAGTATATTTCTTTTTTAACATTTCGTGAGGATTTTCTGGCCACAAAAGCTTACGGTCATTCGGAGAAACATAGAAGACTCCGTAGTTCTCAAGCCTGACTATTTTATTGCCTATTAGCTCTTCGAAAATTTGCCTATTGGTAATATTTAGCTCTATAAATTTGTAATGAACCTCCCCAACTAGCTCCTCTTTAGATTTATCAGTAAGCCGATAAAGAGTAAAACTTATGATAAACCATAGAAACAGGCAGCTACCAACTGCTAAAAGCGTCCATTTTATAAATCGCAGTAACATTCTCATTCGTAAATTTAACGCCGCATTAAGGTGTGAGCAACGCTACCACGACACTAAACCATTGCACCAGAAACACGAAACCCAACGATGGAATGAAAAATGCCAAGCGTTGGGAATCACTCTTAAATGCTTTGTTATATGCGTTCTCTAATTGCATACCTGATTACTTTGCAATGTAATCACACAACTATTACTTTTAAGTTCATGCCAATAAACTTTATCAAGTACAGCGTTACACCCTGCATCTTCGATTAAGGCAACATCTTCTTCACACAATAGAAGTACGGCATTGTCGCCTTGCATTTCAGCTTTAATTGTATATTTAACAAAAGGTGCAACCTTATCAGGTTGCTCTGTTGAAACAATTTCTAAGGCCTGTGCACCGCTATCAATCATGACATCACCAAATTTAATGGCTCCATCGACAGTTTGAGCAAGATCTTTAAATTGGGAAGCTAAGTCATACATTTTTTCATCGTTATATGGTTCAGATACAGCGCATCCAGCAGTTAACACTGATAAAATTAATAAGTTTAGATATTTCATGAGTTACTCCAAGCTGTCAACATTTCCTTTTCACAACGACCAGTGTCTAAGTTCCAATTTAAAAACATATCAACACTACCATCATCAAAAACAGCGTTAGACAAGTAGCACAAGTATTGCTTCACATTTTCAACTGCTCGCTCGAAAATTGAATCATAATCTTCTATCCCACAAGGTGTTTTCAAAGCTTTAATATAAGATTCATCTATCTCTTCCAAACTTGGATAAACTAACCCTTGTTTCGCAGCAACATGTCTAGCTAAAGGAAAAAGTCGATAACCCTCTTCAATATTATCAACTATAAACTGAAAGCCTTTATACCAACCGTTAATATCAGGATGTGTAGAGTCAGCTTTTTCAGGGAAAACATCCTTTAAGCAAGTTTCCCATAGGTTAGTAATTATTCTATCTAAATTCGATGGGTTTGAAGGATCATTACAAGAGCCAATATTATTATTTACCCTTTCAGCATAACCGATTTCACCTAAGTTTAACTTTGGCCATATATACGCATCTTGATTCATCTCACAAATTCGATGTTCTTGAGAATTTTCATGGTATGGCCCAACTCTCATCTCAACAACAGGGTGAATTGTAATGTCAGAAATGACATGGGCAACAAAACCACAAAGCCAAGCAAATGCTTTCTCTTGATCCTCGCCTGATAAATTTTTTACAAGTAATATTGCTTTTCTTATTAAGACGCCTACTTTCTCATAATGCATCTTATCGGCCCATTCATTTTGGTCTGGACTTCCTAATTTTAAATAAGGAAAGTCAGGGCTGACACAACCTAGCTCAACGAATTTTTGATTTCGGCTGAGAGCTAACTTTGCTTTTTTAGACATATTTAATGATTTGAGATTTGAATTGCTTATTGCGAAATTAACAGCTGTTATATGTGCAAATGCGCCTGGCATAGCTAATCCTCCATGATAAATGATCAATGATTTTACTATTAAATTTAAAAACTTAATGTGATGTAGATAAGGTTGGCCAGTAATAGCATATAACGCCCCAAACAGAGGCAAATAAATGCTTGCCTAAACTTAGAGCGCAGCGACAAAAGGCAAGCTTTATTTGTCCTGCTGATTTGGCTTGTTAGCTGTACATTACTCTTGTTTAGATTGTAAATCATTTAACAGGATTGCCCTTTGTGAATAGCTTGGAATACTTATCCATAGAACAAAGTATAAAACCAAACCTACTCCAAAAAATGCAGCAATAAGAAAAACAAATTGAAGCCCATTTAAATTTAAACCGTAATAGTCCGCTAAACCTCTTAAAGTTCCCGAGACTAGACCATGTTTAGATTTAGTTAATACTTTAATATTGGATTGCACTAAAACCTCCTTGTACAGCTAACACTTGGTTAACCTGCAGCGAAGCTGTCAGGTTGAACCTTTTGTTAGCCGCTCAGACTCTACTGCACTTACCTTGTTTTTCTAACCAATATACAGTATTGCCCACTAACACGATAGATCCTGATATAACAGCACTGATTGATGTAACCGCTATTGCACCAAATGCCACACCCACTGCTTGTGCTGTACACTCATCATCCGAACATGCCTTCGCCTGCTCGAAAAGTGAATATTGCTCTGTTGTTAACTCATAACGCTTTGAAGCAATTTCACAATCGTGATCGTAATACTCGATTTTCTTTGGAACAACTACGCACGATACGACCATAAAAGAAAACAACAGTATAATTATTGAACGCAAGACTCGACTCCATGAGTAACTTTATAATTTTGGCTAACATTTGTATAGTGCGCTTGCGCATAATCTCACCTCCAACCACTTGGCAAGAAATCACGCAACACGCTGTTTTTAAATTCGATTTTCAACTTAACAAAAATCATCCTGGGTGGAAAGTGCGCATGCGCATGATTTGCGCTCGCTTTGTTTCGCGCACAATTTTAAGCTCATGAATTTGTTGAAGTTATAAAAAGTGCTTCAGAAATAATGCGCAACGACGGCACTGTTTTTAGCCCCAAAATCGACTGATTTTAAATCATACTGTATGGGCATACAGAGTTAGGCCGATTCTGGTGGCCAACAGAATCGCGCGTGAGTGATAGCACACCCACAACTCTTCCCGCCAACGCATTTGCCGAATTCTACGCCGCTCCCGCTTGAAGCGGCCGCGGGGCATTGGTGTCCGTTGCGTGGCCGAGGTATGGATACCGAGGCAGCGTCAGTCGAATCAGGGATGAGCGTCTGACGCGATAGCTATAGGACACCAAATGCCCAAGGAGCCGTCCGCTTCGTGGCGGGTCGCTGGGGGATTGGACAAGGGGGCAAGTCGATACTGCCCCCTTTCCTCGGGTGTGGGGTGAAGCCCCACGACTTTCGCCAAACGCAGTTTGGCATTCCCACGAAAGCCCCAGTGTTGGCGCTAAACACCCAAATTCCGGGTAGGCTACCGCACCGGCACTCGCAGCCTTATTACGTACCCAACCAACAGATTTCGTTTAAAAAATTAACTTTACTACGCTAACAGTCTGGGCTTAATTAAACCTTGGACTGCATCATGTTTTGTGCAACGAGGGGAGAAGTTGAAGGGAGGGCTGCTTTTGCCGAAGTGGCGTGCCTAAGTAGCGTGCCTAAGTGGCGTGCCTAAGTGGCGCTGTCCCTGCTTTGCTGGCCGAGCCTGTGGCGGCTTGGCTAAGCGGTTCTTCCCTGATCCACGTTGTTGTACCGTGTACCGTGTACCGTGTACCGTTTACCGTGTACCGTTTACCGTTTACCGTGTACCGTGTACCGTGTACCGTGTACCGTGTACGGCATGCTTAATTAACGCCTGCAATTCATCACCTTAGGGTTAACAAAGCCTTGTCAGTAACAAGTTGCACCAAGGTACAACAAAGAACGATGACGGGCAACCAAATATCTGTACGAGTGTAAAGCCTTGCCCTTGGGGCGGCGGGCTTTTACTAACCTACTAAAAAAAGATACAAAAAAGCCGGCTTGCGCCGGCTTTCATTTGACTCAGCGAATCAGTACTTAGACCGCAGATTGGAAGATCACTTCACCGGCTTTCTTGGTGTAGGAATCAATCTGGTCGAAGTTCAGGTAACGGTAGGTATCGGCGGCAGTGGCGTCGATTTCCTTGGCGTAAACCTGATATTCCTCTGGCGATGGCAGACGGCCCAGCAGGGCGGCTACGGCGGCCAGTTCGGCTGAGGCCAGGTACACGTTGGCACCGGTACCCAGACGGTTCGGGAAGTTACGGGTAGAGGTAGACACCACGGTGGCGCCATCGGCTACGCGAGCCTGGTTACCCATACACAGTGAACAGCCGGGGATTTCGATGCGGGCACCGACGCGGCCGAAGATACCGTAGTAACCTTCTTCGGTCAGCTGGTCCTTGTCCATCTTGGTTGGCGGAGCAATCCACAGACGGGTTGGCAGGCTCTTGGCGAACTTGTCCAGTACCTTACCGGTAGCACGGAAGTGGCCGATGTTGGTCATACAAGAACCCACGAACACTTCGTCAATCTTGGTGTTGGCAACGGCAGACAGCAGCACGGCATCGTCCGGATCGTTAGGGGCACACAGGATTGGCTCTTTGATGTTGTTCAGGTCGATTTCGATAACCGCAGCGTACTCGGCATCCTTATCGGCTTCCATCAGCTCTGGGTTCTTCAGCCACTCTTCCATGCCCTTGATGCGACGCTCGATGGTACGGCGGTCACCGTAGCCTTCGGCGATCATCCACTTGAGCATGACGATGTTGGAGTTCAGATACTCGATGATAGGATCTTTATCCAGCTTGATGGTACAACCGGCGGCAGAGCGCTCGGCAGAGGCATCAGACAGCTCGAACGCCTGCTCTACTTTCAGGTGCTCCAGACCTTCGATTTCGAGGATGCGGCCAGAGAAGATGTTCTTCTTGCCTTTCTTCTCAACGGTCAGCAGACCCATTTCGATGGCCTTGTGCGGGATGGCATGCACCAGATCACGCAGGGTGATACCAGGCTGCATCTGACCCTTGAAGCGCACCAGTACCGACTCAGGCATATCCAGTGGCATAACGCCGGTGGCAGCGGCGAAGGCTACCAGACCGGAACCGGCCGGGAAGGAGATACCGATTGGGAAACGGGTGTGCGAGTCACCGCCGGTACCTACGGTATCGGGCAGCAGCATGCGGTTCAGCCATGAGTGGATAACACCGTCACCGGGACGCAGTGAAATACCACCGCGGTTCATGATGAAGTCAGGCAGGGTGTGGTGAGTGTTCACGTCCACTGGCTTTGGATAAGCGGCGGTGTGACAGAATGACTGCATGGTCAGGTCAGCACTGAAGCCCAGACATGCGAGGTCTTTCAGCTCGTCACGGGTCATAGGACCTGTGGTGTCCTGAGAACCAACAGAAGTCATCTTGGGCTCACAGTATTGACCGGGGCGAACACCGGCCACGCCACAGGCTTTACCCACCATCTTCTGGGCCAGGGTGTAACCCTTACCAGTGTCGGCCACATCCTGCGGACGGACGAACTCTTTCGACGCGCCCAGACCCAGCACTTCACGGGCCTTGTCGGTCAGACCGCGGCCGATGATCAGCGGAATACGGCCACCGGCGCGTACTTCATCGAGCAGCACGTCGGTCTTGAGTTCAAACTCAGAAATCACTTCATCACTGCCATGGCGACGTACCTTGCCCTCGTAAGGGTAGATATCAATCACATCGCCCATTTCCATCTTGCTGACGTCAAGCTCGATTGGCAGCGCGCCGGCATCTTCCATGGTGTTGAAGAAGATAGGCGCAATCTTGCCGCCCAGACAGAAACCACCGGCACGCTTGTTAGGCACGAATGGGATGTCATCACCCATGAACCACAGCACTGAGTTGGTGGCAGACTTACGGGAAGAACCTGTACCTACTACGTCACCCACATAAACCAGTGGGAAACCCTGGGTTTTCAGCTCTTCGATTTTCTTGATTGGGCCAATGGCGCCTGGCTCATCGGGCACAATGCCGTCGCGGGCGTTTTTCAGCATCGCCAGGGCGTGCAGCGGGATATCTGGACGAGACCAGGCATCCGGGGCCGGAGACAGGTCGTCGGTGTTGGTTTCACCGGTTACCTTGAATACGGTCAGCGAAATCTTGTCAGCCAGCTTTGGACGGCTCAGGAACCACTCGGCGTTGGCCCATGACTCAACCACAGTTTTGGCGTGGGCATTGCCGGCGTTCATCTTCTCAACCACGTCGTGGAAAGAGTCGAACATCAGCAGGGTGTGCGACAGGGCTTTAACGGCCAGCGGGGCCAGCTTGTCGTTGTCCAGTTGATGGATCAGCGGCTCGATGTTGTAGCCACCCTGCATGGTGCCCAGCAGCTCAACGGCACGCTCAGCGCTCAGGATGGGAGAAGTGGCAGCGCCCTTGGCGATGGCATCCAGGAAACCGGCCTTCACATAGGCGGCTTCGTCAACGCCGGGGGGAATACGGTTTTCAAGCAGATCCAGGATGAAGGCTTCTTCACCTGCTGGAGGATTCTTTACTAATTCAACCAGTTCGGCTACCTGGTGGGCATCGAGTGGCTTAGGGACAACGCCCTCTGCAGCACGTTCTTCGACGTGTTTACGATATGCTTCTAGCACGGCAACATTCCTCTTTGTATGGCGCTCTCAACGAAACTGCACGTCTTCGTAGATGAAGGCTACAGTCCGACAGGACGACCCGGATTTCCGGGCTGCAGTATACTACAGCTTTGAAAAAGTATGAATCAGCTCACACTCTTGTGCGGGGGAAATCTGCGGAAATTCTGTGGGCAATGGCCACCTTATCCCAGTGATAAAACGCATGAAATTAGACAATAGTTTGAAACGACGTCAAATACCATACAATACAGCAAGTTACCTGTTACCACGCCATTTAAATTCAACGGGCTACTTTTTGACATTGGTAAATTGAGGCTGAAAAAAAATTTTGCCCAAGTGACAATATCGGCTCTTTAGCCGAGGAGACAGCATGTTAACCAACCGCATCGATGCCGTGATTTTTGATATGGACGGCATACTTATCGATTCAGAACCCGTGTGGCAGCTGGCCGAATACGAAGTACTGGCCGGGCTCGGCCTGCCAATCAAGCCCGAAGACATTCACGATACCGTGGGGCTGCGTATCGATATGGTGGTGGACTACTGGTATCGCCGCTTCCCCTGGGATAACTACGACAACGGCGCAGTGGCCAAACAGATTGTTGACGGCGTAGTAGCCCATATCCTCGCCGAGGGCGTGCCGATGAAGGGCGTGATAGAAGCGCTGGATTACTGTAAGCAACAGGGTTTGAAGATTGGTCTTGCCACCTCTTCAAGCTGGGCCATTATCGATGCTGTGCTGGATACCCTGAAGATCCGCGACTATTTTGATGCCATGGAATCCGCCGAACATCTGGCCTTTGGCAAGCCGCATCCTGAGGTGTACCTCAACTGCGCAGCCAAACTGGGCATTGCCGCCCGTCACTGTCTGGCAGTGGAAGACTCTTTCAACGGCCTGATTGCCGCCCGCGCCGCCACCATGCAAACCCTGGCCATTCCTCCAGCCCACGAACAGCAGCAAGCCCGCTGGGCTATCGCCCACGTAAAAGCCAGTGACCTGACCGTATTGCCGACCTTGCTGGCGGCTCAAGATTAATCGAGTCAATTGGATATGAAAAAAGCCGGCCGCTTTACAGCAGACCGGCTTTTTTATTGCTGAAAATCCGTTACCAGATCTTCACCCGTGCCTCTTCAGGCAGGTACATCTTGTCGTTACCGGTTACGCCAAAGGCCTCGTAGAAGCCGGGGATGTTACGTGGCGTTCCCATAGCACGGAAGTGGCTTGGAGAGTGGTTGTCGGTCAGCAGACGCTTGCTCAGCTCTTCATCACGGTAGTTACGGCGCCATACCTGCGACCAGCCCATAAAGAAGCGCTGTTCACCGCTCAGGCCATCAATAACCACGGATGGCTGGCCATTCAGACTCATCTGATAGGCGCGCAGTGCCACGGTCAGGCCACCAAGGTCACCGATGTTTTCACCCAATGTCAGGTCGCCGTTAACAAACTTGCCCGGCAGCGCCTCGTACTTGCTGTACTGCTCAGAGAGCTGCTTGCCGCGCTTTTGGAACTCTTCACGGTCTTTGTCTGACCACCAGTTGCGCAGGTTACCGTTACCGTCATACTTGGAGCCCTGATCGTCAAAGCCATGGCTGATTTCATGGCCAATAACCGCGCCAATGCCGCCATAGTTCACCGCATCATCGGCATCCATGTTGAAAAATGGTGGCTGCAGAATGGCTGCCGGGAACACAATCTCGTTACCCACGGGGCTGTAGTAGGCGTTCACGGTTTGCGGCGTCATATGCCACTCGGTGCGATCGATTGGCTGACCCAGCTTGCCCAGCATATCGGCGTATTCGAAGTTGGCGTAGCGCACGTAGTTGCCCACCAGATCGTCGGCCTTGATTTCAAGCCCGGTGTAATCCTTCCACTTGTCCGGATAACCAATCTTGTAGGTGAACTTGGCGAGTTTTTCCTGTGCGGCAATCTTGGTCTCAGGAGTCATCCACTCCAGCTCATTGATGCTCACTTCAAACGCCTTGATAAGGTTATGAATAAGCTGTTCCATGCGAGCCTTGGCTTCAGGCTTGAAGTGGGCCTTCACATAGGCTTCACCCACCAGCTCACCAATCACCTGATCGGCCGCGTCCACAGCACGCTTCCAGCGCGGCGCCTGCTCCTGCACACCGGCCAGAGTTTTGGCATGGAAATCAAAGTGCAACTGCACGAAGTTATCGCTCAGCAGCTCGGCTGCGCCGTCCACCAGGTGGAAAGCCAGGTAGTCCTGCCAGGCTTCAAGCGGGAATTGGCTGTAGCCTTTGCCCAGTGACTCAAAATAAGATGGCTGACGTACAATCACTTCAGTCACCTTGTCGCCCATACCTGCACTGGCTGCAAAGGCTTCAAAATCAAAGTCGCCCAGCAGGGTGCTCAGCTCAGCGCGGGTCAGTTTGTTGTAAACCTTGTTGGCATCGCGGGACTCAACCCGGCTCCACTGGTTTTGCGCAATAAACAGCTCAATGTCAGCCACACTCTTGGCGGCGCGTTCGGCATCGGCATATCCGGCGGCGCTGAGTACAGCGGTCACGTATTTGGCCAGAGCTTCGCGGTTGGCAACGTCCTTGGCATCGTCTTTCAGGTAGTAGTCACGATCCGGCAGTGTCAGACCGCCCTGGCTCATGTACACCGCATATTGAGTCGAGTTTTTGGCGTCGTTATTTACCCAGAAACCGAATGGAATTGAGCTGCCATTGGTAAGAAGTGTTCCCATCAGCCCCGCCAGCGCTTTGTGGTCGGTGGCCGCAACGATGGCATCCAGGCTCGCCTTAATTGGCGCAACGCCCAGCGTTTCCAGCTTGTCGGTATTCATGTAACTGGCATAGAAGTCGCCAATTTTCTGTTCGGTGGAGCCGGCCTGTTTGTTCTCTTTGGCGGCTGCCGCTTCAACAATTTCGCGCAGGGCTTTCTGGCTGTCATCATAAAGTACGGAGAAAGCACCATAGTTGGACTTATCGGCCGGAATAGGTGTGTTTTTCAGCCAAGTGCCATTCACGCTGTAGTAAAAGTCGTCCTGATGGCGCACTTCTTTATCGAAGTTTTGCTGCTCGATGCCTGATATCAGGGCTTTTTCAGCCGCTGCGGCAACGGTTGGTGCGGCTTCTGCTGGCTTTTCGGCAACGGCTGGCGTTGACGCTTTATCGCCACAACCCACAAGGCCAAGACCCAGGGCGACGCCCAGAGCCAGAGTAGATAACTTGGTCATATCAATCCCCGGTTTTATTGTTATATATACGCCGCAACGGGTTGTTGCGGGTAAAATGCTCCCGCACAGCCTAGCAGGAGTTGCCAGGCGGGTCTAAGCGGGTTTTGTAAAATTCTGTGAGTTAAAAATTCTTGCCGACAAACAAATAGAAAGAGCGCTGGCCATCATCACTTAAACCTATACCCAGTGCGGCAGGGCCCAGGTCGGTGTCGGTACCTATGTAGAGGCTGCCGGCAAAAATCAGGTCTTTCAGGGACACATCGTCCCTTTCCCACCACACATTACCGGCTTCAATACTCGCCCCGAGGTAGAGGGGGTAATCTGTCATGCCAAGCGCATCACGACCGAGATCATATTGGTACACAAAGGCACCAAACAGTTTGTGGGCACCGGCCAACGCATCTTTGCGATATCCAGACAGGTTAAGGAAGCCCCCAAGCTCGGCAATGTGAATGGAATTACCATCGGAATTTGACGACTCAAGCGATGCCTTACCCACAAACGCGTGATTACCAACGCCCAGCGCCCCTTTCCAGTCAGCCTGAATTTGAGTGCTGGATTCGTTCTCCAGTCCTTCCACGTCAAACTCTTCGTTGCGCAGGGTGACCTTCAGAGTGACCCTGTTACCTGATGTGGGGAAGCTGATGCTGTTTAAGGTGTCATAGCCAATCTGAAAATAACTGCCATAGGAGGAGAACCCCAGATCTTCGGCAAGCCAGGCTTCATTGGATATCTTGCCTTTCTCACCAGTCAGACCAAGCTCCAACTGACCATGACTGGCAAAATTCAGCCCCAACCCCAATTCAATTTGATGAGAATCTTTATCCAGCTCAATTATCTTGTTGTTGGCATCAAAGAGATCCCAGGCTTCAATCTCATACTGGTAGCGGGCACGGCCATAGAACTGCTGATCTCTGTCCAGCGGCTGATAAAACTCGGTACCAACAAGCTTCTCGTAACCGAGCTTGAGCTCGTTGCGCCACTCTCCGCCATTCTCGTTAAGATTGGTCATGGTATAGGCGGTGTCCAGAGTCACGGCCGAATCCGCAGTAAAATCGTCTTCCCAGTTGAAACCCAAATCAAAATAGTTGGGGCCCCAGGACTTGGCTTTGGTGTTGATGGTAAGCACCCTGCCATCCGGCGTGTCTTTAAATTCAGCCTCTACTCTTTCAAAACGGTTCAATGCGTATAACTGATTTACACCTTGTTCTATCTTTTCGCGACTAACGACCTCTCCCACCTCAATACCCAGGGTATCCCCCAGCAGACTTTCGCTGACTCGAGATTGGTTATTGTAAACGACAGCCACAACCGGCCGATTGATTTCATCGAGCCACAGCTTGGATTTCTCCCGTTTATTTTGCTGATATCCGGCAAACTTTTCGCTGTTCACACTCAGCCGCTGCAGCTTGTCGAGTTGGGCTTTGGCGGCCTCCTCTCCAAGCACCAGAGCCGTACTCATAATGCTGAAATCGGTGGTACTGAGATTATCGATGGCTGGGCGAATAAGTACGTCTGCATCGGTTAACAGTTTTTTCTGCGCTTCAGTACTGGCCGCTGTCAGCATGGTGGACAGCTGGTTCAACACGGCTATTGTGCTGTTAAGCTGTTCTTTGCCTACCAGTGGCGAGCCGATATCCACCGCAATAATGATGTCGGCTCCCATCGCCTTAACCACATCCACAGGCATATTGTTGGCAATCCCGCCATCCACCAGCAGACGCTCATCAATTAACATGGGTTGCAGCGCCCCCGGAACTGTAGCCGATGCCTGCATGGCATTGACCACACTGCCTTTGGCCAGCACCACTGGCAGACTGGTTGCCAAATCGGTGGCGACCGCGCGGTATGGAATGGCGAGCTCATCAAAGCTGGCAAATTCGCGCACGACATCCGTAGATTCACGCAGCAGTACCGACATGGTTTGGCCACGAAGTAACCCTGATGGTGCCTGCACTTCGCCATCGCGGTAACCAATATTAAGCGGAATGTTATATTTATCCCTCAGTTGTTTATCGCGATAACTGAGCGACTCGCGGGGAATGGTATCGGAATAGCCCCGATTCCAGTCCACGTTCATCATAATGGCTTCAATCTCAGTGGCACTGTAGCCAAGGGCATACATACCAGCCACATAAGCACCGATGCTGGTACCGGCAACATAGTCCACCGGGATATTGTTGGCTTCCAACACCTTGAGTACCCCAACGTGCGCGGCGCCTTTGGCACCACCACCGCTCAGCACCAAGCCAATCTTGGGCCTGTCCGCAGCCTGGGCGGCAAACATAACGAACAGCAGCAACAGCGATACTAATGGTTTCATTTCACTGGGACACTAAGAGACTGAAAATGGTTGTGCGCCATTCTATCAGACATGACGCATGAAAGTTAAAAACTTGAATATTTACTAAGCAGTAAGGTGTCAGCGCTAGGCTGAAGCATTCTCATCAGACGCGCAAAGCCCGAGATAGGCATCCAATTCCATCTGGGGCATGGGTTTGGCGAAATAGTACCCCTGAATAACATGGCAGCCCCTTCGGAACACTTGCTCCAGCTGCTCTTCGTTTTCAATTCCTTCAGCCACGACTTTCAGCTTAAGGTTACGGGCAAGCTCAATAATACTGGAGACAATCGCCTGATCCGCAGAATTGTCTGCAATATCTATCAGGAAGGTTCGATCAATTTTCAGGGTATTAACATCAAAGTGCCGCAAATAAGCCAACGATGAATAACCGGTACCAAAATCGTCAATAGCAACCTGTACACCCATTTGCTTAAGCTGGTGCAGGTGAGCCCTGGCGATATGCAACTCTTTCATCAGCACCCCTTCGGTAATTTCCAGTGCCAGATTTTCAACCGGCATACCTGTCTCTTCCAGGGTCTGTCTGAGATTATCGATAAAATCATGCTGGCGGAAATGTACCGCCGAGATATTCACCGACAATTTGAAAGGGCGACAAAGCATAGCGCTCCACCTGGCGCCATCTATACAGGCCTGACGCAACACCCATTTATCGATATCAATAACCAGGCCACAGGCTTCGGCCACCTTAATAAAAATATCGGGGCGTACATAGCCATCTTTGGGATGTTTCCATCGCAGCAGGGCTTCCATCCCTACCGGCAAATTGTCTTCAATAACATCAACTTGAGGCTGATAGTAAAGTTGGAATTCATTCCTTTCCAACGCTTTGCGCAAATCAGCTTCAAGCCTTAAATGGTAAAGTGCCTCTGCATTACGCTCCTGGGAATAATACTGGAAGTTGCCGCGCCCCTCCTCCTTGGCATGGTACATGGCCAAATCAGCATTTTTAATCAGCGCTTCCGGCTGGCGCGCATCATCGGGCCAAATAGAAATACCAATACTGGTGGAGATATAAAACTCACGCCCAAACAGCCTGAACGGCGTTTCGATTTGTTTAAGCATGTCATTGGCCAGATGGTTAAGCGTATCCAACTCGGCGCCATTGACCAACACCACAAACTCATCACCGCCAAACCGGCACAGAGTGAACTCTGGGTCGATACAGGATTGCAGCCGCGCAGCCGCTTCCACCAGCAGAGCATCACCCATTCCGTGACCGAAGGAGTCGTTCACGTGCTTAAAGCGGTCAAGGTCGAGGAACATTAGTGCCAGCTTCTCTTCCTGCTGGGTCGCCCTGTGAATAGCCTGATTAAGCCTGGCGGCAAACAGCGAGCGATTCGGCAAGCCGGTCAACACATCGTAGTTAGCCAGCCGGCGTAAATCCGCTTCGCTGCGCTTGCGCTCAGTAATATCGGAGAACACCACCACATAATGCTGTACCTTGCCCTGCAACCCCAGCATGGCTGACACGTTAAGCCAAACCGGACAAATCTGCCCCATGGCGATGCGCAGTTCACGCTCGCCGGTCCAGCTCATGCCATTACCCAGCAATGCCACTATTTCACTGCGATTATCACCGTGTTCAGATAACAATGAGGCAAATTTACGGCTGTTAAGCTCCGTGGAGGATGCGCCCAAAATCGATTGTGCGGCTCGATTAGCCACTTTAACCTGTTCTTCGGCATCGAGGATCAGCACGCCTTCAGAAGTATTTTCAAAGGCCTGTGCCAAGAGGTTCACTTCATCCTGCAGTGCTTTGTGTTGAGTAATGTCGCTATATATACCGCTGACCTTCAATACTTCACCTGAATCACGGCTCAGCTGACTTGGACGCCCGCGTACCCGAAGCCAGCCCCATCCCCCGGCTCTCCGATGAAAACGATACTCAGCATCGAATCGGTCTACTTCACCATTAACCACGGCATCCCAATGAGTCAGTACTCTGTCTCTGTCATCAGGATGAATCGGAAAATCCTTCAGGGGCACAACGAGTATTTCTTCTTCGACCGCCAATACACCATTTTTATTATCAAGGTAGAAGCTATTGTCCTTACGATTCCAGACCCATAAATCCGAGTCACTGCCCCGTAGCGACTGCCGCAGGCGGTCTTCACTTTCCTGAAGGGCCGTATTAATTGCACGAAAACGACTCACCTGACGCTGACGCACAATCACAATAGTCAGTGTCAATCCCATCAACACCATGATCAAAGACCACTTAAACCAGGATGTCTCCCACCAGTAGAGCTCAACCTCTATTTTGTGTACGTAGGGCGTATCAGACCAGACACCATTATGCTGACTGATAATTTCAAGGCTGTGAGTACCCGCTTCCAGTCCAGACAAATTAAGTTGCGGTTGTCCATCAAGCATCAAATAGTTCCGCTCTTTAAGCTCACCCCGCCTGACCAAGCGATACTTGAACTTAATAGGTGCCTCATTAAGAAAATTGTTGGAAGTCAATTGCAAGCTGAACATTCTGGCGCCGGGATCCAGGTGTGAGTCACTGCCCGGAACCAGAGCCTTATCTGTATGCCCGTCATAAAAAACTGTAACGGACTCAAGGAATACCCGTTCGTTATTGATGCGATTGGACAAACTGGCCACGTCCAGCAGACGCACACCATTGACGCTGCCCAAAAACAAACCTTTGTCGGGTCGATAGCTAACCGCCCCTTCATTGAACTCAGACGCCACAACCCCATCTTTGGCACTGAAAACTTTTACTTCCCCCGTACCTTTATGCTGCCTCACCAAGGATCTGGGGCAGACAATCGTTCGATAATCCCCGGTATCGACGATACCGAACGAGCTGTAGCAGCTCAGCTGCCACTTATCCATCAGTGATTCAACTGTTTCACTGGACTGTTCATACTCGAGCACACCAAACAGGGGGGTACCCAGCCACATTTTACCCGGAGCGATTTCTACAATCTGACTGATCTGTGCATCACCATTAAAACCTGAGAAAATCTCCGATTTATCAATGTAATAATTATCTGCATCCAGATAACCAAACTTACCTCCGCCCCCCAACCAAAGCTTGCCGTCAGCCGCCCTGTGCATGCTGTACAAATTGGGCTTATGCAGCTCACCGCTTCGACTCAGGACAGAAAACTCCTGCGGATCAAAAAGGCCGGGCTCCCAGTAATAAAGTCCGGTAGAGGTCAAAATCCAAATCCGCCCGGGAATGGCCGGATCATGGTAAAGATTCAATATCCATTTGCGCTTTAACGAATCGGTTCCATGGGTCCATTCAGCAAATCGACGGGCAACATGGGTTTGTTTATTCTGAACAAACAGCCCATTGGTCGTCGCCAGCAATAACTCATCAGCATTAAGAGACGTGATAGCGTACACACTGTCGTTGGGTTCAAATTCAGTTGGGGCCACCAGCAACGAGCCCGGCTTTCCGTCTTCGACCCTAATGACACCGCCGTCGGTTCCAAACCAATAGACGTCACCTTCAGTGTGTATTGACCACACCATCTGATTAGCCAGCTCATAAGGAGCTGCACTGCTGAAATTTTGCTTCAAAAACTCTGGCTCATCGACTGCCAGAACCAAGCCATCACCCGCTCCGCCAAGCCAAATCAGCCCCTGGCTGTCAATCGCCAGATCAATCACATATTCAATATTGGCGCTGCGGCGCAGATCACTTTCAAAAATTGTCAGAATACGTGGCTCAGGTAACCATTTTAAAATGCCCACACGGCTGGCAAGCCAAAGATTCCCTTTGGTATCTTCACTGATAGCTGTCACATAATGCGGTACTTCAGGCACTGGCAGGATCTGCTGCTTGTCCGCATCGACTGTAAACAAGCCCTCACTGGAGGTCAGCCAGACTCTGCCGGAGCGGTCGCGATAGAGCCTTTTAGCCTGCCCGGAGGCTTCAACCCAGGGCAGGTCAACCAGCTTTTCACCGTACGAGCTGCGAAGCTCGAGATGATATTCCTTACCCAACAACAAGCGCCCGTCAGCCAACGCAAGCAGTTTGCTCCAGGGTTGATCTGGGTCTTGTTGCAACTGGATAATCTTCTCGAGTTGCCAATTTGCAAAATCCAGCCGATAGACTTGCCCCTTGGTATTTAGCAGCATCAGGGTATGGTCATCCAACAAACTGGTCTCCATCACTCCGCCGCCTTCATATTCCGGCAACAGCTCTGAGGTACCAATTTGTTCGAAAGTATCGGTGGGGATATGGTAGCGGTAAATCACATCGGAGAGACTGATCAACAGGTGCTCTGAGCCAAGAGCATCAAGATGCATGATGTAGGAGTCGTTAAGCCGGTTCTCCCCCTGATAAGTATCAATCCGCCTTACCAGGGTCTTACTGACACGGAACAAACCATCTTCAGTGGCAACCCAAACGAAACCGTAGCTGTCAAACGCGATGGAGTTAACCATGCCGTTGGACAAACCGTCACGGCTTTCAAAAACACGCTGCACAAATTCGCTGCCATGGCTGCTCCCCAGCGATGGCAGGTATAAAAATAAGCAAACCAGCAGATAATGAACGGCTTTTCTTATCATATGTATTGTTGCGCTAAGATCTGCAATCAGATTCCCGAGAGCCTGCATCAGCCTAAGACCTGATGATAATTACATAAATTTTACACCATTCACAAATTTGGCCATAAAAAAAGACGCCATTTCGGCGTCTTTTTTGCGGCTGATCAGAAAATTACTTTTTCTTTTTCGCCTTAGGGTTTGGCAGGTCAGTGATAGAACCTTCGTAAACCTCGGCCGCCAGGCCCACAGACTCGTGCAGAGTTGGGTGAGCGTGGATGGTCAGAGCGATGTCTTCGGCATCACAACCCATCTCGATGGCCAGGCCGATTTCGCCCAGCAGTTCGCCGCCGTTCACGCCCACAATGGCACCACCGATAACGCGATGTGTGTCTTTGTCGAAAATCAGCTTGGTCATACCGTCGCTGGCATCAGAGGCAATGGCGCGGCCGGAAGCAGCCCATGGGAAGGTCGCTGTTTCATACGCGATACCTTTCTCTTTGGCTTCTTTCTCAGTCATACCAACCCACGCCACTTCAGGGTCAGTGTAAGCGATAGATGGGATAACCTTAGGATCGAAGAAGTGCTTCAGACCAGAGATAACCTCGGCGGCCACGTGGCCTTCATGAACACCTTTGTGTGCCAGCATTGGCTGACCCACGATGTCGCCCACGGCGAAGATGTGTGGCACGTTGGTGCGCAGTTGCTTGTCTACATTGATAAAGCCACGCTCATCAACCTTGATGCCGGCCTTGTCGGCATCAAGCAGCTTGCCGTTAGGAGTACGGCCGATGGCCACCAGCACGGCGTCGTAACGTACAGGCTCAGTCGGGGCCTTCTTACCTTCCATAGAGACGTAGATACCGTCTTCTTTGGCTTCAACCGCGGTCACCTTGGTTTCCAGCATCAGGTTGAATTTCTTGCTGATTTTACGGGTGTAAACCTTCACCACGTCTTTGTCTGCGGCTGGGATAACCTGGTCGAACATTTCAACCACGTCGATGTCACTGCCCAGCGCATGGTAAACAGTACCCATTTCCAGACCGATAATACCACCGCCCATCACCAGCAGCTTCTTGGGAACTTCTTTCAGCTCCAGCGCATCGGTAGAGTCCCAAATACGTGGATCTTCATGAGGAATGAATGGCAGCTGGATTGGACGTGAACCGGCAGCAATGATGGCGTTGTCGAAGTTGATGACAGTCGCAGCGCCGTCGGCACCTGTTACTTCGATGCTGTTAGGGCCGGTGAATTTACCCAGACCGTTCACAACCTGCACTTTACGCATTTTGGCCATGCCACCCAGACCACCGGTCAGTTGGCCAATTACTTTCTCTTTGTAGCCGCGCAGCTTGTCGATATCGATGCTTGGCTCGCCGAATACTACGCCGTGCTCGGCAGCAGTTTTGGCTTCTTCAATCACTTTGGCAATGTGCAGCAGGGCCTTTGATGGGATACAACCCACGTTCAGACACACGCCGCCCAGGGTGCTGAAGCGCTCGATGATTACGGTTTCCAGACCAAGGTCGGCAGCACGGAAAGCGGCGGAATAACCCGCAGGGCCCGCACCCAACACAACTACCTGAGTTTTGATTTGATTACTCATGTTTTCCTCTGAATTTTTCTTCATTCCGTCGTTTAAAAAGTTGCTCAAGCATTTGAGGGAGGCGACTTTTTAAACCAACTATCGGCCCGCTTGTAAGGTGGCCGCATTTTAACCCGCGTTGGACACGGATCACAATAAAAAGGCCGTCCAATTCAGGACAGCCTTTACGGTTACAGAACGAGTTTGCGTATGTCTGACAGTACACCGCTAAGATAAGTGGTGAACTTGGCACCTTCGGCGCCGTCGATCACCCGGTGATCGTACGACAGCGACAGTGGCAACATCAGCCGTGGCACAAATTCCTTGCCGTTCCACTTCGGCTTCAGCTCAGACTTGGACACACCCAGAATACCCACTTCAGGGGCATTCACGATTGGGGTGAAAGAGGTACCACCGAGGCCACCCAGGCTGGAGATGGTAAAGCAGCCGCCCTGCATGTCAGAGGCAGTCAGCTTACCGGCGCGGGCCTTCTTGGAGATGTCAGCCAGCTCGCGGGACAGCTCATAGATGCCCTTCTTGTTGACATCGCGTACCACAGGCACCACCAGGCCATTGGGGGTATCCACCGCAATGCCGATGTTGATGTACTTCTTCAGAATGAGGCTCTCGCCATCTTCAGACAAAGACGCATTGAACGATGGGAAGGCTTCCAGTGACTTGGCCACCGCCTTCATGATGAACACCAGTGGGGTGATCTTCATGCCGGTATCGCGCTTGGCTTCTTCGGCGTTTTGCGCCTTGCGGAAATCCTCAAGCTCGGTAATGTCAGCCTCATCAAACTGAGTCACATGGGGGATCATCACCCAGTTGCGGTGCAGGTTGGCACCACTGATCTTCTTGATCCGTGACAGCGGCTGAGTCTCAACTTCACCAAACTTGCTGAAGTCGACCTTAGGCCATGGCAGCAGGTTTAGACCGGTGCCGGAGGCGGCACCCGCAGCGGCGGTGGCTGAGCCCGACTCGAGACGCTTGAGCGCTTCTTTGATGTAAGACTGCACATCTTCACGTACCACGCGGCCCTTACGACCCGTGCCCTTAACCTTGGCGAGGTTAACGCCAAACTCACGGGCCAGACGACGGATAACCGGTGACGCGTGAGCGTACTCGTGGTTTTCCACGAACTCGCCGGTCTTGCTTTGTCCCTGAGACGGAGCCTGAACCTGGGCATTGGCGCCCGGCTCCACAGCAGCGGCGGCCGGAGCAGCGGCCTGAGCCACAGGCGCAGCGGCAGGAGCGGCACCCTGCACTTCAAATACCATGATCAGCGAACCGGTAGACACCTTGTCACCCGCAGCCACCTTGATGGCCTTAACCACACCGGCAACCGGCGCAGGTACTTCCATAGAGGCTTTGTCGCCTTCCACGGTCAGCAGCGACTGGTCGGCAGCAACTGTGTCGCCTACCTTCACCAGCACTTCGGTCACTTCCACTTCATCGCCGCCGATGTCCGGCACGTGAATGTCTTTGGCACCAGTGGCAACTGGCGCGGCGGCAACCGGCGCTGGCGCAGCAGCTGCGGCCACAGGGGCAGCGGATGCAGCCTGAGTCTCGAACACCATGATAAGGGAGCCAGTGGCAACCTTGTCACCGGTGGCGACCTTGATTTCTTTGAGCACACCGGCGAAGGGCGCAGGCACTTCCATAGAGGCCTTGTCGCCTTCTACGGTGATCAGCGGCTGCTCGTCAGTGATGCTGTCGCCTACTTTCACCAGAATTTCAGTGACTTCAACTTCGTCACCGCCGATGTCGGGCACGAAAACTTCTTTCAGTGCGGCTACCGCAGGAGCTGCAGCAACCGGTGCTGGCGCCGCGGCCTGGGCCGCCGGAGCAGCAGCCGCTTGCTCACCTTCAAACATCATGATCAGTGAGCCGGTGGCGACCTTGTCGCCCACCGCAATTTTAATTTCCTTGACCACACCGGCCTTGGGAGCCGGTACTTCCATGGAAGACTTGTCGCCTTCCACGGTGATCAGCGACTGATCGGCTGTGATGGAATCACCCACCTTGACCAGGATCTCGGTCACTTCGACTTCATCAGTGCCGATATCGGGTACATGAATTTCGATTGCCATTGTCTCATCTCTTACGCGTAAAGTGGGTTCATCTTCTCGGTGTCGATATCGAACTTCTTGATGGCCGCAGCCACCACAGATTTTTCGATGTCACCGCGCTTGGCCAGCTCGTTCAGGGCTGCAACCACCACGTAACCGGCGTTCACTTCGAAGTGACGACGCAGGTTGGCGCGGCTGTCGGAGCGACCGAAACCGTCGGTACCCAGCACCTTGTAAGACACGCTTGGCATGAAAGCACGTACCTGTTCGGCATAGTTCTTCATGTAGTCGGTCGCGGCGATGGCAGGCTCGTTGCCCATCACAGTGGTGATGTAAGGAACGCGGGCGTCGGCTTCCGGATGCAGCATGTTGAAACGCTCGCAGTCCTGACCGTTGCGGGCCAGCTCGTTGAACGAGGTGACTGAGAACACATCAGAACCTACGCCGTATTCTTCAGCCAGGATGACTGCAGCTTTGCGCACTTCGTTCATGATGGTGCCTGAGCCCATCAGCTGTACCTTGGCTTTATTGCCTTCATGGCTTTCGAGCTTGTAGATACCCTTGCGAATACCTTCCTCGGCACCTTCCGGCATGGCTGGCATGGCGTAGTTTTCGTTCATCAGGGTCAGGTAGTAGAACACGTTCTCCTGCTCGCCATACATGCGGCGGATACCGTCCTGAATGATCACGGCAGTTTCGTACGCGAAGGTCGGATCGTAAGAAATACAGTTAGGTACGGTACCGGCCAGGATGTGGCTGTGACCGTCTTCGTGCTGCAGACCTTCACCGTTCAAGGTGGTACGACCGGCAGTGGCACCCAAAAGGAAGCCGCGCGCCTGTTGGTCGCCGGCCATCCATGCCATATCGCCCACACGCTGGAAGCCGAACATGGAGTAGTAGATGTAGAACGGGATCATCGGCAGGTTGTTGGTGCTGTACGAGGTGGCAGCGGCAACCCATGACGACATGGCGCCGAGCTCGTTAATACCTTCCTGCAGAACCTGGCCTGAAGTGTCTTCCTTGTAGTAAGACACGATATCGCGGTCTTCAGGAATGTAGTTCTGGCCGTACGGGTTGTAGATACCAATCTGACGGAACAGACCTTCCATACCGAAGGTACGGGCTTCATCGGCGATGATAGGCACGATGTTTTTGCCGATATTCTTGTCCTTGAGCAGGATGTTCAGGGTACGAACAAAGCCCATGGTGGTAGAAATATCACGCTTCTGCTCTTCCAGCAGTGGCTGGAACTCAGACAGTTCGGGGGCAACAAACTCGCCGGTAAAGTTAGGCAAACGCTTTGGCGTGTAACCGTGCAGCGCTTCACGGCGGGCGTGCAGATACTGATGCTCAGCGCTGCCTTCTTCGAGCTTGATGTAAGGCAGGTTAACCAGATCTTCATCGCTGACAAGGTCAGTCACACCCAGACGGTCACGCAGCTTGGCCACGTGGGACATGTCCATCTTCTTCACCTGGTGCGCGATGTTCTTGCCTTCAGCTGCATCGCCCATGCCGTAACCTTTTACAGTCTTGGCCAGGATCACTGTTGGACGGCCCTTGGTGTCCTGAGCAGCCTTGAATGCCGCGTACAGCTTGGATGGCTCGTGACCACCGCGCTTGAGAGCGAAGATTTCCTCATCGGTCATATCGGCAACCAGAGCAGCAGTCTCTGGGTACTTGTTGAAGAAGTGCTCACGCACATAGGCGCCATCTTTGGCCTTGAAGGTCTGATAGTCACCGTCAAGGGTTTCGTTCATCAGTTGCAACAGCTTGCCGGTGGTGTCTTTGGCCAGCAGCTTATCCCAGCCACTGCCCCAAACCACTTTAATCACGTTCCAGCCCGCGCCTTTGAACAGGCCTTCGAGTTCCTGGATGATTTTGCCGTTACCCATTACCGGGCCGTCGAGACGCTGCAGGTTACAGTTGATGAGGAAGCACAGGTTGTCCAGCTTCTCACGGGCAGCGAAAGAGATAGCACCGCGGCTTTCCGGCTCGTCCATTTCACCATCGCCGAGGAAGGCGTACACGCGCTGCTCGGTGGTATCTTTCATACCACGGCCGTTCAGGTACTTAAGGAAACGCGCCTGATAGATAGATGAGATAGGACCCAGACCCATGGATACGGTTGGGAATTGCCAGAATTCAGGCATCAGCTTGGGGTGCGGGTAAGAAGAAATACCCTTGCCGTCCACTTCCTGACGGAAGTTGTCCAACTGCTCTTCGGTCAGACGGCCTTCAAGGAATGCGCGGCTGTAGATACCGGGGGCAATGTGGCCCTGATAATACACCAGGTCGCCGCCATCCTTGTGGTTGGGGGCGCGGAAGAAGTGGTTGAAACACACTTCGTAAAAAGCAGCCGCCGACTGGAAAGAGGCCATGTGACCACCCAGCTCCAAATCTTTTCTGGAGGCGCGCAGTACTATCATAATGGCGTTCCAGCGAATGATGGAACGGATACGACGCTCAATGGTGGTGTCGCCAGGGTAAGCCGGCTCCTGGGTAGGCGGAATGGTATTCACATAGTTGGTAGTGATGCCGGTAGGCATGTCCACACCGTCAAGACGTGCCTGCTCCAATACTTGTTCCAGCAGGAACTGGGCACGCTCAGCACCTTCTTCACGAATAACGGACTCGAGGGCCGCAAGCCACTCCTGGGTTTCGGTTGGGTCTAAGTCTTGTAGCACTGAATTTTTTTGCATAGGTTCAGACATGAGACTGTCCTTATTTATACATATTTATAGGAAAGCGGCTGACTGGGTACTGGCAAAGTGCCATCCCAATTATCAGGCGCCGCTCTTTAATCGGCGCAGGCTGCGCTGCAACCGGCTGTCTTCTTCCCTCACGGCCAACATTACCTCTTCGATGTAGCTCAAGTGCTCATTCGAGGCTTCGCGGGCTGCTTCGGGATCGCGGCGAACAATGGCGGCGAGCAGAGCCCGGCGGTGTTCGTTCGCCATGCGGGAGGCTTCTTCGCGGCGGCTCAGAAGCTCCAGGTTTTGTGCCACATTCTTGTGAAGCACCGGAGTTAAACTTAAAACCAGATGCAACATGGCCACGTTGTGGGAGGCTTCAGCCACGGCGCGATAAAAACGCACAATAGCAGCGGCCTGGCCTTCAATATCCTTGGCCTCTTCCACTTCGAGAATCATCCGCTGGATGTTTTGCATGTCAGCATCAGTACCGCGCAGGGCGGCGAAGTAAGCCATCATGCCTTCGGTGGCATGACGGAATTCGAGCAGGTCGTATTGGCTTTCGGTGTCGCTCTGCATGAGCTCCACTATGGGATCAGCCATGCTTTGCCACAGCTGTTCCTTCACATAAGTGCCACCACCCTGACGACGCATCAGCAGGCCTTTGGCCTCCAGTTTCTGGATGGCTTCGCGCAGGGAAGGACGGGAAACTTCGAATTGAATGGCCAGCTCCCTTTCGGGGGGCAGTTTTTGGCCGGGCTTGAGACTGCCTTCGAGGATCATGCGCTCGAGCTGCTGCATGATCACATCTGAGATCTTCGGCTGGTTGATTTTGCTATATGCCATGTGGGCCCTCAGCTCCATTGTAAATTGGTCTTACCAATTTATGCGAGTGAGCGCACTTTATCAAATCACAGTTTTAAAGTCCATACAGTGATCAACATCACCCACGACAAGAGAGAATAGCCTAAAAAAATTGTCATGGGGTCAGACCAATTTGGGAAAGCTTATATTGGTTTTATCAAAACATATCTTCAGAGAAACCTTGCCCCGCTATCATGAGTCCTTCATGAGCATGCACCGCTGGCCTATTTTATCGCTACAACTGCATGGGGCATGGGTATTCAGCTGATCAAACCAAAAATGGTCAGTAAGGATGTCATTGCCAACAACAGCACGAAATTACGCTTACTCAGCCCAAGCAGCACCAGTGTCGGTTGCAGACAAACGGGGGCTGCGCCCGGCGCAGGAATGGTTTCCGCCTCGGTGGCGGTTTCAGTGATGATTTGCCGCGCCGGAGTCGGCACAACGAGCGCCAACTTTTGCCAGCGCCTGAACGCTGCGTGAAATTGCCCGGTGAGCACATAACCAAAAGCAAACAAGCGACTTGGCAGCCAATCGAGCACTGTCAATAAAGCATCTACATAGGGCAAGCGAAAATCGGCATCATCTTGTTGCTGTACCTTCTGGCGTACATCATAAAACCGCACTGTGCAGTAAAGCACCGCCGCTACCGGCCCCAGAACTATCAGATATAAAGCCACAGCACCATAAAAACGGTAGTTAATCCAAGCCACACTCTGCCCGACTTTGAGCCCCAGCTCATCGGCACTCACTGCATTCAGGCAAGATGAACAATCAAGCTCAGCGGCATGGCGATAACAGGCCTGAAGATCACCGCGACATGCTGCCTGAATATAACGTTTAAATGCGCTGCGCTGCTCCTGATGACTGAAACAGACCATGGCAACCAGCACCCACACCGCCAGCGATACCAGTCCCCACACCATACCCTCAACCACAGAAATGGCGAGATAGACCAAGAGCGCAGGCAGCAACAGGGCAGTCAGCACTTTAAATTCTGACACCTTGCCTGAATAAAAGTCTTCACCACCAAAAAGACGCTGGTGCAACCGGGCTTGCAATGAATCAAACTGCCAGGATTCCGGCAGCAGTTTAAGACGCTCTGCCAGAATGGCCATCAACAATGAAAACAGTGCCATGTTAAATCTCCTCTGCCCGGCTAATTGACTCAACTCCACTAATGTAGCGTTGCCAATCAAATCCCGGGCCGGGGTCTGTTTTGCGCCCGGGAGCAATGTCGCTGTGACCGGTAATGCGCCCCAAATTAATTTCCGGATATTTAGCCATCATGTCCCCGGTCAGGGTTTCAAGACAGGCATATTGCGCATCGGTATAGAGTGAACCATCGGTACCTTCCAGCTCTATGCCCAGCGAAAAATCATTACAATTTGTGCGCCCTTCAAAGGACGACACCCCAGCGTGCCATGCTCTGTCATCACAGGAAACAAACTGCACCAGCTCACCGTCGCGGCGAATAAGAAAATGTGCCGAAACTTCAAGACCCTTTAATTCAATGAAACTGGGGTGAGCATGACAATCGAGGCAACCGGTAAACAGGGCTTCAATGTGCGGCAATCCAAATTGGCCAGCAGGCAGACTGATATTGTGAATAACCAACAGACTGACCTCGTCCGCAGGCCGTGCATTATAAAAAGCTGAGGGACTATGTCTCGCGTCACGGTACCAGCCACTATCCCACAATTCGCATGCATTCTTGCCTGTCATCACAATGACCCAGCCCCTGATATTTTGCTACTACCTGATTATTGTAGCGATTTTCAAACGCTTCACCAGCTGTAATCACTTAAGAAGCTTTGAGTCCATTCAGTATGCCAATATGGCCACCGCGTTCAGTTCAAATGCCGCGTATCTTCAAGATATGCTCTGATACGTGGTATCCTTCATATTCAAAGGCCTTAAGCAAATCAGTCGGGCCAAATCCAAAACACAGCACCCACACATATTCAAGGAAGTCGTCATGCTGGAAAATGACATCAGACTCGCAGTTAAAGCCGCACTGGATGAAGATCTGGGTCAGGGCGGCGCCAATGCCGATATCACCGCCGAACTCATTCCTGAAGACAAAATTGCCTCAGCCACACTTATCACCCGAGAAGAAGGGGTATTTTGTGGCAAAGCCTGGGCTGAACAGGTATTCAATCAACTTGGCGGTACTGTAGCCATTCACTGGCACGTAGACGATGGCGATTTGGTGGTGCCCAATCAGGTACTGTGTGAATTATCCGGCCCGGCACGCGCTATCCTTACCGGTGAGCGCACTGCCATGAACTTTATCCAGACTCTTTCTGGCGTCGCCAGCCTGACCAAAATCTACGTCGACAAACTTGCAGGTACCGCCTGCAGACTGCTCGATACCCGCAAGACGATTCCGGGGCTCCGTACCGCCCAAAAATACGCGGTAACCTGTGGCGGTGGTAAAAACCACCGAATCGGTTTGTACGATGCCTTCCTGATTAAAGAAAACCACATTATGGCCTGTGGGAGCATCAAGGCGGCTATCGATAAAGCCCGCACATTACACCCAGACAAGCCGGTTGAAGTAGAAGTAGAAAGCCTTGTAGAACTGACCCAGGCATTGGATGCTGGCAGCGACATTATTATGCTGGACAATTTCGATATCACTATGATGCTCGAAGCCGTCAGCATCAACGATGGCTACAAAGCCCGTGGCGAAGGTGCCAAACTTGAAGTTTCCGGTAACGTGACTTTGGATACCTTGGCTGAATTTGCCAAAACCGGCGTTGACTTCATATCTGTTGGCGCCCTCACCAAGCACGTACGCGCCATGGATCTATCACTGCGTCTCAAGCCTTAAAACACCTGCTCAGCCAAGCCAGCCTGTGGTGCCAGAGCCCTGGCTGGCATGAGCAAAGATGTGTGACCAAAACTGGCCAGCTCATCGACTTGTTGCTGCCTGCCCTCTGCCCTTACCCGGCAACCATTGCCGCTGGTGTTGCACCGCTCCCGTAACAACTTAGTACCAATTAATCCGAAGCTCTTTATCACATGAAGTGTCATCAGCGCACTGGGGCGCTATCTAATCGTTGCCACACTGAGTTATTACCCAACAGTTCAAATGACTCCAAATATACTGCTTGATGAGTACATCACTTAAGCAGTAGCGCAAACAGCAGAAGGTCAACCTTTCTTATGCGCAACAACTGTTTTTTAGCGACAGAAAATTGACCTTGTCAGAAAAATTGTCAGCCGTGCAGCCACAGTCAAAAAATTGTTAGAACAATCTGCACAAGAAAGAAACTACTTTAGATAAATTAGGTGAATAGCCACCACTTTCGTGCAATTTGCTGTTTCATTTTCGCAAACTTTGTACTAACTTTTACCCAAGGCTAAGTGGCCTTTCCGGCCAGAGCAATAGAGCGGCAGCGAAGGGGTTTTACAATATGTGAAGTGATGTTATAAGCATCGTCTCATATTAAAACACTCTCAATGCAGGTAAACTTCCGCGCCTCGGGAGCATTGCTTTAACGCACTACCGGAAAAAGTACCTTATTCGATGTGCTGAAGCACCGACAAATGTAGCAGCGAGCCCATCAGGTTAACGCGGTCAACTGATACAATTTGTTTACACTTTTGCAATAACCGCCTAAGGTACTGGATACCGAGATAGCCAGAAGGGCCATAATCGGTTTCTACTCCAAAATGGACTGTGACATTACCGGTTAAGAATTGCGCAAAATGCCGCCCATGCGGTTAACCAGGCCAAAGCTTACTCAGGTAACTAACAGGCTGTATTGGAGCAATAATAAGCCAAGGTGTGACCGGTGGTCTGATAAAGTCAGGTTGCATCAAGGGTAATAACACGGGGCTGAACCAAGCCATGCCAGTTGAAGGTGTTCAGGCACTTACCAAACTGGCAGAGCCAAAGCTCAGCGTATTCGGTCAACAAGGGTAAAGCCGTTACAGGTCTGGTGAATTGATGGTGCCAGCACCATACAGTTTACAGATACCGGTAACAGGTAAAACCGACGCTTAGTGGTGCCGCAAAACGTTACTTACGGAACTTTCACAGTCCGACGTAGCAAAGCGCAGCACTATACAGGTGATTTTTTGCGCTGTTGCTGTAGTCAAACTCAAGATAACTACACACAGCATTGCAAATAACGGAGAGAGAAGAAATGAAAGGTATCAATTTTAACAAGAACACCAAGGGTTTTACCCTGATCGAACTGATGATCGTAGTAGCCATCATCGGTATCCTGGCCGCCATCGCGCTGCCTGCTTATAAAACTTACACCCAACGTGCCAAGTTCAGTGAAGTAGTGTTGGCCGCAACTCCAGCTAAAACTGCTGTGGACGTTTGTATCCAAACCGGTGCTTCATGTGACACCCTTGACGAGTCAGCAACTGGCTGGGCGGCAGCTCCATTAGTTGACACAGTGGCTATCGATGCAAATATGATCGACGATCCAGCATCTACTACAACTCCTCCAGCTCAGATTCCTGACCCAACTGGAGTTATCATTATCACTGTAACTTCCGTAGCAGCCTTTGACGGTAAAGCATACACCTATGTTCTAACTGGAACACCTAGCAACGGTACGACTACATGGGTTTCTTCAGGAACCTGTAAAGCTGCTGGTCTTTGTTAATAAATTCTGAATCGTTCAATTATAATTCAGAAGGTTAGACAATGCCCACGACTGGCCTCCATTTAGGATTGTCAACGCTCTTTATCCGCAAAAAGCTGCTTACTGAAGAGCAGCTTTCGGAGGCCGTTACGCTATCGCGTAAAAACCGGCAATCGCTGGTCACCACCCTGGTGGCCAGCAAGTTTTTGTCAGCGAGAGAAATTGCCGAACTTTGCTACGAAGAATACGGCACCCCGCTGCTGGACTTGAATGAGTTCAATGTTTCCACTATTCCAGAAGAATTCCTCAATAAAAAGCTGATTGACAAGCATCGCTGCCTGCCGCTGTTTAAACGCGGTAATCGGCTTTATATAGGCACTTCCGACCCCACCAATATTCCCGCACTGGAAGATTTTCAGTTTTCAGCTGGTCTGCACGCCGAAGCCATTCTGGTTGAGGACGATAAGCTTGCCAAAGCACTGGAAAAAATCCTTGAAGAAGATATCAGCGCCCTTGATTTGGGGGGGCTGGATGAAGAAGCCCTGGCGGGCATAGAGGTTGCTGATACCGACAAGCGCCCGGAAAACGATAACGAAGGCGCCGACGATGCGCCAATTGTTATCTATATCAATAAGATTTTGACCGATGCCATTCGCCGCGGCGCATCGGATTTGCACTTTGAGCCTTATGAGAAGCGCTACCGCATCCGTTTTCGTATCGATGGCATTTTGCACGAAGTGTCCGAGCCACCGATTAACTTGTCAGGCCGCATTTCTGCCCGCCTGAAAGTGATGTCAAAACTTGACATTGCCGAGCGCCGCCTGCCTCAGGATGGCCGAATAAAGATGAAACTCAGCCGCACCAAGAGCATTGACTTCCGGGTAAGCACCCTGCCAACGCTTTGGGGCGAAAAGATTGTAATGCGTATTCTGGACTCATCTTCCGCGCAGCTGGGTATTGAGAAGCTCGGCTATGAAGCAGACCAGAAGCAGCTTTACATGGATAACCTCGCCAAACCTCAAGGCATGATTCTGGTGACAGGCCCGACAGGCTCTGGTAAAACAGTGTCCCTGTACACGGGTCTGAATATCCTTAACACCGAAGAGCGTAATATTTCCACAGCCGAAGACCCGGTCGAAATAAACCTTGAAGGCGTAAATCAGGTTCACATCAATAATAAAGCAGGACTTACCTTTGCCTCTGCCCTGCGC
>NZ_JBFKLW010000013.1:0-75760 GCF_041630135.1 Shewanella sp.
ACCAAAAAAGCAGAACTGAATAAGCATTGCCTGGGCATAACTGAGATTGAACACCGCCTTTAAATGCGGGATCAAAATATCGTTAAGGCAGGTAATGAAACCCCACATAAAAAACAAGGTGGTCAGTGATGCCAGTGCAAAACCCACATTACCCTTTGCCGGGTTGGTCTGCGTACCACTGGCCGTTGTCACCGGAGCGCCGGATGCCATGTTGTTCTCCTTTATCTTGTTATCATTATTTTTGTGTTCCGTTATCCGGCTCAGTCAGGCTGCATTGATAGTAACAAGGCACCGTAACCATCAAACTCAACCTGCTTGCCGGTTTTACTGTCGGTCAGTACCGCACCACCAAGACCGTGTCCACTCAGGGGTGTATAACGGTATGTCTCGGGCAAATCGAACACCTGCTTGCCATCAGATAAATTGAACGCACACAGGATAGACTCGCCATCAACCGACCTAGCAAAGCTCAAAACGGGCTCGTTGCTATCAATAAAGTTAATCTCACCAGCAACCAGAGACGCATATTGCTTGCGCCACGCCATAAAGCGGCGGAATTGATTGAGGATAGAGTCTGCCATCATTTCCTGAGATGACACACTAATATCACGATGACTTTCCGGTAGTGGCAGCCAGGAAGCCTTATCGCTAAAGCCCATAAACTGCCCTTCACTGTGCCATGGCATAGGTGTGCGGCAACCGTCACGGCCCTTGAAATTAGGCCAGAAGGCAATCCCGAACGGGTCTTGCAATGCATCAAAGGGAATGTCAGCTTCGGTAAGCCCCAGCTCTTCCCCTTGGTAAATACACAAGCTGCCGCGCAGACAACCCAAAAGCGCAGAGAGCATTTTTGCCATCTGAGGTGTACCCTTTCCCTGTCCCCAGCGGCTCAGTACCCTTTCAACATCGTGATTGCCGATGGCCCAGCAGGGCCAGCCGTCACCAATGGCGTTTTCCAGTGCTTCCACCGTGCTGCGGATATAACTTGCGCTGTAATCCTTGGTTAAAAGCTCGAAACTGTAGGCCATGTGCAGGCGGTTATCGCCCTTAGTGTATTCGGCCATGGTGGCCAATGAATCTTCGCTTGAGACTTCGCCCAAGGTCACAGCGCCCGGATAGCGGTCGATCAGCGCACGTAATTGTTCAATAAAACCCAGGGTTTCAGGGCGTTCGTTGTTATACCAGTGGTACTGGTATGCATAAGGATTGTCTTCCGAGAAGCCCCTGCCCTGACGCTTATCTGCCGGTTTTGCCGGGTTGTCGCGAAGCTTGGCATCATGAAAACAAAAGGTAATGGCATCAAGGCGGAAACCATCCACACCCTTTTTAAGCCAGAACTCGACGTTATCGAGCACGGCACGGCGAACATCTTCACAATGGAAATTCAGATCAGGCTGACTTTTTAAGAAGTTATGCAGGTAGTACTGTTGACGTCTTGGCTCCCATTCCCAGGCACAGCCACCAAAGATTGCCAGCCAGTTATTTGGCGGAGTACCGTCTTCGCGGGGATCGGCCCAAACATACCAATCGGCTCTGGGATTATCTCGGCTCTGGCGGCTTTCTTTAAACCAGGCGTGCTCATCTGAGGTATGACTGAGAACCTGATCGATAACCACCTTCAGCCCCAAAGCGTGGGCTTTGGCAATCAGTTCGTCAAAGTCAGCCATGGTGCCGAACATGGGGTCGACATCCAGATAATCGCTGATGTCATAACCAAAATCTTTCATTGGCGAGCGGAAAAAGGGTGATATCCAAATGGCATCTACATTCAGGCTGGCGATATAGTCCAAACGTTGAATGATCCCTTTCAGATCGCCGATACCGTCGCCATTGGTGTCCTGCAGGCTGCGCGGATATATCTGATATATGGCGGCGCCGCGCCACCAGGGAGTATTGCTCATTCTCGCCTCTTTTTTATGGCCAATTGGCCTTTGGAACCCGCTTCACTGTTGGCAGATTGTTACCCCAACGTGTGCAGTTCTGTGTCGCTGATAGTGCGATGAGAATACGTGACAAGCAAAACCCCCAGCAATACACCTGCATACGTATGCAAAGCCTGACCACAATAAACTCAACAACAACACACCAATTAAATACATTAAAATTAACGAGTTATGAAGAGAAAGGCTTGTAGCACATTTGTTACCAACCTTCATGACTATTACGGGTGATGGTATGGGTAGGGCTTTGAATACGTATGCACTCAGTTGTGAACCAGAATAAGGCGGGAGTAGTATCTTCACCGTTGCGCAACAAGTTGGTCATAAAAACAGCTCTTATGCAGTCAATTAAGTGCTTGGATGCCCAATTACACCAATAAACAAAGACTGTTGTCCCAACACTTCAGTTCGCAGGCACCCTAGCCCGGCGACACAAAGGGGAAAGATGAATGATGCAATTTAAACCAAGTGTGCTCACCCTGGCGCTTATCGCCGCCGGTGCAAGCATGTCGAGCTATGGCGCCGAAGAAGCAGCCAACACTCAAACTGCCACCGAAGAGCCCATTGAAGTTATTCAGGTAACCGGGATCCGCCGTTCACTGCAAGAGTCTCAGGCAACCAAAATGTCTAACTCTTCAGTGGTTGAAGCCATTTCCAGTGAAGACATCGGCAAACTGCCTGATGTCAGTATCGCTGAATCTCTGGCCCGCCTGCCAGGCGTAGCGGCGCAGCGCCTCGATGGCCGCGCCAACGTGATTTCTATCCGCGGTCTGGGCCCGGACTTTACCACTGCCACCCTCAACGGTCGCGAGCAGGCATCGGTAAACGACAACCGTGGCGTTGAATTTGACCAGTATCCTTCTGAACTGCTCGATCAGGTAGTGGTTTACAAGACCCCCGATGCAACCCTGATGGCGCAGTCCATCGGTGGTACCGTCGATATGCGTACCATCAGCCCCCTCGCCCATGGCGAACAGACTTTTGTTATCGGTGCCCGCGGCGAATACAACGATTTGGGTGCTCTGAACAGCGACAGCACCGACAAGGGCTACCGCTTCAATTTCTCGTATGTGGATCAGTTCCTTGACGACACCCTGGGTGTAGCCGTGGGTTATGCCCGCATGAGCTCTCCAAACCAGGAAGAGCGTTGGCAGGCCTGGGGTTACCCAGAACATGAATTTGTGACTACCAATCCAAAAGTCTTGGGTGGAGCCAAACCATTCGTACGTTCTAGCGAACTCAAGCGCGATGGCGTGCTGGCTGTGGTCGAATACCAGCCAAACGATAAATACCGCAGCCTGTTCGATCTTTACTACTCCAAGTTTGAAGATCAGCAACAGTTGCGTGGTATCGAAATTCCTGGCGCCTGGGGTGGTCCTGCACCTTGGGATCCCATTGGTTGGGCCAACAAAGGCATTACTGCGACCGCACAGGACAATGGTTTGATCACCGAAGGTGTTATCAAAGAAGCTGCTGTAGTAGTTCGTAACGATATCAACACCCGCGACGCCGACGCCCTGTCTATTGGCTGGAACAACCAGTATCAAATCAACGACAACTGGGCAGTTGAAGCCGATATCGCCCTGTCCCGTGCCAGCCGCACCGACATAGGTATGGAAAGCTACAGCGGTACCGGCCGCGGTAATGGCAATGGCGCCACCGATACCCTCGGGTTTGCCTACGACGGAGAGGGCCGATACACATTCAGCCACGATCTTGATTACGCCGATGCAGCACTGATTAAGCTGGGAGGCCCTTTCAGCTGGGGCAATCCAATGGGTCCAGACAGTCAGGACGGCTTTATCAACAAGCCTGAAATCGATGATGAACTCAAATCCATGCGTCTTGCCGCCGAATATATTTTTGATGACGGCGCCGTGCGCAGCATCGAGTTTGGCGTCAACTACACCGAACGTGAAAAAAGCAAGCTGGATCAGGGCTTCTACCTGACCCTGAAAGACTACCCAAGCATGGTGACCGTGCCTGAGAAGTATCTGCTGGACCCAACCTCACTGGAATTCTTCGGCATGGGTAACATGCTGAGCTACGACTCTCTGGCGTTCTACAACGATGGCAACTACATCGAAACCAACGCTGATACTATCGACCTGAGCCGTGCCACCAACTCCTGGAAGGTGTACGAGGAAGTCACCACCGCCTTCGTTAAGGCCAATTTGGAAACCGAAATCGGTGGTCTGCCGCTGACCGGTAACGTTGGTCTGCAAGCTGTGCACACCGATCAGAGCTCTGACGGCACAGTCGCGACAGTTGATTCAGGCTCTGTGGTGAAAACTCCAATCACCGCCGGCGACAGCTACCTTGAGTGGCTGCCAAGCATGAACCTGACTCTGGAAGTGGCTGAAGATCAGGTGGTGCGCTTTGCCGCTGCCCGCACCCTGACCCGTGCCCGCATGGATAAGATGAACGCCAACGTCAACTTCAGCTACGACGCCAATCCAAGTGACGGCGTGAACTGGAGCGGTGGCGCCGGTAATCCCGAGCTGCGTCCCTGGCTTGCCCGCCAGTATGACATAAGCTACGAGAACTACTTTGCCGATCAGGGCTACTTTGCCGTCGCAGCGTTCTACAAGGATTTGGAAAACTATATCTACAATCAGAACAGTGACTTTAACTTTGGCGAAGTCTTCCCGGACGTGCCAGGTAACCCAATCGGTAACGTCAGCCAGCCACAAAATGGTAACGGCGGCTACATCCGCGGTATCGAAGCCACAGTGCAGCTGGACTTTGGCTACTTTGCCCCGGCAATGGAAGGTTTCGGTGTGTACCTGAGCGGTACCTACAACGAAAGCGAAGTGAAAGAAACCGCCGATTCAGAGCCAACCACATTGCCTGGTCTGTCTGAAAAGACCTTCAACGCCACCATGTACTATGAGAACAGCGGCTTCCAGGCACGGGTAAGCTCACGCTACCGCTCAGACTTCCTCGGTGAAGTGACCAAGATCAGTCTGCAGCGTGAAAACGTGAACATCATGGCCGAAACCGTAGTGGATGCACAGATTGGCTACGACTTCTCTGAGAGCGGTATTGATGCGCTCTATGGTCTGTCAGTGCTCTTCCAGGTGAACAACCTCACCAACGAGCCGTTTATCTCCTACTTCGGTGATGACAAGCGCTTTGTTCGTGACTACCAGAACTATGGCCGCAACTTTATGCTGGGTGTGAACTACAAGTTCTAAGCCAAGCGGCTACCTGACTGCCCTCACACCCGTGAGGGCATTTTTTTATCCGCTGTCGCCTGATAAGGTTCAGAACCGACCAACGTTGCCTGATCCGGAGCGCAAGATGACAAATCCTCAAACCCAAATCAAATCAATGCTGATTGTCGGTGGCGGCAGCGCCGGATGGATGAGCGCCGCCCTGCTTGCCCGCGTATTCAAAGGCAGACTTGCCATCACGCTGGTGGAGTCCAGCGAAGTGGGCACCATAGGCGTTGGCGAAGCAAGCATTCCGCCACTTACCCTCTTTAATCAGGCGCTTGGGATAGACGAAGCCGAATTTTTGCGCCGCACCCAGGGCAGCATCAAACTCGGTATCGAATTTCAGGGCTGGGGCGACAAACACAGCTGCTACATGCATGCTTTTGGCGCAATGGGCAAAGACCTGGGGCTTATTCCCTTTTATCAGCTGTGGCTGAAAGACCGGGCCGAAAAAGGCGCAAGTGCTCAAAGCCACACTGATTTCTGGCGCTACTCTTTCAACAGCCAGGCCGCCAAGGCCAATCGCTTCGCGCCCATGGCACAGATTAACGGCACGCCACTCCAGGGTCTTACCCACGCCTACCATTTCGATGCCGGGCTTTATGGCGAATATCTTAAGGATTTCAGCACGGCGCTCGGCGTCAAACGGATTGAGGGTCACATTGCCGCGGTGAACCTTGAACAAGGGCATGATGAGCCCCGCATCGCCTCTGTTACCCTTAAAACCGGCGAGACGCTGTCAGCCGATTTTTATATCGACTGTTCGGGCATGAGAGCGCTGCTGATTGAAGAGGCTCTTGGCGCCGGTTTTGATGACTACAGTGCCCTGCTGCCTTGCAACCGTGCAATAGCGATACCTTCTGAGCGCACCGAGCCCCTCAGACCTTACACCCAGTCCATTGCGTTTGAAGCCGGATGGCGCTGGCGCATCCCCCTGAATCATCGCACCGGCAATGGGGTGGTGTACTCCAGTGAATTTATGTCCGACGATGAGGCCGAAACTAAGCTGCTTGAAGGCCTGGATGGAAAAGCCCTTGGCGAGCCAAGGCGCATCCGTTTTACCACCGGCAGGCGTAAACGGCAGTGGGCCGGGAACTGCGTCGCAATCGGCCTGTCCAGTGGTTTTTTAGAGCCCCTTGAGAGTACCAGTATCCATCTGGTGCAATCAGCCCTGATGCGGCTGGTACGGTTTTTCCCTGCCACCACAGACTTTGAGGCAAGTCGAGAGAGTTTTAATCGCGACTCAAAACAGGAACTTGAAGAAATCCGCGACTTTATCCTGCTCCACTATGTGCTTAACCGGCGAGATGAACCCTTCTGGCGCGCCCGTACGGCGGTGGCATTGCCCGAAAGCTTGGCCAGCCGGATGGCGCTTTTTACCGAAAACGGCAGCCTTGAGCGCCACAGTGATGCACTCTTTTCCGAGCTGGCATGGCAACAGGTTCTCCTTGGTCAAGGTCTGTCCCCAAAAACTTATGCCCCGATAGCAGATACAGTGGCATCCGCCCAAATAGCCGAATACCTCAATAATATTGCGAGAATTCAGCAACAGGCGCTTTCGGCATTACCACTTCACAGTGATTTTTTGGCGACGCTGCCGCGCTGACATGACCACAGTTAAAGGAATTCCGCCATGCCCTATCCACTCTTATCCGCCCGCATGATAAGCGTTTCAAGCCTGATATCACTGTGCTTATCAGCCAACGCAATGGCCATTGACACCAGCGTTACAAAGGCTACGTTAACAAAAAATGCTGCTGTGGAAGTGTCACCACCGGACTGGTGGACTGACATGCAAAACCCGACCCTTGAGCTGATGCTTCACGGTGAGAATCTCAGTGGCAGCAAGGTAAGCATCAAAACAGACACCGGCGGCGACGCCGGTATTAACATCCTGAGCATAAAAAATGCCGACAGCCCCAACTACCTGTTTGTGACCCTTGATTTGTCCCATGCCAAAGCTGGCGGCTATGTCCTCAAGGTTGTGAAAAATAACGCGACCCTGACTGTGCCCTATGAACTCAAGCATCGAAGCCATGGCATGGCACATCAGGGATATTCCAATCAGGACGTGATTTATCTCATCACCCCGGACAGGTTCGCCAACGGCGATACCGGTAACGACAATGTGCAAGGCTATGCCGAACGCACCAGGCCAGACTTTGATGGCGGCCGTCACGGGGGCGATCTGGCAGGGATCGCGCGCAGACTCGATTATCTCAACGACCTAGGCATCACCCAGCTTTGGATTAATCCACTGCTGGAAAACGCCCAGCCTGAGTATTCTTACCACGGTTACTCCATCACCAATCACTACCAGATAGACCCGCGCTTTGGCAGCAACCATGATTACCAAATGCTCAGTGAGGAAGCTGGTCAGCGCGGAATGGGCATTATCATGGATGTGGTACTCAATCACATTGGCTCGGGCCACCCCTGGATGCAGGACTTGCCGTTCCAGGACTGGGTAAACCCACAAACTAAACACACCAGCCACAGACGCACCGCAGTGCAGGACCCTTATGCCGCACCAAAAGATGCGGCCGAGTTTGCCGATGGCTGGTTTGTGGATTCGATGCCCGATCTGAATCAGCGCAACCCACATCTGGCGCGATATCTTATTCAGAACACCCTCTGGTGGATTGAAACTGCCCGGTTAAGCGGCCTTCGCATCGATACCTGGTCGTATTCAGATAAAGCCTTTTTGAAGGCCTTTTCCCATGCAATGCTCACCGAATATCCCAGGTTGAACATGGTGGGTGAAGAGTGGAGCAGTAACCCTGTGGTGGTGAGTTACTGGCAGGCCGGCAAGCAAAACCCCGATGGCTATGACAGCGAACTGCCGGGGCTGATGGATTTCCCCCTTTACGAAACCCTGCTGCAGGCCGTAAACGAAGACGAAAGCTGGGGAACGGGCCTTATTCGGCTATACGAGGCGCTGGCCAATGACAAGCTGTACCCTAAAGCGCAAAATCTGGTGCTGTTTGAAGGAAATCACGACACCAACCGCCTCTACAGCCTGCTTGGGCATGACATGAACAAGTTCAAGCTGGCGCTGGCCTACGTGCTCTTGTCAAACCGGGTACCGCAGATTTTCTATGGCACCGAGTTTGCCATGCAAAGTCCGGTTGAGGGCCGCAACGATGGCGCTGTGCGTGCCGATATGCCGGGTTTCACACAGCCAGCCTTCGGGCCAAAAGAGATAAACGCCATGGCTGCGGAGGCCAAAGAAGCCTTTGCCTTCACCCGCGCGCTATTGCATTACCGCAAAACAAGCGACGCCATTCACCATGGCAGACTGATACACTTTGTTCCCGAAAACGGCCTCTATGTGCAGCTGCGACTCGCGCCCGAGAACCAGGGGCAAAAAGCTCAGACCAAAGGCAAAAGCCTGATGGCGATTTTCAATAAAAACAATGATTCAACCAAGCTGAACATGCAGCGCTTCGCCGAGTTCCTGCCTATTGGCCACCCGGTAGCAGATATTCTTGAACAGCAACATTTTTCGCTGCCAGCCACGCTGGACGTGTCAGCCCCTGTGACCTTATTGGAGTTTTAATGACCATGGATTTGTTTACTACAGCACCCGCCTGCCACCCTGTTCGCTTTAACGTGCGCAGCCTGTGCACTTTGGGCGCATTAACGGCCCTGCTTGCCATCAATGGCTGCGCCGCGCCCGCAGAGAGTGCTGCCAATACCGCAATCAATGCCAACACCCGGCCCGATACTGCACAAAAGTCCCCTCTTATTTACCAAATGCTGCCACGGGTGTTTGGTAACCAGAACCTGACCAATAAGCTCTGGGGCAGCATCACGGACAATGGCAGCGGCAAGTTTGCCGATATCAACGATGCCGTGCTGGCCGATATCGCCGATTTGGGTGTGACCCATGTGTGGTACACAGGGGTATTGCACCATGCGTCGCTCACCGACTACAGCGCCTATGGCATAGATAAAGACGACGCCGACGTGGTTAAGGGTATCGCAGGCTCGCCTTACGCCATTCGCGACTACTACAACGTTAATCCGGATCTGGCGCTCGATCCGGCAAAACGCCTGGATGAATTCAAAGCCCTTATCGACCGAACTCATCAGGCCGGGCTTAAGGTGATTATCGACATAGTGCCCAACCATGTGGCGCGCCGTTACCACTCCATCAGCGCCCCCGAGGGCGTTGAGGATTTTGGCGCACGGGACATTACCTCGGTTGTGTTCGATAAACACAATAATTTTTACTATGTGCCCGGCAGCGACTTTCAGGTGCCCCAAGACACCAACAGGCCACCAGCCGCAAACCTTGACGGAGTTGGCGCCGCTCAGGATGGCCACTTTGCAGAAAAACCGGCCAAATGGACCGGCAATGGCTCAAGCGCTGAGCAGCAACAGGCCAACCAGCCGGGGCTGAACGCCCCCAAGCCAGACGACTGGTATGAAACCGTAAAACTTAACTACGGTATTGATCCCGACGGCAAACAGCACTTTCCGGCACTCCCACAGCAACTTGCCTTTGCCCCGATAGCTCACCATCAGGCCTTTTGGGCACAGCAGGCCGACTTACCGGATACCTGGCTTAAGATGCGTGATATCAGCCGTTTCTGGCTGAGTATGGGAGTGGATGGCTTTCGGTTCGATATGGCCGAAATGGTGCCTGTGGCCTTCTGGAGCTTCCTTGCCAGTGATATCAAGTCCTATCGCAGTGACGCGCTCTTGATTGCCGAGGTCTACAATCCCGCGTTGTATCGGGATTTTATTGGCCTGGGTAAGTTGGACTTGTTGTACGACAAGGTAGGTCTGTACGACACCCTGAAGGCTGTCAGTCAGGGCAAGGCACCTGCCGGACAAATTCAGCAGCGGTTAGATGAAATCAAGCCCTACGCATCCCATATGCTGCATTTCCTTGAAAATCACGACGAGCAGCGTCTCGCCAGCCCCGAATTCCTAGGCGACGCACAAAAAGCCTTACCCGCACTGGCGGTATCGACCCTCGCCACCGAAGGGCCCTTTATGCTCTATTTCGGTCAAACCCTGGGGGAAGACGGCAGTGAATCCGGCGGATTTGGCAAACCCAGTCGCACCAGTATATTTGACTATGTGGCGGCTCCCGCCATGGCGAGGTATCTGCAAACAGACGATAAAGGCACCTTTGGCAGCAACAGCCAGCCTCAGGAGCTGGTGCTTCGGGCCGACTATCGCGCCCTGCTCGCTCTGGCCGCTGAAATCAAGTCTGAACCTGTTGCCAGGTTTTCTGTGTTTCAAGGTGCCAGGATGACCAATGGCCAATTGCGTAAACACAATTACGTCAGCATTGCCCGTGGCGACTATGTCATTTTGGCAAACTTCTCCGATGCACAGGTGGCAGATGTTGGCAATCCCGGCAAGCCATTCGCCCTGTTTGAACCTATGACCAAGCCCCGAGGAACTGAAACCGGGACCGAGACTGAGGCCACGGCAGAACGCAGTGATGTCTCCATGCCAGAGCTGCTGTTACGCCTGCCACAGGCAGCTGACAGTGAAGGACTTGCGCCCTGGGGCGTGAACATCTATAAATTGCCATCAAAATAGTTTGCAACAAAGTAAAAAGCACGGCCTGAATTGTGTTCAGACCGTGCTTTTTTTATACCTTAACCAAGTTTTCTTGCCCTTTAACGCCTGTGTCACTCACATTACCGCCATCACTTTCACCTTGCCGGTTACCTCTCGTATCACTGGAGTGGCGGCTACTCCTGCTACTCATGATACTCGTGCTACTTGGGTTCCACGACCCCAGTGCCCAGTTGCAAGTGGGACATCTCAGTCAGCAATGCCTGAGCATCTTTATGACCTGACGCTTCAAGACCGGCCACAACGCCTTGCTGATCTTCGAGCTTTCGCTGCTGCCCAAGTTTAGCCTTGCCTTCGATTTTTTCGATTACAACCTCAAATGCCACTATGGCCGAACTGAGTTTTTCCACATATTCACCGGGCATTAACCCTGAATCCAACAGCGTTGGCTCGAAGCGGTTGACCGTATCCATTAAGCAGCTGATGGCCTGCTCACCCTCAATCAGTTTAAGCTGACCTGTTACGTGCACGGCAGTGTAATTCCAGGTTGGCACTGCGGGACCTTTGGCGTACCAAGCCGGACTGATATAAGCATGTGGCCCTGAAAATACCGCCAACACCGACTGACCATCTATCGATTGCCACTGGGGGTTGGCTCTGGCCATGTGGCCATAAAGCCGGGTGCCACATTCGCTTATGATCAGCGGCAAATGGCTGGCTTCAAGCCCGCCTTCAGCGGAAAACATCACAGCAAAAGGCTCGCGCCTGATTAGTTCACAGGCTTGCGCCAGTTCAAGTTGTAGCTTGGGTGGAATGTACACAAATTGCTCTCTGCTGAATTGTACCGGTAACGCTGGCTGATATTTACCAACCTGAAGCGCACAGATTAAACACCAACATCAGCTTAACAGGCTTGATGACAAATCAGAAGGAGGCACCTGAAAATACACAGATATTCAATCACTAAGAAAATTTACCATCGTTTATCCACATCCAAACCCCTGTTACATCAAGGTTACTGCAGCGGCATGAATACGTATGTAGAGAGTTGTCAGTTACATTGCTGCAACTTAGGATGAACACGCTGATTATGGGCCCCTTCGGGGGCTGGGTCGTTACGGAAGAATGGACTTTCCGGCTTTGGAGTACCTTCCCGGGTTTCGCTGCCACGAAAACGGGTTTAAGGTCTTGGGCGGTGAGGGTCTGAGGGAGATCCTCGCCGCTTATTTTTATCCTGTTCAAAGTAGCATAAACCTGTATCCGGAAGCATAACTGTACCCATCAGCATCAATGCCCAATAATAACAGACAAGGCAGCTCCCAAAGAGCGCAGCCATTGCCGGTCAACAAGCAGGACACCTATGAACTCATCCCGCACTACTGCCCTTGACAGCGCCGAGGCAAGCCTCAACCAGCAGCCCAGCGCCCAGCAAAAGCCGATGCTGTCGTTCTGGCAAATTTTCAATATGTGTTTTGGCTTCCTCGGCATTCAATTCGGCTTTGCCCTGCAAAACGCCAACGTCAGCCGTATTTTCCAAACCCTTGGCGCCAGCATCGATGATATTCCGATTTTGTGGATTGCAGGCCCCCTTACCGGCCTTTTGGTACAGCCCATTGTTGGCCATTTGTCTGATGGTACCTGGAACCGTCTTGGCCGTCGCAGACCCTACTTTTTAATTGGTGCCGTACTGACCACACTGGCGCTTTTTGTCATGCCCCATTCCCCGTATCTGTGGGTTGCGGCAGGCATGTTGTGGGTGATGGATGCCTCGATAAATATCGCCATGGAGCCTTTTCGGGCCTTTGTGGGCGATAAGCTGCCCCAAAACCAACGTGCCAACGGCTTTGCCATGCAAAGCTTTTTTATCGGTATTGGCGCTGTAGTGGCCTCAGCGTTGCCCTATTTTTTGTCTAATTACGCCGGTGTAGCCAATACCGCGCCTGAAGGCCAGATTGCCGATACAGTGCGTTACTCCTTCTACCTTGGTGGCGTGGTGCTGTTTTTGGCTGTGGGCTGGACCATAATCACCAGCCGTGAATACAGCCCTGAGCAAATGGCCGCGTTTGAGAAAGCTGATGCCAGTGATAACAAAGTCGAGAAGGCACACAGCCGCAGTGCTGTCCAGTATCGCAGTGGTGCCCTTATCTGGTCTGCTGCCGGCCTTGCCATTACAGCGCTGACCGCCACGCTCGCCCTTGATAAGCAGCTGTATATTCTCGGCCTGGGAGTATTCGCCTTTGGCCCGCTGCAATATTACTGCGCTGGCGTGGTCAGTCGCTGCGCCGGTGAAGCCAATGCAGAGGCTCGCAGCAAGCAAGGCATGGTATTCACCGTGGTGGATGACCTTTTCCATATGCCCGACGCCATGAAGCGCCTGGCCTGGGTACAGTTTTTTTCGTGGTTTGCCCTCTTTGCCATGTGGATCTACACCACAGCGGCAGTGACCTCCTTCCATTACGGCACCTCAGATGTGCTTTCCAAGGCCTACAACGATGGCGCCGATTGGGTCGGGGTGCTGTTTGCCGCCTACAACGGCTTTGCGGCCCTGGCCGCCATGGTGATACCGCTGATGTGCATAGCATTTGGCCTGCGTGCGGCACACATGATTAACCTTTGCTTTGGCGGTCTGTCGCTGATGAGCTTTTTCATCATCAAAGACGGCAGCATGCTGTGGCTGCCCATGATCGGCGTTGGTTTTGCCTGGGCGTCGATTTTGTCTGTGCCCTATGCCCTGCTGTCCACCAGCCTGCCTGCGGGCAAGATGGGAACCTACATGGGGATCTTTAACTTCTTCATTGTGATCCCGCAGCTGCTGGCCGCTACTGTGCTGGGATTCATCCTTAAAATGGTGTTCGCCAACGAGCCCATTTATGCCCTGATTGTTGGCGGACTCTCCATGGTGATTGCTGCCCTGTGTATGTTGCGCCTGCCAAACACAGCGCCGTCCAACAACGCCTGATACCAATAAAAACCGGAGACATTGACATGCCATCCATGACCTCTTTTGTACGGCAAAATGCCTGCCAGCGAACCCGCCTGAGCGCCCTGTCTTTGGCCGTAGTGGCCGCCCTCGCTGCCGGTTGTAATGATAAAGCTCCCAAGCCTGCCGAAGACAGCAGTGCAACTTCAATTGATGTTAGCATTGCCCCGGGCGCCCCCGGCGCCACACCCACCTGGGCCTTTGCCGGCAAAACCGGTATCGGCACCAGTTATGAGCCCTATATGGATGGGAAGTATCAGGGCAGCGATGCCAATCCGCTGAGCCGGGTGTGGTTCTCTGTCGCCGATGGTGTACTGACCGAAACCATGTACGGCCTTATTCATAACGCCCAGCTGCGGGAACTGTCTTTTATTATCAAAGGGAAAGACTTCGTCGACTTTGAAGCCAAAGACACCAGCCACAGCCAGCGCTACCTGCACACAGATGCGCAGGGGCGCCCTGAGTCGCTGGCCCTGGTGCTGGAAAATACCGACAAGGATGGTCAGTACCGGATTGAAAAGCAGCTTATTACCGACCCACACCGTGACGCGCTGGTGATGAAAGTGACTATTACGGCCATGGCCGATGGCATCACCCCCTATCTGTACGCCGATCCGCAAATGGATAACGGCGGCGTCGATGATATTGCCTACCTCTCCGACGGCGGTTTTATAGCCGCCCAGGGCAGCACCACAGACGCCAAAGGTGACACAAGTGCCATGAGCATTCGCACCAGCGTGCCTTTTATCGCCCGTCAGGTTGGCTTTGAAGGCGTCTCATCGGGCGTAGAGGCTATCAAGCAAGGCTCTGCCCTGAGTGGCTTCAGCCAAACCTTTGAGGGTGCGCCTGATGAAGCAAAGCAGCTTGGCAACATTGCCTTAAGCGGACAATTTGCGCCACTTAACAAGGGCGAAACACTGAGCATGGAAGTGGTACTTGGATTTGGAAAAGCCAGCAGTATCGCGGCTGCTGCGGATGCTGCCGAAAACACAGCTGAAGCGAGCCTGGATACCGGTTTTGATGCCCTTGCCGCTGACTTTGCCGGTAATGACAAGGCACAGGGCTGGCGTCAGTACCTTAAATCGCTGCCCGCGCTCAATGCTATGGCGAAGCAAACAGCCGACGGCGGCAAGCTGCTGAATCTCTCAGCCATGGTACTCAAAGCACAGGAAGACAAGACCCACGCAGGGGCGCTGATTGCATCCCTGTCCAATCCCTGGGGCGACACCATAGCGGCAGTCACTCCAAGCACTGGCTATAAAGCCGTTTGGCCACGTGACTTTTACCAGTGCGCCATGGCATTTTTGGCCATGGGCGATACCCAAACCCCCAAGGTTGCGTTTGAGTACCTCAAACAAATTCAGGCAGGGCCAAACCTCGCGGGCTATGAAGGCGTTCCCGGCTGGTTTTTGCAAAAGACCCACGTCGATGGCGAGATTGAATGGGTTGCGGTGCAGCTGGATCAAACCGCTATGCCGGTGATGCTCGGCTGGAAACTCTGGCAAGCGGGCGTGCTCAGCGATGATGAGGCCCGCAGTTGGTATCAGGAGATGCTCAAACCGGCAGCGGATTTTCTGGTGAGCGGCGGCGCCGTGAGCCTTGACTGGAACAAACGCAGCATCACGCCGCCCAAAACCCAGCAGGAGCGCTGGGAAGAGCAGGAAGGCTATTCCCCTTCCACCATGGCAGCGGTGATTACAGGCCTGAATGCAGCCGCCGCCCTGGCCCGTCATGCAGGTGATGAGCAGTCTGCCATGACTTATGCAAACGCCGCCAGCGACTACGCAGCCCAGCTTTCATCACTTACGGTTACCAGCACAGGCCCGCTTGCCGCACATCCCTACATAGTGCGTCTGTCACCCAATGGTGAGCCCAACAGCAGTGCCAAACTGGCCGACAACAACGGCAGGCCCGGTCTTGATCAGCGTGAAGTGCTGGATGCCGGCTTCCTTGAGCTGGTGCGCTACGGCGTGGTCAGCGCCGATAACCCGCTTATCCGCGACAGTCTGGCGTTGGTTGACAGCGAAGCGCTGAGTGACAACCTGAGGGTGAAATACAACTTTGTGACCCGCTCTGGCAACCCTTTCCCCGGCTTCAGACGCTACGGCAATGACGGCTACGGTGAAGACACCCAAACCGGCGCCAACTATGCTGAAAAAGGGGAAAACAGCCCCAACCAGCGTGGCCGGGTCTGGCCGTTCTTCACTGGCGAGCGTGGCCACTACGAGTTGGCGGCAGTGACCCAAAATGGCAATGCCCTCAGCGATGAAGCGCGCCAGGCGCTGGTCAGCATCTATGTTGCCGGGATGGAGTCCTTTGCCAACGCCGGTGGCATGCTGCCCGAGCAGGTATGGGATGGTATTGGCGATGCAACCCGTTTTCAATACAAACCCGGCGATGGCACCAACTCGGCCACTCCGCTGGCCTGGACCCATGCCGAGTATGTCAAACTGGTTCGCTCGGTCACCGATGGCGCTGTGTGGGATGGCTACCCGTTCAAAACAGACGCCAGCTTTGGTGAAGCCAAAGAGCCTGCCAACTAACGGTCTGCTCAAGTAGAACCATTGCAATAAAAAAGGAGCCCACAGGCTCCTTTTTAATTGTTAACGCAGCCGCTTTTCATTACAGCCCAGCGGTTTACCTTATGGTTGTGGCGGATAAGCGTCAGAGGTCGATGCCGCAGGACTTTCGAACCACCAAACTGGTGGGAATGAGTTTTGGCGGTACTTTTTCGCCGCGAATAAGTTTAAGCAGTGACTCCACCAGCATTTCACCGGCAAGCTGGGTATTTTGCTTGATGGTGGTGAGCGGCGGATTGGCAAAACTCGCCACCGGAATATCATCATACCCCACCACGGCCACATCTTCCGGCACCCTGAGCCCAGCTTCTTTGAGGGCGCGAATGGCACCGACTGCAATCAGATCGCTGGCGGCAAAAATCGCATCAAAGTGTGCGCCCTTGCGAATAAGCTGACCAGCCGCCTCAAAACCGGCATTCTCGGTGCTGATGGCATCCACCTGACGGCGCTTGTCAACGACAATACCTGCATCTTTGAGGGCTTTGACATGCCCCAAATACCGGTCACGAAATTCGGGGCTATGACTGGAAGCATCCCCCAAAAAAGCAAATTCGCGCCTGCCAAGGGAAATCAGATGCTCTGTGGCAATCAAACCGCCCTGTTGATTGTCGCAGGCCACCGACGCCACTGAGGATTTATTATGCTCAGCGCCCCAAATCACAAAGTGAGTGTTTTGCGATAACAGCCGCTCCAGCTTGTGTTCGTAATCCACAAAGTCGCCATAGCCCAGCAAAATAATACCGTCAGCCTTGTTGCTGTCTTCATAGTCGGCGTGCCAATCGCTTGAGAGCTGCTGAAATGAGATAAGCAAATCATAGCCTTGCTTGGCAGTGGCCCGGGTAATGGAGCCGAGCATCGACAGGAAAAACGGATTGATGAGCGAATCATCATTGGTGGGATCTTCACATAACAGCAGCGCCAGCGTGTGGCTGTTCTGGGTACGCAGATTACTGGCGTTTTTATCAACCTTGTAATTCAGTTCCCGTGCTATCGCCTTGATTTTTTCTTTGGTCTCTTCACTTACGAGCGGACTGTCCCGCAGCGCCCGGGACACCGTGGACTGGGAAACCCCTGCACGGTATGCAATGTCAATGGAAGTCGCTTTGCTGGTCATATACGGACTCTACATATCGTTGCCCGGCGACTATCGTCCGGGCATCAGACCGCGACTGAGTTGGTCGCAGCAACCTCATGGTAATTCAACAAAAATCCCCTGTATAGCTACAGCTATCAGATCCCAAGTTCATCGAGCAGATCGTCAGCATCGTCGGCCACTATGCCCTTACTGGCCATTTGAGACCATGGCGACTTGGTATTGCCGTGCTCTTCGATTAAGGAGTCAGGATCGAACTCCTCATCCATTTCAAATTCTTCTGTTTTGACAAATTCCGTTCCGTCCATGGCAAACTCAAGATAAAAAATATGGTTGCTCTCGGTTCGGAAAGATACTCTTCTGGTCACAGGTTCATCGAGATTGGCATCAATCGAGATAGTCAATTCTTTATTAATGGTCAGCATCTTGGGCTGGCTTTGGCTGATGGAAGTCTGCAGTTCCTTTGACACCTTGCCAATGAAGTCTCCGAGGATCTGATTCATCAACTCCCCCATGACATTGCCCACTTCATCTGAAGTGTGGGAAAACGCCAGTTCACTCTCAGGCATACCCATGTTGAGCATATAGCGGCGATAAATCTCCACCGCAGCGTCAGCCGAAAAGTTGATCACCACCAGACCGGAAAATCCACCGTCAAAAATGGAAAAACAGCCCAAATCCGGGCGTAACCGAGTCCGGCCGATATTCTGAACCATGGCGGCATGGGTTACCCTGCTGCCACTGGTATGGGAAAGAACATGTGACACCGAATGACACAGCTTTAATAAAATATCATCGGAAGTAACTGTTTGCGTGGTGCTCATGGTGATTCGCCCTGTTCTATAGATATTTTATCTTGTACATAAATTATCGATTGTTCAAAGGTAAAACAAACCAAATGCCTTTCAATTGCTCAATTTGACAACAAAATTCCATTTACACCATAGGAAAACATCTCATGTTGCTGTGCCGGGGAATTGGAGTAACGCTATAAGGTGCAGCGAAAAGACAACTTTCGTTGTCCTTCACGCAATTTTAGTACCGAAACCAACCAATCTTCACTTCATTTAACCCGTCGTTAGCGCTTTATATGAACCTTTGATACTGAATTGAGGTGCGGCAGATCACGGAAATTAATTTTTCAGTCTTTTTTTTACACCTGCGTACCGCTGAGCACAACGAATTGTCCGGTAAAATCTGTCGGTCTAACCCACATTTGGAGGTGGAAATGATTTCCCTGCTCAGAAAGTTCACCATACTGCAGCGGTTGATACTCATGTTGGCCCTGGCGGCTCTGGGTACCTTTTGTTTTGCAGCATTTAATATTCAGGAACAGTACAACAACCTGGAAAGTCAGAAATGGCTGCAAAATGATGGTCAGCTGGATACCGCCCTCTCTATCATCGATGCCCATTATCGTCAGTCACAAGCCGGAACCATTTCCGAACAGGATGCCAAGGCTGAAGTGGCTGAACTATTGGCAACAGCACATTATGGCAATGGCGGCTATTTCCTGCTGGTGGATAAAAACGACACTGTAATTGCGGCCGGCGGTCAGCGTCATCTCACCGGTCAACCACTTTCAGACAGGGCATTACAACAACTGGTAAGGGAAGCACGACAACAAGATAAGTCCATGGCCTCGGTTTACACCCTTAATCCGGATACCAGGGTTCACAGTGAACAACTGGCTGAGGCCAGAATGTTTCAACCCTGGAACTGGGCCGTTATCACCGGCGCCTTCGTCACCGATATCGATGAGGCCATGCACACGGCAATCTGGCACACCTTAATCATTATGATGGTGATTTCAACGCCTTTGTTCGCCCTGTTTATGGCTCTTAATTTCTCAATTACATCCCCCCTTGGTGCAGCAATTGACGCCATGGAGGATATCGCTGATGGCGAGGGCGATTTGGGTGCGCGCCTGGATCCGCAAGGTAAAGATGAAGTCGCCCGCCTTGCCGGCGCTTTTAACCGCTTTGCCGAAAAAATCGGACTGCTTATTAAAGATATCAAACCCATGGGCGCTGAATTGTCAGAGGATGCCACGGCACTGACCCGCGCAGTGGCAACGGCCAATCAGAGCGGCGAGCAGATACACAGGGAAACCGAAAGCGTTGCCGCGGCCATTCACGAAATGCTGGCAACCAGCCATGAAATGGCCAGAAACACCCGGGAAGCCGCCAACTCTGCCTCCCGGGTAAAATGTCAGGCACAGGAGAGTCAGTCTCTGATGAATCAAACCGTCAATCAAACTGAAGTACTGGTGGATAAGCTGGTTACCGCAGAACAGACAACGATTCGCCTAAGCAGTGCATCCGGTCGGATTGGCGGTATTTTGGACGTGATACGTTCAATTGCAGATCAAACCAATCTGCTGGCACTCAATGCCGCCATTGAAGCAGCACGGGCAGGAGCTCATGGGCGGGGCTTCGCCGTGGTGGCAGATGAAGTCCGTGCATTGGCAAACCGTACCCAGGATTCAACCAATGAAATCCAAAAAATAATTTCGGAAATTCAAAATGGTATTGATGAAGTAACTCAATCAAACAGTGCCAATCAGCAACTGTCGAGTTCACTGCAGAGCCGGGCAAGACAGGCCGGCGAGGCGATGGGCGCCATTTTATCGCTGGTTGCCCACATCAACGATATGAATACTCAGCTTGCCAGCGCAACCGAAGAACAGTCGCTGGTCACGGAAGAGATAAATCGTAACATCAGCAATATATCAGAGCAGATGCAACTTTCGGTCCGCACCAACGACAGTAACAGTCGTGCCGCAGCCTCTTTGCAGTCCATCGGCACTACCCTGGCTCAGGCTCTGGGACAATTTAAAGTCTGATAGCGTCATGATAGAGGGATCGCTACAGGTCCCTCTTTTTATGCGTTAAATTTGTGTTAGGCTAGACACATAAGTCAATTTTGGCAGGTCAATAAATGGAGGTAGTTTGTGCGCATGACTCTGGCGGTGCATCCCGAACTTTATACCATTCACAGCTTCAGCCCTGAAGCGGTATTACCTTCTGATGTTTTTACCCAGGAAATGTTTTTCATCGGCAAAACCCGCGAAGAACTTTCTGTGGTAGTGCCATCCCATCTTACGCTGGATAGCCTGGAATGTGAGTCCAATTGGATTTGTCTTGAAGTGCTTGGCCCCCTGGGGTTTTCGATGACAGGTATATTGTCACGGATCTCCGGCGCGCTGGCTGAAGTGCAAATCAGTATTTTTGCCATTTCCACCTTTGATACTGATTACATCCTGGTAAAAAAGGACAAGCAATCCCAAGCGCTGACTGCGCTTAAAAAAAGTGGTTACCAGATAATCGAATATCCCGAACGCCGTACCTGACCGCCTTGCCTGATGTTGTTGCTTGGTGGACAATAGCCCCACAGAGTCTCAAAAATTCAAGCCATGTACGAAAAAACAGTCACCATTACCGCACCACATGGGATCCATACCCGCCCAGCCGCCTTACTGGTTAAGGAAGCCAAATCATTTGGATGTGACGTAATCGTTGAGTGCAACGGAAAGCAGGCCAGCGCCAAAAGCCTGTTTAAATTACAAACCCTCGGATTATACCAGGGCGTCAATGTCCGTGTTTTTGCACAGGGTCCCGAAGCCGAAGAGGCTGTAGAAAAAGTCTCCGCTTTATTAATTACATTGAGCTGAAGCGTCGGAGGACTTATGCAGGTTAACGGAATAGCCATCAAACCCGGCGTCACCTTTGGAGAGGCCTTGCATCTGAATCACAGTCATAAGCCACTGGATTATCGGATGCTGCCCATAAAACGGGTGCCGCAGCAGGTTAAGCGGCTCGATGATGGGCTGGCGCGTCTTAAAGAGCAGCTACAAACCAGCCTTAATGCCCTCTCGGTGGAAAGTGACACCCATGCCCTGGTTGAAGCTGACCTGATGTATCTGGATGACCCAGAACTTCGTAATCACATCGTCGACACCATCACCCAATTACAATTTTCAGCCTGTGTTTCAATTGAACGGGTATTTGCTCACCAAGCCAGTGAGCTTGAGGCGCTGGAAGACCCTTACCTTGCCCAGCGCGCTGAAGATGTCCGCATCCTGGGTAAAAGACTCATTCAGGCAGTGTTTGGCAAATCGGGCGCTGAGCCGGGAAAGCTGACCACACCCACGATTTTGCTGGCCGAAGACATTACTCCTGCCGAATTCGCCACCTTACCGCTCGAGAACGTTGCCGGCATTGTGCTCAAAACCGGCGGGCTGACCAGTCATACCGCTATTCTTGCCCGCGCCGCCGGCGTTCCTGCACTGCTGAGCACTCCGTATGGTGAACTCGGTATCGTTAATGGCGATACCCTTGTCATTGACGGTGACAGTGGCACTTTAGTTAAAAATCCCACGAACGATGCGCGTGTCGAACTGGAATTGAGAGCCAAAGAAAGCGCGGCAGCAAGAGAAAAACTGAACGCGTTTCGTGACAGAGCCGCCATGACTGCCGACGGGCACGAAGTGAGCTTACTGGCGAATGTTGGCAACCTTAATGACATAGTTCAGGTTGCAGGCCTGGGAGCCGACGGTATTGGACTGCTTCGCACCGAATTTTTATTGATGCACAGCCTAACCCTTCCGGACGAGCGCAGCCAATACCAGCTTTATTGCGACGCCCTGCATGCACTGGAAGGACGGGTGCTGACCATACGGACCCTGGACATAGGGGCAGACAAAGAACTGCCTTGTCTGTGTCTGCAAAAGGAAGAAAATCCTGCGTTGGGAATGCGTGGCATACGCTATACCCTCGCCAACCCCGATTTACTTAAAACTCAACTTCGGGCAGTTCTCAGAGCGGCAAATAAAGGCCATATCAGGCTCATGTTCCCCATGGTCACTCAGGTGGAAGAATTGGACGCGGTTATCGCTCTGCTGGAAGAATGTCGCTGCGAACTGGACAACGAAGAGAAAGGTTTTGGCGACATCAGCCTTGGCATAGTAGTGGAAACCCCAGCCGCAGTGCTCAACCTGCCTGCTATGTTGCCCCTGCTGGATTTTGTCAGCATAGGCACCAATGATTTAACTCAGTACGCCATGGCCGCCGACCGCGGCAATCCTTGTCTTGCCAAAGACTATCCGGCACTGTCTCCTGCTGTTTTGCGCCTTATCAGTATGACATTGCAAAGCGCTCGCAGTCAGGACGTTAAAGTGTCTTTGTGCGGTGAAATGGGCAGCGATCCCAAGCTGGTACCGCTGCTGTTAGGGCTGGGGTTCGACGAAATCAGCGTGAACGTAGGCTCTGTGCTGGAAATCAAGGCCACCATCTGTTCGCAGGATATTCAGCGTTGCATCCAGCTAGCCGGTCAAGCTTTGATGGCAGACCGGCTAGCTGAGTTAGCCGACTGTATAAGTAGCTATAAATAAGCTAAATGTTTCAGTATGATGTCAATTCCGCTGCCGCAAAGAGCAGCCTATGAACAAAGAGGCAAGCAGTCATGGGATTTTTCAGCCGTATTCGGCGACTGATTTCCGGGGCGCCAACCATTGAAGGTGGCATTGCCATCTACGCGCCGGTTTCCGGCGAAATTTACCCCATCGAAAAGGTGCCCGATGTGGTATTTGCCGAAAAGATTGTCGGCGATGGCATTGCAATCGATCCGGAAGGCGACACCATTCTCGCCCCCATCGACGGCACTATCGGTAAAATTTTTGAAACCAACCACGCTTTCAGTATTGAGTCACCACAGGGACTCGAGCTGTTTGTACACTTTGGCGTTGGTACGGTGGAGCTTCGCGGTAATGGCTTTAAGCGCCTCGCGGAGGAAGGCCAGCAGGTTAAAGCCGGCGAACCAGTACTTGCTTTCGATCTTGAGTACCTCAAGGGGCAAGTCGATAGCCTGCTGACACCGGTAGTACTGGCCAATATGGAAGATATAAGATTTCTGGAGAAATCCCATGGCCGGGTCGAAGCCGGTAAAGATATCATTTTCACCGTAGAGATTTGAAATTCCTTCAAGGGGCCGCCGGACACTTGAGGCCATTAGGCCCAAATGCCACAATGCGGCCCTTTCCTGTTATTAAGCGGAGTCCCCACTGTGACACTCTTTGGTATTAAAAACTGCGAGCTATTTTTGTAAGATATGCCACAAATGACTAAAAGAAAGGCTGAGCGCTCTCCTTTCTCGAGCCTAACCAATCCATTGGGGTGAAGAATGTTGGGGCCTGTGCCATTCGAGAAGAAAACAGACGTCCTGTGACGCCTTCGTTCAAGAATGTGGCGGGAGGGATTCGAACCCTCGACACCGCAACCTAAATCATAAAAACCAATAAATCATAGTGTTATACACCTAGACTTATCCAAATTGTATCCTGACTTTGTACAACCCCACATCGTGCAGAGAACGACAGAGAATCTATACTGATGGGACTTATCATAGTTGTCAGACGGTGTCATGGATAGTCAGTTAAAGCAGTTTCTTAATTGGGGATCTGAGCATCCTGTCAAAACAGCAGTTGTAGTAGTCGGGACTGTTGTAGTTACTGTTGGTGTGGCATACATTGCGGGTCCATATCTTTGTCGTTTGGTCGGACCGATTGGGGCTGGACTTGCAGAAGGTATGACATCGAAACGAAAAACGAATCCTCAAAGTAACGAGGCACGACAGGCCAGTAACTTTCAGTGCAAGGCATGCTCCCCAACGCCAGATATAGACACGGTTTCTAAAACCACCCTAGAGACTGGCTTAGCTGGCTCTGCACTTAAACCGGGCAGGCCTTGCCAACATGAATCCTGCAACTCTATTGAGAAAGGACTACGCGGTGTCTATAGAATCAAAGATGAGGACAATACACCCAAGTACATTGGTAAAACTGTCGATATGCGTCGACGGTGCCAAGAGCATTCTCGCAGTGGTGTGTTCAATGAAGATTGCGATCGCTTTGAAGTCTTACCAGCCAAGCAGGAAGCTAGCATCATCCAGTTGTTTGCAGCGGAAAGAGAACAGATAAAACGTCATTCTCCCTATCTTAACAAAACTGCTGGTGGTAATGGCCGTTGACCTAGCCTCATAGACATGCGGCGAATTGCTAAAAGAAGGGCTTAACGCCCTCCTTTCTCGAGTCTAATCAACTCCATAGCGGTGAAGAACATTGGATCCTGCGTCATTCGGTTCGCCAAGAACTCCAGGTCAGCCTTATTGCACTCCATGCCTTTTACTTGGTTGGGAGCCCACACTTTCGCCAGGTTATCCAGTTGGTCAAACCACATTGAGGCCCTTCCTTCAGGAGCCATAGACGCCTTTAGTTCATCTCTGATGTTTTGCTGCCACAGCATGATCTGCTTGTCGTGGAGCTGTACCATCAGGGACCAGTCTTCTTGGTACTCAGGAGCCTTGTTTAGACATAAGGCAGACACCTCTCGCCAAGCGTAAGCCCGTTTGAGGTACTCCATCATGTCGTTTGCCGCTGCTGGCTTGACCATCATCAGGAACAATATGGTTAGCGTTGCTATTCTTACCATTTTAGGAAGGTCCTGAAGTACCAATCAAATGGTGTGAATACTCCATTCCAGCCCATTCCATTACGACTTTGCCAATCATACATAACCAAGAGTTGATTGCTATCAAGCACTTCATCCAGTTCTTCCACACATCCTGCAACGTGCTTGGCGAAAGTTGCATCATTTTTTGCCTTGGCGGATTGATAGAACATGAGCAATTGAACTGAAGTAAGAACTGTTATTTTGGTGGGTTTATCTAATGTTGATGAGGCAATGTATAGCTCCTCAAAGCAATTCCAATCGCATTGCTTTGGGATCCTTGCCTGCAAGGTTGACGCTATCTCTTTAACTTCCTTTTCGATAACCTTTTTGTCTCCCCTGAAATGGTAATCAGGCCAGCTGAGTCCACCCCGGCACTGTTCAGATAGTACCGCCCCCATTTTCTCACCTTGCCATTTGGGGATGTCATAAGCTCCCCAGTAGATAATCGCGTTTAACCCCAGGAAAGCTCCTAATCCAATTAATACTCTTTTCTTCAAAACCGACTTAATATCCATCATTACCTCTATCGTTGTTCTCTTGCTATCCGTTGCACACTGGACAGGGATATACCCGTTCGTTTGGCGATTTCGGGCTTTGGTATCCCCTCTTCCAGCATTGGCACGACTTGGTTTCTCTTCAGCATGGCTGTTGGTTTACGGCCTTTGTACTTGCCCCTTTGCTTGGCGAGTGCAATGCCTTCGGCCTGTCTTTCCAACATCAGCTCCCGCTCAAAGGTGGCAATAGCTCCCACCATGGTCAGCATCAACTTTCCGGTTGGGGTGCCGGTATCAATTCCGAGATTCTGGATCTGTAATGACACCTGCTTCTTCGCCAGGTATTCGGCAATCTCAAGTAGATGCCGAGTGTTTCTGGCGAGCCTGTCCAACTTGGTCACAATGACCACATCTCCCTCTCTGACAAACTCCAGCATCAGTTGCAGTTGCGGACGGTCATCCTTGGCACCACTGACCTTTTCCTGGAATACCTTGTCGCAAGCGGCCAGTGCTTTCAGTTGTGCATCCAGGCTTTGTCCCGTGGTAGAAACACGGGCATATCCGATCTCTGCCATAAGAAACTCCTGTTCAATAGGGCAAGGTACACTGACCAAGCATTTCAGAAGGTGCGAATGGACCCATGTGACACGGGTGAAAGTACCAATCACACCCATGTCACATGAGCTTGGTTAAATGACTTTGCAAACAGTCAGTTACGATTCTCTTGATCTTCGTCATCAAGAGGCTCTTCCCAGGCTTCCTCTTCCGACAAGTAGCGTTCGGTGAAGGCCTGGATAAGTATCGGCACTATGGTCAGCAGTGCGGCTTTAGCGACCCGTTTGAGTAGCTCGTTTATGATGTTCTCCTTTGGTTGGTTGATAACGGGCAGCCGAAACCCCACCACATGGGCCCATGTAGTGACGGATTGACTGCCGTTCGGTTGATTGGGACAGCTTAGTCCCAGGTGACGGTTAGCTGATAAACGCCTAACCGGAGGTAGTAGCGGAAGTTGGCCTCCCAGACCCGGTAAAGTCCCCGGAAATGGTTGAGCGGATACTCCCCCATGTAGGCCTGATACCCGGTGCCATTGGACAGGTTGAAGTCCAGCTCTTTCTCCAGCTCGGGATACACCCGGCCAAAGAAGGCAAAGTCAGTGACATACACCAACCGCCATCCAGAGCTAGAACCTGATTGCTCAAGTCTGATCTCCACTGGGTGATAGCCACCCTGCTCCGCTGAGTAATCAGGATCCCGATAGTTCAGGGTTACGCCATTAGCGCCCTGCTCGTTTGGATGTGCCTCCAGTGTTTTCCGTAGAATGCCAACCAGCGTGACAGTCACAGGCAACCAGCGGCGTGCCTCCACTAAATCGATTGAGATAGCTTGCAGAACCTTGCCGTCCGTCATAACCAGCCCCTCTCTGCAAACGACACCACATCCACCTGGCCGATAACCAGATGATCCAGTACCGGCACATCCACAGTGGCCAGAGCGTTCACCAGACGCTCTGTAATGCGTCTATCAGCTGCCGAAGGCTCTGGTATACCCGAGGGATGATTATGGGCAAATATCACCGCTGCGGCGTTCCTTGAAAGAGTCAGCTTAACCACCTCCCTCGGATAAACAGCGGCGGCATCTATGGTGCCAAAGAACAACTCCTCACAGGCAATCAAACGGTGCTGGCTGTCCAGCAGCAGTACCGCAAAAACCTCCCGCTCGTAAGCCGCCATCCTTAGCTTCAGGTAATCCTTTACCAAAGCCGGAGAAGTGAACACCGAGGTTTTGGCACTGTGGTCCTGATAGCGGGCCTCCAGAATGCTTATCGCCTCCCGAATGACCCGTTCCTGATAGTCCCCCTGAAGAGACGTTGCCTTTGATGTTAGTGACATAGCAAACCCTTCCTATTGATTTAATTCAGGTTTCTTATGCCTCAAAATGAGGGGATTGATTAACGGTATAAGAGGCTTAACGGACGCCTGATCGCATTAAACTAGTAATAACGGGGATGACAAAATCTGCCCCACCAACCAATTGGAGAAATCGAAATGTACGAACCATGTACGCCAGCACAATACCTGGCCCCCGTGCCCAACACCCGCCGAGGTGACGTCCGCTGGCCTGAAGAAGTTGCATTGAACTACCCGCCATTATTGGTGCTGGAGCGATGTAAGGAGAAGGAACGGGAACGACAGTTAGACGGAGCTCAGGCCTCCAAATTGCCATACTTTGACGTAGAGATAGTGCCCGACAACTGGGGGACACGGCAAAAACAGATGAAGCTCACCGGCGAGTTATTTGATGGCGACTTCAGGGACCCTGATGCCATTACACGCTTCCTTATCGCGAAAGGCTTTACCCCGGAATCGATAGACCTCAGCAAGGGTGAGGTGCTTTACGCTACCCACCCCAAGGAGCATCTGCCGTTCATGCACTGGATTGTTCGGTTGCTTGTCCACTTTCAGGCTACCGGTGAATGGCTGAACGTCGCTTACTGGTATGCGGACTATCCGGACCAATAAGCAACACATAAAAGAAAAGGTAGCCCTGAGGCTACCTTTGCGAAGTACAATCAAACACCATCACTGCATGGCAGCGGCTTGTTCAATCACTTTTCGCTGCTCTGCTGAGGCTGCTTTCAATACCTGTGTAAACACCTTCTTCTTGTCTCTGGAAGAAGCATGCAGCACAAAGTCCGACAGCTTACTGCTTTTGGGTTCAGCGTCTTTGGACTTGAGAAACTTGTTAGCCACATATCCTCCCTTCTGATGTTGGACTCCAGACATCCAACCATACTCTATTCAACCAGACACAACCGTGTACATCGTAACTAACCCTTTCTCGTTGCTAGTTGTATGTATGAGCTTGAAGCCTTGGGTTTGATATAACTCGATCAATGGAGGAGTGTTTTCACATTCAAGAATGATTGCTCGACCACCAACCAAAGCTCTAGCCTCATCAATGACCATATATACTTCATCGAGTATACGGCGTAAGTTTATGGGGTTAGGCACAACAGAGTAATTCTTGCCGATCTGACCTATCAAGTAAGCTTTAACTCTCTCTGCCCGTTTACTAAAGCCATCAAGCTTTTTAACCTGGGCCCCAGACAACGAGGTGTCGTTAAGTTGCAACTCTTTAAATGACAGGGAGAAATAGGCCAAAATACTACCATCTTGGCCGACTAAAAGATAAGTCCTAGCCGCATCCCTACGTTCAAAATCGATTGCCTTATTGTGAAGAAACGACTCCACATCAGCATTTCTTGGACACGTAAATGAACTAAGGAGCTCTCTGACTTCTGTTTCAGAGAACTCCCCGCTGTTTAATAGGTCACTTATTTTGACAAGCGTTGTTTTAATAGCCTAATACCTTTCTCGGCATCTTTCTTATGATCGCGATGCTTCACCTTAACTTTCCTGGGTGATTGCATGTCACTCTTTAAGTGTGCAATGGCATCGCTATCGGCAACAACAAAGGCTCTGTCAAATGAAGTAGTAGACATAATGAACCTCCTCAGTTGAACGGCTGCAGATCATAGCCTAACTTCCCTGTACTGACTAGACCGTCAATATGTTTTCAGCATATCGCAGCAAATCTTTAGTTTCAATGCGATGTTACCCCCTCATCTCCCGGCCAAGGCCCTTCAGTAGCACATCCAGCAGTAGGTTTTGTAGGATCTTCGCCGTATCTGGGCGTGACAGGTAATCCATCGACATCCCCTGCTGGGTATCCATACGGTCGATCACCGCCTCATCCACCGCCTTGGGGAAGTCGCCCTGCATAATGGCCTTGCGATCGTTGTTATGGATTTGGGCCATCACAGCTTCGTTTTCGGCGATTTTACTGGCCATCCCATGGAGCCAATCAAGCTTATCTCCCTCGGTCACCCCCTCACCGAAGGCCTCGTTTAACCTGGCGAGGATCTCCGACAGAAAATCCTTTTTATCCTGCTTGGGCTTGGCTGAGCCCAGGCCAGTAATGCCATCGAGCCCTTCGCCCTGGCCTTCCCTCAGCTGTAAATCCTGGGTACGTTTCTCTTTGAGCTTGTAGTGGCTGAGCACAAGGCCATCGAGGTCGATGTCATCGTCCTCCAACACCTCTTCCCGCAGCAATGGCAGCAGGTGTTTGGCGTAAGTGCTGAGCTGCTCCAGATCCACAGCGTTAAATGGCGTTATCTGCGAGGCAAACTCATAGAAACGAATAAAGCTGTTCAAATCCTTCTTGAACATCACCAACTCGTTACGGGCTTCCTCGGCAGCAGCAATCCGCTCTTCGGCGTTACTCTTGTCCACCTCGGTGCCATGCAGTTTCAACTCTTTAAACTGGCGTTTGGCGGCCCTTAAGGTGTCCATCGCCAACTGATAGCGTTTAAGGAAACGGTCGCGGCCCGGCGACAGGTAATGCAGCAGGCCCTCAGTGCCCCGTTTGGGGTCGAAGTATGAGTCAGCAAAGGCCTCAACTTCACTCCACATAAAAATCCCCTCATTCACCAACTTGTGCTTAAGGTCATACACCAGGTTGGGATCTGAGGTCGTTTCCAGGGTGGCGGTTTCATAGTACTTCTGGAACTCGGCCAGCACATCATCCGGGTCATTCACAAAGTCCAGGACAAAGGTTCTGTCCTTGCCGGGATACGTGCGGTTAAGCCGCGAGAGGGTTTGGATACAGTCCACCCCGGTCAGCTTCTTATCCACGTACATGGCACACAGCTTGGGCTGGTCAAAGCCGGTCTGGAACTTATTGGCCACCAGCATCACCTGATAGCTGTCGGTATCGAATGCCTTACGCATGTCCTGGCCATTCAGGTTAGGGTTCATGCTGCGTTCTGTGTGGGCTATCCCTGTGTCCGGATCGGTCACCTCACCTGAGAAAGCCACCATGGCAGTGATGTTGCCATAGCCCTGCTCGGCCACGTACTTGTCAAAGGCGAGCTTATACTTGGCGGCCTCAAGGCGGCTGCTGGTGACCACCATGGCCTTGGCCTGCTGGTTCAGCAAATGGGCCACATTGGCCTTAAAGTGCTCCACTATCACCTGCACCTTCTGGCCTATGTTGTGCGGGTGCAGCCTGAACCACTTGTTTAAAGTCTTCTTGGCCTTCTTGCTGTCTACTTCCTGCTCGGCCTTGTCGCCGCTGATGGCCATCTTGTACGCCAAGCTGTAGCTGGTGTAGTTTTGCAGCACATCGAGGATATAGCCCTCTTCAATGGCCTGTCGCATGCTGTACACATCAAAGGCTTTGGGCTTGTTGTCATCGCTTAAGGGCATCGCCGGGTTATCCGGCCTGCCAAACAGCTCCAGCGTTTTACCCTTGGGGGTGGCTGTAAAGGCAAAGTAGCTGATGTGATTGCTGCCAAGGCGAGCCGCCAGGGTCATGTTCATCACATCCTCGGCGCTCAGCTCTTCATCCTCATTCAGCTGCTCGGCCATCAGCACTTCACGCAGCTGCCTTGCAGTGCTGCCACTCTGGCTCGAGTGGGCCTCGTCGGCAATTACCGCAAAGGTATGGTCCTTCAGGCTGGTGGACTCCTGAATGGCTTTCAGCACATAAGGGAAGGTCTGAATGGTCACCACAATAATCGGTGTACCGTTGGCCAGTGCCGCCGCCAGTTGGGCAGACTTGCTGCCATCGCCCTCATCGCGGTTAATCCGGCTTATCACTCCTTCGGCATGCTCAAACTGGGAGATGGTTTCCTGCAACTGGCTGTCGAGCACAGTGCGGTCGGTAATCACAATCACCGACTTAAACCATTTGTTGCCATCGGCGTGATACAGTGACGCCAGCTGATGGGTCAGCCAGGCAATGGAGTTCGACTTACCCGAGCCCGCCGAATGCTGGATCAGGTACTTGTGGCCGGAGCCTTCCTGCTGCACCTTAGCAAGCAACTTGTTCACCACCTGCCACTGGTGATAACGGGGGAAGATAAGGGTTTCTTTCTTGTGTATCCGCCCAAGGGCATCTTCCTGCTTTTTCACCTCAAGATGGATAAAACGTCCCAATATCTTGAGCCAGTTATCCGGTGAAAGGATTTCATCCCACAGATAACCGGTAGCAAAGCCTTCGCCCTCGGCAGGCATATCATTACCTGAGCCACCGGCCTTGGTGCCTCGGTTAAATGGCAAAAAGAAGGTGCTGTCACCGGCAAGCTTGGTGGTCATGGCCACTTCAAACTGATTCACGGCAAAATGCACCAGTGCCCCACGGCGAAACTTAAGCAGCGGCTCGTCCTTGTTGCCAGTTTTGGGCAGGCGGTCTTTGCGGTACTGCTGTTTGGCGTTCTCAAGGCTTTGCTTAAAACAGGACTTAAGCTCTAATGTCGCCACCGGCAAGCCATTCAAAAACAGCGTCAAATCGATGCGGCCATCATAGCCATTGGGGCTGTAGATAAGCTCTGGCACGACTCTTAAGCGATTGGCCTGATATCGGCTGATAAGCTCGCTATTAAGGCCGTGATCGGGTTTAAAGGTGGCAAGTCTCAGCCTGGCCCCCCGGTCTTCCAATGGGTTTCTGAGCAGCCAAAGGGTGCCCTTATCGGGGTGCTCAAGATGCCTTACCACGGCACTCAGCAGGTGCTTTTCCGTCGCCTCGGGGTAGATACGGCAAAAGCCTTCCCAGGCCTGCGGCTGGCTTTCTTTGACATAGGCCAGCAAGTCTTCAGGATAAAGCGCCCGCTCTTTATCGAAGCTGGCGGAATCGCCCACCAGCCAGCCCTGAGATGCCAGAGCATCGATAATGTAGTTCTGAAACGCCAGCTCCCTGGCCTTGGCTTCCATGCTCATTGGCTATCCTTCAACAGGGTTATCTTAAGGGAATTCATGCGGCATCCTCCTTGACGGGTGGTGTCCAACCACGCAGATCAATCTTGCCGGTCACAGCAGCAGAAATCAGGGCGGTGCGGCGTTCTTGTAAAAGAGCCACTTGTCGAAGCCCCTTACTTATCGCCTTATCAAACAGTTCCTTTTTACATTTCGTGTACTGTTCAATATCTTTTTGCTCATCCATTGGAGGCAGTGGAACAGGTAAATTTCCGAATCCCTCCTGATTTACATAAACGAGCGTTGCTGCAGTTCCAACCAAATCAAAATATACCTTAGAGCAGCCAATCAGGTCTCGAAGGTATGGAGCAGAAATTTTTTTGGGGATATAGGCCTGCAATTGTTGATTGATCACCACATCAACGTCCAGAACAGACGCAATACCAAAGTTACCAACACAACTCGCAACAACTGCACCTTTTCTTAGTACTTTTGAACCAGCTGCTTCAAACGCATCTATTGAGACGAAACGTTTTGTCGCCTTAATGTTGTCACTCTTCATGTCTTCCATGGTCGCCCAATTTACGCCAACCCCAGAGTCGTTCAGCTCAGGCTTATTTCGTTGTGGCACAAAGATGTCAGAGACTAACTTGGCACGAGTAACACCCCAATGCTCTGGCACTTGGCCGAGCCACTCGACGCCGGAGTCCTTCATGGGGGCTGCTGGGTTTAGGCCCTTGGTGACGGCGTGGGAGATGACCGCCTGGCGTTTTTCCTTGAGCAGTTCAATCAGCCGCTGCTGCTTGTCAATCAAGCTGTCTATCCGGGCGGTTTCGTAATCGAGGAAGGCGGCGATGGTGCGTTGTTCTTCGATTGGAGGGACAGGTAAAGCTACATCCTTCAAGATCCCTTGGGTAACACTAAAGACCTTAACCCCTTTCACAGCCAATTTAACTTGGCTCCGACATTCCAAAGAATCAAACGCATAAGCTAGAAAGCGAGGTAAATTGTCATGTTGAGGACGAAGAACTACTGTGTGATAACCCGCAAACAGGTCACAGCTACCATCAAAATGAGTAAAATTGCCAGCACCCTCCAAATCTTCGGAAGTATCAGCAAACACAAAATCTCCCCTGCGAAGAAGAGCACCAGGGTTAGTCTTTAAGTATTCCGAGGATACACACTTTAATGGATGGATTACCGGGTCAACTACAAATCCATATTTTGAATGTACTTCTCCATAGTTCACTACGGGAATACCGGTATCTTCCAAATTAGCCTTTGTAATGTTCAAACCCCTACCAAATGAAAAGAGGTAATTAACCTTCTTTACACCCCATGTAGCGGGGAGCCGCCCAAGCTCCTCAACTCGAGAATCCTTGTAATCAGCATACCCAACGTACTTGTTATTCAATGCGGCTTGTTCACTCATACTCGCCCCCCGATTGCGGATTTTGGGTTCAGGGCAAGGCGTCGCGGCGCACAGTGAGGGAGCATAGCGAGCTGATTTCTCGGAATGGGTGACCGAGCGAGCACCGGGACAACGCCGCCATGGATACAAAAGACCATTCGGAATGTCATCAAGAGTGTACCTCCGCCAACAGCTGCATAATCTCCTTCGCCACCTCATCCAAATCGGCATCAATCTCTTGCAGCGAACGTGGTGGCTGGTACTGGTAGAAATGGCGGTTAAAGGGGATTTCGTAACCCACTACCCCGACCTTGCCATCGAGGGGGTCGGTTTTGCTGGTGTCTATCCAGGCATCGGGTACATGGGGCAGCACTTCACGGGCAAAATAGGCGTTGATGTCCTCTGTCAGTGGCACGTTTTCGTTGTCGCGAAGCTCGGTGGCAGGCTCCGGCTCACCCTTGCTGATGCACACCTTGGCCGCCTCATCCTGCTCGCCCAGGCTTGAGTACAGCAGCTTAAGCACGGCCGCTGGCAGCTTGTCCGCTGACATGGCACTGAACGCCTTGGTGAAAGCCTTTTTGAACTCATCGCGGCTTAAGAACTTGTCGCTTGCAAGACTTGCCAGTGACTTAAGGACATCGGCTTTGATGCTGGCATCGAGCTTTTCCCAGGCTTTGCCCTGCTGCAATGACTCGAGCTTGGCGGCATCCTTGGGGTAAATGGCGAGCTTTAACGGCCGCTCAACCGTGATGCGGCGATAACCAAAGTCGGTGGTATTAAACACCTTGGCGATTGGGCTATCGACTGCCTTGCCATCGTAACGGCTGTAGAGCTCGACAATGGTGTTGATGGCGGCTTCATCGAGGAACTTGCGTTTACTGCCGAGCGACTTACGCATGCTGGAGTGCATATCGGCAGCATTGATAAGCAGCACCTTGCCCTTACGCTCAGCCGGTTTGTGGTTGGACAGCACCCAGATGTAGGTGGCGATGCCGGTGTTGTAGAACATATCGGTGGGCAAGGCCACTATGGTATCGAGCAAGTCCCGCTCAAGGATATAGCGGCGGATTTCGCTCTCACCACTGCCTGCCCCGCCGGTAAACAGCGGCGAGCCGTTGAGAATAATGCCAATACGGCTGCCCTGGGCTTTATCCGAGCCGGGGTCGGCGGGCTTCATCTTGCTGATGAGGTGCATCAGGAACAGCAGCGAACCATCGGATACCCTGGGCAGGCCGGGACCAAAGCGCCCCTCGTGGCCCTTGAGCTTGTGCTCGTCGTTAACCTGCTTTTCAACCTTCTTCCAGTCCACCCCGAATGGCGGGTTGGAGAGACAGTAATCGAAACGCTCGAAGCCTAGTTGGTCATCGGAGAGGGTGTTACCCAGCTTGATGTTGCTGATGTCCTGCCCCTTAATCAGCATATCGGCCTTACAGATGGCGTAGGACTCGGGGTTGAGTTCCTGACCATAGGTGGCAAGGCGGGCCGACTCGTTGATTTCGTGCAGGTATTCCATGCCAGACGACAGGAAGCCGCCGGTGCCTGCGGTGGGGTCGTAGATAGAGCGAACCACACCGGGTTTACTGAGGGCATCGTCATCGCCGGTGAACACCAATGAGGTGGTGAGCCGGACGATATCGCGTGGGGTAAAGTGCTCCCCGGCCGTTTCGTTGGAGCTTTCCGCGAAGCGGCGGATTAGCTCTTCAAACACCAGACCCATGTGGTAGTTATCAACCGCGGCGGGTGACAGCTCAAACTCACGGAACTTTTGCACCACCTGATACAGCAAGTTGGCATCATCCAGGGCGTAGATGGTGTTGACGAAGTTGAAGTGCTCGAAAATTTCGCGGGCATCTTTAGAGAAGGCCCGCACATAGGCATCGAGGTTATCGCCGGTGTGGGTTTCACCGAGCTTGGACAGGTCCATTTTGGAGCTGTTGTAGAAGGTCTGGCCGGAGGCATTGAGCAGTAACTTCTCGCGGGCGAGCTCCGGCAGGTCTTTGGTGGCCTCAAACTGAGCCAGCACCTTGTCTTTACTCCCTTCCAGTACGCATTCGAGGCGGCGAAGTACGGTAAACGGCAGAATAATGCGGCCATACTGGGACTGTTTGAAATCACCTCGAAGGAGGTCGGCGACTGACCAGATAAGACCGGCCAAAGAACTGATGCGGGAATGGTCCATACGTATGCTCACAGCCTTACCAACGCACTCCGGCATCGGCAGCAATTGGGTTTACGACAAAAGTATCCCGCAGTGTACCAACAGCCCTATAGGGTGAACAGTTGTTATTTCACAGTTTTTTACTCTGGATAGAGCATTCGGTTAAGCCTTCTGCAAGCCCCCCTCATGGCGGGATAAATGACCTGCAAGTTCCTTAAAGCTCAGTCAAGCCAGCTGGTGGATAATTGTGCTGATTGACTGGTGATGGCTGCCCCTGCAATGACCTCAAAGAGACTGTCAGGGAGTGCTCTTTAGCTATTGGCACTGACAACTGCCCTGCTTCCACTGTCAGCCGCCTCTCATTCATCCCTCAATCATTCCTCGATAGACAGAGCTGCTGATCCTCTGCCGATTTCTGAAAGCAGCTGTTCGGCCAAAGCCCCTGCAAACAGGGCACTTTAACGGATTAATGGATTTACTCTGCTGATTTTCTATTGATTTTATAAAAGTATCTAAGGGAATAAGAGATAAGAATAGTTTAGTCAGTTTGCTGATTTTTCGGCAGAGGGGGAGCTGTAGGCTAGACAAGACTCAGGTTGCAGCCAAACCAAACCTGATCGGTCATAACATGTTGTAAAACAAATGCTATTCCATTAGGGAATTACATATCGCTTGCATATGAATATATTTCATATTGCGACATTCAACGCTGATAGCAAGGACTTCCTCCGATTCACTCATTTTGGACTGATACAGGGGGTTTTACTGGCGGGAAAAATCGATTAAAACATTAATAAGGGTGTGACATAAAATGACACCCGCAGGAGATAGTATGTTTAATCAATTAGTTAATAAGGAGGTGTCGGCACAGCATAACGCAGCTGATGCATCAGATAGCTTCAAGGTGCCTTTCGAGCTGTTACAAAACCAGCTTGGTAAGACCCTCTTTGAGATTAGCCGTTTGTCGGTCCATAACGGACTACTGCAAACCGGCAATATCAGCCTCGCCAGATTGCTGGCCAGGCGTTGTGGATACTCACTTAGAACTGCCAGACGTCATATCAGACGTTTGCAGCTGGCTGGATTACTGACCAGCCAAACCAACCAAACCGCAGCGGGAATGCAAGCGGTTAGCCTTTATCAGCGTAGATTCGATTGATGAGGTAAATGCCCCGGCAAGTGACTCAGGATAGAGCACCCACCGGGGAAGAGCCCAAACAAGGCTCGAAGGCCAAAATAGCAGGTTTTCTCAATAGTTATTTTAATCTGCTGGCCTATGTTTCAAGGAGATGTCCTCATGACATCACGCAATATAGCTTCAATCCGTAACACCCATCCGATGCTGAAAGAGCACCGTTTAGCTGGCGTTAAGGCCATGTTCGATTTGCCAGAACTGATTTGCCAGCTCACCGGCAACACCATCAAGCCAACGCAATCCGACTGCTGCCAACTCGACGACGATGTATGCCCCTTCTGTGGTCATAAAGGCTGCTTTAAGATTTACCATAGCGACTCTGAAGAGCAGCACTATCACTGCTATTCATGTAAAAAGCATGGGGACATCTTTAGCTATTTAGTAACCTGCAAACTTGCTAAAAACGCCTACGACGCAGCCAATAAGCTGCTGCGTGGTGAGATTGAAGGGATTACCGTTAACACCCAGCCCCGCACCCAGACCACCAAAGCTGCTCAAGAAATGCCCGAGTTGGCCCCTGAGCAATTTGAGCGGTGTCAGGCGTTGCTGGAGAAAGCATGGGAGTACTATTGGGAACCCATGTTAGAGGATAACAGCCAGCACCTGTCGTGGCTGATGGACAAGCGAAAACTAAGCTCAAACACCTTGATTGATCAGGGCGTTGGTTTCAGTCGCGGAGGGCTATCGCGTCACCTGATAGATGCTGGTTTTACATTGGACGAGATGTATGCATCAGGGCTGGTGGCAGAAACCCAATACGGACCGAGGGACTTTTTCCCCAAAGGCGTCTATATCTTCCCTCACCTTGATGAGCAGAAGCATATCTGCCGCTTTACCTTTAAAGATCCCAGGAAAGAGAAGGAGTTTCAGCTTCAAAAGATTCACTGGCTCAAAGGCATTCAGTTTTACGGCCAGGATTCGATGTTACGCCCAGGTCTTGTGGCACTGGTGGAAGGCGAGCACGATCTGCTGGCCATGATTGAGCACGGTTGGCAGGGTCCTGTGCTGGCGAGCAATGGCCAGTTGAGCCAATCCCAGCTGAGCTGGCTGAAGGAGCGGCTACAGCAACGTGAGCTGGTTACCTTCTTCGATATGGACGATGCCGGAAACAAATACCGCGAGCGAGTCGGAGTCCTCGGTTTACCTTCGTTAATTCAGGTAACGCTGCCAGAAGGTCAAGGCAAGGACATTGATGACTACCTTCGTAGCGAAAGTCCGATGAGCCTTGATGAGTTAATCAGCACTTGCGGTACCCATTATCCACCAGCCGAAGCCAGCTCAACTGAAGAGTCGGCAGAGGCTGAAGATGCACCAAAAACCTCTGCAAGCATTTGGGACTCCATAGACCCAAATACCTTCAATGACGTTGGGAATGCTGATCGGCTCGAAACCTTTTGGGATGGGCACGTACTTTTCGTTCAAGAGTTTAACCAAATGTATCACTTTGACGGTTGTCTCTGGCAAGCCACTAGAAAAGCTGAGCTAGATGACGCAAAAAGGGTGGGGAAAAAAATCATCGAGCATGGCTTGAAAGTAAAGCGGCAAGCCGCAACTGCCGACGACGAACAGATGGTGAAACTCGCTGATAAATACATCAACTTTGGCCGCTCAAGTCTCAATCGTAAGAAGTTACAGGACATGCTGGAAGTGTACGAATCACGCCACCAGATCAGTGCAAACTGCTTTGACAGTGATCCAATGATATTGGGCGTTCAGAATGGTGTGATTGATCTAAGGACAGGTACTAGGGGCAATTCAAGACATGATTTGTACATCAGCCGCTGTAGTGAAATCACCTATGACGAGTCTGCTACCTGCCCCCGCTGGGAGCAGTTTATCGATGAAGTCACCTGCGGTGATAAGGAGTATGGTCAACTATTGCAGCGAATTGTTGGCTACACCTTAACCGGCCGCACAGATGAGCAGGTGATGTTTTTCCTCCATGGGCATGGCTGTAACGGTAAGAGTACCTTAATGAATGTCCTGCAAAAGCTGATGGGAAGCTACTACCACCAGATAAACAGTGATGTGCTGTTACAAACCAATGGCAATGGCAAAGGCCCCAATCCGTCTCTGGCCAAGCTGGTGGGCAGTCGGCTGGTGGTGGCTAACGAACTCCCTGAGGGATCACGCATGGATGAGAACCTGGTTAAGTCGATGACCGGTGATGACATCATCGTAGCCCGGCAGGTCTATGCCAAGCATGAGCTGGAGTTCAGGCCTAAGTTTACGCTGATGATGATCGGTAACCATAAGCCGGTTATCCGGGATACCAGCCCAGGGATGTGGCGACGTATCATCATGCTGCCCTTTAATGCCAGCTTTACCGGCTCGCAGTTGGATCCACGGCTTATGGAGAAACTTAATGCCGAGCTGCCTGGTATCCTCAACTGGGCCATCAAGGGCGTGCAAATGTGGCTTGAACAGAGTATTAAAACGTCACTGCCAGCCAGTATTCGTGCCGGGATTGATGAGTATCGTCATGAGTCAGATCTACTGGCCAACTTCCTGGAAGAGGTTACCCAGAGCGACCCAGAAAGCTACATTCCGACCGATGAACTGTACGATAAGTTTCGACAGTGGGCCGAACGGGACAGCGATTGGAAGATGACCCGCAACATCATGACCAAACGGCTGGTGGACAAGGGATTCAGCAAGGTACGGAAACAGAATAAAGCCTGCATACAAGGCATTATGCTAAAGCCCTGTTCGGTAGGCCGTCATGACTTCTATAGCCCTGTAGTTACTGCACCCGAGCCGAGATACCAAGTCTAAAGATTGGTGCTAAGTGATACGTCAGGGGGTAGCCCCCCCTGACTACACTAAGTGCAGCACTTAGTGCCGCACTATCAAATCTTCAAGAGTTATCCCTATTGGGTCAGCGGATTTAAGGTCATCAGCGGTGAATACATCATTGCCTTCGATCGCTGGGTAAGCTGACAGCTCTACATCTTCTGGGAACCAGCGAGTATCAATAAACGGGGCATCCCGAATGGTCTTGCATACCGTCATACATTGGTTATCCAATAGTTCACTTCCTCCCAGTTCAACACCTCGTCTTGGCTTCCACAGGGTTTCAAATATCTGCTCACAGAGTAGCGTTTCATCTTTTAAGAAGTATCTGAAGGAAATAACATCGGCATCGGTGCTGAGCTCAATCCTGGCCACACTCTGAACCAGCTGAGTGTTGAACTGGCGTCGCGACTCTGTGGTGCCGAGTTTGTCTGTCGTTAGCAAGGTAACTGTTTGCACAGCACCTAGAATGGCATCACGCTCAACTTCGAGTGAAGATAACGCATTTCTCAAAGCCTTTACCTCCGACTCCAAAGAAACAAACTGTGCTCTGAGCTCGGTGCTCTGCGGGAATTCAACCAGTAATTGGGTAGCGTTGGCATGCCTCTTCGCTGCTTTTACAATGAGATCTTCAGTGACTGCGATTTGCTGCTCCAAGGCCGTGAGCATTTCATTGTTTCGGTCCATTCGGCTGAAGATACGGGGAAAGTGGCTAATTGCTACCAGCATTTGCGGCTCCAGATGCTCGTACCTGATGAATGGTACGTCACAATCACCGGCAGTTTTCATCGGGCAAACCAGATAGTGCCTTGGTTGCTGTTGTGTGCCTTTGTTGTGATACCTTAGTAACTCACCACATTCACACCTAATCACTCCAGAAAACAGATAGTTGAATTCTCCTTTACGATAGGCTCCACTATGCTTATTCCGGATGCTTATCAATCTCTGCACGCGGTTAAAGTCCGCTACTGATATGGCCGCAGGATAGTAGTCTGGAATGGGTTCTCCCACTGGCTGCCTGACACCATCCACTCTGGTCATTGGCTGATACTCACCAATCACTGATCTACTCTTGAGTATCTGCCCGACACCGGCAGGTCGCCACAGCACCCCCTTGCGAAAGGTTTTGATATTCTCCTTATTCAAGATGGCAGCAATCTGCTCAAAGCCAGAACCACCCAACGCCAGCTCAAATATGCGGCGAACGACATCAACCTCTGGGTGCTTCAGGACTAGCTGCTCGGCGTCCCAATCCAGCCACGTTGGTAACGCTGAATTCTTTATCTTTTTGCCTCTCGATGCCGCCTGTTTACGTTGCTCGCTCCAGGCTGCTGACGCCCTGCGACTCTTCATCTCAGACTCTTCGTTGGCTCTGCTCATGTAAACCAAACTGGTCATTAACTTGACCATGTCGAGCCCACCAGACCGGTATACTTGCTTATCAAACAACGTTACTACCACTACGCCTGAGTTAATCAGCTCGAGGAACTTTGCCAAGGCGGTTTCAACCTGCTCCCGGCTCAGACGGTCATGGGACTCCACCAACAGATAGGAACCTTTGGCAATGAGCCCTGACTTAACCATCTCCAGAAACTGGCCTAATGCAGCTTCCCTGTTCGCCCCTCTAAACGCACTGACACCGATATCAGCCACGACATCTTCTTCGAGTTCAAGTCCGTGCTCTATGGCATAAGCTCTGGCCAATGCAATTTGACGGCGATAGCTATCCCCCTGCACTTGTCTTGGGGTACTGAATCGCAGATAGGAATATGCCTTAATTTTTTGAGTGCTGCTCATCCCTACTTCCTCTGGTATGCTTTAGGCCAATTGGATCTTAATACTCTGAACTCTATGACGACATTAACAAAGTCCACGCCCATAATGTACGGCATTTCTCCCAAAAACTGCGATACCGTAAAGAAGGCCCGTAAGTGGCTCGAAGCCAACGGCCATACCGTTCCTTTCCATGATTTTCGTGTCGATGGTCTGGCTGCTGAGCAGCTGAACGACTGGGTTGAGCGCATCGGATTTGAGCCGCTGTTGAACAAAAAATCTACCAGTTTCCGTGCCCTGACCGATGAGCAAAAGCAGGATATTGACGCCACCAAGGCCGTTGCACTGATGCTGGACAACCCCACCCTTATCAAACGTCCGGTGCTGGTTAAGGGCGACGCGGTGTACACCGGCTTTAACGACAAGCTGTACAGCGAGGTATTCGGCCAATGAGCCATAACACCCACAGTGACGTGATTGAACTGACCCGCGAGCTGATATCGCGCCCGTCGGTCACCCCCCTCGATGAAGGCTGCCAGGAACTGATGGCCAAGCGCCTGGCCGCCATCGGCTTTAACATTGAGCCCATGGTGTTTGAAGACACCACCAATCTCTGGGCCCGCCGTGGAACCGAAGGGCCACTGTTTTGCTTTGCCGGCCACACCGATGTGGTGCCCGTTGGCGATATGAACCGCTGGCACACGCCGCCCTTTGACCCTGTGGTGATTGACGGTTATATCCATGGCCGCGGTGCCGCCGATATGAAAGGCTCCCTTGCCGCCATGGTGGTGGCCGCCGAACGGTTTGTGGCAGAACATCCAAACCATCCCGGCTCAGTCGCATTCCTGATTACCTCCGATGAAGAAGGCCCCTTTATCAATGGTACGGTGCGGGTGGTAGATACCCTTGAAGCCCGCAACGAGAAAATCACCTGGGCGTTGGTTGGCGAGCCATCGAGCACTCACCAGCTTGGTGATGTGGTGAAAAATGGTCGCCGCGGCAGCCTCACCGGCAACCTCACCGTAAAAGGCATTCAGGGTCATGTGGCTTATCCGCATTTGGCCGATAACCCGGTGCACAAGGCAGCACCTGCGCTGGCTGAGCTTGCCCGCATCGAGTGGGACAAGGGCAACGAGTTCTTCCCGCCCACCAGCTTCCAAATAGCCAATATCAATGCCGGCACCGGCGCGTCCAACGTGATCCCGGGCGAACTCAGGGTGATGTTCAACTTCCGTTACTCCACCGAAGTGACGGCAGAAACCCTGATCAGTCGGGTTCTTGGCATTCTTGATGCCCATGGCCTCGATTACGATATCAACTGGGTATTCAACGGTCTGCCGTTTTTGACCGGCGATGGTCCTCTGCTGGAAGCCACCCGCGAAGCCATTTTTGAGGTGACGGGTATTCACACCGATCCGCAAACCACGGGGGGGACCTCCGATGGCCGCTTTATTGCCCCCACAGGCGCTCAGGTGATTGAATTGGGCCCGGTAAACGCCACGATTCATAAGGTTAACGAATGCGTTAAAGCCAGCGATCTTGAGCTTTTGACCAGCTGCTACCAACGCATATTGGAAAAACTACTGTGCCGATAATGCCCCTTGGCGCCAGAGCCTCAATCTACGGCTTAAGCCAGCCTGAACTGGTAAATGCCGACGGCTTTTTAATGCGCCCTGGTACTGCCAGGGCGTATCTGGCTATGAAACAAGCCGCCGCTGCCGATGGCATAGCTATGGCCATTACCTCGGCATATCGTGATTTTGGCCGTCAGCTCACCATTTGGAATGGCAAAGCCGAAGGCAAGCGACCACTGTTTGATGCCACAGGCCAACCTATCGATATCAGCGCGCTCAGCAATGATGAAATAGTCAGTACCATTTTACTGTGGTCCGCGCTGCCTGGCTGTTCCCGACATCATTTGGGAACCGATCTGGATTTGTACGATGCAGGCAACATCAGCCGGGATGCGCTACAGCTCAACACCGCCGAATATAGCCAAGGTGGGCCCTGCCACGCCCTAGCCTGCTGGCTGGACCAAAACGCTGCCCGCTTTGGTTTTTTCCTGCCTTATCAGCAAGGTAAAAGTGGCGTATCACCTGAACCCTGGCATATAAGCTTTGCACCCGAAGCCGAGCCTCTGCAGGCCGCGTTCGACACTGCCGAGCTTTGCCGACACTTACAGACTCAGCCATTGGCATTAAAGGATGCAGTGCTTGTGCGTCTCGATGAGCTGGTCGACCGTTATGTCCGTTATTATGCCCCACCGACTTTTACACTGGATGATGTTTTATGACTTCCTTTGATGCCTTCAGACACAGCTTTCAACTTGCAGATACCCACTTAAGTTATCTTGATATGGGCCAGGGTCCTGTACTCCTGCTTGGCCACAGTTACTTGTGGGACAGCCAGATGTGGTGTGAACAGCTTGAAGTACTTGCAAAGCAATTTCGGGTGATTGCGGTGGACTTGCACGGCCATGGCCTATCAGGGTCTGTACCACCTCGGGTGAACAGCCTGCGCATTGTGGCCGATGACATGCTGGCGCTGATGGATGACCTTAATATAAAAGAGTTTTCTATCCTGGGGCTCAGCGTGGGCGCCATGTGGGGCGCAGAGCTTGCATTAAAGGCCCCTGCCCGGGTGCAGACGCTGGTGATGATGGACAGCTTTATCGGCTTTGAGCCGGAAATTACCCGCGCCAAATACTATGGCATGTTGGATGCGATAACAGCCGCTGGCGGTATCCCTGGCCCCATGATTGATGCCATAGTACCGCTGTTTTTCTCAAACAGCCCGGATGAGCGTCATACCAGTGCCTTTGCTGCCAGCCTTACCAGCCTTGAGGGAGCGCGCATCGCCGATATCGAGCGCATGGGTCGTTTGGTGTTTGGCCGGCGCGACACCATGGACGATGTGCACAAACTCACTCTGCCAGTACTTATCATGGTGGGAGTGGAAGACAAAGCCCGAAGTGTACTGGAAAGCTATTTGATGCATGAAGCCATTGATGGCAGCAAGCTGGTTCACATCCCTGCCGCTGGCCACATATCCTGTCTCGAGCAAAGCGCTTTTGTAAACGATGCGCTGCTGGCCTTTTTCAGCAAGCACCTGCACTGATTTCAGCTGAATGCTGTTATGAGGAGCCGTAAGGCTCCTTTTTGTTACCAAAAGGTGAATTTTTCTATTTATCAACTAGCTTTAAACTGTCTTTCCCCCTCAAAAGGACTAAGAGCCATGAGAAAAAGTGCAGTCGCAGCGACCATTGCCGCCATACTAGCCTCTCCCGGGGTATGGGCGGAAATCCAAATCAATGGTTTCGCTTCCATAGTGGCTGGCAGCAGCCTTGATGATGATGAATCCCTTTACGGTTACGACAGCGAGATTGATTTCAACCAAAACACCAAGTTTGCCATTCAGGTTGCAGCAGATCTGGGCGGTGGGCTGAGGGCAACAGCGCAATTGCTTTCCCGCGGCCGAAACGACTATGACGTTGATTTTGAGTGGGCCTATCTGTCCTACGACATCACAGACAATTTGATGCTGATGGCCGGCAGACAACGCTTTAACCTCTACAAGTATTCGGACTACATCGATGTAGGCTACGCCTATCACTGGATAATGCCACCTCAGGGCGTGTATTCACTGCCCTTCAGCAGCGGTGAGGGTGTTGGGCTGGTGTATTCAACCTTGTGGGGTGATACCGATGTTGGCATCACCTACAAGTACATTACCTCTGCTATCGATGACTATGTGCCATCCGGCACCAATGTTGCCCCGGCGCCGTATTCCGCCAAGGGTCATATCGTTAATCTTAACTTTACCACCGGTGACTTCGAATACGGCTTAAACCTCGGCTATGTGGCAGAACTCAGCTACGAATACCCGGATTTAATAGCCTTGGCGACGGCCGTTGACGGCACGGGCCTGTTTCCTGCAGACACCGGCGATGAGATTTTACCCATAGACGATTCAGCTTCCATCATAGGAATTCACGGTAAGTACGATCCTGGCAACTGGTTCATTCTGGCGGAGTACACCAGTATTGACCTTGATCCCAGCGCTTTCGCGTTGCAAGACTCAGCATTTGTGTCAGCCGGGATCCGGTTTGATTCCATCACCTTGCACGCTACTTATGGATGGGATGAAAACACGCCCCAGTACGATGCCTATGACGCTATGCTACCTGTGTATAACGCCGCCCCGGGGCCTGTGCAGGCACAGCTGGCACCACTGATGGCAGGCACAAAAATGGCACTGGAAACCCAGCAACAGGACAGCTATTACTACACCCTTGGCATGCGTTGGGATTTCCATCCCTCTGCTGCCTTTAAGATGGAATACACCGACTTTACCAATGACAAAGGCCCAGCGGCTGACGGACAGGTGCTCCTCATGGGCGTTGACCTGGTCTTTTAAGGAGAAGCATGATGAATAAGTTTACCTCTGTGCTGATACCGGGCCTTATCACTCTGGGTCTGATGGTGCTGGCGCCAGCTGCCATGGCGGAAGTCGCCGTAGTGGTTCACCCCAGCAATGGCGTTGCCATGGATAACGGCGACATATCCCGCATATACCTTGGCAAGTTAAAAACCTTTCCGGGGGGCGGACCTGTGGTACCACTGGATCTAAAAGAAGGCAGCGCCATTCGCAGTGCATTTGTTGATAAGGTGCTTGGCAAATCCGAAAGCCAGCTCAAAGCCTATTGGTCTAAGCTGGTGTTCTCCGGTCAGGGACAGCCGCCAAAGACTGTGGAAGATGCCGAAATGGTCAGTCTGGTAGCAGCCAACCCCAACATGATTGGTTTTGTGGATGCAGCCAGTGTGAATGACTCGGTAAAAGTTATCGCCAGATTCTGACATTTCATAACCAGTAAAAAGCCCCGTTAAGGGGCTTTTTTTCAGCTGCTATTCAGTAATTTGGGTTCTATCTCAATTTTTTAAATGGATTGACCAGCCACAGGAATAAATCCTGATACACTGACGCTGCATTTCGCCAAATTACGACAATAACATGAAATTACTCAAACCCTTGTTCGACAATAACCGTCGATGGGCCCAGCGCATTCAACAGGAAAACCCGGGCTTTTTCGAAACTCTGGCCAAACAGCAAAGCCCTGAATACCTGTGGATTGGCTGCTCCGACAGCCGTGTGCCCTCCAACCAGATTATCGACCTCCTGCCGGGCGAAGTCTTTGTGCACCGCAATATCGCCAATATGGTTATTCACACCGACCTCAACTGTCTGTCGGTGCTGCAATATGCCGTAGATGTTCTCAAAGTGAAGCACATCATGGTGGTTGGCCACTATGGCTGTGGCGGCGTACGGGCGGCCATGGGAACGGCAAGGCTGGGTCTTATCGACAATTGGCTGGGGCACCTTCGTGATATTCATCGTCTGCACCATGAAGAACTGACAAAGCTTGATGATAAGACGCGCTTCGACCGTCTTTGCGAGCTCAACGTGATTGAGCAGGTGGCCAATGTCAGTGCCACCAACATAGTGCAGGAAGCCTGGTCAAGAGGTCAGGAACTGGCCATTCACGGCTGGATCTATGGTATCGATAATGGGCTGCTTACCGATCTCGATGTAACAGTCGATCGCAACGCGTTTGTCGCGCAGTAAAGTTGCCGTACATTCACCGCTTCACCCCATATTGATACAGGGCAGTCATATGACTGCCTTTTTTAATTTTTTCGCGCCTGCTTATCGCTATCAAGTTGCCAACCCAGTTATAATCGTTGGGTTTTTCATTGCGCCACAGGCGCTATGCACAGAATTTTAGGAGAATCACTTCCATGCCCGGTTTTGAAATTTTTGGTCCTGAAGAAAAGCAGGAAGTCGCAGATGTTATGGAGCACGGCTTTACCTTCCGTTACAACTTCGATGGCATGCGCAATGGCCGCTGGAAGAGCCGTGAATTTGAACAGCTGCTGTGTGAAAAAATCGGCGTAAAGCACGCCCACCTGCTGTCAAGCGGTACCTCTGCCCTCACCACAGCACTGATGGCCGCTGGCATTGGTGCCGGCGACGAAGTAATCGTGCCTCCCTTTACCTTTGTTGCCACGGTTGAAGCCATCATGATGGCTGGTGCCGTACCTGTATTTGCCGAAATCGACGAGACCCTGTGTCTTTCACCCGAAGGCATTCGCGCGGCCATTACCCCACGCACCAAGGCGGTGAACTTTGTGCATATGTGTGGCTCCATGGGTCACATGGACGAAATCAAGGCCATTTGTGATGAGCACGGTATCGTTCTGCTGGAAGATGCCTGTCAGGCCATCGGCGGCAGCTACAAGGGCAAAGGCCTGGGTACCATTGGTCAGGTAGGTTGTTTCTCTTTTGACTCAGTGAAAACCATTTCCTGTGGCGAAGGCGGAGCCGTTATCACCAACGACGAAACCATCTACAACCACAGCCACATGTTCTCTGACCACGGTCACGACCACATTGGCAACGATCGCGGTGCCGAGAAGCACCCTATCATGGGTCTGAACTTCCGCATCAGCGAAATGAACGCTGCCCTGGGTCTGGCACAGCTGCGTAAGCTCGACACCATCCTCGACATTCAGCGTAAAAACAAAAAGCTGATTAAAGACGCCATGGCCGAGATCCCCGAAGTAAGCTTCCGCGTTATCCCGGATCCAGAAGGCGACAACGCCGGCTTCCTGTCCTTTATGCTGCCTACCGAGGCGCGCACCCATGAAATCAACAAGGCGCTGGCTGCCAACGGTGTGGATGGCTGCTTCTACTGGTACGTGAACAACTGGCACTACCTGAAGAACTGGAACCACATCCAGAATCTGACTGCACCAGCCGCGCTGCCGATCACACTGGTGGCCGACAAGCCTGACTACACTCAGGTTTCTGTGCCAAAATCCGATGCAATCATGAGCCGCACCATTTCCATGCTCATCAAGCTCAGCTGGACTGAAGAACAGATCCAGCAGCGTATTGCCAACATCAAGAAGGCATTTGCCCAATAATAGACGGGAGTCTTTTGCATGAAATTCAGAAATTTCAAAGCTGTACCTAAGATGATCTTCGGTCGCGGCGCCTTTAACCAGCTGGACGAAGTGCTGGCTGCCGAGCGTAAAAGCGACGAGGATTTCGTGGTATTTCTGGTTGACGATGTACACCAGGGTAAGCCACTGGAAGGTCGCATTCCTGCCAAGGCCCACGACAAGATTATTTGGGTTAACGTAGACGAAGAACCTTCTACCATTCAGGTTGATGCCCTGACCGAAGAAGTTCAGGCTTTTAACAGCAAGCTGCCGGTAAGCGTAGTAGGTCTGGGCGGCGGCTCCACCATGGATCTGGCCAAGGCCGTGTCTTTGATGCTGACCAACCCAGGTGGCTCTGCCATGTACCAGGGCTGGGATCTGATTAAAGTTGCTGCGGTGCACCACATTGGTATTCCAACCATTTCCGGTACCGGCGCCGAAGCTTCACGTACTGCAGTGCTGTGTGGCCCTGAGCGTAAACTGGGTCTGAACTCTGACTTCACCGTGTTCGACCAGATCATCATGGATCCTGAGCTGATTGCCGGCGTGCCTGTGGATCAGTGGTTCTACACAGGTATGGACTGCTACATTCACTGTATCGAGTCGCTGGAAGGCACCTTCCTGAATGAATACTCCAAGGCCTTCGGCGAGAAATCACTGGAACTGTGCCGCGAAGTGTATCTGGATGACCATCCAGAGAAAGACGACAAGCTGATGATGGCCTCTTACATGGGCGGCATGTCTATCGCTTACAGCCAGGTGGGTGCCTGTCACGCCCTGTCTTATGGTCTGGGTTATGTACTGGGCTACCACCACGGTATCGGTAACTGTATCGCCTTCAACGTGCTGGAAGAATTCTACCCAGCCGGCGTGGCCGAATTCCGTACCATGATGGAAAAGCACAACATCACCCTGCCAAAGGACATCTGTAAAGATCTGCCTGACGAAACTATCGCCCGCATGGTGAAAGTGGCCAAGAGCCTCGGTCCGCTGTGGCACAACGTCTATGGCGACGGCTGGGAAGAGAAAGTCACCGACGAGATGCTGACCAAGCTGTATCGCCGCATCTAGTTTTGTGTAGCCGGGCTCCTGCGGGAGCCCTGTTTCTTTGTGCTAAGGATTTATCCATGAACGTGACCCTGCTTATTCCGGCCCGCTACGGCTCCAGCCGTTTTCCCGGAAAGCCTCTGGCCCCCATCAATGGCAAACCCATGATCCAACACGTATACGAGCGTGCCGGACTTGCCAAGGGCCTCAGCGCCATTTACGTGGCCACGGACGATGAACGCATCAAGGATGCCGTTGAAGCCTTCGGTGGCAAGGTGGTGATGACAGGCGCTGATGCCGCATCCGGCACCGACCGTATCGAAGACGCCATCACCCAGCTGGGTCTGGGCGACGACGATTTGGTGATTAACCTGCAAGGGGATCAGCCGCTTATCGATCCGATTTCCATCGAGCAGATTATCGAGCTGTTCAAACGTCATCCGGGCGAGTTTGAGATGGCCACCCTGGGCTATCAAATCACCGACAAAACCGAGCTTGACGATCCCAAGCACGTGAAGATGGTGTTCGACAACGACATGAATGCCCTCTACTTCTCCCGCGCCCGCATTCCCTTCGGCCGCGACGTGAGCGAGTATCCGGTGTACAAGCATCTGGGTGTTTACGCCTATACCCGCCGTTTTGTGCACACTTTCAATAGCCTGCCGCTTGGGCGTCTTGAAGATCTTGAGAAGCTCGAACAGCTGCGCGCACTGGAATATGGCCACAAAATCAAAGTTGCCATCAGTGCCTTCGACTCACCGGAAGTGGATACGCCAGAAGATATCCGCCGCTGTGAAAATCGCCTGAAGGTAGACTGATGAACGGCGCCTCTATGTCGACATTGGAAGTGGTACTTATCATTGCCCTTGTGATTGGGGTGATTTTGTCCAACCTGGCAGTACTCAAGTACAGCGCCAAGTTTAAAATGCCCCAGTTTGGCGAACCTAAGAAGCCCGGCGACGATAAAGCAAAGGGCGAGCAGGACAGTGAGCAAAGCCCCGTTACCAACGGTGAGAATACCAACACCTCCGGCAAAGAGAGCGGCAACACGACCACACGGCAGAAAAAACCAGACTGATGGGTTGCTAGAAATAAATAACGCCTCTTAAATGGGGCGTTATTTATTTCCAGCTTTTTTAAACCACCTTCTGAAGAGGATGGCTAAAGGCTAAAAATCAAAAAGCCCAAGCTATTTAAAAGCTTGGGCTTGATTAATGTTGGCGGAGCGGACGGGACTCGAACCCGCGACCCCCGGCGTGACAGGCCGGTATTCTAACCAACTGAACTACCGCTCCCCAATTGATTTCTGGATAATATCCAGTCGAAAAATTCCGGTCAACGGCTTTTTTAAACTTTTAAACCAACGGGTTAAATTTCAACCACCCCATAAAATTAAGCCGCGTTAATCATCTGGAATAGTTAAATCAATATCATCCAATGTCTCTTTTACGCTCTTCTCAGACGCCGTTCTGGACGCGGCTTCAGCAGCAGCCCCTTCCAGTGCTTTTTTAAGTGCCTGCCGTTTACGCCAGAATATCAGGCCACCAACCCCCAAAAGTAACAATCCCAGGTTAATGCCGATCAGCAAAAACATCGCTTGCTCTTTTGCTTCTGCTTCCTGCTGCGCAGCAATGGCAGCTTCTCGGGCCGCCATCTCCTCTGGGCTGGGGGGCGGCGCTGGTGGTTCAATCAGGTTAAAAAACTGCTCAGGGAGACTGAGAACAATTTCACGGCCTTCATGAGTCGTTGCAAAGGCGTCGCCTTTCAGGCGATAGCTGCCGAATTCATGGACTTCGGGTAACACAAATTCAGCATTATCGGAATCGAGTTCGGAGATTGTCAGTGGTAATTGCAAACCAGCCGGACCGACGAGTTCCAACTCAAGCAATGTCTCTGATACCTTAAGCGCTTCAGCATTAATGGTTATGCCCAGCTTATAGCGCCCGGTCAAAGGATCATCAGGCGAGATAAGCTCAAGTTCGATAGGATGTTCTGAAAGTAAAATCTCTGTTTCCAACTCCCTTTCAAACACATTGTTTCGAGCCCGGACAAGATACTTATAATGCCCCCAGGGCTGATTCAAATTAAGTTTACCGGTAAAAAGCCCATCATCAGGGCGTCCGTCCAGTTCTTCGCCGTCATCCTTGTAGCTGCCTATTGTGAGGGTTCCCGTTGCAAAATTTTCGTCGCCGGGTTGATGGTTACTGATGAACCTGGCAGTCCACTCCACCAGATAATCAAGGCCCGGCATTCTCAGGCGTTCTTTGTCACCCATCAGCCTGGCAGCTACCTTGATCCGTTCGCCCTGATATAGAGGTTGTGGCAGAGGATCAATCTCTATCGACAGGTCGCTGACCATCACCAATCTGGAGCCTTCGGTAACCTTACCCAACAATTGCCACGGGCCGGGCTCGGGATTTTCGATGGTTATGATGTCGCCGGTTACACCGTCGGTCCATTTCACTGTGTCAGGGTGTCTACCGGCATACCATTTGGAACCATCGGGTAACACAACAACCACCGGCGCCGAACCATAATCTCGCTGCACGATCAGCGTGAGACGGTCGACCATGTGGTCAATGCGAAACCGATTTTTAAGTTCCCGCGCCTGTTCCTGCGGTACAGACTCGGCCGCAGAAACATTGGCCGAGCCACCGCAGATAAAAATAAGCAGCAATAGATGCAAGGCTTTGAACAAGGTGATTATCCCCGCCAGAGGCATTTGCCCGATTTGCCTACCAAATCAAGCCGTTTTTCATGATTATCCAGTTCATCGGCCGTTGCGCGAACAACTTTAAGTGGTGCTCGGTTGTCCTGCAGTCGCATGATACCGCCGTCAGCCTGGCCGCCTTCATCCGCATTCAAATTAAATTTGGTTTGGCCGCCGGTCATTATGAGATACACGTCGGCCAGAATTTCAGCGTCGAGCAAAGCGCCGTGATATGTGCGGCGGGAATTGTCTATGCCATAACGCTTACAGAGCGCATCCAGATTGTTCTTTTGTCCCGGATGTAAAAATTTAGCCACGGCCAGCGAGTCAAGTACATCACAGATGTCTTCTACCACCGGGCCTCTTGGACTCAGCATGGAGAACTCGTGGTTAATAAAACTCATATCGAACGATGCGTTATGTGCCACCAGTTCGGCACCGCGGATAAACTCTATAAAGTCACTGGCCACCTCATGAAATCTGGGTTCGGCGGCTACCCGCTCGTTGGTAATACCGTGAACCGCAATGGCTTCTTCATCAATCAGTTGACCGGGATTAAGATATTGATGATAGGTACGACCTGTGGGACGGCGATTAATCACCTCCACACAACCAATTTCAATAATTCGATGGCCAAGGTAAACAGCACCTGCCCCTTGGTTCATACCTGTGGTTTCGGTATCGAGAATGATCTGCCTTTCGGCGCTGGAAATGATATTCATAGGAAATTCTGGCCTTTATAAGGCGAAAAACGGTTATACTCGCCGGGAATCATGACTATGGTAACAACTTGATGAGCGAACACAAACAGATCCGGATTTACACCGACGGATCCTGCCTTGGCAACCCGGGACCGGGTGGCTACGGCGTGGTAATGATCTATAAGCAGCACCGTAAAGAATTGTCAGGCGGCTATGCTCTTACCACCAACAACCGTATGGAGCTGCTGGCCCCGATACTGGCGCTGGAAGCCTTAAAAGAGCCCTGTGATGTGGTACTCACCAGTGATAGCCAGTATATGCGTCAGGGGATCACCGAATGGATCCATGGCTGGAAGAAAAAAGGTTGGGTTACCGCCAGCAAAACGCCGGTAAAGAATGTCGACTTGTGGAAGCGCCTCGATGCAGCGGCCGCCAAACATAAGGTGGATTGGCGATGGGTGAAGGGACACGCGGGGCATGAGGAAAACGAGCGCTGTGATACCCTTGCCCGCGAAGCGGCCGAAGCAAATCCAACCACGGTGGATGAAGGTTACCAGGCATCTGTGTGAATGAATCAGCAGTGCTATTCACCGTGCCGTGCAGTATCGTGCTATACCGTACATTCAGCTTAAGGTCGGATATCGAAGAATCTTTTGCAGAATGCGACAAAGGCCTCAGCTAACGCCGTTGGCTGGCGGCTCTTGTGGCGAATAAGAAAGAACTGACGTGTGAGCGAAAGGCCTTCAATCTCAACCAGCCCAAGCTCCCTTCTGGCAAGTTCACGCTCAAGCGCCAGTTGCGACAATACTCCCAGCCCCGCGCCCTGCTTTACTGCAAGCTTGATGGCATCGGCGGTGGAGAAACAAAACCGCGCCTCAGGATGCAGCCCCAAATCGTGGGCCGCATTGACAAAAACTTCACGGGTTCCAGAGCCTTCTTCCCTTAGCACCCAGGGCTGACCGCGCACATCCTCTACCGACACCAGTTTACCCGCAAGAGGGTGCGCCGGATGGCAAAACACCTTCAGGCTGTCTTTGTGCCAGGGAGTAACAGTTAAGCGTCTGTCGATACAGTGCCCTTCAATAAAACCAAGCTCTACATCGAAATCAGCAACTTGCTCGATAACCTTTGTCGTATTGTGAATAGAAACGTCTACCAGGGTTTCACTGTGCTGCTGACCAAAAGCCACCGCCGACTTTGCCAGTAAGAAGTTGCCTATGGTGGTACTGGCCCCTACTTTCAATTCACCGGCAAGTACTGATGAACGGGCAGAAAAAAGCCCCTCTATTTTTTCAGCCTGATGCAAAAATTCGGTGACGAGAGGCAATAATTGACTACCCTGAGCATTCAGTTTAAGGCGATTGCCTATCCGCTCAAACAGCCGAACTGACAGCTGTTTTTCCAGCTCACCAAGCGCCATTGAAGCCGCGGGGCCCGTCATGCCCAGCTCATCGGCGGCGCGACTCACCTGCCCTTGCCTTGCAACGGCTTCGAATACCTCAAGCTGCCTTAACGTCATTTTCATTGATTACACGCCCTACTCTTCAGTCATGGCCCTATTTATCCGGCTTGCGCGGCCGGCACTGGTGGCCGTTGACCATTTGGGCTGTCTGAGTTTCCACTTTGCGCCAACAGGCGTGAGCGGTATGTCGATTTTACGAGCCACAATCAGGTAAAAACTGCCGGCACCGGGTAACCATGCCTGCAGCACATCCTGCCAGAAGCCAAAACGCTCAGGCGAGCCAATCAGCGGGTGATAAAAAAAGCGCTCGTCGCTGACAACCTGATATCCCAGCAGCCCCAACCAATCCCTGACCCTTGACGGTAGAAAAAACTGACCATCCCAAGGAGCACGCTCGCGATGTGATGGCAATAACTTACCCAAAAAAAGGCTGCTCAATGGATTACACCCTACGATAAAAAGGTATCCACCACTGATAAGCACTCTGTCGGCCTCGCGCAAAATCCGGTACGGGTCAGGTTCAAATTCCAGCAGCAGACTCATCAGCACTGCATCAATACAGGCGTTTTGGAAAGGTAATTGGTGAAATTCGGCCTGAACGCCAAGGCCTTCTGCACAGTCAAGCGTAATTTGATGGCCAATTTTACAGGCTGATGTATCCAGCGAAGAGGACAACTCTCCCAATTTTAACAAGTGATAGCCAAAGACTCTCGGCCACCAGTAAGCCAAGGTCTGGTTTACCGCTGTCATCAACTGTGGGTGTGCTGGCAGCGCCTGCCAGGGCTCCGGGGCTTGAGTCATGAGCAATTGATAAAATTGTTCGGTGCCACCAGCATACCGCAATTTTTTAAACTATGGCACTGCCCCAACCCCACGCTATCCCCTCACTGGACGATGTAATTAAATCCCTGGTAAGCGTAACAATCGTGAAGAGGTTTTCACTGTACTTTCATCATAATGCCGTGACACACTCGGCTACCTCTTAATCTTTTGACCGAACCGCCTTATGTCGTCAATAACGCCGATTGCCGCCTTTAACGATAACTACATCTGGATGCTTCGCCCCCACGATAAGAGTCAAGGAGTCATTTTGGTTGACCCCGGAGATGCCATCCCTGTGATTGACAGACTTGAACAGGAATATTTGCGCATCGATGCCGTACTGCTAACACATCATCATGATGACCACAGTGGCGGTATCTCTCGGCTGCGTGCATGGGCACGACATCAAGGCCATAGTTTTGCCGTTTACGGCGCCCCATCTTCTGAATTTACCGATGTGCCATGTACTGATGGCGATATTTTTTCGTTGAAAATTCCCGGTGACGATGAGAACTCAGTTACCCTGCGTGTACTTGGCGTACCCGGTCACACCCTGGATCACCTTGCATTTGTGATGGACAAGGCTCTGTTTTGCGGCGATACCCTTTTTTCGGCTGGTTGCGGCAGGCTATTTGAAGGCACGCCAGAGCAGCTTTATGCTTCACTGGCAAAACTAAAAACGCTGCCCAAAGATACCAAGGTTTACTGCGCCCACGAATACACGCTCTCAAATCTCAGGTTTGCCCAGGCAGTGGATCCCGACAATCAGGCACTGGCAGCCTACGTTAACACTGTTGAAAAAATCCGTGCAGCCCAGCAGCCCTCTGTCCCATCGACACTCGAAACCGAGATGGCCATTAACCCATTTTTACGGGTAGAACACCCCGCTATTACCAGTGCCGTTTCTCAACATTGGCGCCAAATAATACCGGATGCAGTGACCTGCCTCGCCCTTTTACGGCGCTGGAAAGACAATTTCTGAACTTTAAGGTAACATGACGGTCTTTTTGTGAGCAGCCAACAAAACACTGGCCGCCTTTGGCTTTAATCTAATGCTCGCAACAGGCCCACCAGGCTGGGCTATAAAACCAAAAACAAAGAGGGTTGCCTGTCACAATGCGACACTACAATTTACTGTTAACCGGCGGCGTTTTGCTGTTGTCCGGATGCCAACTGACACCATATGATCATTCAACCACCGAAAATGAAACTGACTTTAATCAGGTACTGATCGCCGAAACACCATCATTGCCAGACTCAGTGACAGTTGAGCATAGTCAGGTTGAGGTCAAGGATTTATGGCAAAGATTACAGGATGGTATGCAATGGGAATCACCCAACGAAGACTATATTGCTCCCTATCGTAATCGTCTGCTGGAAGATCCCCGTCATCTCGAATTGGTTTTCAATCGTGCAGAACCCTTCCTTTACCATATCGTCGAAGAATTAGACAGTCGCGGTTTGCCACTAGAGCTTGCCCTGCTGCCTGCCATCGAAAGTGCTTTCGATCCCCAGGCTATTTCACACGCGAGCGCATCAGGCCTGTGGCAGTTTACGCCACCCATAGCACGTTACTTCGGTTTAAAAATGAACTGGTGGTATGACGGGCGCAACGATGTACGGGCATCAACCAAAGCAGCTGCAGACTTTTTGGAATACCTCTATGACCGGACAGGTCAGAATTGGCACTATGCCATCGCCGCCTATAACAGCGGAGAAGGCCGGGTTTTGAGTGCGGTAAAACACAATGAGCGCCTCGGTAAGCCTGTTGATATTTGGGCACTGCAACTTCCCAAAGAAACCCGTAATTATGTGCCTAATTTGCTGGCATTAGCTGATGTGATAAAGCACGCAGATCAATATGAGTTAACATTGCCAACACTAAAGAACGAGGCAGTACTTGATGTCGTAGACATCGGCAGCCAGATAGAAATCGAACTGGCCGCAGAAATGGCGGGGTTGGACATCAATGAACTCAAAGCGCTGAACCCAGGTTTCCGCCAATGGGCTACCGCGCCCAAAGGGCCACACAAAATATTGCTCCCCTCGGATAAAGTTGAAAACTTTGTGGTTGCCCTTGCCCAAACACCCGTTGAAAATCGGGTAAGTTGGCAACGTTATAAGATTAATCGGGGTGATTCACTGTCCGTTATTGCCCACCGCTTCGGCACCACACCACAGGTACTGAAGCAAATGAACCAAATGAAAGACAATCGCCTTATTGCCGGGAAAGAGCTAATAGTACCCGCTGGTGCAGACAACAGCAGTCAGGCCAATGCAGCAAGGCAACAACCTGCATTGCACTACAGGGTAAAGTCGGGTGACAGCCTCTGGAAAATAGCTAATAATCATGGAATTACCATTGATGAACTTCGCCAATGGAACAAGCTTGACTCTCATGCAGTGATTAAAAAAGGGCAACTGTTAACGGTGTGGCCTGACGCAGTCTCAGACAAAAAATCTATGACCTACAGTGTAAGACGTGGCGATTCACTATCTGTTATTGCCAAAAAATTCAACGTCAAGATTACTGAACTCATGAGTTGGAACCAACTTACAAGCAGCGCCATACGTCCGGGGCAAACTCTGGAAATAAAAATCGCCAACCAAAGCGTTGGGAGTTGATTCCAGCCCTTGGACTTAATCTGAACATGGTCTACACCCAAATAAAAAGCAGCCATCAGGCTGCTTTTTATTTGGGTGTAGACCAATGAGTTCCTTACAACTTTTGCACCACTTCCGCCATTAATGGCTGACCGGCCTTGCCTTTACCAACAAACACACCCGTCAGTTCACATTCCCCACGACAGGCAAGCAATTTGTTTTTAGGGATATCAAAGGTAAATTTAAGTGTTTGTCCCGCCGCGATCATCTGGTTTCGAAGCGCTTGAGTGAACATCATCTCCTGTGACCATGCCCAGCTCAGTACACCACCTGCCCCGGTTAAACGTAAATCTGCCGACATGCCAGAGGAAAAGTGAGCTTCAACGCTTGTTTTGGCTGTATTGGTTACTTCCAATATCCATTGTTGGGTCAGCCCCTTATCTGCCCCCTGAATAAGCACACCTTTAAATAGCATCGTAGTTTCTCCCGCAGGCATGCCAGATGGAGGGACAATGCCGCCCCCGACGATGGCATGGCTGGATGCTGAAAAAACACTTAACAGCAGTGGAACAGCGGCTAATTTTCTGGCAAATGCCTTCATCAGTTGCCTCCGAGCTTTTTAAATAAAGAGTCTTTGAACTTGTCTTTAAGTTTATCTGTTTCCTGCTTAAGCTGGCCTTTAAGCAAGGCCTCGGTATCCAGTGCGAACTTGGGCTCAGAAAAACTCCCACTGATAGCCAAAGGAATATCTACGCCCGCAAGCGCGGTGTCACCACCCTGGCCCTCCAAAGAACCGACCACCTTGGTCGAAAGCTTATAATCAAGGGTCTCTGCCAGCAAATCAGCACCACCGTTGCCAGATATACGCAACAAAGGGGACAACATCAACAAATCAGGATTGTTGGCTTTGCCGTTGGCTATGGCAATAGAACCCGTAAGACTGGAAAAATCGGTTTTTTGCTCCGCATTATCGCTTGCACTGAGATCGCCTTTCAGTTTCGCCTGCGCTCCACGGATCATCTGCGGCACGTTGACCCCATAAAGTGCCCCGTCAGCCACTTCAAACTTACCGGTCGCGTTTAAATTCTGCTTGGCGCGCTCTGGCACCAGACCGACGCCTTTACCCTGGATATTGAAGTTGGCAGTACCAGCGAGCAGATCCATGTCGGCCGCATCCTTCAGCAAGGGCTGAATTTGGACACCACTGATGGTTTTGTTAAAGCTGTAGGATGCCACTTTCTTGCGGCCATCCAGGCTTGCCGTGGCGCTGATTTTACCGTCATAGAGTGCGGCAGACAGCTCATCTACATTGAGCAGGCCACCATTTAGCTTAGCCTTCAGTTTCCAGTCAGCAGTAGACAAGCCTGACACCTTGACTGACGCGATACTGAGATCGAGCGCCGCATCAACGGCTTTCATTCCGGTAAGATCAGGTTCAGTCTGCATGCTCTGAGCGCTTTCGCTTGCTTTAGAATCGGCTTTGGCAGCTTTGTCAGTACCCAAAAGCGCATCCACATCAATGGCACCCAAGGCCAGTTTGGCTTTAACCAAGGGCACCTTGCGACCATAATTGGCTTCGATACTGCCCGTGGCTTCGACATCCATCACCTTGAGCACATCAACAGTGAGGCTGGCAGTTTGCGCTGCCAAATCTGCTTTCACGCCGCCAGTAAAGAGGACATTCACTTCCCCTTTTGGCAACGAATTCCCCTTGGCATCAATTGTCAACTTAAAGCCAGCCAAATCAAGGGCATTAAGGGCTTCATTTACAGTCAAGGTGGCTTTACCGTCACCGCCAAGTTTCACATCAGGCGTATCGGCACGGAAACTCAATGCCAGTGGCGTAGCCTTGCCAGGAATAAATTCGCCCAGAGTGAGAGACTCCAGAGTAAATTCCTGACGGCTGCCTGCGGCTTCATCAATCAGGGTGATACCGGTATCGGTGATACTTACACCGCCAATGGCGATAGCGCTGAGCCCCGCTGTGGAGCCAGCTTCTGATGGGGTTGATGCAGTGGCCTTATCACCGCCCTTGCTTAAGCCATCGAAGCTGGTGCGACCATCTTTGGTGGTAATAAGCGTGAGCTTGGCACCATCAATTTTCAGCTGATCTATTTGTACATCACGGCTCAGCAGCGGCAGCAATTTCACTTCTGCTACCACCTCATTCACTGCCATCATCCGGCTTTCACTGAACCCTTTTGGATTGGAGAAACTCACACCTGCTAGGCGTATTCCGATAGAGGGGAACAACTGCCATGACAGGGGCTCAGAGATCTCCAATTCACGGCCAGTTTGCTTTTTGACCTCATCAACCAGCATTGGTTTAAAGTCATTGGGGTCAAAAATCACAGTGACATAAATCACTGGCAGAGTGACCAAAAGAACAATAGCAACCAGTATCCATTTAATAAATTTCATCCTGCGTGTCCTGTTTAATCCTGTTCAATAATTGGCAATGCATCCTTTGAGATGGCAATGCCGTTGTCGTCGGCATAAATCCAGTCACCGGGACTGACGGTGACACCGGCAATGCTTATGGTAACACCGGCATCCCCCAAACCACGACGCTCAGTTTTGATTGGTACCGCAAAAAGTGCCTGTACTCCCAGTGGTAAGGTAGCAAGGGTGCCCACATCGCGTACGGCGCCCTGGACCACAACGCCTGCCCAGCCGTTTTCCACCGCCGACATAGCGATAAGGTCGCCAAGCAGCGCTTTACGGCAAGAGCCGCCACCATCGACCAGTAACACCTTGCCATGCCCCGGAGTCGCCAGTATTTCCTTGACCCGTGAGTTGTCTTCAAAACAGCAGACTGTGACTACTTCACCGTAAAATATGCGTCTACCACCAAACTGACGCCATGGTGCCGGCAACAGCTGTAAATGCTCACTGAATTCATCAAACAGATCCGGAAGCAGATCCTGCATGGGCACTCTCCCTGAGTCGTAATACTGGTAAGTAAAGAATAGAGTATTGATAACGATCTTATCGATTCGAGTCATCATAGTTACATCCCGAATACCACTATCTTATCTTTCGGGTAGTAGACTTTAACTTTAACCCGCTGAATATTCCTGCTCAAGAAGCCAACACATCTTTATCTCTTATAGCTCATTCTTTATAATCATCATTCCTTTTGACCCGCCACACGGGTCGTGTCAGTTTGTACTGTGTTCTGTACAGATAAAGTGATGCTGAGATGACAACCGAAATCGATTTACAACAAGCTATTGCCGCTCTGGATGAATACGGCTATGAAAAGAAACTGTCCACGGATTTGGAACAGGCCAGAAATAAGCAGCAAATGCGTAAGTATCTGGATTCACTAGACTACAGTGTGCGTCGCATGGAGTTTCTGCAAGAAGCAGTAAACGAATGGGTAGCCGATAAAAAGGCCTTTCTGGCACAAAAAGAAAGTATCCAGACTTATAAGACAAAGGTCATTAATCTCTCCAAAGAATTAAACCTGTCTTATAACGAAGTACTGGAAATTATGGCCGGTCTCGATACCCGTAAAAAATAGCCCATCAGGCCGTAATCGCGGCCTGCATTTTCCACGGGAAATCGTTGAAGCGGGGAATATTGAGCCTCGCTTCAGTGAACGCTGCTTTTTGCAAGGGTGTCACTGAACCATTTCGTGTAACCAGAACATTGATTTAAATAATCTTACCAAATTTTTTCCCTTTGAATTCACCACCAAATAGCTTGCCTGTGAGGTTACACTCGGGGTACGAGGCCTGAAGGCCAGGTAACGACACATCTCGGGTAAAATCAGACTGCATTCGTCCGAATCTGCGAACGAGCCCCATTCAAAAATGCACTCATTAGAGCGCTGCTTTTGTACATCCGGCAGACCACATCGGTACTACTGACGACAGCGTTAAGCCAAATCATTTACCCACCTCGACAGGACTGTTTTCTCCTGCGCTCAGTGCGACCGTAAAAACATCTGTATCAACCTGTACTAATCAGTATTTGACTCAATATACGGACGATATCTCCCGGCTTTGTCTTGGGGTTCATGCGTGTACTTACAAAGCGAACTACACTTTGGTAGTGGTTGCTACTCAAACGGATAGATATGAGACGGATAGGCTTTGGATTAACCTTATTAATAGTGTTCGCCCTGTATTGGTTATACGAGATTTCTGGAACGGAGCATCTGTCCTCACCCAAGATAACCATTGCTGTGTCCTCAACGCCGCTTTCCAGCCCATTTATTTTGGCGGAAAAATACGGATTCTTTCGCAAACACGGGGTCGATGTACAGTTAAAACTCTACCATGGAGGCCATCGTTGTTTTGATGCACTGGTCAATGGCGAAGTAGATCTTGCCACCAGTTCCGAATCGGTCGTCATGTACAATGCTTTCAAACGTAATGATTTTTCTGTCATCGCCACCTTCGTGACCTCAGATAACGACGTAAAACTTCTCGGCCGGCGCCACTCAGGTATCCAGTCCCCCACCGACATTGCTGACCACAGAGTCGGCATGATAAGGGGCACAGCCAGTGAGTACTTTTTTTACTCAGCACTAAATTTGCACAGTGTCGATTCATCCGGAATTACTCCGGTTTATTTGGCACCCGAACAATTGAGCCAAGCGCTTTTAAACAATGATGTAGATGTGGTTTCCTTATGGGAGCCCTATGCCCATCAATTGGCTCAAAAACTTAAAGATGAAGGCGTGCAGCTATCCACAAAGGGGCTCTATCGCTTGTCATTCAACCTCATTTCAAAACGGCTCGATGTTCAGAAACATCGTGCCGCACATGAAGCACTGTTAAGGGCATTGGATGATGCCATTGAGCTTACAGATGAAAATCCTACAGCAGCCCAAGATATCGTCAGCACTTATCTGGACATTCCTGAAAGTGAAGTCGCCAGTTACTGGCCAGATTATCACTTTCATTTGACTCTGGATAAGACCCTACAACTGGATTTGCTGTCCCAGGCCCACTGGGCTATTGCATCAGGCTATGTCGCTCAATCAACAGCACCTGACTTTCGAGATTTTATCGATTCTACCGCCCTTGGCTCGTTCAGAACCGGCAAAGGAAACCCGGGGAAATTGCCATGACACTAGCCGGTAGACTGAAGCTGAGTGTTGCTATCTCATCATTATTTTTATTGGTTTTGATGGGGATCCTCAGCTACCTGATGTACATAGACGTTCAGGGATACAAATACAGCTATCGTTATCAGGTGTTACAGGAAACACTGTCACAGTTGTCAGGTGAATTCTGGCAACTGCATCAATATAACGATCTGCAGTCTCTGGACAGAGCCATCGAACTATCTCTTAATTTCGAACGACAATTGCAGGAAATCCAACAACTGCAAGGTACCCGCATTGGCCATGTAGCTAATGCCAATAACAATCTTCGCGTACTTATTGCGCTATACCCCAAAAAAGAACCCAGCGACAATACAAACAGCTTTGAGCTGCTGACCGCCAGAATCAATACCATAATATTATCCATGCAAGATGAGGTGGCAGAGCTTAGGCACTTACTGGTGGAGAAACAACATTACGCCAAACGACTCATACTTGTATCAATTGCCTTGCTGCTATTTTTGTCGATGACAGCGGTCATCCTGTTTAATCTCCATACTCTGACCTTGTTTAGGCGGGGAGTGAGTAACCTTACCAGTGGTATTCATCAAATGGCACAGGGAGATTTATCAAGCGAATTACCGGAAGAAGAAGCCAATCCCGAATTCAAATCCTTGAGCCAGCACTTTAATCGAATGAAAAAAGAGCTCAAATATTCGACCATCAGCAGAGCCGACTTGCAGCACGAGGTGGATAAGCGAACACAGGCATTGGAGATGCAAAAGCAACATTTTCAATATCAGGCCGAACACGATCCCCTAACCCAGGTTTATACCCGCAAAGCATTCTTTCGAAGTCTTGAGAATAATCTTCACCGGTTAACACAAACTAAAGGTACCGGCGCACTGCTATTTATTGATGTGAATAATTTTAAGTCCATAAATGACACTTATGGTCATGGGATAGGCGATCATGTACTGATTACGGTTGCAAAAAGGATAGAACAAACCCTAAGACAGACGGACATGGTATCAAGGCTGGGGGGGGATGAATTTGTTGTGTGGTTAGAGCCGATTGGTTCACGACAACAACTGGATGTGGTAATAACCAAGCTTCTCGACACACTTCGCCAGGACATAGGCTTTCAAAATATTCATCTGCTGATAGACGTCAGTATCGGTGTTGCATTTTTCCCTGATAACGGCTCAGAAATAGAAGCCTTACTGACCGAGGCAGACAAAAACATGTATAGCTGCAAGCAAAATGCAACAAAGGGTTATGTGTCAAGCTCCTGAATTTAAAGGCCTGGATAACAACTTTTTCAATTTGTCTCGCCTAAGCCACATAAGCCAGACACAGATCAATATATAAAACGTAGGTTCGAGTATTTCGGACTTTACCGACCAAAGGTAATGAACCGGCACCAACAGTGCTGCGACATAAATCAGATTATGCAGACGTTGCCAACTATGCCCAAGTTTACGCCGAACCCGGTTTGGCGAACTCACAGCCAATGCCAGCAAGATTAGCAGCGCGGTCATTCCCACCACCAGGTACGGGCGTTTAATCACTTCTGCAACAAGCAGCCGCCACTCAAACAGCAGATCCAGGCTTAAAAAGAGCATCAGGTGAATTACCGCATACACAAAGGCCCACAGGCCTAGCAATCGTCTGCATTGCATCAGTGCACCAAGCTTGAGCCACCTTGCCATTGGCGACACCAGCAGGGTTATCATCAAACCATGCAACGCCCCCTTGCCGGTATAGTGAATAAGGTATTGCACAGGATCGCCACCCAAACGCTCGCTCAGCACACCCCAGACCAACCACAGCAAAGGCACAGAAAAGCCAAGGTGCAGTAAGATTTTTAATAGCATCAGGCCGCTGCTGCCCAGTCTCATCAGTAATACCTTCTTAAATCCAGCCCCTTATAAAGCCCTGCCACCTGCTCGGCGTAACCATTGAAAGGCAAGGTGGGAATACGGGTTGCCGAAAACAGCCCTCCGGGGCCGATGCGCCGCTCGCTCGCCTGAGACCAACGGGGATGGTCCACCTCAGGGTTCACATTGGCATAAAAGCCGTATTCATGGGGCGCCAACTGATTCCAGCTGGTAGGAGGCTGTTTGTCGGTAACCCGGATTTTGACGATGGATTTTATGCTCTTAAAGCCGTATTTCCAGGGCACAACCAGTCGGACAGGGGCGCCATTTTGCGGTGGCAGCGTTTTACCATACAGACCCACACTCAGCAGCGACAAGTCGTTCATCGCCTCGGCAAGCGTCAGCCCCTCAACATAGGGGTAATGAATACCACCGCCCATCAGTCGACTCTCTTGACCTGGCATCTGCTCCGGTGAGAACAGTGTCTCAAAAGACACATGGGTAGCGCCTGTTTTTACACCGGCTTTTTTCAGCAGTGCAGCCAGCGGAAATCCCACCCAGGGGATCACCATCGACCAGGCTTCCACGCAGCGAAGCCGGTAGATACGCTCTTCCAGATCAAACGACTTGATAAGGTCGTCGTAATCGAGCTTCAATGGCGTATCCACCAAACCCTCCACAGAAAGAAGCCAGGGATTGACGCTAAACTGCTGAGCGTTGGCGGCAGGATCTGACTTGCCGGTCCCAAACTCATAAAAGTTATTGTGACTGATGACCTTGTCTTCTGGTGTCAGCACGTCCCCTTCACCATCAACACCGCGAGCTTTAACAAAACTCAGGGGCTCACGGACAAAAGCCCTGGCCTCTTTACTGGAAAACACATCAAAAAGCCCGGCATGCACCGAGCCAGGCAAACTGGCGCCGATCGCCCCAAGACCAAGGGCTTTAATCAGGGCTCGGCGGTCATAAAACAGCGACTCAGGCGTAACCTCCGACTCGCTAAGTTGCCATGCAGGTTTCACCGGATGTCGCCGACGGGAAATGGATTTCATCTGTGCTACTCCAAAAAACTCATCATTCACAAAGGATAAGACAAGTAAAAGGTCAGACTTCTTTCATAACCCGTCAATTTTTTGTCCGTCTGAACAATTATCATCTCAAGGCCTCTTGAAGGCGACATTCGCCCATGCCAAGCTTAGCGCCATCGGACCCGAAATAGGAACGCCATGACCCCGCTTGAGCTTTTTTCCGTTCCCCAATGGATTGCCATCGCCGCCATTTCCGGCCTCTTTTTATTAATTGGTGCTTTGGGTAATCAAATTCTTACCCGTAAACGCTGGGACAGCCTCGACGCTATTCGGCTCAACCAGCACCAAACTGCCGTTGATGCACTGGAATCCCAGCTTGAAGAAGCCAAGGTGCAACTCGATGACAAAGAAGATCGTCTGAACTTTTTCCAAACTCGCCTTGAAGAAGTAAGCCAGCGCCTCGGGGAAGCCAATGCCAAAGCCCAGCGGCTGCCCGCCTTGGAACACCAGCTGGCCGACAGTGGCCGTCAGTTAATGGAAGCACGGCTGGAATCCGCCAAAGCGCAGGCCATGCAGCAGAGTCTCAGCGCCAAATTTGACGTAGAACGCAAGGGTTTTGAAGAGAAACTTGTGCTGCTGCAAGATGCGGAGCAGCGGCTTAAACTGCAATTTGAAAACCTTGCCAACAAAATTTTCGAACAAAGAGCAGAGCAACTAAAAGGCCAGAATTTACTGCAACTTGATACAGTTATCGGCCCACTTAAGCAGCAAATTGACGGATTCAAAAAGCAGGTCAGTGAATCCTATTCAATAGAGCAAGCCGAACGAAGCACACTGAAACATCAACTGGAACAACTAGCCGCCCTGAACCTGCGTATGAGCCAGGATGCCATAAACCTCACCAATGCACTGAAAGGCGATAATAAGCAGCAAGGCAACTGGGGCGAAGTTATCCTGGAGCGGGTTCTGACGGAAAGCGGTCTACGTGAAGGCCACGAGTACCACACTCAGCAGGAGCTTAAATCCGACAACGGCCAGAAGTTCAAGCCCGATGTCGTGGTTCATCTTCCCGGCAACAAAGACGTGGTGATAGACGCCAAGATGTCACTCACCGCCTACGAGCGCTACTTCAACACTGGCGACGAGCTTGAACGCCAAACAGCCCTGAAGGAACACGTACAATCGGTACGAAGCCATATCAAGCTTTTGTCTCAAAAAGACTATCACAAGCTCCATGGTCTCAAGACCCTCGACTATGTACTGATGTTTATTCCGGTGGAGCCGGCCTTTTTACTGGCGCTGGAGCAAGACCCATCATTGGTGGGTTTTGCCTTGGAGCACAACATCATGCTGGCAAGTCCCACCAATTTATTGGTGGCACTGCGAACCATTCACAACATCTGGCGCTATGAGTATCAAAATCAGCATGCACAACATATTGCTTCAGCCGCCGGGCGCATTTACGACAAGTTGTGTAACTACGTAGACGAGATGGAGAAGCTCGGCCGAACACTGGAAACGGCACAAAAGAGCTATCAATCTGCTATGGGTAAGCTGGCGTCAGGAAGGGGTAATCTTATCCGTCAGGCGCACCAGATGCATAAGCTTGGCGTACAAAGCAGTAAGCAGCTCGATAAACAATTACTGAATAAAGCCCTGGATGACACCTTCGATGATTTGGACGAAGAAACTCATGCGGAACCATCCAATATGGACGGCGCCGCCACGGCACTCAGACTACAACCTAATTAGAGACATTTGGAACACGGAGGCTTTTCCCCATGCTGAAGCAGTTTTACGGCATTTGTCTCACCTCTCTGGCGCTGTTTTCAGGCACAGTCGAGGCTGACATTCAAGAGCAGCGTCGTCAGTTTATTTTGGCAGAAAAAGCCCTGCTTTCCGGGGATAAGGCGGGTTATAGACAAAGCCGCGCTAAATTGAATGACTATCCATTGAGCATATATTTAGACTTCAACGAGCGCATGGACACGCTTATCCATGTCTCTGGCAAAGAAGCCCTTGCCGCCTTTGCCGATTTTGAAAACACACCCTTAATTGGCAGCGTCCGTTATCGTTACCTTAAGATGTCGGGCATAAAAGGCCGCTGGGATGACTTCCTGACTGTCAGTCCAGAAGCGCCAAGAGATACAGTGCTGCAGTGCTATTATTACCAGGCTAAAATTGCCACCGGTGCTAAAACAGAGGGTTATGATGGCGCACGCAGACTTTGGCTCGATGGCCACTCACGCCCTAAAGAGTGTGATCCTTTGTTCAATTTATGGATAAAGGCGGGTCAAAGGACTCAGGAATTAATATGGAGCCGGATGTTTCTCGCGTATGAAGCACGAGAAGGCAAGTTGCTGAGCTATCTGGCACAAAAAGTTACCAATCATCCAAAAGAAGCGCAGAAATTATTGGCGCTTTATAAGGATCCGCGCAACCTGCGTCATACTGAGCGTTATCGCGCCAAGGCTGCTGTTATGGCTGAAATGGTAGAACTTGCCTTGAAAGCTCTTTCCCGTAAGGATTTGGAAGAGGCCGTAGCGCTGATGGCAAAGTACGAAAAAGCGGGCCGCTTCAGTAAAATCCAGGCAAAAGAGTTACACGCCTATTTGGTGCGTCGGGTTCTCGTCCGTCAGGAGTCCTCTCTTCAGCAATATTGTGATAAACATTTATCTGCGCTTGCTTCCGATGATTTAACCGAACTGAGACTGCGCTGGGCACTTCGGGATAAGGACGATGAAGCATTCCATCGCTTTATGCCGCTGCTGAGCAGCGACACAGCCAACAAAGATCGCTGGCTATACTGGCAAACCCGTTTTGGCAAAGATATAGATAAAGATACTGTATCCAACGCCAAAGCCAGCTTGCTGGCCGACAGAAGCTTTTATGGGTTTGCCCTCGCGAACCATCAAAACAGCGCACCCAGCCTTAATGAGCGTCAGTTGGCAACTGACTTTGATCTGGCTATCCTCGCCCGGGATCCGGGGTTTGCCCGGATGAATGAGTTATTGACACTGGAGCGTCCAAGGCAGGCCCGCAGCGAGTGGCTGCAGCTTCTTGGTCGCAGTAACGACGTACGGAAAACCGAGTACGGGCGCTGGGCCGAGGCTCAGGGGATGTACGCCCTCGCAGTCGATGCCTCTATTCAGGGCAAGTTTTGGGACGACCTGGCTATGCGCTTCCCCAACGCCGAAGAGCAAGGCTTTAGCAAAGCAGCCAAGGCACACAAACTCAACAAAGAAGAGCTAAGGGCCATTGCCCGCAGGGAAAGCGCCTTCAACCCCACTGCAATGTCAGGTGTTGGTGCGCGGGGACTGATGCAACTTATGCCGGCGACAGCCAAGCAAACAGCTAAGAAGCAAGGGCTGAAATACAAGGGAGAAGCCGAACTTTTTGAGCCAGCATTCAATATTCGGCTTGGCAGCGCCTATTACGCACAACTGCTGGAACGCTACAACGATAATCGCGTACTCGCTACGGCCGCATACAACGCTGGTCCGTCAAGAGTCGACGCCTGGCTTGCAAGAACTCAGGGAAAGCTGGATGTGATGGCCTTCATAGAAGCCATACCATTCAGGGAAACCCGCGAGTATGTCCAGGCAGTACTCAGTTACCGACTGATTTATGAGCACAGAAAAGGCGAGTCAACGCCACTTTTCAGCGAAAAAGAACTGAATTTTAGTTATTGATTCTGCTAAGTCAATGCCATTTTTTAACTAAACCCCTTATTGAACAGGGAGCCAGTTGGCTCCCTGTTCATTTTTGATTCAATCACAGATTTACTACTTAGGTTACATTGACGCACCAGTTGGGATTAATTATCATTTGCATCACTGTATTCTACGGCAACTTCCCATGCTCTTTTCTCCTGCAGCCCATTCTATCGGTTGTGAATTTCAGCCCCTGGTTTGTCTTAAATCTGGCAAACCTCAAGCCTACGAAGCACTGGCACGTTTTTATGCGATAGATGGCTCTGCCATTGCGCCCAATCAGGTGTTTGACGCACTGCACACTTGTCCTCACGCCCTGGCAGAGGCTGAGCTGGCAGCCAAACGGCTGCAATTGGCACTGGCCCCGTGCTCCGTGCCGTTGTTCGTTAATCTGGACCCCCATAGCCTCACCCAGGAACAGCAAGGGGCACTGATTCCCCATTTGCAAAAACGCAGTAATCTGGTGGTGGAGCTGATTGAAAACACATGCATAAGTGACGCATTGGAGGCATTGTCGCTCAGACGCTTGTTAAGCGATGCAGGAGTTGCCGTCGCATTGGATGATATTGGTGCTCCCCATGCCATGCTGTCCCTTGAGCTTCTATCCCAGGTCGACTGGGTAAAGTTCGATCGCCACTGGTTGACCCGGCTGCACATCAAAAGTGAGCGAAAATTGCTTGAAGCGCTTGTTGACTATACACAGGCCGTGGGCAAACAAACCGTCATTGAAGGAATTGAAACCGAGGCACAATTAGAAGCGGTATCCGCATTCGGCTTTACCCTGGCACAGGGGTTTCTGTTTCAGGATAAATTCATTAAGCCAGTGGTGAAAGAAGCCTTATCGCCAAAGGTTGTCACCGTCTTACAGTCGCTTACTTCTCATCACAGCCTTCATGCTACAGCGCTTAAAACCGACTGACAGGAGCTGATACATATCTGATTTCAGTGCCGCAAACCTGTGATTTGCGCTTCGGCAAGGCTGGATCGGCCGGACAAAATTGCGCATAGTTAACAGAGTAAGCCAGATAGAGGATCCTCCATGCAGGACAATGCCGCAGCCAAAAGTAACACCGAACTCGAAAACCTTATCTCCCAACTGGAACGGGTGTTGCTCGGAAAATCACGGCAAATTCGCCTGGCAATGGCCTGTGTATTGGCAAGAGGCCACCTGCTGATTGAAGATCTGCCCGGCATGGGCAAAACCAGTCTCAGTCAGGCCATGGCCAAGAGTCTGGGGCTGTCCTACCAGCGTATTCAGTTCACCAGCGATATGCTCCCAGCCGATATTCTGGGGGTATCGATTTACGATAAATCCCTCAATCAGTTTGTGTTTCATCCTGGGCCTTTGTTCAAACAAATGGTGCTTGCCGATGAAATCAACCGTGCCAGCCCCAAAACCCAAAGCGCACTGCTGGAAGCAATGGCCGAAGGCCAGACCACGGTGGATGGCAACACCCATTCACTGCCTAAACCCTTTTTTGTGATAGCAACTCAAAACCCCACCGATCAATCGGGCACCTTCCCCTTGCCCGAGTCACAGCTCGATCGTTTTATGATGCGCATTTCTTTGGGCTATCCCAGCCGGGAAGCGGAACTCGCCATGCTTAAGGGTAAAGGGGAAGATCCAGCAGGCAACCTGCCCCAATGCCTAAGCCCCATGGGACTGATGCAATTACAGGCCGAGGTGGATAAAGTCAGTGGTTCTGACGCTGTGCTGGGGTATTTGCTGGCACTGGTGGAAGAAACCCGTGCACAGGGCGAAGGGTTCGGCCTCTCACCCCGGGCAACCAAGGCGCTGCTGGCCAGTGCCAAGGCCTGGGCATTTCTTGCAGGAAGGCAGTTTTTGGTTCCCGAAGACATTCAGGCGGTGTTTGTGTGCGTGGCGCAGCATCGTCTGAGGAGCAGCAGTCTGCATCAGGGAGAAAGCCTCGCTCAGCGTATTCTTGCCAGCGTCAACCCCATCCGCTAAGCCATGGCAAACAGACTTACACGCCATCTGGAGCCATTCCTCGCCAAAAGGCTGCCGCCTCAGGCTGAGCAAACCTTAAGCCACAAAGGCATTTTCATCCTGCCAAGTGGCTTCGGTTTGGCTTGGCTGTTACTGACATTGCTACTGTATTTGCTGGGCACCAACTATCAGAACAACCTGATCCTGGGTGTCGCGCTGTTGCTTAGCAGCCTGTTTGTCACCTGCATGATTTACAGCTATCGCAACCTTGAAGGAGTTACCCTCAAACGGCGTCCGCTTCCCCCTATCTACGCCGGTGAAACCCTGGCAATGCCGCTGTCGGTGAGCGCCGGGCGTGACGTACATCAGTTGGCACTGGCCTATCCCGGAGTCACGCCTGTGTATTTGTCGGTGTTTGATGAGGATGCCTCAGTGCTGGTGCCCATACCCACCCACCAGCGCGGTCTGCTTAATCCCGGGCGGCTAAAAGTGGAATCCCGCTTTCCCCTTGGGCTGATGCGCACCTGGATCTGGGTTGACCTCGCCATCGACCATCCGGTGTTTGCCAACCATCTTGAAAATAAAATACCGCCCTTTTCCCATGCACAAGATGGCAGTGAAAACGAGGCCGGTATATTGGTGACAGGCATGGATGAATATCAGGGACTCAGGACCTACATCCCCGGAGAATCGCTCAAACAGGTTGCCTGGAAACAACTCGCCCAGGGACGGGGAATGCTATCCAAAGATTTCGGCCGACCTCAGGGTGCACCCGAATGGCTCAATTTGGATGTGCTGCAAGAAGGGACACTTGAAGAACGACTTTCATTACTGTCTTACTGGGTAGACGAGCTGGCGGCGAGGCAGCAGGTGTATGGCCTTATCCTGCCCGGAGTGGAAATTCCGCCGGGCAGTGGCGAAAATCATCGCCTTACCTGCCAAACTGCAATGGCAACCTTCGATGGCCCCTACCGGCATAATTGGATTGGGCTGCGCTCGTTGTACGATACTCCCGGCACTCACCACTCTAGTGTCGACTCTGCCAGCATCAACAAAGAGGCCGCATCATGATGTGGGGCAAACGTCAGGAAGAAATCATCGCCCGCAGCACCTTGTTATGGCTACTGCTTACTCACTTTGCGCTGGTGGTTCCCCTTGCCGATAAAACCACGCCCTGGTCGCTCGGGATAAGCGCCATCTGTCTGGTATGGCGTCTTGGTATCTTCTTTGGCAAGGTCGCCCGCCCTCCCCGCTGGCTGGTGACCTCTCTTGGCATTGCATCGGCCATTACTCTGGCACTCGTTGGCCGCCAAATGGGCTTGCTTAATGCGCTGATGAACCTGCTCATATTGGGCTATAGCCTTAAAACCATTGAAATCATTGATAAGCGCGATGTACGCACTGTGATTTTGGTGGGTTACTTTTTGATTGCCCTGAATCTTATCGACAGCCAACAGATTAGCGCCGCCGCCATGGCGCTGGCGCTGGTATGGCTTAATACCCAGGCATTGCTTTCTTTATACCTTGGACGCAGCAAGTCAGATTACCTGTCCTTTAAACTGGTGGCGCAAAGCCTGCCGCTGGCGCTACTGCTGTTTTTAGTGTTACCACGTCTGCCTCCGCTGTGGATGGTGCCGAGTCTCAAGTCGGCGACCACCGGGCTGTCGGATGAAGTCAGTTTTGGCGATATCAGTAAACTCACCCGCTCCGATGCGCTGGCATTCAGAGTCAAATTTGATGGGCCGCCACCAGCCAACGCCCAACTTTATTGGCGTGCGCTGGTAATGGAAGATTACGATGGCAGCCATTGGCGACAAAATGAAGGAATTAAATTCTGGGAGCGGCAAGCCTATACCCTTGGCAATAGCCGTGACAAACCGGTGGCTACAACAACGCCGTTGAGTTACGAGGTGATAGCCGAGCCAAGTAACCAACGCTGGCTGTTTGGGCTGGATCTGGCCTACTCCGGCAGCAATGGTGTGATTAACCTGCCCGATTATCGCCTGCTTGCAAAACGTAAACTCGATGGTCGGTTTCAATACCGGGCAGAAGCGTATCAAACACCAATGGACGCTACCTTGCCAGTGGCAGTGCGGCGGCTTAATCAGGCGTTGCCGAATAACGCCAATCCCCGCACCCGGGAACTGGTCCGGGCGCTTTGGCAGCAGCACCCATCCGCGGACGCGTTTTTACATCAAGTGATGCGCCGTTTCATTGATGAAGCCTATTTTTACACCCTGTCACCACCGCCGGTTGGCCGCGCGCAGATCGATGACTTTTTATTCGACAATAAGCAGGGATTTTGTGTGCACTACGCCTCCGCCCTCACCTTTATGGCCCGTGCGGCAGGTATTCCGGCACGAATGGTAACCGGTTATCAGGGCGGAGAGTTCAATCCAAACGGCGGATATGTCAGTGTCTATCAATATATGGCTCACGCCTGGAGTGAAGTCTGGCTTGAAGGCAAAGGCTGGGTGCGACTCGATCCTACCGCCATGATAGCCCCGTCACGCATTTTGGATGGCTTTGACGCCACCTTTAACTCAGATGAGAGCTACCTTGCCGATAATCCCTTCAGCACCCATAGAATGAAGGAGGTCCCCTGGCTGAATGAACTGAGGATGCGCCTTGCCAGTATCGACTACTACTGGAGTGTCTGGGTGCTGGGTTTCGATAGTGAACGCCAGGAGGGTCTGCTCAATCAACTGCTCGGCAGTCCCAATCGCGGTCGGCTTCTTGCCTTTGTCATTTCGGTCGCGGCGCTGATTATACTGCTGCTTGCCTGGCAAGCGGGTATTTTGCGGCTCCCACCCAAACACCCTGCGCCTATCAAGGGCTTTATGATTGTAGAGCAGGCCCTGAGTGACCTTGCTCTGCCACGCGCCCCCGGTGAAGGCCCCATTGATTACAGTGAACGCATAGCCATCGCCCTGCCCGCCATTCAAGCGGCCATCAGACATTGGGCAGGACGCTTTATTGCGCTTCGCTACCAAAGCTGTGCAGGGAGCCGCAGAACGCGACGCGCTGAAGCAGACTTTGTGCGCCAGAGTCGCCGTCTGGCCAGAGCTATCCGAAAGCAAGGCTCAGCTGCGCAGAGCCGTTAACTGCTCTTTACAACGCCGCCGAACGCAAAAATCCTGCTCGAAGCGCCAGCGGTTAAGCCAAAGGCGGTTGAACAGGCTAAGTAGGTCTCATACAATCATTTTTTTGCCGACCGAAGCTGTGTATCAAGGGGCCTTCATGGGCTTACTTTGCTGGTGTATGTCAGGGATTAACGTCCCTGTTCGAGACGCCACTGAATGGGCGGCAAGCATCCAACTCAGTTTGCGGTAACGCCTTCGCACCGCAGTGAACAACAGACAACACAGCGGACAACACAGCCAGACGCCGAATAAAAAGGGAAAGTATGTTCACACTCGTTCAATCCAACCAGATGGAACGCCTGGCCGCACGGCTGGCAGCCGAGCTGAGCCACGACTGTGGCAAGGTACTTTCCCCAGAGCATATTCTGGTGCAAAGCCCTGGTATGGCCACCTGGCTGAGGTTGGAAATTGCCACTCGCAATGGTATTGCCGGTGCCCTCGAATTCCCCCTGCCGTCCAACTTTATCTGGTCTTTGTGCTATGCCCTCATCCCGGGGGTGCCCAAGGAAAACGCCTTTACCAAAGAGGCAATGACCTGGAAGTTAATGGCCCTGCTGCCAAGGCTTATCGAGGCGCCTCATTTTGAGCCCTTGAAAGACTACCTGACCCAGGAGTCACCATTAAAGCTGTTCCAACTGGCCGGGCGTATTGCGGATATTTTCGACCAATACCTGGTGTATCGCCCTGACTGGATCCTCGCCTGGGAGCAGAACATAGATGCCGCCCCGCAAAAGCCACTGTTTTCGCTGGACAGCTACAACAAAGACGCACCACTGACAATTAACCCATTTGCCAATCAAACCGAGGTTGCTGATAACTGCCGCTGGCAGCCGATTTTGTGGCGGGCGCTGGTGCAATATAACCGCGACGAGCTTGGCCACAGCCATTGGCACAGGGCAAACCTGCACGCCCAGTTGGTCAAGGCACTGCATGATCCGGCCACCTCGATGCATGCCCTGCCTTCCAGATTGTTTGTGTTTGGTATTTCATCGCTGCCACCGCAAACTCTTGAGGTACTGCATGCGCTTGGCTGTCGCATTCCGGTAACCATGTTAAGCCTCAGCCCCTGCCGTCAGTACTGGGGCGATATTCTCGACCCACGGCTACGTGCCAGACTGGCACTCAGGTACAGTGAAGACAAGATGTTGCCCGCCCACTGGGAAGATACCCTGGAAGTGGGTAACCCACTGCTTGCTGCCAACGG
>NZ_JBFKLW010000014.1:0-75297 GCF_041630135.1 Shewanella sp.
AGTGAAAAATACCGTCATCTGCTCAAAGGGATAGAGCTTGCTGATTCGGTAACCATTGACGCGCACAAACAAATGTACGTGCCCATGGGCGCTGGTATGGTGCTGTTTAAAGACCCGACCCTCGCGTCTGCCATTGAACATCACGCCGAATACATTCTGCGTCAGGGTTCCAAAGATTTGGGCAGTCAGACGCTGGAAGGCTCCCGCCCCGGCATGGCCATGCTGGTGCATGCCTGCCTGCAGATAATTGGCCGCGAAGGGTACGAAATTTTGATTAATGGCTCTCTGGAAAAAGCCCGTTGCTTTGCAAGGTTAATCCAAGAGCAAACCGATTTTGAACTCATCAGTGAGCCAGAGCTTTGCCTGCTCACCTACCGCCATGTACCTGAATTTGCCCGTGAAGCGCTCAATAAAGCCTTAGCCAAAGGCGACAGCGCCAAGCTTGAAAAGATTAACAGCGAGCTTGATGCCCTCACCCGCGCCATCCAAAAGACCCAGCGCGAGCAGGGCCGCTCCTTTGTCTCCCGCACCCGTATCGCCCCGAAAATCTACGGCACCGACAAGCGTACCGTGTTCAGGGTAGTGCTGGCAAACCCGCTGACCACAGAGCAAATCCTCAAAGAGGTACTGACAGAGCAACGTGCCATCGCCGCCAATGAAACCGAACTGCTCCGTAATTTAAAGGCCGCTTGTCAGTAGTCTAAGGCCAAACCAAGGCTATACCTGCCCGCCATCCGTGCGGGCTTTTTCATATTCACGGCTCGCTTCGTCCATACGGGCGATAAAGTCCTCCAGCTCCTTGCCGGGGCTGCGGGCAAAACGCTGGTCTTCTTCAATGAGCGCCAGAATGCGGTCGGCGCGAAAACTGCGAAAATCATCCCTGAGTTCACACCATCCCAGTAAGGTCCAGGTACCACGCCAGAAGTAAATCGCCAGTGGCCGCAGGCGTCGCTCGGTCACCGCATCCTTGGCATCCTTGTAATTAATCCGGCAATAGCGCCGCTCTCTGGCGGCAATCCGCAGCGGATCCAGAAACTGAAATTCGGCCTCATCCAGATAAAAGTCCGGCGAGAACATCAGCGACTGCATCTCTCTTAGCCGCTCCGGCAGCACGGCTTCCACCTTGATAAGCGCCTGGGCCGCGGCCTGCCCAAGGGCTTTGCCGCCCCAGGTTTGCACCATGCGGATCCCCACCTGAATAGCTTCCAGCTCGGCCTCGGTAAACATCAGCGGCGGCACGCTCACTTCCTGACGCAGCAGGTAGCCAACACCGGCCTCCCCTTCGATGGGGATCCCCGACAGGCACAGATCCTGAATATCGCGGTAGATGGTGCGGGATGACACCTGCAGCCGTTCGGCCAGCTGCGCCGCCGTGGTCAGGCGTCGGTGGCGAAGGATTTGAACGATTTGGAACAGTCTGTCTGCGCGGCGCATAGGGTTTCCATGCAAAGGCCGGTGCATCAATGCGCCCGGCCTTTGTTATCTGGTTATAAATCAGTTTGTCAGCATCACAGCGCCGGGCTCCACAGCCCGACAGTGTTGCCTTCACTGTCGACAAACAGCGCTATGTAGCCGCACTCACCGCCCTTGATCCCCATGGGTGGCATAGCAATTTTCACCTGGTTTTGCTCCAGTTTGCCCACCAAAGGCCCGAGGTTATCGGCCAGATGCAGGTACAGGCAGGCGCCGCCGTTGCCGGGTTTGAACTCAGGGTGCTTCATCAGGCCGATGGTGGCGGCCTTTTCATCGCTGCATTCGAGGATGGCGTATTCCACTTCATCCATGTCTTCGCGGCGGAAACTCACGCCAAACTGTGCTTGATAAAAAGCGATGGCGCGGGCCATGTCACTGACAGCGATTTCGCCCCACACCAGAGGTTGAGTTGCTTGCATATCCTTATCTCCTTATTGAATTAAGCTTTTCTATCAATGTGTTGAAGTAGGTATTACTTCTTGCTTCATCGATGTATTCAGCTTAATCCCCCCCTGCTGACAACATGGTGTCAGCAGGGTTTGTCAGGAGTAAAAATAATGCACTCAGCGTGGCAGGCTGGCCTGATGGCCATCCACCAACGCACTCATCAACCCATCGCCGGCAGTCTGGGCGTCTGCCATGGCCATTTGAGCCGTCATCGGCATCACCAGCTCGTAATAACACTTGATTTTGGGCTCGGTGCCAGATGGGCGCACAATCACCCGGGCTGTGGTGCCGGGCGCTGAGCCAGACTCGCCCAGATGATAAATCAGCACGTCACTGGATGGCAGTGAGATGGACTCGCTGCGGCCATCGGCAAAGCGGTGGCTGAGGGTTTTAAAATCCTCCACAGACAGCACCTGTCGCCCATCGATGCTTGCAGGCGGCGTTTGACGCAGCGCAGCGCCTATATCCGGGGTATCGGCTCCAAGGGCAATGCTCACCTGACGGTTCACATACAGCCCGTGGCGGCGATACAGCGCCTCCAGCGCATCCCACACGCTTTTGCCCTGGGCCTTAAGCTCGGCGGCAAGCCGGGCAAAACACAGCTGGGCTGTGATGCCGTCTTTATCCCAGACAAGGTCGCCCACTGTATAACCCAGGGCCTCTTCATAGGCGAACAGAAACGGCTTTTGCGGACTGGCCAGCTGCTGGGCGGTATTCATCAGCCACTTGAAGCCGGTGAGCGTGGTGTAGCTTTCGGCCTTGTGGTGGCGGGCAATGGCGTGCAGCAGCGCCGATGAGACTATGGTGTTCCCCACCAGCGGCACAGTTGCGGCCTGCCAGCGGCCAAGCAGATAGTCCACAAACAGGGCGCCAACCTGATCGCCGGTCAACATCCGATAACTGCCATCGGCTTTGCGGGCCGCCACGGCAAAGCGGTCGGCATCCGGGTCGTTGGCGCAGGCAAGTTCGGCATCGCGGGCGGCCGCTTCGGCCATCACCATGTCCATGGCACCTGGCTCTTCCGGATTGGGGAAGTTTACTGTGGGAAAGTCGCCATCGGGCTCACGCTGGGTCGCCACGCTGAACACCTTGCCAAAGCCCGCATCTTTAAGCACCCGCTCTGCCATGGGTGCCCCCACGCCATGCATGGCGGTATAGGCCAGCGAAAGTTGGCTGCTGGCGGACGTTGCAGCAGTAGAGGCAGCCGTCAGCAGCGGCGAGTGCAGCACGGCGCGGCGATAGTGCTCGAAAAAATCATCCTGCAGGAACGACAGCAGGCCCTTTTTCACCGCATCTGATTCACCGAGCCAGGGCAAGTCGCTGCCCGACGCCATCTCGATGCGCTCAGCAATGCCGCTGTCATGGGGCGGAATAATTTGTGCGCCGTTTTCCCAGTACACCTTATAGCCATTGTATTTGGGCGGATTGTGACTGGCTGTCACCACAATGCCGGCGGCAGCTTCAAAGTGCTTTACCCCAAAAGCCACCAGCGGCGTAGGCGCCACGTGGCTTGTGAGGCGCACCTTGAATCCCAGTCCACAGAGCACGCTGGCGGCATCGTGGGCAAAGGTTTTGGAGTCGTGACGGCCATCGAAGCCAATCACCACGCCGCGACGTTTGGCGTCTTTGACCTGAGCGCTGAGATACTCACCCAGGCCCGCGCTGGTTTCCCGCACCAGCAGCCGGTTCATGCCCATGGGGCCGGGACCCACGATGCCGCGAATACCGGCGGTACCGAAAGCGAGTCTGCCGGAAAAAGCCTGACTCAGCGCGGCTTCATCACCTGCATCGAGCAGGCGCTCAAGTTCGCTGCGACAGACCGGATCAGGGTCGCGGCTAATCCAGTGTTTTACTCTAAGTGCAAGCTGGGTATCCATATACTCTCCAATTCGGCAGTCATCCGCTGCCACTCCTTTCCCCCACCATAGGCGAGCACATCCGGCCACTCAAGCAAATTTGCATTTCCACTCATGGCTCAGGCAATAAAAAAAGCGGCCCGTCAGAACGGGCCGCCGCGGTTCAATATCTATCAGGCCTTACAGCTTGAAGATGTTGTCCTTGCTGTCACGGTCAACCAGCTTCACAAATGGGTCAACCCCAACGAAGGTCGGCTTCTTGTCCAGTTCAAACGACAGCTGGTTCTCACCGCTCTTGAGCGGATGCTTCTCCAGCAGCAGTACATCGTTTTCATCGGTCAGGGTGTCGGGGTCGGCCGCAAAGAGGCCAATATCGACCCGCTCGCTGATCTCTACCTGCAGCTCTTTACCCTCGTTGTTGGCGGTCAGTTTTCCGGCATGAATGGTCAAATCCACCCGTACCTTGCCACTGTCCAGTTCGGTGAGCTGTACATCCTCAAGACGCAGGTCGTAGAGGGTGATGTCGTTGAAAGAGCTGTCCACAAAGGCCTGCTGCTCATCGCTGAGATCCTGTTTGAGGTAGCTCACCAGATCCAAAGTGGTCGGGAACGGATCGGTGCGATAACGGAAGCGCTCGGCAAAGGATGCAAGGTTGGCATTAAGCTGCTCTTCACCCACCACATCCTTGATGGCCATCATGATGACAGCCCCTTTCTGGTAGTGGATATACTGCTGGTTTTCACTGCGAAGCAAAGGCATTTCACCGATGCGCTCGCTGCTTCGGCCGCGCAGGTAGCGGTCCAGCTCATAACGCAGGAACTTACGCAGCATATGGCTGCCGTATTTTTTCTCCATCACCATCAATGCAGCATACTGCGACAGTGATTCGGAAATCACCGCACTGCCCTGCACATCGGCAGCCCCCACCTGATGGCCCCACCACTGGTGCGCCACCTCATGGGCGGTCACATAGTAGACAGGATCAATCTTATCTGGGTCACGCAGGTCAGTGATAAAACCGATGCGCTCCGAGTAAGGCACGGTATTGGCAAAACTCTGGGCAAAGCTTCTGTAGCCCGGGTATTCCATAATTCGCATCTGACGATGCTGATACGGACCAAAGGCCGCACTGAAGTAATCGATGGAATCACGTACCGACTCAATCATGCGGTCGACGTTCCAGGGATGCGCCGGATGGTAGTACACCTCGATATTGATGCCCTTGTACTCTTCCTTTTTCACCGCATAACGGCCAGAGACAATGGAGAAGAAATTCACCATCGGGCTGTCCATTTGGTAGTGGAAGTAGTTACGGCCGTTTTCCTGCCAGGACTTGGTGAGGTAACCCGGCACCAGCGCGGTCTGATCGGCCGACGTCGACACCGTCGCCTCAAAGTCGATGAAGGTGCCCTGAGGCCCGAAGAAGTTCTGGTTGTAAAATCGCTCATCTTCCAGTTTGTTGGCGCGATCTTTTGGCGCCAACCCACGCTTCTGGCGCTCGTGGCGGTCCGAAAGCTCGGCTTCATTCTGATAGCCAAACACCGGCAGCAAACTGAAGTTATTGATGAAGGTGCCGTTTTCCACCACTTCCCAGTCGTGATTATTTTCGGCAATGCCGTTGGTATCACGCACAAGTGTGATAGTACCGCTCACCTCGGCGCCAGGGGCGATAGGAGCCGCAAAGGTCAGCCAGCCCACAGGCAGCTTGCTGTCCAGTTCGCCAAAGCTGGCACCCGGAATGTCAAACTTCACGGTTGCCGGGTCGGTGTGCTCAGGCAGGCTCACCAACATGCGGGAAATGCTCTCGCTGGCACGGTTTTGCCAGCGCATCTCCACCTTGGCCTCGATACGTCTGTCCTCGGGGAAGATATCAAACGCACCTTTTACCGCCACAGGCGACAGCTCAGGCAGGCTGTTGTACTGCTTGAAGCGTTTCTCATAATCGGCGAGGTTATCGAGATACTCTTCTGCGGTCACATAACTGTTCACCATGGTGGTCTGGTAAAAAAGATAGCCTCCCATCACCACAAATACCGACAGCGCCAAACCTGCCACGGCGCGGCCGCCAAAGCCAAGTTGATAGCCAAGCTGCGCCATGCGGGTTTTTAACCCTACCTCAGGTCCACGGCGGTAAAGCCCGTAGGAGAGCAGGAACAGGAGCACGCTGAAGGCGCCCCAGTACACCATGTACAGGCCATGGGTCAGCAAACCCCAGCCGTAGCCGTTCATGTCGGAGTACGGAATGATGGGCGACGCGCCAAAGTTATTCAGACTGTGGCCAAAACCCCAGGCCGAAAGGGTGATGCTGATAAGGTAGTAACCGACAAACAGCCCCATACCGGCGTACTTGTTCGGCGCCAGCACCTGCAGGAAAAACGCCAGCACCGCCGACATCATCAACGGCAGCAGTACCTTAAAGCCGAGGCTGATGGCGTACTGGGCAAGTTCCAGGTTTGTCTGGCCCTTGATAAGCTGAAACGCCAGCGTTGTCAGCATGGAGAAGCTGTACAAGAGCACCAGCACCAGCATCAGAGCCACAAACTTGGAGCCCAGAAACACCAGGTTGGAGGCTGGGGTGGCGTCGATGATGTCGCCCATACCGCTGGCGCGCTCGCGCCAGACAATCTCGCCACTGTAAAACACCAGCACGATAATCATCAGCAAGCTGGTGGCGCCGACTATCATCTCAACCATGTCCTGAGTCAGCGGCCAGTTGCTGGTGCCGTACCAGTCAAGGTCGCCCATAAACATCGGGCCAACCAGGTTAATAAGGCTAAGCACACCGAGAATGTAAAACGGCGCGGTAAAGAGCACCTGACGCACTTCAAAACCGACTTTGACCCAAAACTGACTCCAGCTGCTGACATCCGGGCGGCGAACCAGGCTTGCCATTGGCGCCATCAGCGGCATGGCATGGACCTTGGCCTTTTTGGCTTCGCGCTTGCGGGTGAGCATTGGCTGACGATGCAGGCCGCACAGCGTCAGAATCGCGAGCGACACCCCAAACCACAGGGCGCGGTTTAGCAGCATCAGGCCTTCCAGCCCCATGCTGATGGTGTTTTTCTCATCTATGGTCCAGTAACGGGCCACCTGCGCGGCGCTGCGAAGCCCGAAGGGATCGAGCAGCGCGGCCATTTCGCGGTACTGCGGCTGGCTCGCGATTTGACCGGCAAAGCTGTACAGCACCATCATGGTCACGGCGGTGAGATACAGCGCCATCATGGAGCGGAATCGCTGCGCTATTGCGTAAAACAGCACAGACAAAAACAGCAAGGTCGGCGCAGCCAGCAGAAGATAGGGCTTAAGGTAGTGCCAAAGCGACACAGGCCCGAAACGGCTGGCATCGACCCAAGGCATAAAGGAGCCGAGCAAATGGCCAAGCGGCACCAGCGCAAACAGTGTCAGTACCACCAAAAAGCTGCCCAAAAAGCGCCCTAACTGATACTGCAGCGGCGACAGCGGCTTAACGTAAATCAGCTCTTCCATCTGGGATTGCTGATTGCGTATCGCCGTGCTGCCGACAAAGTTCACCACCGCAAACATGGCAATCAACCCCATGGTCAGCAGGGTTTGCACAATGGCATAGGGGCTGTTTTTAAACACTTCCCCGCCGGCGCCAATCTGAATATTGTCCGAGGCGGTCACAAAAAAACACGCCAGAAACAGCATCAGCCCCACCACGTAAAACGACGGCTGGCGCAGGTAATATCGCCACTCAAAGGCGAGTGTATGCAAAAACATAAACACGCTCCTTAAGCTGCAGACTTGCGATGGCTGTGGAGGGTCGAGAAATACAGCTCTTCCAGCCCGGCATCGGTGCCACTGAAGCCTTCAGGGCAGGTATCCGACAACACATTCAGTACGGTACGTCCGGCAAACAAGCGCTTGGATATAACAGGTAGCCTGGCCTCAAGCTCTGCCGCCTCCTGAACAGAAACCGTACATTGCCAAATCTTGCCTTCCAGATCGTTGACCAAATCCTGCGGATTACCTTCAAGCAGAATACTGCCAGACGCCAGCACCGCCATCCGCGGACACAGCTCAGCCACGTCTTCCACGATATGGGTGGACAGAATAACCACCCGCTCTTCACCGAGACTCACAAGCAAGTTATGGAAACGATTACGCTCCTCAGGATCCAAACCCGCTGTGGGCTCATCCACTATCAGCAATTGAGGGTCGCCAAGCAGCGCCTGTGCGATACCAAAACGCTGACGCATACCGCCCGAATATCCACTGACAGCTTTGGTTCGGTGCTGATACAGATTGGTGTGAGCCAGCAGACCATCGACAATTTCCTTGCGCTCTTTGGCATTATTAATCCCTTTGAGCACCGCCAGATGATCCAGCAAGTCCACAGCACTGACCCGGGGATACACATTAAAGTCCTGAGGCAGGTATCCCAATTGTGTTCTAAGACGCATAGGGTCGACCATCACATCGATACCATCGAAGTGGATACTGCCGGAATCGGCCGGCTGCAAGGTGGCAATGGTGCGCATTAGACTGGATTTACCTGCTCCGTTGGGGCCAAGTAAACCGAACATTCCTCTTGGGATGTCCAGATTGACATTATTGAGGGCTTTAACCCCGTTATCGTAGGTTTTGTTGAGGTTCTTAATACTGAGCATGGGTCCTTTCCGCTTTCAATTGCTAAATCCGCATCGAAAACATACCAGAACAATATTTAACGTCACCTTAATAATTGTAATAAAAATTCAAACATTTACAGTATGACGTTTAGAGTAAAAACTTATTTTCCTGCTGTTTTTGGCTAATTATTTTTGCCATCGCAGCAAAAAGCTTTTGCTGATGGTTCTATATCCTCCGGGGCGTTGCCAGACGTATGATTAGCGGTTTGAAATTCTCTGACTCAGAGCCGGGACATCATGTTTATGCCGATTACGAAATCCGTTACCGCGTTAGCCAATGCCGGCAGATACAGTCGTGTGCACTTTGCGCTACTGTGCGCAGCCTTGCTTGTTGTTGCTTGTCAGCAGACACCTTCTTCTCAGGAAGGGCAAGATGATAAGAATGAGCACAGCGCTCCCGCTCATTCAGCCACTCAAGCTGTAACCAGTACCACGCAGCCACCACAGAATGATGACAGCGAACCAAACCAGCATTCAGTTACAGTGGAATATACCAATCTGTGGCAGAAGATAGCTGAGAATCGAAATATCACAATTCCACCACATTCCGAAGTCGCCTTCTTTCGCGAGCAATTTGCTGCAAGGGCGCTGTTTCCGACCAATGCAACCACCGCAGCAAAACCATGGATGTATCATATTGTCAGTGAACTTGAAGAGCGTGAAATGCCTCTTGAGTTGGCACTGCTACCCCTCATAGAAAGCGGGTTTCAACCCGGCATTAAAGGTGTGGGGGTCGCGGGTATGTGGCAATTGTCAAAATCGACAGCTCTGGGACAAAGGATTAGAGTCAGTCACGAATACGACGGTCGCCTCGATCCCATTCCGGCAACCCGTGCCGCCTTGGATTATTTGCTGTATCTGTACGAAATGTTCAATAACGACTGGCTATCCGCTGTCGCTGCCTACAATATGGGCGAAGGAAAGCTCAAAAGTGCCATTGAACGCAACCGCCGCCAGGGCAAGCCGGAGGATTTCCTCTCCCTTGGCTTAAACAAAAATCAGGCACCGAGCCTGTACAAGTGGCTTGCAGTCATCGAGATTGTGCGAGATCCAGCCATTCTGGAACCTAACTTTCCTGCTATCCCCAATCAAGCAGTATTGGCTCGTGATGGTATTCCCAATGGCGTCAGTCTGAGCAGCGTCGCCGAGGCAATTGCTATGCCCAAGGCCGAGCTGCAGGCTCTGAATCCGGCATTTAAAACCCGGGTCGTACCATCGAGTGGCAAATACATGATAAACCTGCCACTTGAGCAAGCTGCTGCTTTCGAGCTTGCCAGAACCAAGCTGAAATCAGCACCAATCGCAAGCTCAGACACTTACCAGGTGAAATCCGGCGATACCTTAAGTGGTATTGCCAAACGCCAGGGAGTCAAATTAACCAGCCTGATGCAGGTTAATGGACTGAATAACAAAAGTATTATTCGTCCGGGTCAACAGCTGAAACTGCCAAAAGACTAACCATCCGACCGGCAAAAAATCCCCATAAGCAAAAAGCCCCGCAATCCAGCGGGGCTTTTCTATTTAAACGACTGACACTCAGCGCTGGCTATCCTGCAGCGACAGTTTAAGCCGCTGCAACCCTTCATCGAGGGAAATCAGCGGACGATAGCCAAGCAAGGTTTTGGCGGCATCGATGCGATAGTAATGGCTGCAGGAGAGCTGACGCGCCACAAAGCGGGTGATAACCGGCTCTTCCTCTTTGCCCAGCATGCCATAAACACCTTCAAGCAGCGCGCCCACGGCGTAGGCGAGCCCCACGGGGACACGGGGCAGACGTTGGTGCTGATTGTCACAGGCGAGAATGCGGCCCAGCATGTCGGCCATGGTCACCGGCTCATCGTTACTCAAAAACAAGGCTTTGCCGCCACAGGGACTATCGTCCTTCAGCAGCGAAATGGCCGCCAACACATGGGCGTGGGCGGCATTGTCCACATAGATGGTATCCACCAGCTTGTCTTCGCGGCCCACCAGCTTAAGCCGCCCTGCCCGGCCGCGGGTAATGACCCGAGGCACCAGATGAGGGTCTTCCGGCCCCCAAATCAAGTGCGGCCGCAGCGCCACCGTGCGTAAATCCCGGCAGTGTGCCGACAGCATCATGGCCTCGGCTTCCGCTTTGGAAGCACCATAATGATTTAAAAAGCGGGCGGCATAAGGCGCCGACTCATCGATACCCGACTCATCTTCGCCGGCAAAGGTCACGCTGGGGGTGCTGGTGTAGATAATGCCCTTTACGCCCTGCTGCCTTGCGGCCTCAATCACGTTGGCGGCACCTGTGACATTGGGGCCATAGTAGCTTTCGCGGCTGCCCCAAACGCCCGCTTTGGAGGCGACATGGAACACCAGCTCGCAGCCCTGCATGGCCGCTTCAAGCGAGGCGATATCAGTTATATCGCCCCTGTGCATGGTCACGCCCAGCTGCTTAAGCGCCGGATAATCCGAGCGGGCAATGCCCACCACCTCAATCCCTGCCGACAGCAATTGACGGCAGACCGCCTTGCCAAGAAAACCACCGGCGCCGGTCACCAACACTCTGGAAACCCGAGTGCTTAACGTCTCGGCGGCCTTGATTTGTTCTGGATGCAGTGGAAATTCCCGGGTCATTTCAGACCGCCGGATAATTGTTTTTCGGCCCAAATCGCCAGCTTTTCACGGAAAATCTTGGCGTTATGGCGCACATCCATGGGGAAAGATTCATGGATAAGGAAGAAGTCGATACCACGGGTGATGTCATTGGCCTCGGCCATTTCCCTGAGCTCGCGATACAGGGTACTGGCGTTGTTGCAGGCGAGGCTCTTATCGAGCTCGATGCACACCAGCGGCAGCTTGTCACCGAGGCGATGCACCCCGACCAGCGCCGAGCGCGCCACCAGCGGATGGTTATTGAAAATCCGCTCACAGGGGATAGAGAAATAGCGTTTGCTGAAGGCGCCGCCCTCGGTAGCATCCACCCGGTGGGCCTTGCGGCCGCACATCCACAGCCGGCCTTCGTCATCGAGATAACCGAGATCGCCCATGCGATGGCGAATGCAGTCACCATCGGCGATTTTGGCAGCCTCAGTCGCTTCATCTCTGTGGTAGTAAGCCCGGCTTACCATGGCGCCTTTGACAACAATCTCACCAATTTCGTAGGCTTGTAAAAGTGGAGCCTGTGACCAATCGGCGATGGGAGCTTCATCAATGGCAATAATATCGATTGCCACGCCACTCACCGGCTTGCCGACAAGAATGCCGCCACCTTTGGCTGTCACCTCGCCACTTAAGAGCAGCTCATCGCTGGCGACAAAACACAGCGGCAGCCCCTCGGTTGCACCGTAAGAATTGAGTACGGGCGCGCCTTCTGGCAATAAACGGCTGAAGCGGCTTATGGCATCGATAGAGGCTGGCGCCCCGGCAGAAATCACCCGCTTAACGCCGGTCAGCTGCCTTTGATTGTCCACACCGAAACGGCCAAGCTTATCCAGCAGCGCCGGATTGAGAAACAGGTTGGTACAGCCATAATCGGCAATGGCTTTAAACAAGTATTCGGGATTGGCCTTGATAGGACGGCTCGCGTCCATACAGGGCACAATGGAGGCCATACCAAGCGCGGGACCAAACAGAGCAAACAGCGGAAAAGTCGACAGGTCACGCTCGCCGGGGCTGATACCGTAGTCCTGCTGAAGCGCGGTTATCTGCGCCTCAAACATACGGTGGCTGTATTCCACGCCCTTGGGCACGCCGGTGCTGCCGCTGGTAAAGAGGATGGCGCACAGCGCATCTTCGTCCAGCATCACCATCGGGAATGCCCCTTTACCCTTGCCCTGCTGTTCAAGCTGAGCCAGAGTCGGGCCGCCCCAGATTTTCAAGCCACGGCCCACGGTTATCAGGGTCTTCAGCGTGCGCTTTCCCCAGCCAAACAGCATCCGCGCCACATGGGCCTTAGGGATGCCGATAAAGGCATCGGGCCCGGCCTCATCGAAGCACTGACCGAGGTTTTTAATGCCCATGCCCGGGTCGACCATCACAGGGATGATCCCGGCCTTGAACAGTGCAAAGGTAAGCGCAAAGAAATCGAGCCCCGGCGTCACCATCAGCACGGCTTTGTCACCGGCCTTGAGTCCGGCGCTCAGCAGTCCGTGGGCAATGGCATCGCTGCGACGGTTCAGCTCACCGAGACTGAGCTCATCGTAGCAAAGCTCACCTATGCCTCTGGGTGGCTTACCAAATCTGTGCCTTTGCACCGCAACGGCCAACCCTTCTGGGCGCTCGGTCGCGGCGTTCAGCAAGTGACGGCACAGATTGGCACTCATGATGCCAGCGCCTCGCGGGCGGATGAGCGGTCAATAAACTGCTGAATATGGCCAATGACTTCATCGGCTGCATCTTCGAGAATGTAATGGCCACAGTCGGCAAAGGCGTGCACCTGGGCTTTGGGCAGCTTTTGCTGCCATACCTCAAGGAAGTGTTTATCAAACACAAAATCCTCAAGGCCCCAGCAAATCAGGGTCGGTACCTCGGTGAAACTGTCGAGACTGGCTTCAATCCTGCTGACCTCAGCGTAGGCTTTATCGCCTGGTTGCAGCGGAATGTCCTGCACAAAACGCAGGGTGGAAATACGGTTGGCCCAACTGTTGAAAGGTGATACGTAGGCTTTTCTCAGCGGCGCCGACATAGGGTTTCGCTTGCAGCCAATCACAGAGGCGAGCCCTGCAAAGGCGTTAAAGCCCCGCACCAGCACAGTGCCCAACCAGGTATTACGGCAAATTTTAAGCCGCAGTGGCAGAGGCTTGCTGGTTGGCAGATGAAACGCAGCGGTATTTAATATCACCAATCTTTCAATGGCCTGCGGATATTTGGATGCCCAGCCCATGCCAATCATCCCGCCCCAGTCGTGTACCACCAGGGTCACTTTCTCGTTCACCCCTAGGTGAGCCAGCAGCGCCTCCAAATCGGCAATACGGCTGGTGAGGGTGTAATCGTATTGGCTGTCATCGGGCTTATCCGACAATCCGCAGCCCACGTTATCCATGGCAATACAGCGGTACTCGCCCTTGAGCGCGCTTATCAGATTGCGGTAGTACAAGGTCCAACTGGGGTTGCCATGAACCATGACTACAGTGCCCTTTGGCGCGGCAGGGGCTTCATCCACATAGTGAATATTCTGGCCCTTGTGGCGAAAATACTGCCGCTTGAACGGCAGCAGGGTGTCCAGCATTAATTCGTTACTCATTACCAGCGCAGCCCCAACATCATGCAGTTAAGGCCTGAGCCTATGCCAAGAAAACTCACCTGATCCCCGGGGCGCAAAAAGCCCTGATCGTGGGCCATGGCCGCCGATACCGGTAGCGAAACCGTGCCCATATTGCCAAGTTCGGCAAAGGTAGGAAATTCTTTTTCTTCAGGAATTTGCAGTGCAGAAAGCACCTGTTTGCGGTTGGCGGCGCCCACCTGGTGGCAGATGACTTTATCGACCTGGCTTGCCAGCCATTCGCGCTGCCCGAGGAAGTGCTGCCAGGTTTGCTTGGCAAGCTCTACCCCTTCTTTAAGCAGGGTTACGGCATCGGTGCGCATAAACTCGCGATAGATGCGATGTCCGGCTTCCTGTAATCCCCACTGACACAACTGATGATGCTCAGGGGCAGCCAGTTGACTGGCGCCCAGCAGTTGATGGTTGCGCTCGGTGGCCAGCTTGAAACTGCCATCGGTTAGCAGCACTGCCACGGCGCCTGAACCGCCGGTGAGCGTGGCCAGTGACTGTGCAAAATTCTGCATGGTTGGCTCGGCCAGCATACGGTCGATGGTCACATCGACGATGTCACGGGCCGATTCACAGGACACCACCAATCCGGCTCGGATTTGGCCAAGCTCGATGCGGTTGGCAATGTCGAGAATGCCCGACAGCACCCCAAGACAGGCATTGGAAATATCGTAAATTGCGCTGTCGCGACCCACGCCAAGTGCGGCTGCAATGCGGCAGGCCGTGGCCGGTTCGTGCTGATCGCGGCACACACCTGTATAGACCACAGCGCCCAAATCACTGGCACTGAGGCCGGTTTCTGTGAGGGCCTTTTGGGCTGCGCTGATAGCGCCGTCAGACAACCTGTGACCCAGCGGCCACCAGCGACGCTCGCGAATACCGGTCAGGGCAGCCAGCTGTCCCACAGGAATACGAAACTTTTGATACAGGGGAGCGAGACGCTGCTCAAGTTCAGAGCTCGATACGACAACAGGGGCCAGTTCGTAGGCCATGCTGTTGATAAATACTCGGGAATATTTCATTCAGTTCTAATTATCTGGGATGCAAAGCTCACGGCCGCTCGCCACTTCGGCCTGACAATAATCAGCCATTATCCAGAGAAATGCAGGTCAAGCCAACCAAAATACTCAACTAATGCCCTTGGACAGCTGCTCATCCGACCCCTTTGCTGCAAAACCGTAAGCTACCAAAGCGGCTATTCAAACAGCGCAGCCTGAACCGAGCCTGAGAATTTGTGCCCTTGGATAAAAATTCAAATAAAGCTCACTGAAAATCCGTTATCGGCGTCCTTCAATCAGCGCATTACGGGGGGTAACCTGGGGTGCGCAGAAAGCGCTGAGATTGACCCGATAACCCGCTTCCAGCAAGAAAGCAGCCCGATCGAGCAGTAAAAACTGCTCAATCAAGGGTCTGAACAAGTGGGCAGCCAAGTCCAGCCTGCGCGTCAGCCACTGGCGCTTGCGCCCTTCGGCCAGCCAATGACTGGCATTAAACGCCTCCGGCAGGGTCAGCCCGCGATAATCTGCCGCCCAGCGGCAAAAGTCCTCAAACTCGCCAGACAGCTGACTTTGGCGAATGGTGGGCAGCGGCAGGTACTCATCGCAAGCCCGAAGAAGGCGCTGCAGACTGTCAAAACCAAGGCGCCAGCTCACTTCCTTAAGTCGGTCGGCATTGGCTTTCTCCCCAGCTACCAAAGCATGGTTAAGCGGCAGTTGCAGCGCACTTCTGGACAACCTAAGCCCCGTGCTCCTGGCCGAATCACTCACACAGCCATAGTCACCGCTGGCAAAGAGGTGATAGCAGCAGGGAGAAATACTGATGGCCCGGGTGCCCGCAGCCACCGCATTTCGCAGCAGCGTTAAATGCAGTTCACCGCAGGCGTGCAGCGCCAGTGCATGTTGGTTGGTGTCAAACACATGGGCTGTATCCCCAAAAGCATCGGCGCACACGAAACGCTGCTTTACCGCGCGCTTGTCGGCCTCCAGCGTGCCCGCCTCACAAAGGGACTGCTGCAGCTCAAGACTGACTACCGGCATTTGGGTCACAGCGCCCATCAGTCGCCCAAGGTGCCCCTTACCGGCGCACCACTCAAGCACAGGCAAGGCGGAGCTACTCGCCGCCGTAATTGCCACAAAGCGGCTGATTTGCTCCCATTTGCGCCCTTTTATGCCAGCGGAAAACCGGCTCAGACGTTGGCTTGGCAGCAATGATTGCACCTGATATGGCGCTTCGTCTTTGAGGCTGTCCAGGGGGTTATCCGGCAGCGTCCAGTCAAACAACGTCCTTGACCAGGGCGCTGCGCCAGTAGCGATAACATCGGATTCGAGTGCAGGCAAAAGTGCGGCGACAAGGGCTTGCTGATCTTTATCGAGCGCATCAATGGCATCATCGTCGATGGCATTAAGCGCCCGCGCAAGACTTGGAAACCCCTGCTGCCAGGGAAAGTCTGCATAGTCAAAACTGCGGATATCCCAAATGCTTCGTCCTGCATCCAGGGTGCTGGCCAGTGACTGCAACCTTGCAACTGTATCAGCCAGATGCAGCTCGATTTGCGGTGAGTTTACGGCTTGGCGCGATGGCGATACTTGAGACATTGAGGCTTCCTGATAAAAACGGCCTTCAGCAAACTGAAGGACTTTCATTATACGCCCGCGCCGCAACTAAGCCCAAGCGCTACCCAGGCACAGGTTCAGCAGAATTTGCGTGAGTTAATTGAATGGCAAATCTGCCTAAGCTCAGGTGTTGGGGTTCCAAGGGCTAAGATGCTAGACTCTGCCGTTCAATTTTAACTCTGCCGAGAAAAAAGCCCATGATCCAGTCCCCCTGCGTTGCCCGCTGTGGCCTGAACGATGAGGATTACTGCATGGGTTGCCTGCGCCATATCGATGAAATTGTCGGATGGTCTCAGGCGAGTGATGAGCGAAAGCTGGAGATCCTGGCCAGTCTGCCTGCCCGCAAAAAAGCCCTCGAGGGTGAAAATAGCCAGCCACTGAGCAGAGCCAAGTGGCTGGAATCTGAAGCCCGCTTGGGGCTTGATTAACATTCAGTCACAACGGCCGGTTTATTTCGCCTTCAGCGCCGCCTCAGCCAACACTCTGGTGTGCTCCAGTAGCTGTTTATCCCCCAGCGCACCATGGCCTGGCACCACAGTGTTCACCTCGGGGAACTTTGCTATTACCCGCGACATGGACTCAGGCCAGGCTGGCAGCGAGCCATCGCCGTAAAATCCCATCGACTGAGTTGAGGCTTCCCGCACCAGACAGCCGCCAAACAGCAGTTTTTCATCGGGCAGATACACCACCAGATTATCGTTCGCATGACCCGCCCCCGGGTAAAACACCTCAACCTTGTCGCCGAAGTACTGTGTCTCGTCGCCACTGAAAGTCTGGGTCGCCAGGGTCTTTTGATGTTGCTGCAACATCGCCTGAGTCGCCTCAGAGCTCAGGGTTGCAATACCTGCTTTCTCATACACGCCAAAACTGCCGGCTCTGTCCTCATGCCAATGGGTCGCGAGCACGCCTTTAATGATTAACCCCTGCGCGTTAGCCCACTCCAGCATGGCCTCGGCGTCGGCATCGCTCCATGGCGTATCCACCACAAAGGCCTCTTTGCCATCCACCAAAATAAGGCCATTGGCCGACATCTTGCCCCAACCCTCAATCATTTTCTCACTCTGGTGCAGGTAGAGGCTTTCAGACAATGGGGTGATTTCAAGCGCTGTAGTGCTGGCCGCAAAAAAGGCCAAGGGAGAAACAAGCACAGCAATAGCGCCAACAGCCGAGCGAAAAGACATAGATGGCTCCTTCGGACACAAAAAAAAAGAAACAAAAAAATAAAAGCGCCAGCATAATACTGGCGCTTGTTAATAACACTGAATCAATAGCTTGACCAGGTCAACTATCCTGCGCCACTGTATTGTGACTGTGGTGGGTTTCAGTCAGACGACGCATCAGTGGCAATACAGCCAGGGCTATCAAGGTACAGCCCAAAGCGGCAAAACCCAGTTTATTAAACAGGTTGGTGTAAATTGGCAGGGTCTCCAGCGGATCGGTAATGCCCTGAGGCACACTGGCAAAGTTGGCCACCACACCGCCCAGATACTGGGAAATGCCCGAGGCCACAAAATACGCCCCCATCATAAAGCCGCCCATGCGCTCGGGCACATAACGGGCAATCATTGCCAGCCCCAAACCACTCACCAAAAGCTCGCCCAGCGAATAAGCGCCATAACCCCAAATCATTACCCAGCTTGACGTTTTACCGTTCAGCGCATACTCACCGGCAATCCCATAAATGAAGAAGCCTGCCGCCACCACCGCAAAGCCAAGGGCAAATTTGGCGGCAATGGAAATGTCCTTGTTATGCTTGCCACCCCAGGCATAAACCCAGGCAAGAACCGGGCTTAACACCATGATCCAGATAGGATTAAGCGCTTGAAACTGTGCAGGCGACCAGGTCCACAGATGGCTGCCTGCCACCACAAAATCCCAATCGACGTTACGCAGGGCAAACAGCGCCAGCGAGGTCGACATCTGCTGATAAAAGATAAAGAAAAACACCGTTTGCAGGGTTAGCACCAGCGCAGCAATCAGCCCCGCGCGCTCACTCTCTTCGCTAGTACGGATAAGATGCACAAAAATCCCCAGCACCACCACACCGGCTCCATACACAAACACCCGCGCCACGTCTTCAAATTCGAGGATAACTGCCGAGGCTACCACCGCCAGCAACGAGCAGCCCAGCACTGCCATCAGCTTGCGCTTATCCACCGGCAGCAGATCCGGCTCAGAGCCGTATTCATCCAGGGTATGGCGCATCACCATGTAGTTGGCAATCCCCACAATCAGCCCTACAAAACACACGGCAAAGGCTGCATGCCAACCAAAACCGTCGCCATAGGTGGCGTTAATGTAATCCTTAATCCAGGGCGTGAGCAGCATCGAGAAGGTGGAACCCACATTCACTGCCATGTAGTAAATGGTAAAGGCGCTGTCAATTTTGGAGTCGTCACCCTCATAAATCTTACGCACCAGATTTCCGGCGTTGGGCTTGAACAGGCCGTTACCGACCACGATAACCCCGAGGGCCGAGAACAGGAACCAGGTGTTGTCGGTAGGTACTGCCATCAGGGCATAACCCAGCGTCAGCACACCAGCGCCCAGCAGCATGGTACGCTTGGTGCCCAGCACCTTGTCACCTACCCAGCCACCAATGGCCGGTGCCACATAAATCAGTGCGGCGCAGGCACTCCACACCAGATTGGCACGCTCATCAGCAAAACCGAGTCGCTGCACCATAAAGTACACAATCAGCGCCTGCATACCGTAGAAGCCAAAACGCTCCCACAGCTCAATCAGCGACACTGTCATAAAAGAACGGGTCTTGGAGACCGCCAGATTCCCTGTTGTCATTGTATTAATTCCATCTTGATAGTGGTGATAAGCAAGCCTGAGTATATGGGGATGCCGCACACAAACCAATCAGATTTTGCAGACAATTTATACAGTTGCCATGCAATAAAAAAGGCGCCGGACGGCGCCTTTTTTTAAGGGATGAGACAGGTTATTTTTTGTTTCCCATCAGAGCCTTGAGATCGGCAAACGGATTATAGGTCGCCGCCTCTTGTTTGCTCTCCTGGGTGCTGCCATAGCGAATAAGCTCTTCGAAACGAGAATGCTCATTGTCGTGGCAATACAGGCACAGAAGTTCCCAGTTGGAACCATCAGAGGGGTTGTTGTCGTGGTTGTGGTCACGGTGGTGCACCGTCAGCTCAGACAGGTTTTTATGGGTAAATTCCCTGGCACAGCGGCCACACACCCAGGGGTAGAGCTTTAGTGCCCGCTCCCGGTAACCACCTTCACGTTTTTCGCGGTATTCGCGCTCTGCGGCCAATACCTTATCGAGTTTACTCTGGGTCATATCAGGTCCAAAACGGCCAGTTCACGGCCAATCACGCACACACTTGAGATAATGGCCGCAGCATACCGCGCAGCGGCCCCAGGCGCAATCAGCTGCCTTCACTCACCGATTCACTGACCGACAAATGCAGGTAGTGCAGGTATTTTTCGTACTGGGTCACAGCATCGGCCTGCAGCTGTTCGACTGTGTAGCCAAGCACATCATAGTGCTGGCCACCGTGCTCGAGAAATACTTCCACCCGGTGAAACACTTCTTCGCCATCGTCGCCTGCCTCTCCCTCTTCGGCGCCGGGCATGGCCACCTTACTGTATTGCCGCAGCCTTAAGCCATACACGAAGTCCGGATGCTCATCGCTGGCAATCACCAGCCGAACCCTGTCTTCAAGCTCCACCACCCTGGCATTGACGCCCTCGGCCACCAGGGCTTCGGCCACCTGCCCCAGCGCTTCTTTGGCTGGGCCGCGCAAAAAGGCATTGGCATCATGGGCCGAGGGCTGCGCCACCAGCACTTTCAAGCGCTCGCGCCAGTCCACGTTGGCTTTGGCGTATTGCACGCTGGTGTGGTGCAGCTGCACGCTGGAGAGCTTCAGCCAGTCGTCCTGCAGCGCTTTAAACAGCCCCAGACAAATCAGCAGCATCACCAACAAAAACGGCATGGCACTGGCAATGGCGGCCGTTTGCAGCGCCTGCAGACCACCGGCAAGCAGCAGCACGGAAGCGACCACGCCCTGCATCAGCGCCCAAAAAATTCGCTGCCACACAGGCGCCGACATATCGCCGCCGGAGGTGAGATTATCAATCACCAGGCTACCCGAATCAGACGAAGTAACAAAGAAGGTCACCACCAGACACAGAGCCACAGCCGAGACCAGGGAGCTCAGCGGCAATTGCTGGAAAAACACAAACAGTGCCACAGACACATCACTTGAAACCGCATCAGCAAGCACTGTATTGCCCTGGTGCATAATCTGGTCGATGGCCGAGTTGCCAAACACCGTCATCCACAAAAAGGTAAAGCCGCTTGGAACAAACAGCACCCCCAGCAGAAATTCACGGATGGTGCGGCCACGGGAGACCCGCGCAATAAAGGTGCCCACAAAAGGCGACCAGGAAATCCACCAGCCCCAGTACAGCAAGGTCCAGCCGCCCAGCCAATCGTTTTTCTGCTGATAGGCATATAGGTTAAATGTTTTGCCAACAATATCAGAGAAGTAAGCGCCGGTGTTTTGCACAAAGGCCTGCAGCAGCGCCACAGTCGGCCCCACCAGCAGCACCACAAGCATCAGCACCACTGCCAGCAGCAGATTAAGTTCACTAAGCCGTTTAACCCCTTTATCGAGCCCGGAAAACACTGAGACAGTGGCAATCAGGGTAATAACAACGATAAGACCCACCTGCAACTGGGTGTCAATGGGCACACTGTCACCGAAGAGGAAGTTAAGCCCGGCATTTACCTGCAGCACGCCGAATCCCAGTGAGGTGGCCACGCCAAACATAGTGCCAAGCACCGCAAAGGCATCCACCGCATGGCCGATGGGGCCGTAAATACGCTCACCAATCAAGGGGTAAAGCGCACTTCGTGGCAGCAGCGGTAACTTATGGCGATAGGCAAAATAGGCAAGGCTCAGCGCCACCACCGCGTAGATGGCCCAGGCATGAATGCCCCAATGAAAGAAGGTGATTTTCATCGCTTCTTTGGCGGCTTCAATAGACTCGGGCGTGGCGTCCGGTGGTGCAAGCAGATGCATTACGGGCTCGGCCACCCCGAAAAACATCAGTCCAATTCCCATACCCGCCGAAAACAGCATGGCAATCCAGCTTTTATAGCTGTAATCGGGCTCAGCGTGATCGGGGCCAAGCTTGATATCCCCAAAGCGACTTACCATCACAAAAACGATAAAAACCAGGAAGATGGCTACGCCCATTACATAGAGCCAACCTGCTTTTAGTTCGAGCCAGTGCTGCACGGCACCAAACCATTGCTGGGCCTGCTGCGGCCAGATGGCACCCAGAGCCACCAATAGTGTGATAAGAGAAAGAGAGCCGAAAAATACCGGCCGATTGATACTGTATTTGAGTGCCATTGTGACTCCCTCGCTCCGTATGCAATCCAGTCCCTGACGCCCTGAATAAAATAGTTAAAACATCGGGACAGACCAACACAGATAACTACAAAAACCAGCAAGAGTAACACAAACGCCCTAGCGAAGACCGGAGATACCACTCATTAAAGTAAATGCAGCACAAAAAACATGCTCTACGCTCTGTTTCAGCCTCCAGTTACATTCGTCGACAGCCCCATTGACTTTCCATGGCAAAACCAGAAATATTGTCAAATAAATAAAACAACATGTTCAATATCCATCAAATGCCACAGACTTTCAGGGCCTGTGAGCAATGATAGTTCACATCGAGGCCCCTATGCCCTTCGCCAAACCACAAGAAGCGATAGACTTTCTGGAAAAGCATCCTCAAATCCAACATATCGAAGTATTTATTATCGACCCCAACGGCATTCCTCGGGGCAAACTGTTGCATCGCCAGGAAATCATGTCCATGTATCATTACGGTCGTCCCTTGCCCAGCACTATATTAGGGCTGACTGTGCAAGGGGATGATGTTGAGAACAATGGCCTTGCGTGGGAAGTAGGTGATGCCGATTGCACCGCATACCCAATTGCCGGAGGCCTGTCCCTGCAGACCTGGCGCACCAAGCCCACCGCACAGGTTCATCTTGCAATGCATCCTGAAGCAGGCATGCCAGCAGCCATGGCAGATCCCCGATTGGTACTGGCCAACGTAATAGAGAGACTTAAAGCGGATGGGCTGTATCCCGTCATGGCCGCAGAGCTGGAGTTTTTTCTGTTGGATGAGCGACCCGATGCCAATGGCAGACCCCAACCCGCCATTCACAAAGATGGCCACAGACCCAGCCACACTCAGGTTTACGGAATTTTCGAACTCGAACAGCTGCAGCCCTTTCTGGATGACCTTTACCATGCCTGTGAGGTTCAGGGGATCCCGGCCCGTACCGCCATTTCTGAATATGCGCCGGGCCAGGTAGAAATTACCCTAGAACACAGAGCCGATGCACTTCAGGCCATAGATGAAGCCGTGCGTTACAAACGATTGGTCAAGGGCGTTGCAGCCAAACACGGCTACAAGGCATGCTTTATGGCCAAACCCTTTGGCGATAAAGCTGGCAGCGGCATGCATATGCACGTCAGTCTTGCGGATGCTGACGGCAATAATCTGTTCGCAAGTGATGACCCCCAAGGCACGCCTCTGTTACCCCAAGCCATTGCCGGTATGATGGCCACACTCGAAGATGCTCAATTACTGTTTTGCCCCAATGCCAATTCCTTCCGGCGTTTTCAAAGTTCCAGCTATGCGCCCATTGCCAAAACATGGGGGGTCAACAATCGCACCGTTTCCTTCCGGGTACCGGGAGGGCCGGCGTCAAGCCGCCATATTGAGCACCGCATCTGTGGTGCCGATGCCAATCCTTACCTCGCAGCCGCAGCTATTCTGGCCGCCTGCCATCATGGTATTGAGCAAAATCTTTCCCCTGGGACGGCCATTACCGGAAACGGTTATGAGGGCGACCATCCGACACTGCCTACTGACTGGCTGTCAGCGCTTGGCAACTTCGAACGTTCAGATTGGATAAAGCAGGTGCTGGGTAGCGACTTTCACCGTATTTATACCAAACTTAAACGTGCCGAATATCATCAATTCATGGCTGAAGTCGGGGCGCAGGACTGGCACTGGTACCTGACCCACGCCTGATATGACGGTAATAATCAGAAATTAAAAAAGCGCCCGAGGGCGCTTTTTTAATTTCTGGAATGTTCAGTCCCACACCAATTCACTGAAGTGCTTGCGACACATAGACTCGTAGCTCTCATTGCCGCCGATAGCCACCTGAGCGCCATCACGCACAGGATTTCCGGCACCATCGCGGCGTACCACCATATTGGCCTTTCGACCGCAAAAACAGATGGTTTTGAGTTCAACCAACTTATCGGCCCAAGCCAGTAAATATTGACTGCCAACAAAGAGCTCGCCGCGAAAATCGCTGCGAAGGCCATAACAGAGCACGGGAATATCCAACTTATCCACCACATCAGTAAGCTGACGCACCTGAGTCTTGGATAAAAACTGACTCTCATCCACCAGCACACAATGCAGTTGTTGCTGGCTGTGATGGGTGGCAATTAAATCCATCAGGTTATCTTCACTGCCAAACACGGTTGCGTCGGCCTGAATACCGATACGTGAAGCAACTTTACCCACACCATATCTGTCATCGATGGCAGCCGTCAGCACCAGGGTATTCATACCCCGTTCGCGGTAGTTATAAGAAGACTGAAGCAAGGAAGTGGATTTACCGGCATTCATTGCCGAATAATAAAAATAGAGCTGAGCCAATGGATAATTCCCCTGAGTTTAGTCCACAGCCATCTTATCAAAGCAGCCCTCTGCTTGATACCCATCATCAGGGCGAAATCCGATTCGGCGGGATAACTGCGCAACCTGACTCACTGAGCAGCAAAATCAATAATCATGGCTGACACAAAAAACCATCCTGAAAGCTATATCGCTTCGGCACCTGCTGCAGAATCGCAGCTATAGAACAGCCACAAAAAAGCCGCTCGAACGAGCGGCTTTTATTACTGACGCATTAAAATTCAGCCTTTACCAGCCTTTAATCTCAGACCAATAACCGCCAGCACAAACAGTGCTGAAGTGGTACCAAATCCAGCCCACACTGACTCGGTAAAGCCCATCACGGTATAACCAGCCAAACTGATTACCGCCACAATCAGCGCATAGGGCAATTGAGTCACCACATGGTCGATGTGATGGCAACTGGCACCCGTGGACGACAAAATCGTAGTATCGGATATCGGTGAGCAATGGTCACCAAACACAGCGCCGGCAAGCACAGCCGCCAACATCGGCAGCATCATTGACGTGTGGCTGCCCATGGCCATATCGGCGGCAATCGGCAGCATGATGCCGAAAGTGCCCCAACTGGTACCTGTGGCAAACGCCGTCAGTCCGGCGAGAATAAACATCACCGCCGGCAGCAGCGCAAAGGGAATATTGCCGCTGGCAAGACTCGCCATGAACTTACCGGTTTCCAGCTCGCCGATAATGCCAGCGATTGTCCAGGCAAACAGCAGAATATAGATGGCAGGCACCATGGAGCGGGCGCCTTGGGTGAGTGCGGTGATAATCAGTTTCCACTCAACCTTCTGCATGATAGCCTGCACCAGGGTTATCCCGAGCCCCACCAGCGCGCCGAAGAACAGCGAACCACCCACATCGGTCTTCTCAAAGGCACCAATCAGTGAAAACGGCAGATTATCATCGGCAAGAGAAGCTGCGCCGCTTTGGATCATAAAGAACAGGGTAGCAAACACCAGCGTACCGATGGGAACAAACAACCCGGCAATTCTGCCACTGTCTGCTTCCGGCAGATCAGCACTGGCCCCGGGCGGCGTGCCCTTCGCTTCATCGTACAAGTTGCCGCGCATGGCGTTTTGCTCATGGGTTTTCATCGGCCCCACATCCAGCCCCATATAGGCCACGCACAGCAATAACAGCAGCGCGAATATGGCGTAAAAATTCATGGGGATCATCTGGATAAATACTGATAAATGCCCCGCATCACTCATGCCATGAGTGGCAAGAATGCCGCCGGTCAGCGCAATGATGTAGGCGCCCCAACTGGAGACCGGTGAAATCACACAAACTGGGGCGGCGGTAGAGTCCAGCAGATACGCCAGCTTGGCCCGGGAAATATAGTAACGGTCGGTTAAGGGACGGGAAATCGAGCCCACTACCAAACTGTTGAAGTAGTCGTCGATAAACACGACACAGCCCAAAAACATAGTCAGCAACTTGGCGTCACGCTTGCAGCGGATGCGTTGTCTGGCCCAATCGGCAAAGGCCCGGGCGGCGCCGGAGACGGTAATGAGGGCAGTGATCATCCCCAGCAATACCAAAAAGCCGAGAATATAAAGGTTCCAGCTATTGAGCGCGCCATCGCTCCACACCAGATTGGAGACCCGTTGAGCCAGAAACTCAGCGCTGGCGAGGGGGGCAAAATCATTCAGCAGCAATGCGCCCACCAAAATACCCAGACCAAGGGACAGGAGTACCTTACGGGTCAACACCGCCAGCACAATAGCCACAACCGGCGGCAGCAGGGACAATGCCGAGTCGGCATAACTTATCAATGTCATTGAAATATCTTCGCTTTAAACGAATGGAGGGCGACTGAACTGGTGGGAAACGGCAAAGATACCCAAAAACACCTGTCCTATCAGTAGCGCTCCATAGTAATTACTACCTCTGTCATCCCGACAGAAAATACTATGGCAGTGCCGTTTCTTTCGATAACGACCCCAGCGGAAGGCGGTGATACACACATCCACTTCGGCGCCAATGCCCTTTCACAGCCCGTCAACGGCATCACCCTGTTGACTGTTACTGATGCTTGGCGCACCTCTACTCAGGACGCCTGTGTGCAGGCGTGCGGCACATAAAAACACAAGCGGCCCAGGGGAAGCTACCCCCAGGCCGCATATCGTGACCAAAGTCACAAATTAAAGCAAGTCTATCAGCTTGGGCACGGCCTCAAACAAATCCGCTTCCAGCGCGTAATCCGCAACCTGGAAGATAGGTGCTTCCGGATCTTTGTTAATGGCAACAATCACCTTGGAGTCTTTCATGCCCGCCAGATGCTGGATGGCACCGGAAATACCCACGGCAATGTACAGCTGCGGCGCGACAATCTTTCCGGTTTGACCTACCTGCAGATCGTTGGGTACGAAGCCTGCATCCACTGCAGCGCGGGAAGCACCGACGGCGGCACCGAGTTTATCGGCCAGTTTTTCCAGCAGGGCGAAGTTCTCACCACTGCCCATACCGCGACCACCGGAGACGATAATGCCGGCATTACCCAGCTCTGGGCGTTCAGAGACTGTGAGTTCCTGAGATACAAAGGCGGTTTTGGCGGTAAAGACTTTATCCAGCGCTTCTACCGGAGCGCTGCCACCGTTACCGGCTGCATCGAAGGCACTGGGGCGCACTGTCATCACTTTCTTGTCATCCAGGCTCTCTACAGTCGCCATGGCATTGCCGGCATAGACTGGACGAACAAAGGTGTTGGCATTAACCACAGCCACCACTTCGGAGAGCTGAGCTACATCAAGCAAAGCGGCCACACGCGGCAGAGTATCTTTACCCATGGAGCTGGCAGCAGCCAAAATGTGGCTGTAATCACCGGCCAAATCCAGCATCAGCGCACCAAGGTTTTCACCCAGATGAGCGGCATAGGCGGCGTTATCAGCCACAAGCACCTTGGTCACGCCTTCAATAGCGGCAGCAGCTTCAGCCACTGCACCACAATTGTGACCTGCAACCAGCAGGTGAATATCACCACCGATGGCCTTGGCGGCACTCACAACCTTGGCGGTATCCAGTTTCAGGCTGGCGTTATCATGTTCTGCAAGGACGAGAATGCTCATATCAGATCACCTTTGCTTCGTTTTTCAGTTTTTCCACCAGCTCTTCCACAGAAGAAACCTTGATACCAGCCTGACGGGTTGCAGGCGCAGCTACATTGAGCAGCTTCTGGTGCTGCTTTAGGGTAACACCCAGATCGGCAGGGCTCAGGGTATCGAGCGGCTTGCGCTTGGCCTTCATGATATCGGGCAACTTGGCGTAACGAGGTTCATTAAGGCGCAGATCAGAAGTCACAATCGCTGGCAGCGGCAATTTCAGAGTTTGCAGGCCGCCGTCCACTTCACGGGTGACCAGCAGCTCACCGCCTTCAACCACCACCTTGGAGGCAAAGGTTGCCTGGGGCGCATCCATCAGCGCCGCCAGCATTTGACCGGTTTGATTGTTGTCACCGTCGATGGACTGCTTACCCAGCAATACCAGCTGAGCCTGCTCTTTGTCCTGTACGGCTTTCAAAATCTTGGCAATAGAAATGGCGGGCAGGTTATCGTCAGCCTCAATATGAATACCGCGATCAGCACCCAGCGCCATGGCGGTACGCATCTGCTCCTGCACAGCCTTGCTGCCCACACTCACCACCACGATTTCGCTGGCGTGGCCCGCTTCTTTGAGTCTTACCGCTTCTTCGACAGCAATCTCACAAAAAGGGTTAATCGCCATCTTGAGGTTTGCCGTGTCTACATCTGTATTATCGGCCTTCACCCTCACTTTCACGTTGGCATCCACCACGCGCTTTACAGGCACCAGTATCTTCATAGGGTTTCCTTCCTGCACCTTCTTTGTTGGAAAGTGATGCCAGCCCCTGTAGAGGGAGCATCACACAATAGCGCAACTTTAAGTGCTGTTAACGTAAACGTCAACCTGTCTCAAACGGGCGTTTGTGAGATTGTGCTTCCAACCACTGGCCAGATTTATGAACAGTTCGGTACTGAATTTATCTGAACCTGATTAAAGACCACCGCAAACATGCTGACATTGCCCGTCAAATCACCTATCAGTGGTCTGAGTAGATCTCTTAATATTCCATGCCATGGCTCACCTGAAGCAGGCGCTGAAATACGGTCGTTCTGATTCGCGGCAAGCAGCACAGCATGACATTGTTAAAACCTCGCCACAGAAAAAATTACGACCTTCCCCTAACCCCTCTAGTAAAGCTTTTATTATCCAAGATTAACTAACTATAGTCTTCTGTGGTTTATACCCGTTTTATAAACTCACACAGCTAATGAGTCAGTCAGCAACCGATATTGACCCAAACCCACGCAAAGTAAAAATTATGCTACGACATTAATTCAGCTATATTGCTACCAGACATTAACAACTTATCCTTGCATTCTCAGGAAATGACTACCGCTTTTTAACCATTTCCCTCAGTGATACCGAGTAATCAGCCTTTATTTTGATAAATATCACTCAGTATTGTGCTTTTTATTTGCAGACTGAATTAATTATTTCTATTATTCACTTCGATGTTCTTTTCACTTTTTATGGAATCAAATAAACCATGAGCGATTTTCTCGAAATTTTGACCCACGGTCGTCGTCTGAAAGCTGCCGTTAAAGATTTGTCAGTAGATGAACTGCGTGATCTGGCTGCCAAACTGGAAAAAATCATTGTAGAGCGCGAAGCGGAGGCAGAAGAAGAGCTGAAAGCCAATGCTGAGCGTATCGCCAAGATTGAAGAAATTCGCAAACAAATGGCTGAAGTCGGTCTGTCTGTTGAAGATCTGGGTAATGTTGCCGCTAAGCCAGCTGGTAAGAAGCGCGCCCCACGTCCTGCTAAATACAAGATTGTTGTAGATGGTCAGGAAATCACCTGGACTGGCCAAGGCCGTATGCCTACTGTGTTCAAGAACGCCACAGAAAAAGGCGCTTCCATGGACGACTTCCTGATTTAATCCGATTCCGAATTCATAAGGCCGATGTAATATCGGCCTTTTTTATTTAAGAAAAAAACCTTTTTACACTTCAGGACTGCCATTCAAACACTTATTCCGCTACTCTTTTAGCTACTTTTGCCTATAAACAAGAAGACTCGGGTACAATGATAAATAACAATAACTTACTCTTGTTGTTCACTCTGGGGCTTGCCGGTCTTGTACCGAGTGTAGCGGCCAAAACCTTACTGACATCTGAGCCACTGCCCCTCATTGCCATTGAAGGTGCCAGATTGCATCTGTCACCGGGAAACACCCTTGAAAAGGGCGTTATCTTGCTCGAGGGCAATAAAATTAAATCAGTTTTGAATGCTGAGCAGATCCCAAGCGGCGCCACCGTTATCAACATGCAGGGTATGGATATTTATCCCGGCTTTATTGACCCTTTCAGTGAATATGGCATTGCGTTTGAGTACCCTAAAACTGAGAAAACTGCACCAGTATATGAAATTGCCAGGATAGGTGGAAACGCCGCCAACGGCGCCATACACTCTGAAAAAGATTGGGTATACCAGTTTTCGAGTAACAAAGAAGCTGCACAACAATGGATCCAAAACGGTTTCACCAGTGTACAGTCAGCAAAGTTTGATGGCATATTCCGTGGCCGGGGCGTCCATGTTTCCCTGGCCGATAAAATAGCCAACGAATTGATTTATCGCGCCCATGCCAATCACTTCCTTTCATTTGATAAAGGCAGCTCTGTACAGGATTATCCCAACTCATTAATGGGAGCGATAGCACTTATTCGACAGACACTGCTGGACGCAAATTGGTACAGCAACAACAAGTTAATTGCCAAGGGCAACGCCATTGAGTTTAATGCTGCCCTCGAGGCATTGAGCAATACAACACACTCCTACGTGTTTGATACCCAGGATTTGAATAATCAACTGCGGGCAGCACGGCTGCTACAGGAGTTTAAACTCAAAGGTGCCTTACTGGGTAACGGGCGGGAATATTCCCGTATCGATGAAATTAAGCAAACAGGAGCCGAGCTCATTTTACCGCTGAATTTCCCGGCAGCCCCGGATGTCAGCGACCCGGATTTACACCATCATCTTAAGCTGGCCGAGTTGCGCCATTGGGAGCGAGCTCAAGCTAACCCGGGGATGTTAACTCAGGCTGGCATTCGCTTTGCGTTAACTTTGCATGGTATCGAAGATAAGAAAGATTTCTGGCCGCGACTTCAAAAAGCAGTTAAGTCAGGCCTCAGTGAGAAAGACGCGCTTGCTGCACTGACTACAGATGCGGCCGCCATTGCCGGCGTGGCTGATTTGGCAGGGAAAATCGAGGCTGGTTTTATAGCAGACCTGGCCGTATACCAAGGCAATCCTTTCAAGGATGGCAAATTGGTTAGCGTCTTTCTTCAGGGACAGGAAAAAGTCATCATTCCCGCCGAAATCAGAGCCATTATGGGTCATTACCAGTTGACCGTCGCAGACAGCCAGCTGCCATTGGATATTACCTATCAAGAAGGCATAAAACTGACACTTGATGGAAAGCCGCTTGAAGTACAGGGTGGTGTTGATGCGCTGCTCACTCGTATTACCTTACCCGCCGGGGACAAAAAGGTAAGGCTTAAGCTGGATATGAGCCGTCTCAGTGGCCGAGCCCTGGCAGATGATGGCAGCGAACTCACGCTCGCCATATCAAAGGCAGCCCCTGTCACAATCGCCTCAAACGCCACAAATAACGCTGAAACCATTGCCTATGTTGGTGCCCTGACCTCTCCCAATGTAGCCTTTGGCCGCAATTCCTTACCCATCAATGACAAAGTCATCATTCAGGGAGCGACTGTCTGGACTTCTGAAGATGACGGCGTTTTGCCCAATACTGATGTCATCATCAGTAAAGGAAAGATCCTGCAAATAGGTCAGCAATTAATGACACCGCCGGGTTATACCCAAATAGATGGCCGTGGCAAACACCTTACCGCCGGTATTGTGGACGAGCACTCTCACATAGCACTTAACGGCGGAACCAACGAGGACACTGATGCTGTCACCTCTGAGGTTCGCATAGGCGACATACTTAACCCTGAAGATGTCTCCCTTTATCGCTCCCTCGCAGGCGGTGTAACCACGGCACAGCTGCTTCACGGCAGTGCCAATCCCATTGGAGGCCAAAGTCAGTTAATTAAACTTCGCTGGGGAGAAAGTGCTGAGGGCCTTAAATATCAGGATGCCCCCCGCAGTATCAAGTTCGCTTTGGGTGAAAATGTTAAGCAGGCCAATTGGGGCGATAAATTCACCATTCGCTTCCCCCAAAGCCGCATGGGAGTTGAAGCCGTTATGGCCGACGCCTTTGATGCCGCCCGCGACTACCGTCAAGCCTTCGAGCAGTACAGCAAACTGAGCATTAACGAACAACGCCAGCAACCACAACCCCGCCCGGATTTACGGCTTGAAGCCATTGCTGAAGTGCTGGAAAGTCAGCGCGATGTGCACATTCATTCCTATGTGCAATCCGAGATACTGATGTTCATGCGCCTCGCCGAAGCCTACGGCTTCAAGGTTAAAGCCTTTACCCACGTACTTGAAGGCTACAAGGTTGCTAAAGAGCTGGCAGCCCATGGCGCCGGTGCCTCCACCTTTTCCGATTGGTGGGCATACAAATTTGAGGTGTACGACGCCATAGTGCAAAACGCCTGTCTCATGCAAAAGGCCGGCGTTCTTACCAGCCTTAACTCAGACAGTTTTGAGATGCAGCGCCGCCTCAATCAGGAAGCCGCCAAATCGATGATGTACTGTGATATGAGTGCCGAAGATGCCTGGAAGATGATCACCATCAACCCCGCCAAACAGTTGGGTATTGATAAAGACACAGGCTCTGTGAAAGAAGGAAAAGCCGCAGATTTGGTGCTGTGGGACTCCAATCCACTGTCTGTTTACGCCCGTACTGAGATGGTATGGGTGGATGGCAAACGTTTCTACTCAAAAGAAGAAGACAGCGCCATCAGGCAAACTCAGGCCGAAGAAAAACGGGCATTGGTACAGAAAATCCTGACACTGGATGACAGTGAGAAAGCAGGCGAAACACCAACTGAAGTTGTTGAGCCGGAATGGCATTGCGACACCCATTATATTTTTGCAGGCCAAAATCACAGCAACCAGCATCAACACGGAGCCCACTAATGAGACATTTTTTTCTGCCCCTGGCTCTGCTCGCAGCCACAGTAAATGCTCACGACATGGTGCCTGCAGGGCAGCAAGCTGAAGCAATCCTCTTTACCCATGCCACAGTACATACGGTCAGCGACGGCGTTAAAGAAAACACCAATGTGCTGATTGAAAAGGGGCGCATCAAAGCCATAGGCGAACAACTTCAAGCAGAGCATGCCCGCGTTATCGATGCCACTGGCAAGCACTTATATCCGGGCATTATTGCCCTCGATACTCAGGTTGGCATGGTGGAAATATCCATGGTGCGTCCCACGGTTGATATCTCCGATGTGGGGCTTAACAATGCCGAACTCAGAGCTCAGTCTGCGTTTAATCCCGACTCAGAAATTATCCCTACCTTAAGACGCAACGGCATTACCCACGCACAAATCGTCCCTCAGGGCGAACTGCTGGCCGGACAAAGTGCACTGGTGAACCTCGACAGCTGGACCGTGGAGGATGCACTGGTGCAAACACCAATGAGCTTACATCTTTACTGGCCAGAACTTGGTAGTTTGCCAAGCAAACCGGACGATAAAGCCAAGGCGCTGGAACAGCACCAAAAAGCACTGGATGACATCGCCAATCTTTTCGCCAAAGCCCATGATTTTGTCGGACAAAAAGCCGCTAATCCCAGCCTCAGCCATCGCCGCTTTGAAGCCATGCAGCCACTGTTTTCCGGCCAGGCCAGGCTCTTCGTGCACCTGAACAACAGCCGCGCTATCGGTGAGGCGTTACCGTTAGTGCGCAAATACCAGCTAAAAGCAGTTATAGTCGGTGGCTATGACGCCTGGCGTCACGCGGATGCCATTAAAGAAGCGGGCGTTGCCGTGGTGTACCCGTCGGTGCTCAGCCTGCCACAACACCAGGATGACAATATCGACGAAGCCTTTGTGGTGCCAAGCAGACTCGCCAAGGCCGGTATTGAATTTGCCATTGCCTACAGTGGGGACTGGGATGCCCGCAACCTGCCTTTCGCCGCAGGCTATGCTGCAGCCAATGGGCTTGGCAAAGAAGCAGCGCTCAAAGCCATCACTCTGGATGCCGCCAAAATTGCCGGAGTCAATGATATGGGAGCCATCAAAGAGGGTTTTCGTGCCAATCTGGTGCTGGCAAGCGGTGATATCCTGGACCCCGTCAGCGCCCGTATTCAGCAGGTATTTATTGACGGCCGCGAGATTGATTTGAAAACCCGCGCCGATCAGCTTTATCAAAAGTACCTGAAGCGATAGAATTTTGCTGATTAGTCCGGAGTCAAAGCAGGGCAGCGCGTCCCCTTGACTCCGGACAATGCAGAATTGCATAACCCATGCCCCGCGTACTTGACGGGGCACGTGACGGGGCGCAGGAGCGCCCACCAAACGCCTACAGGACTCATCATGACCCTAAGTAATCTGACCACCACCGCCAGCCTTGTGACCTTGCTGGCTCTGGCTGGTTGTTCTTCTGACTACCATTTTTCCAGCAACCTTGACCGAGAGGCCATAAACGATTACTTCAAGGCGGGTGATGTGGCACTGGTCGAAGCCAACCAAAAACCTTCCGGACACTTCGAAATTTTGGGACTGATTGAAGGCGAAGCCTGCCAGGTGAACCCACAGGATGTGCCCGTTACCTTGGCTGATGCCCGCACCGACGCCCGCCGCAAAGCGGCCGACAAAGGTGCCAACGGTCTTATCATCAGAACCTGTACCCTGATCACCGAACCTGGTGGTGGTTGCCACAGCCGCAGTTTGTGTATCGGTCAGGCCATTCGTCAGGCCAGTGCCGACTAAGCTATGAAGGTGTTCGAAAACCTAATTCAGGCAGTGGCTACCTGCCACACGCCCTATCGGCAAAAATTCGGTATTCCACGTCAGCCGGGGCTGGTGAACGCCCACGGTTTTGTCGAGCTGCTGCCACCCTTCAACGATCCCGATACAGTACGCGGACTGGAGCAATACTCCCACCTGTGGCTGCTGTTTTGCTTCCACGAAAACCTGGCTCAGGGGTGGAAAAACACCGTGCGGCCACCGCGCCTCGGGGGTAATGAAAAACTCGGTGTGTTTGCCACCCGCTCCACCTTTCGCCCCAATGGCATAGGTCAGTCAGTGGTCCGCCTGCACGGCGTAGTGAAGCGTAAAGGCAAGTTATGCCTTGAAATCAGCGGCATGGATTTACTTGATGGCACGCCCATCATAGATATAAAGCCCTATATTCCCTTTTCAGACGCCATTCTGGATGCCAAAGGCGGCATGGCGCAGGAAGCCCCGATGCTGATTGAGGTCAGCTACAGCGAGCTTGCCTGGACGCAAATCGCCACCCTCGGCCAGAGCGATGCCCGCCCTGATTTGGCGGCGCTGATAGAGGGCGTACTGGCGCAGGATCCGCGCCCGGCCTACAAGAAGGCTAAAGAAGACCCCAAGCTGTATCAGGTTGCCCTGTATGACCTGGATATTTTCTGGTGCATACAGGAAGGCAAAGCCCACGTGCTGGAACTCAAGCCCACCAAGGTTGGCCAGCCAGCTTCTGAACAAAACGTATCCGAACAAAACGCCTCTGGACAAGGCTGCTCAGGACGAAGCAATGACGCCTGACGATTACCGCGAGCAGCATAAAAAGCGGCTGTCCTGGATGCCCTGGCTGTATTTCTCATTGAAAGACAAGCATAAAGCCTGGGCCGAACCTTGGCAGCAGGAAGTGCAGTCACGGCTGATGCAGCTCGAAACTGTCACCCTGGGCCAGCATTGCTTTATCGCCCCCGAAGCGCAGCTTTTTGCCGAGCCCGGCCGCGATATCCGCATGGGAGACCAATGTATGATAGCGGCAGGGGTGTTTCTCCACGGTCCGGTTGATATGGGCAATGAGGTGGCGATAAATCATGGTGCTTCCCTTGACGGTGGCCGCTCAGGGATCAAAATTGGCAGCAGAACCCGCATCGCAAACAACGTGACCATTTACGCCTTTAACCATGGCATGAGCCCGGATGAAGCCATCTACCGGCAAAAAGTCAGTTCCAAAGGCATTGTCATCGGTGAAGATGTATGGATTGGTGCCCAGGCGGGCATAGTCGATGGGGTGACCATAGGCAACCAGGCTGTAATAGGTATGGGCGCGGTTGTCACCAAGGATGTGCCCTCCTTCGCCATTGTTGCCGGCAACCCCGCCCGCATCATAGGCGACAGGCGTACAAAAGGTTAAACACAGGGACGATGCAGTGAACAAGGACGCTCAGATATCCACCTTAACCAAACTCAGGCCGCTGCCGGCCATGAAAAAGCGGCTGTGGCAAAGCTTTCTGTGCATTGCCCTGCTTGGCATTGCCACCGGGATTATGGCCCTTGGGGCCATCAATCAGCAGGCGCAGGAGTTCAGCCTCAATCAACAGCAGCAGCTGCAATGTCAGCAACTTTCACGCGACAGCCTGCTGCAACAGTTGGGATTGGAGAATCTGGCCCGCGATTGGAGCAGCCTGGCGCCAAACAGCCGAAAAAAACTGATTGTTGAAATGCAACAGCGCCAGACAGCACTGCTTGGCAACCTTTCAGATGAACAGGTTGCGCAGCGAGACATGGCCATACTGGTGAAGCAAGGGCTGGATAGCCTGCAACCCGAGAAAGACCGGATGCCGATGCTTAAAGGGCTTGCCGAATTGAGCCGCGATTTCGCTATCCGCATAAGCTCACTGCATGTGGCACATAGCCAGAAAATACTCGCTGAGGTCGAAAAACGCCGCTGGCAACTCAATATGACGGTGATGTTCCTGTCGCTGTTTTTTATCCTGCTGACCCAATACCTTGCCTGGTCTTTGCTTGGCCGCCATTTTATCCGCCCTCTGCTGGATGTAAGCCGCCAGCTGCAGGCAATGTCCAGCCATGGCAGCGAACCTGCACCGCCTATCCCCCAGGTAAACCAGGAGCTTAAGGATATGTCGGAGAACCTGTGCCATATCCAGCGCCAGTTAAGCGGCCAGAAACGTAACCCCGACGTGGACGCCACCACAGGGCTTGCGTCCCGCAGCGCCCTGAATCAGCATCTGCAGCAAGAGTGGCTCCGTAGCCTGCGCCGTGAAGAGCCGGTGTCCCTGCTGCTGTTAAGCCCCGATCCCATATCTTTGCAAAACGGCCATGAGCTGGCCGAATTGCCCGAAACAAGCCTGCAGCAATTGGTGGCCATTGCCACCCAGCACACTTCACGGGTTCAGGATTTTCTGGCCCGTTTCGAAGGCAACAAACTGGCGATAGTACTGTCCTGTACCGACCTTGAACAGGCCATAAAGCTGGCCCATCAACTATGCCACAGAGTCAATCAAGCCCGCATTGCCACGCCGCTGCTGGCCAGCCAACCCTGGCTCACTGTGTCTGTTGGGGTAGCCAATCAGATACCCAGGCGCGCTCACAGCTGGGACAGTCTGCCGCTGGAAGCCGAGGAAGCCCTGCTGCAGGCCCGGGCCCAGGGCGGCAATCAGGCCACCGTGGCCCCTTGCCTTTTGCCCGACGCAACCTGGCTTAAGGCCGCCGGTAATAGCTAGGGGCTGTTGACGTTTCACGGTTATTTTTGCAGCAATTTGACTGGTGTTTATGCAAGGCGAAGTCCGTGCAGTGTAGTGACTCTACATAAACGGACGCTAACGCAGCAGAAACATAAGCCAAATGCTGCCCGACGGGTTCGTCTGGCAAGCCCTTTCTCTTTGTCGCTCGTCATTTGAGTAGCATAACTACACATCATTCCTCGCTTCGCGAGCACGGGCTTGCCAGAGCGAACAAAAATTAATCTCGCAACGTCAACAGCCCCTGGCCCCAAACACGCATCAGCGCAGGTTTTTTGCTGCATAGCGTGCGTGACATCATGGATGCAGGTGATACAATGGCGCCCACTGTTTTTAACTATGGACACCGGGAATGCGAGTCAGCAAATACCTGCTATCGACACAGAAAGAAACCCCAGCCAATGCCGAGGTAATCAGTCATCAACTCATGCTGCGTGCGGGTATGATCCGCCGCAACGCGTCAGGCCTTTACAGCTACCTGCCCACAGGTTTGCGGGTACTGCGCAAAGTGGAAGCCATTGTTCGTGAAGAAATGAACAAAGCCGGTGCTATTGAGATCCTGATGCCCATGGTGCAGCCGGGTGATTTGTGGGTTGAAACAGGTCGCTGGGATCAGTTTGGTCCTGAGCTGCTGCGCTTTACCGACCGTCACGAACGTGACTTTGTTCTCGGCCCGACCCACGAAGAAGTGATCACCGACCTTATCCGTAAGGAAGTGAGTTCTTACAAGCAGTTGCCGCTGAACTTGTACCAGATCCAGACCAAGTTCCGTGACGAAGTGCGCCCCCGTTTCGGCGTGATGCGTTCCCGTGAGTTCCTGATGAAGGACGCCTACTCTTTCCATTTGGATCAAGAGACGCTGGATGAAACCTATCAGGCCATGTACACCGCCTACAGCAACATTTTCAGCCGCATGGGTCTGGCATTCCGTCCTGTGCTGGCCGACACCGGCTCCATCGGCGGCAGCGTGTCCCACGAGTTCCACGTACTGGCCCAAAGTGGCGAAGACCTGATTGCCTACTCTACCGGCAGCGACTACGCCGCCAACATCGAGAAGGCTGAGTCGCCGCTGCCAACCGAGCCGCGCGGCCAAGCCACCGAAGCACTGCGCACCGTGGACACCCCCAACGCCAAAACCATCGCCGAGTTGGTTGAACAGTTTGGCGTGGCCATCAATAAGACCATCAAGACTTTGATTGTTAAAGGCGCTACCGAAGAAGCGCCTCTGGTTGCCCTGCTGATACGTGGCGACCACGAACTGAACGAAATCAAGGCCGACAAGCTGGAGCTGGTTGCCTCACCGCTGGAGTTTGCCGGTGAAGCCGAAATCCGCGCCGCCGTGGGTGCCGGTACCGGCTCTATCGGTCCGGTAAACCTCAGGATGCCTGTCATTGCCGACCACAGCGTGCTGGTGATGAGCGACTTTGCCGCCGGTGCCAACGAAGATGGCAAGCACCTGTTCGGTATCAACTGGGAGCGCGATCTGCCGCTGGTTCAGGGTGCCGACATCCGCAACGTGGTGGAAGGCGAAGCCACCCCAGATGGCAAAGGCACCTATGCCTTCGCCCGCGGTATCGAAGTGGGTCATATCTTCCAGCTGGGTAACAAGTACTCAGAAGCCATGAACGCCACCGTACTGGATGAAAACGGCAAATCACAAATCATGCTGATGGGCTGTTATGGTGTGGGCGTAAGCCGTATCGTGGCTGCCGCCATCGAGCAGAACCATGACGATCGCGGCATCACCTGGCCTGAGGCCATTGCCCCGTTCACCGTGGGTATTCTGCCAATGAACATGCACAAGTCTCACCGGGTGACCGAAGTTGCCGAAAAGCTCTACAGCGAGCTAAACGAAGCCGGTTTCGAAGTGCTGTTTGATGACCGTAAAGAGCGTCCTGGTGTGATGTTCGCCGACATGGAGCTGATGGGCGTACCCCATGCAGTGGTGATTGGCGATCGCAACATTGATGCAGGCGTGTTCGAGTACAAAAACCGCCGCACCGGCGAAAAGAGCGAAGTACCTTTCGAGCAAATCGTTGAGTTCCTCAAGTCACAATTCAGCCGTCCTTAATCTGCAACCCGCGAATTAACATAAAAAAGACACCCTCTGGGTGTCTTTTTTTATGAAAAGCCATTGCCAAGACCTTGGATGCAACGCTTTAATTAAGTCAGGATTAAGTTAACTATCAAGAAATTGGAGCGAGTATTGCCTTCATCCACTGCGCTGGTACTGGGTGGCGGTGGTGCCCGGGCCGCTTATCAGGTCGGGGTACTCAAAGCCATTGTACAATTCTATCCGCGAAACCATGGCATACCATTTCGGATTGTCTGTGGCACCTCAGCGGGCGCAATTAACGGCACATCCATCGCTACCCACGCCTCTTGTTTTCATTTGGGCGTGCGTAAACTCGAATGGGTGTGGCGTCATTTTGAAACCTCCAAGGTTTACACCAGCTCACTCGGTGGTGTGATAAAACACCTGGGAGGTATGGCACTCAAAGGTATGCAGCACGACAAGGTCAGCACTGATGCCGGCAGCCTGTTGGACAATGAACCCCTGCGCAAACTGCTGAATGAACTTATAGACTTTGGCCGTATCGACCGCAACATTAAGTCCGGCTCTCTTACCGCACTGTCGGTGGATACTTCGTGTTACAACAACTCACGCTCCGTGACTTTCTTTCAGGCAGCACGGGACATTGACAACTGGCAAAGAGCCAGACGCAGCGGCGAACGCACCCGGCTTAATACCGAACATCTGCTCGCCAGCTCGGCCATTCCCATGGTCTTTCCGTCCATTAAACTGAAACAGCACTACTATGGCGACGGCTCTGTTCACCAATTAGCACCACTGGCAAGCCCGATCCATTTGGGCGCTGAGCGTATTTTGGTAATTAATTTGGACAGCCCCCACAAGCAGGATACACGGGAGATGGAACATCACCCGAAAACAGCCACTATCGCAGGCCATCTGCTCGATACTATCTTTTCGGACACCCTCAACAGCGATCTTGAACGCCTCGAGCGAATTAACAACACCTTAAAGCTGATCCCCCAGGACAGCCGGGATCGTTTAAACCTTAAGCCCATTACGACGCTGGTGATTAAGCCCTCTGAAGATTTATCCGAGTTGGCGGCCCGTTACTACCGTGAAATGCCCTTTGCGATAAGAACCCTCTTGGGCCTCATAGGGATAAGTGAGGAATCGGATTCAAGTATCGTGTCTTATCTGTTATTTGAAAAAGCCTATACCTGTGCACTGATTGAACTTGGCTATCATGATGCCATGAGTCGCATCGATGAAATCAAAGCCTTTTTCCACCTCGACTGACCGCTACAACTTAAAGGAGGTGCGAACAAGTCCTCGCACAGTTCTGACTGTGATAGCGACGACAGTTCAAGGCATTCAACTGAAGGCATGGCTGGGCGCCCCCGCCGTCATGGTGAAATTGAATAACGCCGAAATGTTGTTTCTATAAAAGCCGACCGGGGCGTGGCTTATACCGCTCTGTACCGGGTTACCTGCACTTGAAATCAAAGAGGATGACTAAGGCCATTTGCTGCGAGCTGTGCCTTGCATTTACCCACTGTATGCTCTCGCAGAGCAAGCACGGAACTTATTCGCACTTTCCTTAGCCCTGCAGCAACAAAGCCTCGGCTTTTTCCACCCGCCGGGGCTTGCCGAATAAAATGAGCACATCACCTGCACGCAACTGCCATTCATCGCTTGGATGGTCGAACTCCTCCCCTCCTCTGCGAATGGCTCTAAGTTCAACACGCAGCTTGTCCCAGGGGATCTCCTGCAGCGTTTTACCAACCGAGCTCGCCCCCCGAGGCAGCGCCACGGCGTGCAGCAAATCTATAGTAAAGTCGGTGTCCGTACCGGAAAAAAAACCGTGCAGGTAATGGTAATGGTTACGCCGTTCGAGCTCCAATCGCTTTAATATGCGTGCCAGAGGTACGCCGCACTGATACAACACCTGACTCACCAACATCAGACTGCCTTCAAGAGTTTCGGGAATAACCTGGCTGGCACCAGCCTGCTCCAGCAGCTTTAACTCTGTGTCATCACGGGTTCGTACCAGAATTTTTGCATCAGGTGCCAACGTTCGGCAAAGATGTATTACTTCATCTACTGCGCGACTTTCACAGAAAGTGAGCACTATCATCTTGGCCTGACTGATACCGGCCTGCTTTAAGATACTGCGTTTACAGGCATCACCGAAATACACAGGCTCCCCTGCCCGCTTGGCTTCCTGTACCCGGGTTGGATCGAGATCCAGCGCAAGATAGGGTACAGCCTCGGCCCGCAGAAAACGGGCAATGGTTTGCCCCACGCGGCCATAGCCAAGAATAAGCACCAGTTCGCTGCCTTCATCGAGCCTGGGCACACTGGCATCTCGATGCGCATTAGGTTTAAGCCCCTGAAACATTTTGCTGATATTCACCGCATGGCGAACCAGCGCGGGGGCCAACGCCATAGACAGCACAGCAACCATCACCAGGGAAGTACTCACTTCCAGCTCAAGAAGCTGATAGTTCACCGCCAGCGCCAGTACTACAAAGGAAAACTCGCCCACCTGCGCCAGAGTTAATGCCGTGACCGACGAGACACGAAACGGCTCTCCGGCGAGTTTAAGCAGCCCATGGATCACCAGCGCCTTGCCAATCACCACGGCTATCAAACCCAGCAAAATTTGCCACCAGTAAGCAATTACCAACTGAAAATCCAGCAACATACCGATAGAGATGAAAAACAGCCCCATCAGCAAATCCCGGAATGGCCTGATATCAGCTTCCAACTGCCTGCGATACTGGCTTTCCCCCAACAACATGCCTGCCATAAAGGCACCCAAAGCCATCGACAGCCCAAGCCACTGGGTCAGCGCGCCAGTAAGTAATGCAACCACCAAGGCCGAAAGCACAAAGAGCTCGTTTGAGCGGGAGCGGGCAACTTCGTCGAATACCTTGGGCAGTGCCCACTTGCCAAAAGCCATCAATGCCATAAAAGCCACTATGCCCTTTAACAGCGCCAATAATATGCTGTTGAGAGCCATGGTACCGTCTTCGCTTCCGAGCAATGGCAGCAAAATAAGCAAGGGGACAACAGCCAAATCCTGAAACAAGAGCACACTTACCGAAAGCTCACCATGCCTCCGACGCAAAGCTCCCTTTTCATTCAATAGCTTAAGAACAATCGCAGTGGAAGACAGTGCGATGGCTGAACCTATCACCAAAGCCTCGACAGGCGACTGCCCCAACACCATGGCGATTAACATGGCTATCAGGGTTGTCACCAATACCTGAGCACTGCCTAGACCAAATACTGTGCGGCGCATTGCCCACAGTTTAGGAACTGAGAACTCCAGCCCCAGGGTGAACATCAGCAGCACCACACCCAACTCCGCCACGGATTGCATCTGACGCTGGCTGAACCAATCAAAACCGCCGGGGCCGGCAACAACGCCGGTGAGTAAGTACGCCAAAATGGCAGGCAATCCCAAACGGCGCAGCAAGGCTATCGCACCGATGGCAATAAGCAGCATCAATAAAACCTTAAGGAGAATGCCGTGTTCCATGAAAAATCCCTGTCAATTTTCCGGCGTGAGAAAAACAAGAATGGTCACTTCAAAGATTAACTGAATGACTAATAAAGACAAATTTATTTAATGTTTTTATAGGCACGCATTTTGCTTATTAATAACTGTCTTGAGTCCAAAACCGCTGGAGTAAACACTATGGACTTTGGTTATGCACCGCAGTTATACCCTGAAGAGTATCGCTACACCCCCGACAGTGGCGCGACATCGGCTTTACCGACGCCGGATCAGGGCATGCTGGTCGCCATCATCCAACAGCTGCATTCGAGTTTAGATCCACGGACGGTCTTTGCCTGTTTCGGCAATACACTTGGCCAATATCTGCCGCTTTCCGGTATTCAGGGGCAATTTGCTGAACTCAGTTTCAGCTGGGGACGTCGCAGCGGCGTCAGTCTGCGCAGACATCTGAATACTGAAGCGTTTCCGGGCTCAACCCTGGACTATCGCCTGCTGGAGCCACTGACACCGGCACAAATTCGCACACTGCAGACGCTGGAGTCCATGCTCATTCAGCCGCTGCTCAATGCCATCAGCTATCACAAGATGTCAGAGCAGGCGATGTTTGACTCGCTCACCGGCCTCGGCAATCGCCACTTTTATGGTCAGGCTATTAAAAATGCTGTTGCCCGAGCGAATCGGCACCACGATAAATTGGCATTGGTAGTGCTTGATCTGGATAATTTTAAGCAGCTTAACGACAATTATGGCCACCAGTTTGGCGATGTGGTGCTGCGTCAGTTCGGTGCCCTGATAAAAAGTGCGATTAGAAACACCGATCAGGCGTTTCGTATAGGCGGCGATGAGTTTGTTATCATTGTGCGCGGTGAACTGGACTCGGCAGCCATTTTGTGTGAACGAATCCTCACCAAGCTCAATAAAGGCAACTTCTTCAGCCGCAACCGGATCCACACCAGTCTGGGAGCTGCCGAAATCCTTGCCGGAGAGAATCAGGACAACCTGTACGAGCGCGCTGACAAGGCGCTGTATCAGGCCAAGGCGGCTGGCCGTAATTGCTACCGCTTAAGCCTGCCCTCCCCCACTCAAAGTTAATCAAAACCCGCCACATACCCATGGATGGGACTCACTGCGCGGCTTAAAAGCCGCGCAGTTGAATACGGCGCAAAAACTCCGTCATAACACGGTCGTACAGTAAGTCACCCAAATACTTATCTTCAACACCATGATCCACGCTGGGGTTATCGTTCACTTCAATCACAAAGGCTTTTCCGTTAACTTCTTTCAAATCGACACCATAAAAGCCACTGCCAATGAGATTTGAGGCTTTAACCGCCGCATCCAGTACGTGGGAAGGCACCGATTTCATGTCAAGCGCATCAAATCCGCCGCTACTGACCTTGCCACTCTTGTGGTGTTGGTATATTTGCCAGTGTCCACGACTCATGTAGTAACGACACGCATAAACAGCTTGTCTGTTGAGTACACCGATACGCCAGTCAAAGTCGGTAGGCAGATATTCCTGCGCCAGAATAAGGCTGCTGTGTAAAAAGATACGCTCAGCTTCAACATCCAGTTGCGTTCTGTCTTTAACCTTCACCACACCGAGGGAAAAAGCACCGTCCGGCACCTTAAGCACCGCGGGCAAGCCGATCTCTGCAATTAATTTGTCCTGCCAGCTTTCATCCGACGCCTTAAAAATCATGCTTTTTGGCGCTGGAACCTTGTTCCTGCTCAGCAGTTCAGATAGAAACACCTTGTTGGTACATTTCATAATAGACTCGGGGTCGTCCATTACGATAAGCCCCTGCTGCTCCGCACTCTTGGCAAATCGATAGGTAAAATTGCTTATATTGGTGGTGGAGCGGATAAAAAGCCCGTCGAACTCTCCCAGCCGGGTCAACTCATGGGGGCCTATGACCTCAAGTTCCATCCCCAAACGGTTGGCTGCCTTAATAAATCGATTTATTGCGCCTTTGTTGGACGGTGGCATCTTTTCCCGCTCATCCACCAGCATGGCTATCTCATAGCGGAACTTGCGCGAACGCCGGGGTTTACGCCAGACCTTTTGTGAAAACACTTCCAGCGCATTGGCAAACAAGTCCTGCTCGGCATCAGAAAGCGCCTGAAACGGAAAAGGATGGATAGTATCAACCTGCCACTTCCCCTGGATTTTCGACAATTTGACATCGAGCACAGGTACAGTGAAACGCTCAAAGATTTTGCGCCCGATCCGTTCAAGAGCGGGGTTCTGGCAATTACCGAAAAACAACTTGAAGCTGAGCTCTGTTTCATCAGCATTCAGCTTTTCCAGCCCCCCCTGAGGCAGACTGAAAAAACGATCCTGTGACAAGTCGTTAATGGTCATAACACTGGGTAAAACCCGATGGCCTCGGGCCTCCGCCAACAGTGAGCAATAGTAACCATTTGAGAGATAGTCGTAATTGCGACACAGATTCAGCACCTGCACATTCTTACTGTTGCCCCAGGCTCCCATGGCAAGGTACTCATCGACTGTTACCATCTGCTCACTGGGCAGATATGGGCGCCAATCTTCTTTGTTATCAGTCACTATCAATAGCTGCGCCATAATTTAGCTTGCCTCATTTCGCTGAACTGGATTTAATGTGTCTATCCCTGACGTGGATGACCATTCCCATGAAGTATTGCCCTGCTACCCTTGCTCATATTGACGCACTTAATGCCCTCGAAAAGAGTGCTTTTGAGGGCGACAGAATTTCCCCCCGCCAAATGCGTCGATTCGTGCAATCGCCCCATGACTGCCTGATATTGGCATTGGATGGCGACGTTTTGGCTGGCTATGCTCTGGTGCTCTTTAACCGCGGAACCCACCTTGCCAGATTGTATTCACTGGCGGTAAGCCCCGATTACAGAGGCCAGGGTTTATCCCGGGAGTTAATGCGTGTAGTCGAAAAAATCGCGGTAGAAAAAGGCTATATCACATTACGCCTTGAGGTCAGAAATGACAATGAGGCAGCGCGCAGTCTTTACCAAAAGTTGGGCTATAAGGTCTTAAAATCATTGGTACATTATTACGATGATCTTGCTGATGGGGTACGAATGCACAAACGACTCGAGCCGCCGGGTCCCAGCATAACCCTGCCCATGCCACTCTATGTCCAAACCACGCCGTTTACCTGTGGTCCGGCGTGCCTGCAAATGGCCTTCGCAGCACTGCGTGAGAGTATTCCTCCCAGTCGCCTGTTGGAGCTGCAACTGTGGCGAGAGGCCACTACCATTTATATGACAAGTGGTCATGGGGGCTGCAGCGCCGAAGGTCTGGCGCTGGCGGCAATTAACCGTGGTTTTAGCGTGGAACTGTTCAGCCAGTCTCATAAAGTGCCCTTTATCGACAGTGTCAGGGATGAAAATAAAAAGGCTATTATCAGTCTGGTGTATGACGATTTCGTCAACCAGCTGATGCAAAAAGGTGTGACAGCCAATGCCAGAACGCCTTCTCTTGATGAACTGGAACAGTTTTTACGTGGCGGTGCAGCAGTGCTTCTGCTAATCAGCACCTACAGGTTCAATGGCGAGAAAGGTCCGCACTGGATTATCTTAAGTGGCTGCAATGACTCCTATTTTTTCTTTCACGACCCTTTTGTTGAACACGCCAAAGATGCTGTGGCAGCTGCCTATGTACCCGTAAGCCGGGCTGAATTGGCTAAAGTGATGGGGTTTGGAAGGAAAAAACAAACCGCTTGCGTGGTGTTGTTCCCCGATAAAGCAGATTAAAGACACCACACCGGTTAAGGTCTGGCTCTTATCAATGTCAGTGTCTGGGTTGGCGCATTGTCTTCACCACTGCTGTCCGCTGACGTTTCCAGCCACACACCGGCTGCCGTCAATAGCTTGTCATTGCAACAAAGCATGGGCACCCGATGACGAAGCCAGGGCGGCACCTCAAACTCCTGCCATAGTTTTTTCAATTCTCGCCGCTGAGAGCGTCCAATTGGCCAGCCCTTGAACGCCCCAGGTAATCCATATTCCAAAGTCAGCTCACCTGTCAGCGCGTGCTCACACAGGGAAACCTGCCAGTGGAGGCAACCACCGGACTGTGGCGCTGCTGCATCCCGGGCCGATAACTTCAGCACCCCGAGTGGAGTATCTACCCCCTGCTGAAGTTGCTCACGGGTTATCACGACTCGCTTCTGTGCAGGCAAATTGCCAAAGTCACTTTCTGCGCCGGCATATAAGTAACCGCGGAATCGTCTCAGACAGGTATTACCAAAGCGCAGAAAAACAGATGCATCCTCTCTGGCATCAAAAATTTGTATCAAGGCCTCCTGCAACTGCACTTTTGATGGCGGAGCAAGCTGAGCCAACACCAAAAATTGTCTCAGCAGCTGAGCTTGCCAAGGGGCTGAATATCCGCTGACAGGCGCCAAAGACATACGCCAGATACCGCTTAATGGACAGCGGCTCACATGGGGCGCCAATCGCTGCTGCGCTTCATCATCGACCAACCCCTGAGTTTCGGCACAAAGCTCGGCACTGCGGCTGGCGGTTGCCGCAATGGTGCCCCAACGGGCGGTGAGTTTCGGAATCACTTCGAGGCGCAGGTAATTACGGTCAAAGCGGGTGTCGGCGTTGCTCTCATCATTGATATGAACCAGATCCAGGCAGTCTGATGCCTGCTTCAGTTCATCACGGGAAAGGTGCAAAAAGGGTCTGAGCTGGAACGCACAGCCGTGCATATCTGAGTTCGTTCCATCCAATCCCAGCGGCTGACACACGCCCATGGCAGCAAGCCCTTTTGGCCCCAGACCTCGGGTCAGCGCCAACAGCACTGTTTCAAGCTGATCGTCCTGATGATGAGCGGTGAGCAGCACATCTCCCACCTGCAGATGACCGCAAAGTGCCTGATAACGCGCATTGCGGGCCTCAGCCTCAAGACTCAGGCGCGGCCCCTGTTTGACACTGACCCGCTCGACCACCAGAGGTAAACCGTAGATAGCCGCACGCTCACGGCAATGAACCGCCCAAGCGTCGGCATTGGCACTCAAACCGTGGTGCACATGCACCAGCAAACACTCAATAGCGCCGCTATTTTGCGCCCGCTTGAATTGCCCCAGCGCACAGGCAAGTACCTCAGAATCCAGCCCGCCGCTGTAACCAAGTACAATCCGCTTTGGCAACGCAGCGGTTGGCAACTGCGACAGCGCCGAGTCAATCAGGGCGGCAAGGGCTCCGGTTGTCATCAGAAATCAATCCTGACCTTATCCGGCCCAAGCAGGGTCTGCAGCGCCAGCACCAGCTCATCGGTGGGGTTCACCCGCCACTCATCACCCAGCTGCAGGCGGCCACTGGCATCATCCCGCTGAAGATTCACCACCAGGGGCACGGCGCCACCTTTCCAGGGACCGAGGGCCTCGAAGAAAGCATCCATCACGGTTTCCGGACACTGGCTCGACAGGATATCCACCTGCAGCGCCTTGGCAAAATGGCTGCGGGCCTCGCTGATATCGATAATATTGCGGGCAGTCATGCGGTTGCCGCCGGAGAAGTCGTCGAAACTCACTTCCCCTTCACAGATAAGAATGCGGTCTTTTTCCAATAGATGGCCAAACTTCTCGAACGCTTCGGTAAAGAGCATTACTTCGAGGCGAGCGCTTTTATCATCCAGAGTCAATAGCCCCATCTTGGAGCCACGCTTGGTGAGCATCACCCGGCTTGCCACCACCAGACCCGCGGCCTTGACCGTCTTGCCCCTCTCAGTAGGGTGAATGTCTTTCAGGCGCCCAGAGGTGTAGTTCTTCAGCTCCTTCAGGTACTGATTGATGGGATGACCGGTAAGATACAGCCCCAGGGTCTCGCGCTCTCCCTCGAGCCAGACTTTATCGGGCCAGGGCATACACTCCACAAACTGCTGCTTGGCATCTTCCTGATGGTCGTTCAAGAGACCAAACATATCGTGCTGGCCGGTGGCCTGCGCCTTGGCGTGCTGATCCGCCGCCTGCATGGCTTCCGGTAAGGTCGCCATCATAGAGGCTCTGTGCGGCCCCAGACTATCCAGCGCACCTGAGTAGATAAGTTTTTCAATCACCCGCCGATTGAGCTTCTTCAAATCGATACGGGCGCAGAAGTCGAACAAATCTTTGAAGGGACCGTCCTTGCGCGCCTCAAGAATGGCCTCTACCGGCCCCTCGCCCACGCCCTTGATGGCGCCAATGCCGTATACAATATTGAGCTCTTCATCCACGGTGAACTTAAACAGCCCCTTGTTCACATCCGGCGGGATGATCTTGAGCCCCATGCGATCGCACTCATCCACCAGGGTCACAATTTTGTCGGTGTTGTCCATATCCGCCGACATTACCGCCGCCATAAACTCCGACGGATAGTGAGCCTTGAGCCACAGAGTCTGGTACGACACCAATGCGTAGGCGGCGGAGTGCGATTTGTTAAAGCCGTAACCGGCGAACTTTTCCACCAGGTCGAAGATTTTCATGGCGAGCTCGCCATCGACGTTATTGTCTTCGGCCCCTTTCTGGAACACAGCCCGCTGCTTGGCCATCTCTTCAGGCTTTTTCTTCCCCATGGCGCGGCGCAGCATGTCAGCGCCGCCAAGGGTATAGCCTGAGAGCGTCTGGGCAATCTGCATCACCTGTTCCTGATACAGGATGATGCCATAGGTAGGTTCCAGGATGGGTTTCAGGCACTCGTGTTGCCAGGTGACGTCGGGGTAGGAAATCTCCTCGCGGCCGTGCTTACGGTCGATAAAGTTATCAACCATGCCCGACTGCAGCGGCCCCGGACGGAACAGGGCCACCAGTGCAATCATGTCTTCGAAACAGTCAGGCTGCAGGCGCTTGATAAGATCCTTCATACCACGGGATTCAAGCTGGAACACCGCCGTGGTTTCATAGCGCTTGAGCATGGCGAAGGACTTGCTGTCCACCAGCGGAATGGCGGCAATGTCCACCGGCTCCTTACCCATCTTGGCGAGGCGCGGGTTTATCATCCCAAGTGCCCAATCGATAATTGTCAGGGTTCGAAGGCCGAGGAAGTCGAACTTCACCAGACCTGCGTATTCGACATCGTTCTTATCGAACTGAGTAACCGGGTTTTTACCCTCAGCGTCGCAGTACAGCGGCGAGAAGTCGGTGATCTTGGTGGGCGCAATTACCACGCCTCCGGCGTGCTTACCGGCGTTACGGGTTACGCCCTCAAGCTTGCGCGCCATGTCGATAAGGTCTTTCACCTCCTCATCGGCATCATAGGCTTCCTGTAGCCCGGGCTCAACCTCAAAGGCCTTGGCCAGGGTCATGCCAGGCTCGGGCGGGATCATCTTGGAGATGCGGTCCACAAAGCCGTAGGAGTGCCCCAGCACCCTGCCTACGTCACGTACCACCGCCTTGGCAGCCATGGTACCGAAGGTAATGATTTGCGATACCGCTTCGCGGCCGTAAAGCTCGGCCACGTGTTCGATTACTTCATCGCGCCTGTCCATACAGAAGTCAACGTCGAAGTCGGGCATGGATACCCGTTCCGGGTTCAAAAAGCGCTCGAACAGCAGGTCAAATTCCAGTGGGTCAAGGTCAGTAATTTTCAGCGCATAGGCCACCAGAGAGCCCGCGCCCGAGCCCCGCCCCGGCCCTACGGGGATACCGTTATCCTTACCCCACTGGATAAACTCCATTACGATAAGGAAGTAACCGGGGAAGCCCATCTGGTTAATTACTTTAAGCTCGATGTCGAGGCGCTCGTCGTACTCTTTTCGCCGCTCGGCTCTGACCTCAGGATCAGGGAACAGGAACTCCAGCCGCTCTTCCAGCCCCTCTCTGGAGCGTACCACCAGGAAGTCTTCGGTACTTAATTCGCCGGTGGGGAAGTTGGGCAGGAAGTACTCGCCAAGGCGTACAGTCACATTACAACGCTTGGCAATTTCCACTGTGTTGGCAATGGCTTCGGGGATGTCGGAAAACAGCTCACACATTTCATCTTCGCTGCGAAGATATTGCTGGTCACTGTATTTTTTCGGGCGGCGGTTGTCGGCCAGGGTAAAGCCGTCGTGAATGGCTACCCGAATTTCGTGGGCCTCAAAATCTTCCGGCGTCAAAAATACCACCTGGTTGGTGGCCACCACCGGCAGGTCGAATTCGCCAGCGTGCTTCACCGCCATGTGCAGGTAAGTTTCTTCGTCAGCCCGACCGGTGCGGATAAGCTCGATAAAGTAACGGTCGGGGAAGTTCGCCTGATAAAACTCGGTCAGGCTTGCCGCCTGTGCCGAATTCCCTTTAAGCAGCGCCTTGCCAAGGTCGCCCTCTTTGGCACCCGACAACAACAAAATGCCTTGGTTAAAATCCAGCAGCCATTGCTGATCGATGGCAACTCTGCCCTGCACCTGGCCACGCAGATAGGCATGGCTGATAAGTTGGGTCAGATTCTGGTAGCCGTCGTTATCCATGGCAATCACTGTGATGGCACAGAACTCGTCTTCAAACCCCGGCACCAGCATCCAGAAGTCGGCGCCGATAATGGGCTTAATACCCTTGTCATGGCAGGTGCCATAAAATTTTACCAGACCACAGAGGTTGTTCTGATCGGTAACTGCAATCGCTGCCATCCCCAAGGCTTCGGCCTTTCCGAGGATGGGTTTGACCTTGGCCAGACCATCGGTCATGGAGAAGTCGGAATGCACACGCAGGTGAACGAACTTGGGCTGAGACATGGGCAATGAAGGCTTTTATCACGGGAAAAACAATGTGGAAAGATAACATGCCCGCAGGACAGCGCGAAAGACTTTACTGAGAAACGCCGCCTGAGAAGCGGCGTTTTTGCACAGTTTAAAATGACACTAGACGGGCTGCTGAGTCACCCCAAGATGGCACAGCACCTCGGGCGTAATTTGTGCCAGCACAGTCTTGGCCGCATCGGACGCCAAATCCAGTGCACGCCATCCGTCAGTACTCATAAAGTCGGCCACAGTATAACGAATAGAGATGGGCGCTATTGAGTTCATTTCACCGCTCAGGCGGAAAATACCGGCCTGAGTGTGAAGACGGGTGATATGAAACGGCTGATGTGACATGGTCTTTCTCTGTTCACAAAGTCTGAGCCTGTGACAACAGCCATTGTGATTTGATTTATTCGCCGCCGTTGGCTTCAAGCCACTCTCGCACAGGGCGAAAGCTGCGCCTGTGCTCGGGCAGAACCCCATGGGCATCCAGTGCCTCGAAGTGTGCCTTGGTTGGGTAGCCCTTGTGGGCGGCAAAACCAAACTGCGGATGTTTGGCATCAAGCTGCGCCATCTCACGGTCACGGGTTATCTTGGCAACCACGGAGGCGGCACTGATGGCTGCGATGAGACCGTCGCCCTTGACTACCGCATCGGCCTGAACGCCAAAATCCGGGGTGCGGTTACCGTCTACCAATACCCTGCCTGGCTTGATGGCAAGACCGGCCACGGCGCGCTGCATTGCCAGCATGGTCGCGTGGAGGATATTAAGCTCATCGATTTCCCGCGGACTGGCACGGCCAATGGATACCGCAAGCGCCTTTGCCAGAATCTCTGGGTAAAGGGCTTCGCGTTTTTTCTCGCTCAGCTTTTTGGAGTCATTCAGCCCGGCAATGGGGTTGGCAGGGTCCAGAATAACCGCGGCCGTCACCACATCGCCAACCAGCGGCCCACGGCCCACTTCATCGACCCCGGCCACCAGACCAAACTGGGTCTCGGCCTCCAGCACTGCCGCAGCCTCTGCTGTCAGATTTTTATATACCGCCATCAGCTTTCCTTACGCCTCAGCGTCAATCAGTGCTTCTACCGCATCAGCGGCGCGTTCGCTGGCGTTTTGACGCAAGCCTTGGTGCAAGGCGGTGAATTCACCAATAAGCGCCCGGTTATCGCTGTTCATAACCTTGATAACCGCATCAGCAATCTTCTCTGGGGTGCAATCTTGCTGAATAAGCTCAGGCACCAAATCCTTGCCGGAAAGCAGATTCGGCAACGAATAGCGCTTAATCAACATCATCCGGCTGGCAATGCTGTACGTGAGCTGCGCCACCCGATAGGCCACCACCATAGGACGCTTCACCAACATGGCCTCCAATGTCGCTGTGCCTGACGCCAGTAAGATGCCATCGCTGGCAGCCATGATTTCGCGGCTGTGACCATCAAACAGCTGAATTTCAAGCTCAGGAGCATGCGCTTGGATAGCAGCAAGAAACTGCTCACGGCGCTTGTCGTTCACCAGCGGCGTGATAAAACGAACATCCGGCAAGGCTTTTTTTATGGCTACCGCCGCCTTGATAAAGGGCTCGCTGAGCATCTTGAGCTCTCCGCCACGGCTGCCTGGCAGTATTGCCAGATACTCGGCGTCCTTGTCGAGCCCCAGGGTTTCACGGGCATCGTCCTTGCTGAGTTCCAGCGGAATATCATCTGCGAGAGTATGACCGACAAAAGTACAGGGCACCTGATGCTTGTCGTAAAAGGCTTTTTCAAACGGCAGCAGAGACAACACCATGTTGGTGGCTTTGGCGACTTTGAAGATACGCTTTGGCCGCCATGCCCACACTGAGGGGCTGACATAGTGCACAGTTTTAATGCCGGTTTGCTTCAGCTTAAGCTCAAGGCCGATATTGAAATCCGGGGCGTCGATACCGATAAAACAATCAGGTTTAAGGGCACTTAACTCTTTCACCAGGGTCGAGCGCACTTTCAATAGCCTTGGCAGACGTGACAGTACTTCGACAATGCCCATCACTGCCAGCTCTTCCATGGCGAACAGGGATTCGAAGCCCAAGGCTTCCATTCGCGGACCGCCGATCCCAATAAAGCGGGCATCGGGGTGACGGGCTTTGAGAGACTTGATTAAACCGGCGCCTAAAATATCGCCGGAGACTTCTCCGGCGACAATGGCATATATACGTTGCTTGGACTGGCTCATGGCGTTCCTGTCAACGGGATAATATCAGGGAGATGCGAACACGTCCTCGCATAACAGGCGCGGGGAATATTCGCACCATCCTTAGCTATTCTTAGCCGCGGATAATGCCCCGGCCAGAGTTTGCAACAAAGTCCATCATCATTTTCACCTCAGGGACAGCGGCCATTTCATCGGCGAGCGCTGCTGTGGCTTCTTCCACTGTGAGGTTATTGCGATAAAGGGTCTTGTAGGCGCGGCGTACGGCTAGCTGGGCCTCTTTAGAGAAACCGCGACGCTTCATGCCTTCGCTGTTCAGGCCACGTGGAATGGCAGGCTGACCGGCTGCCATCACGAAAGGTGGCACATCCTGCAGAATAAGCGAAGCACCGGCGGTGAAGGCGTGGGCACCGATATGCACAAACTGGTGCACGCCGGTCATACCGCCCAGAATAACCCAGTCACCCACGTGTACGTGCCCTGCAATGGAGGCATTGTTGGCCATGATCACGTTATTGCCGACTACGCAATCGTGAGCGATATGCACATAGGCCATAAACAGGTTGTTGGAGCCGATACGGGTTTCGCTGTCGTCCTGAATCGTACCACGGTGAATGGTCACATTTTCACGGATAACGTTGTTGTCACCAATGATGAGTCTGGTTGGTTCACCGGCGTACTTCTTGTCCTGGCAGTCTTCGCCCACCGAGGCAAATTGGAAGATCCGGTTGCCCTTACCGATAACTGTCGGGCCTTTCACCACCACATGGGAGTGAATGACGTTGTCATCACCAATTTCTACATCGGCACCGATGTAAGTCCATGGGCCGATACTGACATTGTTGCCGATTTTAGCGTCGGGATGGACGAATGCTAATTCACTGATCACTTCTCAATCTCTCTGCGGGCACACATGATTTCTGCGCTGCAAACCAACTCACCATCCACTTTGGCTTCACCGTAGAAAACGCCAATCCCGCGGCGCTCTTTGATCATTTTTACTTCAAAATGCAACTGGTCACCTGGCTCTACCACGCGCTTGAAGCGGGCATTGTCTATGCCTGCAAAGTAGTAAAGCACATCCGGAGATGGCTCGCTGCTCATGGTTTTGAATGCCAGCAGGCCTGTGGCCTGCGCCATGGCTTCCAGAATAAGCACGCCGGGCATAACAGGAGCCACAGGAAAGTGACCCACGAAAAACGGCTCGTTAATGGATACGTTTTTAATGGCATGCAAAGTTTCACCCGGGGTGTAGTCAAGCACGCGGTCAATGAGCAGGAAAGGATATCTGTGCGGCAGATACTTTAGGATCTCTTTGATATCCATGGTGTTCATTTGATTTGACACTGATTGATTCCTCAGGATGCGCCTTGGCGCATTGCTACTGAATATTACTCTTCTTGCTTAAGTTTGCTTTCCAGCACCTTCACGCGCTGGAACAGCTCATCCAATTGTCGGAAGCGCACTGTATTGCGGCGCCACAGTTTGTTTTCCATGGCAATAGTGGCGGACGAGTACACACCGGGCTCGCGGATCACACTGGTGACATTGGTGCCGCCACTGACATGAGTGCCATCGACAATGGTCAGGTGGCCAGCGACTGCACTGTTTCCACCAATAATACAGTATTTGCCGATAGTCACACTGCCGGCAATGGTGGTACTGCCTGCAATGGCAGTATGAGCACCAATAACATCGTTGTGGGCGATCTGAACCTGATTGTCGATGATGACCCCATCATGAATTTCGGTATGGGACAGGGCGCCACGGTCAATGCTGGTACTGGCGCCAATTTCCACATTGTTACCAATGCGCACGCCGCCAGTCTGTGGGATTTTAACCCAATTGCCACGCTCGTTGGCGTAGCCAAAACCATCTGAGCCTATCACCGCGCCAGAATGCACAATGCAGTCCATTCCCAGATGAACATCATGATACAGAGTAACATTGGCCCACAAACGGGAGCCTGAGCCAATGATGGAGTCCTGCCCCACCACGCTGCCGGCACCGATTTGCACCTTGTCACCCAAAATCACATTGGCACCAACCACGGCATTGGCACCAATGGAAACCCCTTCGCCCAATCGGGCAGAGGGGTCTATCTGCGCTGAAGGATGAATGCCCTCAGCGGCGTTGGGCGTTGTATCAAGAAGCTGTGCAACCCTGGCAAACCCCACGTAAGGGTCTTTAAGGATAAGGGCATTACCATCATAGCTGTCGGCATCTTTGGCTGACAGCAGCACAGCACTCGCTTTGGTTCCATCCAGCTGAGCACGGTACTTGGAATTGGCCAGAAAACTGATTTGGCCTTCGCGGGCCTCTTCAAGGGTGGCCACGGCACTGATTTCCAGCGTCGCGTCACCTTTTAACTCGGCCCCCAGAAGTTCTGCCAATTGGCCAAGGGTCACATTCTTCATCTATTACTTGGCCTTGCTCAGCGCTTCAACAACCTTGCTGCTGATGTCAATCTGAGGCTTGGCAAACACCACCGCGCCACTTTGCAAGACCAGATCAATTTGCTCTTTTTCGGCGATGTCTTTGATCACCTGCTGAACCTTAACCAGGATCTTGTTTTGCTCTTCAGCCTGACGGCGACGCACATCTTCCTGCAGGGCCTTACCCTTCAGTTGCAGATCAGCCTGCAGCGCTTCCATCTTGCGCACAGCTTCAGTTTTCTGCGCTTCGCTCATCAGAGCGCCATCGCGCTGATTCTTTTCCATCAGGCTGCGCAGTTCGGTCTGCAGCTTCTTTACTTCAGCTTCGCGATCGCCGAATTCTTTTTCCAGCGCCTTGCCGATGGCTTCGCGCTGTGGCAGCTGTTCAAACACTGCACCCATGTCCACTACCGCCAGTTTTTCAGCATTGGCAGCCAGTGGGGCACCAATCAGCATCAGTGTTATCAGGGCACGGTTAAGCATTTTGTTCAAAATAAACTCCTTGTTGTGGTGATTTTCACAATCGTCGCCGAGTGTATGTGTTTTAGAAAGTTTTGCCAATATTGAAGGAGAAGATCTCAGTGTCATCATCTTCATATTCCTTAATTGGCCAGGCAAGGCTGAATACCATGGGGCCCATGGGTGACAACCACTGCACACTCATACCCCAGGAGGCACGGAAACGGCTCGGATCGGCATAGTCTTCCAGCTTGGCAAATTCCTCAGCTGGCAGTGTACGGTATGAATCGTAATCAAACTCGGTATCCCATACGTTACCTGCATCAACGAAGAAGCTGGTACGAACCGAGTTGCTGTAGGCCTCATCCAGGAATGGCGTTGGCACAATCAACTCGAGACTGGCAGTCGCCACCGCATTACCGCCGATAGAGCGGCCTTGGCTGACCTGAATTTTATTCGGGTCACCGGGTAAGCTGCAGCCATCACCGCTCGGGTCAGGCGAACATGGCTCACTGCCTCGGTAAACATAGAAAGAGCGCGGTCCGACAGTATTTGATTTGAAACCCCGTAAACTGGTAGAACCACCGCTGTAGTAGTTTTCCCAGAAAGGCAATATCTGGTCATTCCCGTCCGACTCTCCATAACCATTGCCATAGCCCACCCTGGCACGTGTGAGCAGGACAAAGCTGTGGCTACGGGTCAGCGGGAAGTAGAAGTTGGTATCAAAGTCGGTTTTGAAATACTGCAGATCTGAGCCCGGGGTAGACATCTTGCCCGACAGACGCTGACTGGAGCCATCCGTTGGGAAGGTGCCGCGGTTCAAGGTACTTCTGTACCAACCGGCATTCAGTTCAAAGTTATTGAAACTGAGGTCAGCATTGGGATCGTTGGCATCACGGTAGATATTGTAGAAACGCAGTGCCTGCTCATATGCTGAGATTTCAGAAATGGTGTTGTGACGGAAACCAATGCCACCGTTGAGTCGGTTGTATTCGTTAATCGGAAAACCGCTGTTAAGTGCCACCCCATAAGAGCTGTTTTTATAACGCTCAAGGTTGGCCTCGTTGGCATCAAATTCACTCCAGTAAATGCTGCCACCCAAACTGACGCCATCTTTGGTGAAGTAAGGGTCGGTATAAGACAGGTTGACATTCTTGGAGTACTTGTTGGTGTTGATATTGATACCCGCCTGGTTACCCGTACCCAGGAAGTTACTTTGCTGCACACCAAACTGCAGACTGATGCCCGACTCTGTACCATAGCCGATACCGGCGTTAAAGGAGCCCGATGGCTGCTCTTTTACTTTAAACGATACGTCCACCAAATCATCGGTACCGGGCACCTGCACTGTTTCAGTATCCACGGTTTCAAAGAAGCCCAGACGGTTCAATCGGTTCTTTGAAAGCTCCACGTTGGCAGAGTTAAGCCAGGCACCTTCCATCTGACGCAGTTCACGGCGCAGTACTTCATCCTTGGTGACAGTATTGCCGGTGAAGTTCACAGAACGTACATACACCCGTTTACCCGGGTTGACACTCACATTGAGAGTTACCTCTTTGTTCTGGTCATCAATTTCCGGATAAGTTTTTACCTCTGGGTACGCATAACCGAAACGCCCCAGATACTTGGCGTACATCTCTTCGGTGAAGGTCACATCAGCGCCATTGTATTGTTCGCCTACCTTGATAGGCAGAATGGCACGCATCAACTCTTCGCGCCCCATCAAGTCGCCGGTGAGGTTCACTTCCTTCACCTTGTACTGCTCACCTTCATCTACATTGATGGTAATGTACAGCCCCTTGCGGTCCGGCGTCATGGCCACCTGAGTCGAGGTCACTTCAAAGCGGATATAACCATTGTTGTGATAGTGGGTCTTGATAGTTTCAAGGTCTGCCTGCAGCTTTTGCTTCTGGTAGCGACGCTCGCCAAAGAGATCCCACCAAGCCACGTAGTCCTTGAGTTCCAGCATGCCGATCAGCTCAGCATCGCTGTATTTTTCATTGCCCACGACATTGATTTGACGTATTTCGGCCGCCAGACCTTCGGTAAACTTAAACTTCAGTTCAACCCGGTTACGAGGCAGATTAATAACCTGCGCCTCTACCTTAGCGCCGTATTTACCTACGCCATAATAGAAGTCCTGCAGGCCTTTTTCGATACCGGACAGCATGGTGCGATCAAGAGCTTCGCCAACCTTTACGCCGCTACCATCAAGACTTTCCTGCAACTGTTCATCTTTGATGTCTTTGTTGCCTTCGAAAGTCACTTCACTGATAGTCGGCCTTTCTTTCACACTGACAATCAGAGCACCGTTGTCATTGCTGACCGATACCGTATCGAAGTTGGTAGTGGCATACAGACTCTTTATCGCCTGTTGCAGCTTAAGTTGATCAACCTGATCGCCGACCTTGATTGGCAGGCTGAGCAAAGCAGCACCCAGTGCGACTCGCTGCAAACCTTCTACTCGAATGTCGGTAACTGTGAATGGCGCAAAGGTGTCTGCCAGGCCGGTCCCTGAATAAGATGCGCCAAGGAGCATCATAGAGGCAAAAAGTTTATTCAATCTCATAGAGCACTTCTGATTATTTATCTGTCCTTGCTCAGAGTCGGGCAAAATCATTGAAAAGCGCGATACTCATCAACATTAGCAGCAGCGCTGCCCCAAATCTGAATCCTATTTCTTGCACCTTTTCAGGTACAGGTTTCCCGGTGATCACTTCCACAAAGTAATACAACAAATGGCCACCATCGAGTACGGGTAAGGGCAGAAGATTAATAATGCCCAGATTCACACTGATGAGTGCCAAAAATCCCAAAAAGTACACCAAGCCAAAATTGGCACTGTTACCAGCGCCCTGAGCAATGGAAATGGGTCCGCTCAGATTCTTCACCGACACATCACCGGTGAAAAGCTTTCCGATCATCTTGACGCTGACAACCACCAGCTGCCAAGTTTTCTCCGTCGCAACCGCCAAGGAGTCTAACATGCCATATTGCAACTGGATACGCATAGCCTCTGGCAGTTCACTGGCCTGGGGTACTATGCCTATCAAACCAACAGTTTTGCCGTCAGCGCCCTTACCGGGCCTTGGCGTGGCAATCAGTACCTTCTGCTCGCCATTGCGTTTAATGGTGAGCTGAATCGATTTGTCCGCTGAGCCCTGGATAGTAGTGACAAACCACTGCCAACCAGCGTAACTCACGCCATCGATACCAACGATTTCATCTCCTACCTGTACACCAGCCGCTTCGGCGGCGCTGTTTTGGGAGACCTGAGCCACCACTGGCAATATTTTAGGCCGCAGCATACTCAACCCCAGAGCGCCAATGGCCGACTCCTTCTCAGGGTCAAAACGCCAATTACGGGTATCCAGGGTAAAGATGCGCTCTTCGGTCGTTTGGCCTGCCAAACGGTTCAACGGTGCCAGGGTCAAGCTCAGGCTGTCATCACCAATGTGACCTACCAGCGCCAGATTGACCTCTTCCCAATTGCGTACCTTCTGTCCTGAGACAGCGAGGATTTGCATCGGTTCCTTAACATTTATCACAGCTGCTGGAGAATTCACCAATGTAGCGTCAATCACCGGCTTGACCGACGGGACACCAATCAAGTACATGATATAGAGAGCTACAATGGCAAAAATGAAGTTGGCGATGGGCCCTGCAGCAACTATCGCAATGCGCTGCCACACAGTCTTACGGTTAAAGGCCTGGTTTGCCATTGATGCCGGTACATCATCAACCCGCTCATCAAGCATCTTCACGTAGCCGCCAAGTGGGATCATGGCAACAACATATTCGGTACCATCTGCCGCAACTCTGCGCCACAATGGCTTGCCAAAACCGATGGAAAAACGCTCCACTTTTACGCCACAGCGACGGGCAATATAGAAATGTCCATATTCATGTGCGGTGATCAGTAATCCCAGCGCCACAATGAAGGATGCGGCATTCCAGAGGATGTCGAACATAGTTCTCCTTCGATTAAGTCCTTACAATCAGTGACGAGCCACCAGTTGCCGGGCCATTTGTCTGGCTTCGCTGTCGAGCGCCAAAATGGCTTCCAGCGAATCCAGATGGGTTTGTGCTATCTTACCCAGACATTCGCCATTAATCACAGCGATATCGGTAAAACCTATCTGACCGTTCAAAAAGGCCGCCACGGCTACCTCGTTGGCAGCATTGAGTACCGTGGTGGCTTCCTGCCCCTGCTGGCAGGCATCCATCGCCAATTTCAGACAAGGGAAACGGGCAAAATCAGGCTCGCAAAAACTTAAGTGTCCGACTTTGAAAAAGTCCAAAGGTTCCACCCCGGCAGAAATTCGCTCTGGGTACGCCATGGTATAAGCGATGGGTGTACGCATGTCCGGGTTCCCCATTTGTGCCAACACGCTGCCATCGCGGTACTGCACCATGGAGTGGATAACGCTTTGGGGGTGAATAACCACCTTAAGCTCATCCTTACCGGTATTGAACAGCCAGCGGGCTTCAATAAATTCCAGCCCTTTGTTCATCATGGTGGCGGAGTCAACCGAGATTTTCGGGCCCATAGACCAATTAGGGTGTTTGCAGGCCTGGGCCGGTGTCATGGCGGCCAGGGAGTCCAGCGGCGATGTTAAAAACGGGCCACCGGAGCCAGTCAGCAAAATATGGGAAATGCCGGCGGCGGATAAATCACAGCGGCCTATTTCGCGCTGCGCCTGTTCAGGCAGACACTGGAATATCGCATTGTGCTCACTGTCCACGGGCAGCAAGGTAGCGCCATTCTTGCGGGTTTCTTCGATAAAAAGCTCTCCGGACATCACCAGTGCTTCTTTGTTGGCCAAAAGAACCCGCTTACCGGCACGTACCGCCGCCAGGGTTGGCACCAAACCGGCGGCCCCCACAATAGCGGCCATCACAGTGTCGACCTCGGCGGCCGACACCAGCCCAAGCAGCGCCGCTTCGCCGGTGCTGACTTCAATGTTGAGCTCGGCCGGTAAACCGGCTTTCAGCTCGGCTGCTGCCTGCGGGTCAACCATGTGGGCATAGCGAGGGCGATGCTCAAGGCAAAGCTCGTGCATACGGGCCACGCTGCTGGCAGCCACCAAGGCGAAAGCCCGGTACGCACCGGGGTTTCGCTTAATCACATCGAGGGTACTTTTTCCAATGGAGCCTGTGGCCCCCAGGATCACCAGATTTTGCATGCTTACATCCAAAAGGTGATGTAGATAAGGGTGAACACAGGCAGCGCCGCAGTCAGGCTATCGATACGGTCAAGTACGCCGCCGTGTCCCGGCAAAATGGTGCCGGAATCTTTGATATTGGCAGCCCGTTTGAACATGCTCTCTGACAGATCGCCCAAAGCAGACGCCAGCGCAGTAAACAGGGTGACGGCAATCACCAGCCCCATTTCCTGCAGCGGTGACAGAGTCATCACCACGGCCACCACAATCATGGTGGTAACGAGGCCGCCAACAAGACCTTCGATAGTCTTGGCTGGACTGACATTAGGTGCCAGTTTGGTTCGCCCCAGCGCTTTACCGGCAAAGTAAGCACCACTGTCGGCCGCCCACACCACCAACATCACCAAAAATACCAACGCACCACCAAAATAAGGTTCACTGGCGGTGCTCAGTGACTTAAGCGCCACCAGAGACACGAAACACGGCAGTAGGGTTAGCTGGCCAAACATGGATTTCAGCATATGACTGCGCTGCCACAGACGGGCGCTCTTGGGATAGGTCACCACCAAGCCCATGGCAATCAGCCACCAAAGGCCACCGAGCAAGGTGACTGCAAGGAAGATAGGATGCAAATGCCCCGTATTCCATACCTCAGAGACCGGCACCAGTATATTCAGCGCCACCAAGAGGATGGCGAGCGTAATGGTAAAACTCCATTGGGTCATCTGACAGCTGGCATCAATAATACGCCCCCACTCCTTTGCTGCTATCAGAAACACCCCAACCAAGGCCCAGGCGAAATAGGCAGACGGCAGATAAAATATGGCGCCGAAAACCAGTGGGATAAGCCAGATTGCTGTTATTATTCGTTGTTTTAGCAAAAAACGTCCCTCGTAAATTAAAATCAGGCGCTCAATTCTTCTATTTGGCTTCCGGTCAATCCGAATCGGCGCTGACGACTCGCAAATAGGGCGATAGCGTCTTTAAAACATTGCTCATCAAAATCAGGCCAAAGGGTGTCAGTAAACACCAACTCAGCATAAGCCGCCTGCCAGAGCACAAAGTTACTGATGCGGTAGTCGCCACCAGTGCGGATCATTAAATCAACTTCCCCTTGATTTTGCATGCACAAATGTTGACTTAATGCCTCTTCGGTAAACTGACTGCTGTCGATTTCACCAGATGAGAGCTTTTGAGCCAGTTGGTTTGCTGCCTGAAGTATATCCCAGCGACCACCGTAGTTGGCTGCGACGTTCAGGATCAGCTCACTATTACCGGCAGTTTTAGCTTCTGCATCGCGAATTTGCTTTTGCAGTCGCTCAGAAAAACGGCTGGTATCGCCAATGATATTGAGCCGCACACCATTTTGATCCAAAAGCTTGATTTCGCGGCGCAGTACAGTAAAAAACAGTTCCATCAGCAAGCTGACTTCTACATCGGGCCTGCGCCAGTTTTCGCTTGAAAAGGCAAATAGAGTCAATGACCGTATTCCAAGCTGACGCGCTGTACTTACCGCCCGACGTACCGCCTTCACCCCTGCCTTGTGCCCTATTACCCTGGGTTTGCCCTGAGCCTGTGCCCAGCGACCGTTACCGTCCATGATAATAGCGACATGCCCCGGCAGGGACTGATTGACCAGTTCAGAGACCTCTTGAGGCATAGACTCTGTAGTCTGTTCAGCGGTAATTTCCCTGTTGGAAGACATCGATATACAACCCTATAAATAAACAAACGCCGTGTAGTATACCTCTACACGGCGTCTTAACTCTAGCGTGGAGTCAGAAGGCTTAGACCTCCATCAACTCCGCTTCTTTGGCTGTCAGGATTTCATCGATCTTTTTGATGTGCAGATCGGTGATCTTCTGCACTTCTTCTTCGCTGCGACGTACATCATCCTCAGTACATTCTTTGTCCTTTTCCAACTGCTTAAAGTGAGAGTTGGCATCGCGACGTACGTTACGCACGGCAACACGCCCCTGCTCAGCTTCGGCGCGAACCACTTTCACCAGATCACGACGACGCTCTTCAGTCAGAGGTGGCAGAGGAATACGGATTGTGGCACCGGCTGACATGGGGTTAAGCCCCAGATCTGAACTCATGATAGCCTTTTCGACCGCCTGGATAGCGCTACGGTCAAATACGCTTACCGCCAAAGTACGGCTGTCTTCGATACTCACGTTTGCCACTTGCTTAAGCGGAGTCATGGTGCCGTAGTAATTAACGTGGATAGTATCCAGCAAGCTGGGATGTGCACGGCCGGTACGAACTTTGGCCATTTGCGCCTTGGTGGCTTCTACACATTTGCCCATGCGCTCCTGCGCGTCTTTTTTGATATCTTCAATCACGGTAAATGTCCTTTTAGGTCATTATTGGATGTGCAATCCAACAGACTGCACAGTCCTTACTTTCGCTAACTTTAGACTTATTTCTTGATGATGGTGCCTTCACCTTCTTCACCCATGATAACACGACGCAGCGCGCCGGGCTTGTTCATGTTGAAGACCAGAATAGGCATGTCATGGTCACGGGCCATGGTAAAAGCCGAAAGATCCATCACCTTCAATTCTTTGTCCAGAACCTCGGCATAAGTGAGTTCATCGTACTTCTTCGCCTCAGGGTCTTTCATTGGGTCGGCAGAATAGACGCCGTCAACCTTGGTGCCTTTTAACACGACATCGGCTTCAATTTCAATGCCGCGCAAACAGGCTGCCGAGTCGGTGGTACAGAAAGGGTTACCGGTACCGGCAGCAAATATCACTACGCGTCCGGACTTGAGCAGGCTGATAGCCTCAGCCCAATTGTAACGGTCACAAACACCATTCAAAGGAATGGCTGACATCAGACGGGCATTCACATAGGCACGGTGCAAAGCATCACGCATCGCCAGGCCATTCATTACTGTCGCCAGCATACCCATGTGGTCACCCACCACGCGGTTCATACCCGCTTTGGCAAGACCTTCACCTCGGAACAGGTTACCGCCGCCAATCACCACACCAACCTGGATACCCAGTTCAACCAGTTCCTTGATTTCCTGAGCCATACGATCCAGTACACTGGGATCGATACCGAAGCCCTCTGAGCCCATCAGGGCCTCTCCACTTAACTTAAGAAGAATGCGACGAAATGCAGGTTTTGGATTGGTGCTCATGATTATTGTCCTGGTTATAACAAGACCGCAGCGGCTGCTGCGGTCTTGGGGTACTTACCTAAGTGGCAATTAAGCCTTCTGAGAAGCGGCGATTTGCTTGGCTACTTCAGCCGCGAAATCTTCTTCTTTCTTCTCAATACCTTCACCAACTTCCAGACGGATGAAGGTAGAAACAGAAGCGCCTTTCTCTTTCAGGAATTCGCCAACAGTCTTCTTAGGCTCCATGATGAATGGCTGACCGGTCAGAGATACTTCACCGGTGAACTTCTTCATACGGCCTTCAACCATCTTCTCAGCGATGTCTTTTGGCTTGCCTTCGTTCATGGCGATTTCCACCTGAACTTCACGCTCTTTGGCAACCACTTCAGCAGGAACGTCTGAAGGGTTTACGTATTCAGGCTTGGAAGCCGCAACATGCATAGCCAAATGCTTCAGAGTTTCTTCGTCAGCGTCACCGGTTACAACCACACCGATACGGTCGCCGTGGCGGTAAGAAGCGGCAGAGGCACCATCGATGTACTCAACGCGACGAACATTGATGTTTTCACCGATTTTGGCAACCAGAGCAACACGCGCTTCTTCGAACTGAGCTTTCAGATCTTCTACGGTAACTTTACCGGCGGCAGCCACTTCCAGAACTTCGTTAGCAAAAGCCAGGAAGTTAGAGTCCTTGGCAACGAAGTCAGTCTGACAGTTCACTTCCAGCAGCGCAGTGAAACCAGCACCCTGCTTGATCAGGATGGTACCTTCAGCAGCGATGTTACCGGCTTTCTTAGCAGCTTTGGCAGCACCACTCTTACGCATGTTATCGATAGCCAGCTCGATATCACCGTTGGTCTCTTCCAGAGCTTTTTTACAATCCATCATGCCGGCGCCAGTGCGCTCACGCAGTTCTTTAACCAGGGCAGCAGAAATTGCCATTGTTAAATTCCTCTATAGATAGTCGACAATCACTTGTCGAGTCAGCAGGTATGAAACAGGGGCCCATGGGCCCCTGTTAACCAATCATAGATCTTGGTTAATAAGGGAGATGAAACTCATCACGCCTTATTATTCGGCTTCTACGAAACCGTCTTGCTCAGCTTGTACAGCCAGATCCTGACCACGGCCAGACTTGGCAGCAGCGGCAGCAGCTTCAGTGTACAGGCGGATAGCACGCATAGCGTCGTCGTTACCAGGAACGATGTAGTTCACACCATCAGGAGAAGCGTTGGTATCAACAACAGCAACCACTGGAATGCCCAGGTTGTTGGCTTCTTTGATAGCGATATGCTCGTGGTCAGCACCGATCACGAACAGAGCATCAGGCAGACCGCCCATGTTCTTGATACCGCCCAGAGACTTCTCAAGCTTTTCCAGCTCGCGAGTACGCATCAGAGCTTCTTTCTTGGTCAGCTTGTCAAAAGTACCGTCAACTGACTGGGTTTCCAGCTCTTTCAGACGCTTGATTGACTGACGAACGGTTTTCCAGTTGGTCAGCATACCGCCGAGCCAGCGGTGGTCAACGTAGTACTGATCACAAGAAACAGCAGATTCTTTGATAGCTTCGCTGGCAGCGCGCTTGGTACCAACAAACAGGATTTTACCTTTCTTGGAAGCTACGTTGCTGATGAAAGCCAGAGCTTCGTTGAACATTGGTACAGTGTGCTCGAGGTTGATGATGTGTACACCGTTGCGGGCACCGAAGATGAATGGCTTCATCTTAGGGTTCCAGTAACGGGTCTGGTGACCGAAGTGAACACCGGCCTGGAGCATGTCGCGCATTGAAACTGTAGTCATTTTGAATACCTTAAAAGTAAAAAGGGGTTCTACCTCCACGCGTCCCATGACCTCGACCCCTGACCTGTTGACCAGAAGCACCCCGAGGCATGTGTCGACACGTGTGCGATTTAGTATTTACCAATTAGCCATGTATAATGGCCGCCATATTTTCCTCATCACTGCTCTGGATTTCCCACCGCGGTGATTTTGAGAGTCAAACATAACGGCGCGCTTTATACCATAATCCAGGTCAAAGCACAAATTTTTGCAGGCCAAAATTGGCAGTCAAGCGCACCGCATTCCCTGTGATACTAGGTGAGATAACAACTGCATGAGTATAGTCATCAAGACGCCCGCTGAAATCGAAAAAATGCGTGCAGCCGGTAAACTGGCCGCCGATGTTCTTGAAATGATTGCGCCCTTTGTCAAGGCTGGCGTGACCACCAATGAACTGAACGACATTTGCGCCAAATATACTGAAGAGCAAGGCGCCATCTCCGCGCCACTTAATTACCACGGTTTTCCCAAGTCAATCTGTACTTCGGTCAATGCGGTGATTTGCCACGGCATCCCCTCTGATGAAGTACTTAAAGACGGTGACATCCTCAATATCGATATCACAGTGATTAAAGATGGTTACCACGGTGACACTTCCAAGATGTTTTTCATCGGTGAGGTATCGCCAAAAGACAAGCGTCTGTGCCGAATCGCTCAGGAAAGCCTGTATGCTGCCATCCGCAAGGTTCGTCCCGGCATGAAACTGGGTGAAATCGGCGCAACCATCGAAAAAGTGGTCAAGGGAGCTAAAACTGGCCTTGAGAAATACAGCATAGTACGTGACTACTGTGGCCACGGCATCGGTGCCACTTTCCACGAAGAACCCCAGGTTGTGCACTACAAAAACACTGACAACACAGTGCTGCGTCCCGGCATGTGCTTTACCATTGAGCCAATGATCAACGCAGGTCGTCATCAAACTTTACTGGATAAAGATGACGGCTGGACTGTCACCACCATCGATGGCAAAAACTCTGCCCAGTACGAGCACACCCTATTGGTGACCGAGACAGGTGTGGAAGTTCTCACGCTACGCAGCGAAGAAGATTTACCACGCGTAATCAATCACAAATAGGGCATACCATGACGACGGCTCAGCAGGCCAAAGCGTCATTGCAGGCGCTTAATCAGCAACTGGCACTGGCTTTTTCGGCCCGCGAAAACGTGGTCGAACTGGTACGGCGTCGTTGTCAGGGAGTAGATGAGCTGCTCATCAGCGCCTGGGAGCAACATGGCCTTGGCAACTACCCGGTCGCACTGATAGCCGTGGGAGGTTACGGACGCGGCGAGCTTCATCCCTATTCAGATATTGACCTGCTGTTTTTAGTCGATGAAAAGCTCCCCAAAGAAGCCGAGTTCGTGCTTGGCTACTTCATTGCCTTTCTCTGGGACGCCGGGCTTGAAATTGGCCACAGTGTACGCAGTGTGAACGAAACACTGGAGCAAGGCCGGGGCGATATTACCATTGCCACCAATTTACTCGAAGCGCGTTTTCTCACCGGTTGTGAGCCGCTGTTTGACGAGCTGTACGACGCCATACGCACCTCAGAATTCTGGCCTTCAAGCGATTTTTTCATGGCTAAGCGAGATGAGCAGCAAGCCCGCCACACCAAGGCCAGTGCGTTCGATTTGGAGCCCAACGTTAAAAGTTGCCCCGGTGGTCTTCGCGATATTCAGACAGTGGCCTGGGTGGCCATGCGTCATTTCAATGCTTCGCGTCTCGAAGAGTTGGTGGGTTACGGCTTTCTTGAACCGATAGAGCTGGAAGAGCTGCTGGAGTGTCAGCAGTTTTTATGGCAAATCCGTTTTGCACTGCACATTGCCTCAGGCCGGGACGAAAACCGTTTGCTGTTTGACTTGCAGCGCCAGGTTGCCGAACTCCTGGGCTACGAAGATAAGACTCAGCTTGCGGTCGAACAAATGATGAAGCTCTACTACCGCACCGTGCGGCGGGTGATGGAGCTCAACGAGATGCTGCTGCAGCTCTTCAAACGAGCAACATTGGGCCATACCAAAGCGCTGGAAATCGTACCAATAAACGACAATTTCCAGCGTCGTGGCGGCTTTATCGAGGCGTTGGCCGAGGAGGCGTTTGGCAAGCCGGAAGACATCATGGGGCTGTTTTTACTCATTGCCCGCAACTCCAATATCCGTGGCATTTACGCGCCCACCCTGCGCTCGCTGCGTCAGGCACGTAAATCACTTCACCAGCCGTTGATGGAGTATGCCGAGTGTCGTCAGGTATTTATGGAAATTCTGCGCCATCCACGTGGGATTCCAGCGTTTTCGCTGATGCACAAGCATGGCATTCTGTCTGCCTATTTGCCTGCCTGGCGCGCCATTGAAGGTCAGATGCAGTTCGACCTCTTTCACGCCTATACAGTGGATGAGCACACTCACAGGCTATTGCTCAATATCGAGCGCTTTTCGCAGCCTGAGCAAAAAGATGAGTTCCCTCTGGGCTCTGTGCTGATCAACCAGCTGCCGAAAAAAGGATTGCTGGTACTGGCGGCTATCTTCCACGACATCGCCAAGGGCCGGGGGGGCGATCACAGCAAACTCGGCGCTGTGGATGCACTGGCATTTTGTAAGGCACATGGCCTGAATGACCACGATGGCCGCCTGGTGAGCTGGCTGGTTGAAAACCATTTGGTAATGTCTGTCACCGCACAGCGACGGGATATTTCCGACCCCGATGTAGTCGCTGACTTTGCCAGCAAAGTGCGCGATGCGGTGCACTTGAGCTATCTGTATTGCCTCACAGTAGCGGATATCTGTTCAACCAACGAGAAAACCTGGAACAGCTGGAAGGGTTCACTATTAAGAGATCTGTATTTCTCTACCCAGCGGGTATTGGCCCGGGGCAAAGAAAAGCCGGTGGATATCCGTGCCCGGGTGCGGGAGTACCAGGCCAAAGCGAAGAAAGAGCTGCTTCGCCGCGGCGTAAAGGAGAAAGATCTGGACGCCCTGTGGAGCAGATTCAAGGCCGATTACTTTCTGCGTCATCAACCAAGCCAAATCACCTGGCATGCCGAAGGCATCTTAAAGCACCGCCAGGATGAACCTCTGGTACTGATTTCCAAACATACCACCCGCGGCGGCACTGAACTGTTTGTGTATTGCAAGGACAGACCCAAGTTGTTCGCCACGGTGATGGCTGTACTGGACAACAAGAACATAAACGTTCATGACGCCACTGTGATGACATCCAAAGACAACTATGCCCTGGACAGCTTTATCATCCTGGAACAGGATGGCGATCCATTGGCCCAGCTATCGCGGATACAAAGTATTCGCAAGGGGCTTGAAAAGGCGCTTTCCAGCGAAAATCCCAAACCGCCGAAGTTTCGCAAGCTGTCCAGAAAGATGAAACCTTTTAATGTACCGACTCAGGTCAGTTTTCTGCCCAGCAGTCGTCATGGTACAAGTATGATGGAACTCATCGCGCTGGACATGCCGGGTCTGCTGGCCCGGGTCGGTGACATTTTTTACCGCTGTGATATCACTCTGTTGGCCGCCAAGATCACCACCATTGGTGAGCGCGCGGAAGACTTTTTCGTGCTGCAAACCCGCGAAGGTCAGGCCCTCAGCGAAACAGAGCAGCAAAAACTCCGGGAAGCGCTGGTTGGTGCCCTGTCCCAGAGTGCGATTTTTTAACCCTTTACTACACACGGGAGATCCCAAATGGAGGCTTTACGCCAGCGTATCGAGGCGGCTTTTGAAGCTCGCGCAACCATCACCCCTACCAGTGTCGATCCCAGCATCCGTGCCGATGTCGAGACTGTGATCAACATGCTCGACAAGGGCGAAGTCCGTGTGGCCGAGAAAATAGACGGTCAGTGGCATGTTAATCAATGGCTGAAAAAAGCTGTGTTGCTGTCGTTCCGCATCTTCGACAATGGCGTTATCGAAGGCGGCGAAACCAAGTACTTTGACAAGGTACCTATGAAGTTTGCTGATTACGACGAAGCGCGTTTTCGGGCTGAAGCCGTGCGCGTAGTGCCACCAGCGGCTGTTCGCAAAGGCTCTTTCATCGGTAAAAACACTGTACTGATGCCATCTTACGTTAACCTTGGCGCCTACGTTGATGAAGGCACCATGGTTGATACCTGGGCGACTGTGGGCTCCTGCGCCCAGATCGGTAAAAACGTGCACCTGTCCGGCGGCGTAGGCATTGGCGGCGTACTTGAGCCGCTGCAGGCCGGGCCTACCATTATCGAAGATAACTGCTTTATCGGCGCCCGCTCTGAAATCGTAGAAGGTGTGGTGGTTGAAGAAGGTTCGGTGATCTCCATGGGCGTGTATATTGGGCAAAGCACCCGTATTTACGACCGTGAAACCGGCGAAATCCACTATGGCCGTGTACCTGCAGGCTCGGTAGTGGTATCAGGCACCCTGCCTTCAAGCTGTGGCAAGTACAACCTGTACGCCGCCATCATAGTAAAGAAAGTCGACGAGAAGACCCGCGGCAAAGTTGGCATCAACGAACTGCTTCGCATGGTTGACTGAACTCAGTTCTCATTGTGCGCAATCTAAAAAAAGCAGGCCATAGCCTGCTTTTTATTGCCATTGTTATCCACCTCTGCGTAATGGCAGTGCATTACAGAAGTTTTTATCAAGAGGTTATTGCCCTGCATGCAAAAGCATCCCCAATTACCGCACTTTAAGCTCAATTGGCGGTGGATAGTTATAAACGGATACAGAATGACATACTTTAGCGGGAGAAATTAATCCAAGACGGGGCTGTAATTCAGGGGTATCTGAACAACAAGGAGAGTACCTATGAAAAAGCTAAATGTCCTATCAACCGTTGCATTGGCAAGTTTTTGTTTCTCCGCTACAGCAGCAATGGATCCCTATGTTGAAAATACTCTGATCAGCGTGTGCAAAGCGGGGATGAGCAACTCTGTGGTTCGCTTTAATGACACGATGAAGGATTACCGAATCAACGAGCAGCGCATCTTCCCCAAACTGGTGTGTAATGGTGAAACATTCTACAACTTTGCACTGTCACATGGCGCAAACAGGACTGCTGAACGCATATCCCGTTATTTACCCGGTGAAGTAATTATCAAAGATTTGTCCATGAATCTGAGTGATGAACTGATTTATGTGACCTTCGATGAGTAATACCGCTTTCACAAACATTAAAGGCGCAAAATGCGCCTTTATTGTTAAAGGCACAGCTTAGAACACCACCGTCTTGTTGCCGTACACAACAACCTTGTCAGCCAGCACCAGCCCCAGCGCCCGGCTCAGCACGGTTTTCTCCACATCACGACCTGCCCGCGCCATTTCCAGCGCACTGTAGTTATGATCAACATGAATAACATCCTGCTTGATGATCGGCCCTTCATCGAGACAGTTATTCACAAAGTGGGCTGTCGCACCAATAATTTTTACTCCCCGCTCCCACGCCTGACGATAGGGATTGGCACCAATAAAGGCTGGCAAAAACGAGTGATGAATATTGATGATACGGTTTGGATACTGGGCAACAAATTCGGGGGTCAATACGCGCATAAACTTGGCCAGCACCAGATAATCAGGTTCATAAGGCGCTATGACGTCAATCAACGCAGCTTCATGCTGATAACGGTCGAGGCCTTCGTGGCTGACAAAATGATAGGGAATATCAAACTTCTCAGTTAACTGACGCAACTTATCGTAGTTGCCCACTACAGCGGCAATCTCAACATCCAGCGCGCCATAGTACGACTTCATCAGCAGATCACCGAGACAATGTGCTTCTTTGGTCACCATAACAACTACTCGCTTGCGACCACCGGGCTTAAGCACAGTATGATTATGCTGCGGCATCACCTTATACAGTGCCGACAACAGCTTTGGCTCGTCTAAATCGCCCTCCAGTTCGGTGCGCATAAAAAAGCGCCCTTCGGTGTTGTCCACAAACTCATCGTTTTTAATGATATTCAAACCATGGTCAAAACAAACCCCGGTTATCTTGGCGATCAGCCCCTTGGCATCGGCACAATCGGTTATAAGTACTCTACGTTGCAGCGCTTGCGACACTCTGCATTCCCCCAAATAACAGCAAACAGCTATTGAGCATGCCATACACCGGGCTCAAACAGAGGAAATCACTTAATAAATTTGATAAACAGAGAAATCTTCGAGATGCAATAATCAAATCTGGAAAAATATCGCTATAAAATTCACAAAAGAATAAAAAGCCTCAGCTGCGACTATCCAAATAACGCTGTAGCAGCTTTCTTAATGTCTCAGCCTTGGTCCCAAACACCACCTGCACACCGCTGCCAACCACGATCACGCCTTTGGCTCCAAGGGACATGAGCCGTTGTCTGTCAACGAGCGAAGGATCCTGCACACTGATCCTCAGGCGGGTCAAACAGGCTGATAATTCATCCACATTGCGACTGCCACCAAGAGCGGAAATCATCGCGAGCAGGTTGCGCTGCTGGCCAGTGTCTGGCTCAAAACGGCCGGGGGTTTTTAAATTGAAAGCCAGGATGCAGCCACGAAACAACACATAGTAGATTACAAACACCAGCGGACCCAAAAACCAAAACCAATGGGTATTGCTCGATTGAGGCAGCAGGAGCACAAAGTCCACCAAACCGTGGGAAAACACCACGCTGTGATGCACATCCAATAAGATAGACACACTGTAAGCAAGTCCGGTAAGCAGCGCATGAAGTAAGTACAAAAGCGGCGCCACAAACAAAAAAGCAAACTCCACCGGCTCAGTCACACCGGTCAGCCAACTCGCTCCGGCTGCGGACAGCATTATGCCGGCCACTCTGTTGCGCTGCTCTTTATCGGCACAGCGCCACATTGCCAGCGCTGCGGCTGGTAAGCCCCACATTTTAACAAGGTAGCCACCGGCAAGATTTCCGGCAGACGGATCGCCCGCCAGATAACGCGCCATTTCGCCCCGTACCATCTCACCACCGGCCTGATACTGGCCAACTTCGAGATAAAAGGGTGCATTCCAGATGTGATGAAGCCCAAGAGGCAGCAGCAGTCGCTCTACTGTGCCATAGAAACCAAAGGCGATAGCAGGCTCCTGATATACTGCCCAGCCTGAAATGCGCTCGATAAGTTGCTCAAGCGGGGGCCAGATAAAAGCAAGTATGAATGCCATCACAATCACTAAAGGGATCATAATAAGAGGCGCACTTCGCCTGCCTTCAAAAAATGAAAACACTGCTGGTAGCTTAAGATGTTCACTGAAACGCACCGCAATACAGGTCACTGCGCCTACGGCCATTCCCCCCGCGATCCCTGTATCTATTGTTGGTGTTCCCCAAACAAGTTGAGTTGGTAGTTGGTAGACTTTAGCAGCTGCGGCAAGAGTGGAGATGAGTACACCATAACCAAAAGCGGCGGAAAATGCGGCTATGCCCTGGTCCCGACAAAATCCAATGGCAACCGCTATGGCGAACAGCATCGGCATAATATCAAACACAAGCTTGCCGACGCTTAACATCAAAATATTCAGTGCGTCAGGAATAAAAGGTAACGGATTGGTTGCGAGGCCAATCATAACCCCGGCAGCGGGCAGAATTGCGATGGGGATAAGCAGCGTCTGGGACAGACGCTGGGCGAAGCGAAACCAATGACGATTGAATCGATTCAAGCGGCTATTTCGCTCTGAACCCGTTGATGCCATTGAGCTAGCCATGCTTTGGCCTCTATTTCCGGTTCCATGGTTTCCATCGCGTCGATACGCAGCAACGGCTGCACTTGTTTGGCGCCCAGCTCTGCAAAAAGTTCATTCAGCTTCTCGCCAGCGCCGCAGAATTCGCTATAGCTTGAATCTCCAAGACCCAAAACGCTAAAACGTAACGATGGCAAATAAGGCGCTTCGGATTTGAGCCGGTAATACCAAGGTTGAATGTCATCGGGTAAATCCCCACTGCCGGTAGTGGAAGACACGACTATCAGTAATCCTGTATCAGGGGTAAAACCCGGTAACTCCTGTGGCAACCAAAGCCGCGGCAGGTAGCCCAGCGCCGATAACTCATCGGCCAGTGTTTCGGCCACAAACTGGGCGCTGCCATACACAGTGCCAAATACCAAATCTACCTGCTTCATCCTTCCTTATCCTTTCTGTTTATCTCTAAACTTTCAACTATATGGGTATCAACATAGGGTATCTGACTACAAGCTTGCAAGCCTTTTAATCCAGTGTAATTCCATGCTTTTCAATGGTATTACTGGTCTCTTCAGCCACTTTTATGGTACCTTTAAGCCATTATGGCTCCCCCTCTTTACGGCTGTTGCAACGGCCGTTTTAAAGCGATACCGAAGAGGCATACGACCACGAGAGCCTTATTTGCCAGGGAAGGAGTTTGTGCTACGGGAACAATACCATGCAACCAAACTGCCGAAAAAAGCAACACAAAGCCTGTCAACACCGACGAGGTCGTTACTTTCAAAGCCAAAGGCTTTGGCCCGACACAGCCCATACTCAGGTCGCAGGCTTTGTCAGTCTGGCTGAGTTAAAAGCCCGGATAAAAAGTCAGGGCTAATCAAATTTCAAGGAATGCCACTGGTGCCGCCTCAGGCAATGTTCAATGGTAATTCCGGTGACAAGTTAGCATCATCCCAGCCAAGTCCATCAAAAATACTGAGCCACTCAGGCTCGAGTTCCGTTTCTATTGCCAATGGCAGCCCGGTAAGCGGATGAGCAATTTCCAGTCGCTTGGCTATCAGCCACAGACGATTCACTCCAAAATGCTCTCTGAAAAAACGGTTTTGCTTGCCATCACCGTGGGTGGTGTCACCCACAATGGGGTGACGCAGATGGGCCATGTGGCGCCTTAACTGATGCTTGCGGCCAGTTTTAGGCTCGAGATGCATCAGGGCAAAGCGGCTACTCGGGTAGCGACCCGATGAATAAGGGATCTCACAATTAAGCAGCGGTTGGTAAGCTGTTACCGCATCCTGCGCGGGTTTATCGGGATCAACATCTTTATCGGCCAGCTCATCCAATTCCTCTTTAAGTGGATAATCAAGCACCCCGGCTTCATGCATATTGCCACGCACCAACGCGAGATAATGCTTACGGATACTGTGACTGGCAAACTGGCCACAAAGG
>NZ_JBFKLW010000015.1:0-74387 GCF_041630135.1 Shewanella sp.
GCAGGGTCTCGAACAGCTCTGAGAGTAGCCAGAACAGGAAGGTGGCGTAGAGCTTGGGTGACTGGTGGATAAGGGTGGTGACATCAAGAATGCTTACCACGCCTTTGCCGGAGAAATCGGTCTGCATCAAATCGGCAAGCTGCAGCGCCGGTTCGGCAAAGAAGTTTTCGGCTCCTTGTTCTTCCAATACCAACAGGCGGCGCTGGATAGCGCCCACTGACGCGGCGCTGATATTGCCGTACTGACCAGACAGGCTCTTGGCGTTATCGGCCATAAAAGAGAGCAGGGCGCGCAGATCTTTTAAATCGAGCAGCAACAGCCCCTGCTCGTCGGCATAGTCGAAACAGCCGTACAGCACGCCGGTTTGGGTGTCGTTAAGTTCCAGCAGACTCGAGAGCAGCAATGGCCCCATCTCGCTGATGGTGGTGCGGGCCCCCAGGCCCAGCTTGCCGAAGATGTCCCAAAAGAGGGCGGGGCAAGCGGCGAAGGCGGGCATCTCCATGCCAATCTGCTGGCAGCGACGTTGCAGCTTGTCGTTGGTTTTACCTGCCGTGGCAAGCCCGCTTAGATCTCCTTTTACATCGGCCAGAAAGCAGGGTACGCCCAGATTGGAGAAAGATTCGGCTAATACCTGCAGGCTGATGGTTTTGCCTGTACCTGTGGCGCCCGCTATCAGCCCGTGGCGGTTGGCCATGGCCGGATCGAGTGAAACCTGCGACTTGCCGTTTCCACCTAATAGAATGTCTGTCATAGTTGCTTCCCTGTCTGCCCCGGCTTCGCCGTGATGCCATGTGGTAAGTAAGATATTATCCCCTGCAAGGCATAACACCCCAAATATCAAAGCTAATTCTGTGGCAATAAAAAAGCCACCTCAAGGTGGCTTTAGCGTGTTTCCGGCAAACCTGTTGTTTGCTGAGTGAGTTATGCCAGATGTGGGGTGCGGGTGGGCACCTTGCGCTTATTGCCTGTGGACTCAAATGCCGAGGCCAGGCTTAAGAGCGCGTTGTCATCATAGGCACGACCAGCAAACGTCAGACCCACGGGCATGCCGATATCGGCCATGATGCCCATGGGCACAGTCACAGTGGGTACGCCCAGATGACGGATGGCGAGGTTACCATTGGCTACCCAAACGCCGTTGCTCCATGCGATATCGGCAGAGGCCGGATTCACATCGGCATCGGCAGGGCCCACGTCGGCCACGGTGGGGAAAAGCACTGCATCAAGCTTAAGCGCATCCATCCAGTCTTCGAGGTCAAGCTTACGGGTTTGCTCAAGCCCACGCAGGCCATCCGGCACAGTGGCAATTTCATTCCACGGCTTGATACCGCGCTTGGCCATGTTGACGTACTCATCCATACCGGCGGCAAGGTCGCCCTCGCGGTTTGGCAGTGTGCCCGGGTCGTGGGGGAAAATCTGTGGTCCATCCACGTCCTCAAGCTTATTGAGCTTGGGGTCACCATTGGCACGCAGGAAGTCATCGAAGGCCCAGCCGGAGAGCTCCCACAGCTCGTCGTGGAGGAACTCAGGGGTGACTATGCCGCGATTGAACACGGTCGGCGCGCCGGGTCTGTCGCCTTCGCAGTTGGACACCAGCGGGAAGTCTACTTCTATCACTTCTGCGCCGGCGGCTTCCAGCGCTGCTCGGGCTTGCTCCCACAGGGCAATTACAGAGTCACGGGTATGAATGCGCTGACCGGTGGGGCCGCCAATACCCGGGTTTTCGCTGCTGCCGGCGAGTTCATCTTTATTGATAAACATCTTGGGCACACCAAAGCGCTTGCCTTTAAGGCTTTCTGCGCTGCAGGCGAGGGCGAGATAAGACTCGGGGCGTACTTCGGAAGCCTTGGGGATGCTTACCCAGGGCTGCATACGCCACAGATCGCCGCGGGTTTCACTATCGTCGGCGACTACCACATCCAGCACCTCAAGCAAATCGGCCATGGTGCGGGCGTAGGGCACGACCACGTCCATGGTGGGGGTCAGTGGCCAGTTACCGCGCACCGAAATCACGCCGCGGGATGGGGTGTAAGCACACAAACCATTGTTGGAAGCCGGGCCGCGGCCGCTGGACCAGGTTTCTTCGGCCAGACCAAAGGCGCAAAAGCTGGCTGCGGTGGCACTGCCGGCGCCATTGGATGAGCCGGAGGCGAAGGGCGCAGTGAGATAAGCTGCATTGTAGGGGCTTTCGGCGCGGCCATAGACACCGCGCTGCATGCCGCCATTGGCCATGGGCGGCATATTGGTTTTGCCAAGGCAGATGGCGCCATTGGCGCGTAGGCGCTCCACGGTGAAGGCATCGCGCTGGGCAACCAAATCTTTAAAGGCCGGGCTGCCGGAGGCGGCGGTCAGCCCTTTCACCAGATAACTGTCTTTGGCGGTGTAGGGGATGCCATCGAGTGGCCCCAATGTTTCGCCACGGGCGCGGCGCGCATCGGACGCTTCCGCTTCTTTCAGTGCATCGGGATTGTGCACCACCACCGCATTGAGTTTGGTGTCGGTATCGGCGCCATCATAGGCTTTGATACGGGCAAGATACGCGTTAACCAGTTCAACCGCCGTGGTGCGGCCGGATTCGAGCGCGCTGCGCAGCTCGGCAATGGATACTTCGGTTACTTCGAACATACGGGTAACTCCGAAAAGGTGAATAAACAGGCCGATTATTTGCCGGATGGGATCTGCTGGGTAATGCAGTGGATGTTACCACCGCCAAGCAGGATCTCACGGGCTGGCACGCCGATAACCTTATGCTCAGGGAAGATTTCTTCCAGAATGCGCTGCGCTTCACCGTCGGTGGCTTCGTCCAAAAGCGGGTAGACGATACGGTCGTTGGTGATAAGGAAGTTCACGTAGGAACCCGCCAGACGACCTTCGGCCTCACGGGGCACACCGGTGCCGCTCTCAACGCCGGCAGACTCTTCCTCTGTGCAGTACAGCGGGCCTGGCTGCGGCAGCTTCCACACCTTCAGTTTGCGTCCCTTGGCATCCACGGCAGCTTCCAGCACCTTAAGCGCAGCCACAGAGCGCTCGTATTGTGGGTCGTTCACATCGTCGGTCCAGTGCAGGGCCACTTCGCCGGGGCGGACAAAACAGCAGATGTTGTCGATGTGGCCGTCGGTCTCGTCCATGTAAACGCCGTCACCCAGCCAGATAAAGCTGGTTACACCAAGGTAGTCGCGAAGATAGGCTTCGATTTGCTCTTTGGTGAGATGCGGGTTGCGGTTTTCATTCAAAAGGCACTCGGCGGTGGTCATACAGGTGCCTTCGCCGTCCACGTGGATTGAGCCACCTTCGAGGATAAGCGGCGCGGCGTATCTGTCCATGCCGTGCTGGGCCAGCATCTGGGCTGCAACTTTTTCATCCTGGTCCCATGGGAAGTAGAGGCCGCCCTTGTGGCCGCCCCAGGCATTAAAGCCCCAGTCAATGCCGCGGCACTCGCCAGCGGCATTGGTCACTACCGTCGGGCCTGTATCGCGGGCCCAGCAGTCGTCGCTGTTCATCTCAACCAGCGTCACGTGGGCAGGCATGATGGCGCGGGCCTTATCCATAAACTCGGCAGGAACCCCCATAAACACAGGCGTGGCGCCGCCAATGGCATCGGCCACCTTGGCAAAGGTGGTCTGGGCAAAACGACCGGCTTCGCGCCAGTTGTCGGGGCGGTAGGGCCAGATCATCCAAACAGCCTGCTGGTGTGCCCATTCGGCTGGCATGATGAAGCCATCGGCGGCCGGGGTCGAATTTAGGGTATTGATGCTCATCGCAAAGTCCTTATATCCCCGTGCTGACATGGTGCACCACAGGGCCGGTCATGGAGAAAACGGGTTTAAGCCGTCAGGTTACACCACTGGATGGTTAAGCAGCAGTGTAATGGTTTTTATCTTAGTCTCGAACATCCCAAAAAAGCGCCAGCTTTTTTGGCGACGATTAACTAGAGACAGTGTAAGAAGTTGCGCGGCTATACAACAAATGAATAAGATATATGCACACATAAACACTGTGAATAATGGTCATGAAACTGCATCAACTCGACCTCAATCTGCTGCTTGCCTTTGATGCCCTGATGACCCAGGGCAGTGTGACCCGCGCAGCCGAGTCGCTGTTTATCAGTCAGCCCGCCATGAGTCATGCCCTGGGCAGACTGCGCACCGCCTTTGGCGATCCGCTGTTGGTGCGCACTCCGCAGGGGATGGTGCCCACGCCCCGGGCCCAGCATCTGCACAGTGGCGTACGTCAGGCGCTTAGGCTTTTGGAGCAGCAGCTCAGCGAAGAAGAAGCCTTCGAGCCCGAAAACTCGCAGCGCCGCTTTGTGCTGTGCACCACCGACTATGTGGAGTGTGTGCTGATGCCGCCTTTGATGCAGCGCCTCAACGAGCTGGCTCCCGGGGTGAGCATCGAAATTCGTATTCTGCGGGATAGGCTGCCGGAGGCGGAGCTTGCCTCTGGCGAAATCGATTTGGTGCTGGGCTTTGATGAATATATGCAGGTACCGGCCTATCTTGGCAAAGAAACCTGGCTCACCGAGCCGCTGGCAGGTTTGGTGCGAAAAGACTTACCCGGCGTTGGCGAGCAGATGGCGCTTAGCGAACTTATCGGCATGGCCCATGTGTTTCACTCGCCCCTTGGCACCTCAGAAGCCCGGCTCGATAGCTGGCTCGGGAGCCAGGGCTTATCGCGGCGCATTTCGGTGAACAGCCAAAGCTATATGTCGGCGGCGGCGATTGTGTGTCGAAGCGACTATGTATTGGTGCTGCCCAAAAAGGTGGCAGATTTGCTGGCCGAACACTGGCCGTTGAAGCGGTTACAGCTGCCCGAGGATGTGCCTGGTTATCACCTGAACTGCGTCTGGCACCCTGCGCTTGGCGGGCATCCGGCGCTGATTTGGCTTCGCAGTTTGATGAAGGCATTGGTGAGTGGCTAGGCCATTTAGCGCCAACGCTTTGCTGATAAATAAAGAAGAGGGCGACTGAAGAGTCGCCCTTTTAACTGGATTAATTCAAGGCTCAGGCCTTTTCAGGAATGCGCTCAAGCTTTTTCAGGAATACGCTCAAGCACTGCCAGCAGCAGCTGCCAGTACTGACCCACGGTTTCGATGTTCACCATCTCATCGGGGCTGTGTGGGAAGCGGATGGTGGGGCCAATGGAAACCATGTCCATCTCGGGGTAGGGCTTCTTGAACAGGCCACATTCGAGACCGGCGTGGATAACCATGATCACCGGCTCCTTGTTGTAGATGTCCTGGTAGGTTTCACGGACGATGGCCATCACAGGCGAGCTGTTGTCCGGCTTCCAACCGGGGTAAGCGCCGGAGAGCTCGATTTCTGCGCCAGCGAGGTTAGACAGCGCAATCAGCATGCCTTCAACCTGGGTGCGGCCAGAGTCAATCAGTGAGCGGATAAGGCAGAGGATTTTCACATCCTGCTCGCTGGTGGTGATAACGCCCACGTTGAGCGAAGTTTCGGTGACACCGGCTACTTCATCACTCATGCGCATCACGCCGTTGGGGCAGGCGTTCAGCAGGTCGATAAAGGTGTTCTGGCTGTGCTCGCTCATCACCCGCTTAGGCTTGGCCACTTCAGTCAGGGTCAGTACGGCGCCGGGATCGGCAATGGCCAGCTCTTCACGCACCAAAGCTTCGAAGGCACTGACGGCGTCTTTCAAGCCTTGCTCGTGCTCGGCCGGTACCATCAGGGTCAGGCCGGCTTCGCGGGGAATGGCGTTACGCAGCGAGCCGCCGTTGAAATCGGCCAGCTCCAGTTGCAGGGCTTCGACGTTTTCAAACAGGAAGCGGGCCAGCAGCTTGTTGGCGTTGCCACGGCCAAGGTGAATGTTCACCCCTGAGTGACCACCCTTGAGACCAGACAGGTTCAGCGCGAAGCTCTTGTAATCTTCGGCCGGGGCTTCCCATACCATGGGCAGGGTGATTTCGGCGTCTACGCCACCGGCGCAGCCCATGTAAATTTCGCCTTCCTGCTCGGAGTCGGTGTTAATCAGGATTTCGGCATCCAGATAACCGGCTTCCAGGCCGAAGGCACCGGTCATACCTGCTTCTTCGTCGATGGTCAGCAGTACTTCCAGTGGGCCGTGGGGAATGTCATTGCTGCCAAGAATGGCAAGGGCCGACGCCATACCAATGCCGTTATCTGAGCCAAGGGTAGTGCCACGGGCTTTTACCCACTCACCATCCACATAGGCTTCAATGGGGTCCTTGGTAAAGTCGTGTACCTTGTCGTTGTTCTTCTGCGGCACCATGTCAATGTGCGCCTGAATAACCACAGTCTTGCGGTTTTCCATGCCGGGAGTGGCGGCTTTACGGATAATCAGGTTGCCGACTTTATCTTCCACCACAGGCAGGCCTTTATCGCGGGCCCATGCCTGAATGTGCTGGCTCAGGGCCGCTTCGTGTTTGGAAGGATGGGGAATGGCACAGATTTGTTCGAACCACTGCCACAGAGGCTGAGGGTAGAGCTGATTAATAGCAGTCACGGAATACTCCCGGCTTTTTGGTCATGACTGGGCGGCTCGGGAAAAGTGAGAACAAGTCCCCGCACCTTTCTAAGCGCCCCTGATTGCGCCGAGTTTAACACAGTGTGCGCTCCGGGTGGATGGGCAAACATCTGGGTTGTGGAAGCCAAAGTTTCCAGCGAAAGGGCTTGCCGCGGGTGGCAAATGATGCTGTTTGCAGGAATAATCAGCCCAGCCTTGCAATACACAATCAAAACAATAGGACGGGTCATGTTTCAGGCACAATTTGTTGTTGAACAGGATGAAAATGGCATCTTCGCCGGCGAGGGCTTTGATGCCCTCTTGGTGCTGAGCCCTTCATTGGATGCAGTTTCCCTCGATGAAGTACGTCTGCTGGCAGGTCACGCCGCCAGTATTGACAAGCGGGTGGGAAAGACCACCACTTTACTGCTGGCACCGGGCCTCGCCGGTGGCCGCTTGATCTACGCCCCCATCGGCAGCAGCTATGGCGACTATGACGACGTGCGCTCTGTCACCCAGGCAGCCCGCAGCGCCATTGCCATGGCAAGAGATGCCGGTGCTACCCGGCCACTGCTGGCGGTGTTTGGCCGTGACGATAAGGTTGAAGCTATGCTCGCCGCCGCCCTTGGTTGTGGTCAGGAATTATGGATGAGCCTTGAAGCCCGTGAGCAGGGCGCTGCCCTTTGCAGCATTGAAACCATTGGCCTGTATGGTGCCGATGAATCGCTCGCCCAACTCGCCAGCGCCCTTGAAACCGGTCGCAATCTTGCCCGAGATCTGTGCGGCACCGAGCCTGAGCGTATGTCGGCGCCCGCGTTTGCTGATTATTGCCTCAAAGCCTTTGCTGGCACTGATATTCACACCCGGGTAATAGAAGGCCGTGATGAGCTGGAACGCGACTATCCGCTTTTGAGCGCCGTTGGCCGCGCTTCTTTTGCGGTTGCGCGTCATCAGCCGCGCGTTGTGAAACTCGAATACGTGGGTGAGGGTGAGATAGAGCGCACTTTCCTCTTTGCCGGTAAAGGTGTGGTGTACGACACGGGCGGTGCCGATTTGAAAATTGGCGGCGCCATGGCTGGTATGAGCCGTGATAAAGGCGGTGCCGCTGCTGTAGCTGGCCTGATGAAAACTCTGTCGCTACTCAAACCCAAAGGCATACGGGTGATTGCTGAACTTGGGCTGGTGCGTAACAGCATTGGCTCAGAGGCTTTTGTGACCGATGAAATCATCCCAAGCCACGCCGGGGTGCGGGTGCGGATTGGTAACACGGATGCCGAAGGTCGTCTGGTGCTGGCGGACTTGTTGAGCCATCTGCGTCAAAAGGCGGTTGCAGCTGTGAATCCTGAGCTTTTTTCGGTAGCGACCCTGACCGGCCATGTGGTTCGCGCCTACGGCGGTTATCCGGCGGCGGTGGCCAACTCTGTGGCACATCAGGGCAGCGTAGCCGCACTGATTGCTTCGCTGGGCGAGAGTTTTGGCGAGCCATTTGAGGTCTCCAGACTGCGACGGGAAGACTTCGACAAGATTAAAGACGTATCAGGCGCCTCGGATATGTTGTCATCCAACAATGCGCCTTCTTCGGTAACCGCTCGTGGTCACCAATATCCGGCGGCATTTTTGATCCGTGCATCGGGGCTTGAGGCACATGGTATTGGCAGCAATACACCCTTGCCTTATGTGCACCTGGATATAGCCGGCAGCGCCACTGAGGGTGATCCCTTGTATGGAAAACCCACAGCATCACCATTGGCTGTGATGTGCCACTATATTACAAAATAATTACACTCATTGTAAGTTATTGAAAAATAGCGATGGCGCTTGTTCGCCTCGCTATTTTTTTGGAACAAGATCACAAATAACCCCAGAATTCATGTGTAATAAAATTACACAAAACCGCCGAAATAAAAAAATTATCAAATAATACTTGTAATAAAACTACAGATGGCTATACTGGCTCTCGTTGACAGGGCAAGATGCCCGTCACCTCTAGTCAATCCAGGATGGATACCTCTCCAGGGAACCGAGTGACAAGTTGTCTCCACGGAAATGAGAATCTCTAGCTCCAGGGAACCGAGCCAAGCTTTGCTAGAGTACTTACTAACTTGTTAATTTTGGAGCTTATGACTATGTCTTACACTGGTAAAAATACTTACGTTTGGCAAAACACCTGGTTCAACGTGACTTTGCTGCGCGGTGGTCTGTACACCATGAATGTTAAGGGTTAATTGTCCCCTCAATGGCGATTCAAGGGCTTAACTACCCCTTCCCCAAGTAGTTTCCATCATCCATCAACCTTTGTGTTACCCCTCTGGGGTGATTTTCAGACTCAAGTTGTATGTTGATACGCATCTGTCGACATACCAGGTTTTTCCGCTGGCGCGGTAATGCTTTTCCTATCCGGGACGCTTGAAACATGTCTTTGCCTGCTCATTGAGCAGGCTTTTTTTTATCCATTGCAAACCCACCTGCCAATTTGCGCATTCGATTGCATGCCGGGGCCTACCTCGCTTTGGTGTTTTATTCTGGCCTGACCAGGTCAAAGCTCCTATAATCTGCCGCGGATTAAAAATGTTAAGACATTTTTACACTCCCTCTGATACCCATCATTAAAACAAGAGCAAAGGAACCCGGTTCCATGTTAGAAAAAATCTTTAAACTGAAAGAAAATCAAACAACTCTCAAGCAGGAGGTTGTTGCGGGGTTAACCACATTCCTGACAATGGCGTACATTATTTTCGTCAACCCAATGATGCTTGCCGATGCTGGTATGGATCACGGCGCTGTATTTGTGGCGACCTGTCTTGCTGCGGCTATCGGTTGTTTGATTATGGGCCTGATGGCCAACTATCCCATCGCGCTGGCACCTGGCATGGGCCTTAACGCCTTCTTTACCTACACAGTTGTTGGTGAGATGGGGTACAGCTGGGAAACTGCACTGGGCGCTGTATTTATGTCCGGTATCTGCTTCCTGATCCTGTCGCTGGTGCGTATTCGTGAGTGGATTGTGAACTCCATTCCGATGTCGCTGCGTCTTGGCATTGCTGCCGGTATCGGTCTGTTTCTGGCGCTGATCGGCCTAAAGAGTGCTGGCATTGTAGTGGCAAGCCCGGCGACTCTGGTGACCATGGGCGATATTAAGGCCTTCCCTGCGGTAATGGCGGTATTGGGCTTTTTCCTGATTATCGCTATGGTAAACCGTGGTATGAAATCAGCGGTTATTCTGAGTATTCTGGCAATTACCGGCCTGGGGATGTTGTTTGGCGACGTACAATACAATGGTCTGGTTTCTGCACCGCCTTCGATTGCGCCAACCTTTATGAAGATGGATCTCTCTGCGGTGCTGGAAGTCAGTATGCTGTCGGTGGTATTTGCCTTCCTGTTCGTTGACCTGTTTGATACCTCAGGTACCCTGGTTGCTGTGGCACAGCGCGGTGGATTTCTGGATGACAAGGGGCGCCTGCCTCGTTTGAATCGTGCGCTGACTGCGGACAGTGTGGCCACTATTGTGGGTGCCGGTTTGGGTACTTCCACAACAACCAGTTATATCGAAAGTACCGCTGGAGTGAGTGCCGGTGGCCGGACGGGGCTCACGGCCGTGGTGGTCGGACTGCTGTTCCTTGCGGCGCTGTTTATTTCCCCACTGGCAGGAATGGTTCCGGCTTACGCCACTGCAGGCACCCTGTTTTATGTGGCGATTCTGATGATGTCAGGTCTGGTGCATGTTGAGTGGGAAGATATTACTGAAGCTGCCCCCGTGGTGGTGGTGTGTCTTTTAATGCCACTGACTTTCTCTATCGCCTCAGGCATTGCTTTTGGCTTTATTTCTTATGCGGCCATCAAGGCTCTGAGTGGTCGCTTCCGCGACCTTAACGTTGGGGTGGTGGTTCTGGCACTGTTGTTTGTGGCCAAGTTTGCCTTTGCCTGATAGTGCCTGACCGGTATAACGCATTAAGGGTCATACAATGTATGGCCCTTTTTTTTGTGTGTTTTTTCAACATGAGTGCTTTTTGTGGCAAATATTGTTTGACCCCGTTGTGCAAGGGCTGTCGCTTTGGGTATAAGGTGAGTTCGGCTTTTTTTACTGGATTAAGATGAACTCGAATGAGCAAGGCTACCGTCGGGTAGTGGTTAAACTGGGGACCAGTGTGCTCACCTCCGGCAGCAAGTCGCTGGATAAGGCGCATATGGTTGAGCTTGCCAGACAGATGGCAGCGTTGATGAAATCAGGTGTGGAAGTGGTGTTGGTGACCTCGGGTGCCATTGCCGCAGGTCGTGAACATCTGGGGTACCCGGTATTGCCCGACACTATGGCCAATAAGCAATTGTTGGCCGCTGTCGGGCAAAGCCAGCTCATTCTCGCCTGGTCACAACTGTTCAGTATCTATGGGCTGCATGTAGGGCAACTGCTGCTGACCCGGGCGGATCTGCACGACAGGGAGCGTTATCTGAACGCCCGCGATACTCTCAATGCGCTGCTGGCCAGGGGAATTATCCCTATCATTAATGAAAATGATGCGGTGGCTACTACTGAAATTAAGGTAGGTGATAACGATAATCTGTCGGCCAGAGCGGCACTCCTGTGTGATGCTGATCTTCTTATCCTGCTCACCGACCAGAAGGGCCTGTTTGATGCGGATCCGCGCAAAGATCCCAATGCCCGACTTATACCCGAAGTGCAGCACATTGATGATAGCCTGCGCTTGCTCGCGGGGGGCTCTGTTTCCGGCCTCGGCACCGGCGGTATGGCCACCAAGCTTGAGGCGGCCGATATTGCGCGCCGTGCAGGTATTGAGGTGATTATCGCTTCGGGACATCATCCGGAAGTGATTAAAAAGTCGGCTGGTCGCGAGTCCGTTGGCACCCGTTTTCTCGCTATCGAAAGTCCGCTCGAGAGTCGCAAGCAGTGGATTCTGGCCGGACCCAAGGCCAGAGGTCGGTTGCATCTGGATGCTGGTGCAGTGGCTGCGGTAACCAACAAAGGGCGTAGCTTGTTGGCCAAAGGGATAGTTGCGGTAGAAGGGGAGTTTGAACGTGGCGATACGCTGGAGTTGATGAATCCAGATGGGCGGGTGGTTGCCAGAGGTATTGCCCGCTATCAGGCAAAAGCGCTTGCAGCTATTGCCGGAAAGCACTCCGATGATATTGAACCCTTACTTGGCTATGACTACGGCGATGCTGCCGTGCATCGCAATGATATGGTGGTGCTGACGGGAGGTGAGCGTTGATGAACGGGCAACAAGCGTATTTGGAACAATTGGGTCAAGCGGCCAAAACGTCAGGCTTTGCATTGGCAAACCTGGGCATTAAAGCTAAAAATCAATTGCTTGCTGCTATTGCTACAGAGCTTGATGCCGATCGTAGCACTATTTTGGCGGCCAATTGCCGTGATGTGACAGCCGCTCAAAAAGCAGGGCTGAATGACGCCATGATAGACAGACTGCAACTGGATGACGCACGCCTGAGTGCCATTATTGCCGATATAGACAATGTGATTGCCCTTGCCGACCCTGTGGGTGAAGAGTTTGATAACCGCCTCCTGGATAATGGTATTCGGCTCAGCCGTCGCCGGGTGCCGCTGGGGGTGATTGGGGTGATTTATGAAGCGCGTCCCAATGTCACCGTGGAAATTGCTGTGCTGGCGCTGAAAACCGGTAATGCGGTTATCCTTCGCGGCGGCAAAGAAACCCGGGAGTCGAATGTGGCGCTGGCGGCGGCCATCCGCCGGGCTCTGGATAAAGAAGGCTTGCCTGCGGACTGTGTCCAATTGATAGATAATCCGGACCGTGCTTTGGTCAACGGACTGTTAAAGCTTGATAAGTACGTTGATATGATAGTGCCCCGCGGTGGTCAGGGCTTACAGCGCCTTTGCGCCGAGCAGGCCACCATACCGGTTATTCTGGGTGGCATTGGTATCTGTCATCTGTATCTGGATAAGGATGCCGACACCAGCCGTGCAGCCGATGTGATTATCAACGCCAAGGTGCAGCGCCCAACCGTGTGTAATGCGCTCGATACCCTGCTGATTCATCAGGATAAATTGGATTGGTTGCCAAAAGTTGCTGAGGCATTGAAGGAAAAAGGGGTCAGGCTGGTGGCTTGTGAGCAAAGTCGTCAGCGGCTTTTAAACGCCGGTATTGCTGCCGATATGGCAACGGAAGAGAGTTTTGCCACTGAGTGGCTGTCGCTTACGCTGGGCATTCAGGTCGTCAGAGATATAGATGCAGCCATCGCCCATATTCGAACCTACTCTTCGGGACATTCAGAAGCTATCCTCACCGACAACCTCACAGCGGCGACTTACTTTATGAATGAAGTGAATTCTGCTGCAGTGTATGTGAATGCTTCCACCCGTTTTACCGATGGTGGCCAGTTTGGGCTTGGCGCTGAGGTGGCGGTCAGCACCCAGAAATTGCATGCCAGGGGGCCGATGGGATTGGAGGCATTGACCACTTACAAATGGCTTGCGATAGGGGATTATAGCTGTCGTTGATTGCCTTAAACCAAGGCAAAGCCAGTTCACTGGCATTCCACCCCAAAGCCGCATTAGCGGCTTTTTATCTATTTTTCATTGTCCTGCAGTTTTTTGAGGCACGTAGTTTTCGCCCATTAATTCTTTAAGTCTCTCTTCTTTTGGGAATTCCGGCGGGTTGATTGCGTAGTCCACTATCGCAATGCTCCACACCAATACCATGGCGATAATGATGGCGACCGACATGATACGAAAGGCAATAATTGGGTCTTGTGCATGGGAAAAAAATTTAAGCTGCACATTGCGGTTTAGGTAAATTGATGGGAACAGAAACATTGAATACAGGAGTACGGCAGTGGTGGTAAACACATTACCGTAATAATGATCGACCAGGATCATAAAGATGCAAAAGACCAACGCTGTGAGTCGAAAACGTTTTTCGCCTTTGGGGGATAGATGAAAGATGGGGTTTCCGTCGATGATCAGACTCATACTCTTGCGCGCTCCTTTGCACTAGAGACTTAAAGTTATAAACCTGTTAGCGGCGGTTTTCAACCTCGCATGGTCTGGTTTGCCAAGTTGTTGGTGAAATTCACTATTACGCGTGGTCATTGATTGATGTGAATCTTTGGGTTTGAGTTAATTTATTGAATTTAAGGCGAATTAATTTTTGGCATTCTCTTTGCTTTAACTCTGTCAGACACTTTAAGAATTCAGCGTTTCAAGGAGAATCAACATGAAAACAGCACTGACCGCCACTACCCTGACCGTACTTTTGTTAGCCGGCTCTGCATTTGCTGCAGATAAAACCCTGACCCAGACCTTCAACTATCAGGGAGAAGCCCTGTCTCTGGATGTAGGCGTGGGTGAAGTGGAGATTGTGGCCGCAGATATCCAGCAGATCCAGATTGAGGTGAGGGTTGAGCCTTCCGACGATGGTTTCCTGTTCTTTGGTGGCCGTAAGGATGTAACTGATGTTGATTTGCAAGCCAAACTCACTGAAGGCAAAAAACTCGTCCTGCGCCTGAATGACAACGACGATGTGAAAGAGCACTGGCGAATTGCCATTCCAGCTTCCGCAGCGGTTAATGTCGATATGGGCGTGGGCCGCATCGAAACCAATGGACTGGATAACAGCGTGGAAATCGACCTGGGCGTTGGCGAAGTGGAAGTGAATCACAGCCATGACTATGGTGACATCTCACTGCACTCAGGTGTGGGTGATGTGAGCTTCAGCCATAATGGCCAAAGCGTTGAAGTACAGCGCGCCATGGTGAGCGCCAGTTATCAGGCCAATGCCGGTGGTCAGGGGCGTCTGGCTGTTGACGTAGGTGTAGGCGAAGTCGACATCAACAAGCTGTAAGCGCTCGTTATAAAGAAAAAAGCCCCATCGAGGGGCTTTTTTCTTGAATGGGAACCGTGGAACTCAGTGACTCAGTGGTGCTTTGATTGCGCTTTTAAGTCGTGGCAGAAGTTGTTGCAATGCCAGGGCGAATAAAATGAGTGCCAGCCCTATAAAGGTTGAGGCCTTAATGGTTTCACCCAGAATAAGGGCTATAAAGCCAATCGACAGTACCGGCGAGAGGAACACCAGGGTGCTGATGCTGGCCGTGCGCTCGGCCGTTTTCAACGCCATCAGCCACAGCACAAAGGTCACTCCCATTTCAAACAGGCCAACATATACCGCAGCAACCATGCCTTTGGCATTGAAAGTGGGCCATCCCTGAGTGGCAAGCATCGCCAGCAACACAAAGGGCAGTCCCACCATAAAGCTGAGCAGTAAACTCACCACAGGGTCGCCTTTGTCGCGGGTATTGACTATCCAATACAGACACCAGAGCACTGTACTGGTGAGTACCATCACAATTCCGGTTGGATTGTCCATGGAGAAGCCACCAAGACTGCCGCCGGTGGCAATCACGAACACACCTCCGTAGGCCACCAGCGCCGCCAGCAAATCTGTCTTTCGCAGTTTTTGCCCAAGCAGCGGCACGGCCAGCAGCGGTAATAAAATTGCCCAGGTGTAATTGAGTGACAGGGCTTGCTGGGCTGGCAGCAGGTCGTAGGCCTTAAACAGCACCAGATAATATAAAAAGGGATTGAGCAGCCCGGTTTGCAGATAAAACAGTGGCCGTGCTTTGAACTGGTGCTTGAGTAATGTGAGTTTGCCCTGATATCCCAGAATTACGCCAAGGGCGCAGATAGAGCTCAGTACGGCTATAAACAGCAGTTGCAACGGCGAATACTCCGCCAGTGCCAACTTAAATGCAGTGGCAACCGTGGACCAAAGCAGTACGGCAGCCATACCGTAAACGTAGGCCAAACGTGATTTTTTCAACGATAGTGTTCCTGTGAACCGAGACTGCGTTGTCAGCAATGAGGCAGCTGACCCTTCGATTGCATGCATTATACGCTTTTAAGCAGGCAATTTTGCAAAAAGGATCAAAATTTTTTATTCGCCCCTTGTAATCGAAAAGACCGACCCAATATAGGCGTTAAGGACGAGATGTGGTGAGCAAACTGCGGGACTTGAAAAGTCGAAACCGTGGCCCCATATCCAAACCAAGCAACGAATTACTGCATATAAAAGATTTTTTGGAGGACTCCATGGGTAAGATTATCGGTATCGACCTCGGCACAACCAACTCGTGTGTAGCTGTGCTCGATGGCGGCAAGGCGCGAGTGATTGAAAACGCTGAAGGCGATCGCACTACGCCCTCCATCATTGCGTTTACTGAAGACGAAACGCTGGTAGGTCAGCCTGCAAAACGTCAGGCCGTGACCAACCCAACCAACACCTTCTTCGCTATTAAGCGTTTGATTGGTCGTCGTTTCAAAGACGACGAAGTACAGCGCGACGTGAACATCATGCCGTTCAAAATCATTCAGGCTGATAACGGTGATGCCTGGGTGGAAAGCCGTGGCAAGAAGATGGCACCGCCTCAGGTGTCTGCCGAAGTGCTGAAAAAGATGAAGAAAACTGCAGAAGACTTCCTCGGTGAAGAAGTGACTGAAGCGGTTATCACAGTACCTGCTTACTTCAACGATGCGCAGCGTCAGGCCACCAAAGACGCCGGCCGTATCGCTGGTCTGGATGTGAAGCGTATCATCAACGAGCCAACTGCCGCGGCACTGGCCTATGGTATTGACAAGAAACAGGGCGACAACATCGTTGCCGTGTATGACCTCGGTGGTGGTACGTTCGATATCTCCATCATTGAAATCGACAACAACGATGGCGACCAGACCTTCGAAGTTCTGGCAACCAACGGTGACACTCACCTCGGTGGTGAAGACTTCGACAACCGTCTGATCAACTATCTGGCTGACGAGTTCAAGAAAGAGCAGGGTCTGGATCTGCGTAACGATCCACTGGCCATGCAGCGTCTGAAAGAAGCCGCTGAAAAAGCCAAGATTGAACTGTCCAGCACCAATCAGACCGAAGTGAACCTGCCGTACATCACTGCCGATGCCACAGGTCCCAAGCACCTGGTGGTAAAAGTGACCCGTGCCAAACTGGAGTCACTGGTTGAAGATCTCATTCAGCGCTCACTGGAGCCTCTGAAAGTGGCTCTGGCCGATGCCGACCTGTCTGTGTCTGACATCAACGAAGTGATTCTGGTGGGCGGTCAAACCCGTATGCCAAAGGTGCAGGAAGCGGTTACCAACTTCTTCGGCAAAGAGCCTCGTAAGGACGTAAACCCTGACGAAGCCGTAGCCGTGGGTGCTGCCGTGCAGGCGGGCGTACTGGCCGGTGACGTGAAAGACGTACTGCTGCTGGACGTGACCCCGCTGTCTCTGGGTATTGAGACCATGGGCAGCGTGATGACCAAGCTGATTGAAAAGAACACCACCATTCCTACCAAGGCAAGCCAGGTGTTCTCTACTGCCGATGACAACCAGAGCGCCGTGACCATTCACGTGCTGCAGGGTGAGCGTAAGCAGGCCAGCGCCAACAAGTCACTGGGTCAGTTCAACCTGGAAGGCATTGAGCCCGCACCACGCGGCATGCCACAGATTGAAGTCACCTTCGACATCGACGCCGACGGTATTCTGCACGTGTCTGCCAAAGACAAGAAGACCGGTAAAGAGCAGAAGATCACCATCAAGGCTTCTTCTGGTCTGTCTGACGAAGAAGTTGAAAAAATGGTGCGTGACGCCGAAGCCCATGCCGACGAAGACAAGAAATTCGAAGAGCTGGCTCAGGCCCGTAACCAGGCTGATGGTCTGGTGCACGCGACCAAGAAGCAGGTTGAAGAAGCCGGCGAAGCGCTGGGCAGCGATGACAAGGCCAAGATTGATGCAGCCGTTGCTGACGTTGAAAAGGCAGTAAAAGGCAACGACAAAGAAGCTATCGACAAGGCCACTCAGGCGCTGATTGAAGCTTCTGCCAAGCTGGTGGAAATTGCTCAGGCCAAGGCCCAGAGCGCCGAGGGCAGTGCCCAGGGGCAGTCTTCCAGTAATGCCGGTGGCGACGATGTGGTTGACGCCGAGTTTGAAGAAGTGAAAGACGACAAGAAGTAATAAGCCCGGCTTATTACCTCGGTAGCGGGCGTTAGGGGCAACCCTCACGCCCGTTTGTCCAAGCCAAGCAATGAAAGCGTGAGCATATGTCAAAGCGAGATTATTACGAGGTACTCGGCGTAGGCCGTGACGCCAGCGAGCGGGACATCAAGAAGGCCTACAAGCGCCTGGCGATGAAGTTTCACCCCGACCGTAACCCCGGCGACAAAGAGGCCGAAGCCAGCTTTAAAGAGGTTAAGGAAGCCTATGAAATCCTGACCGATGCTGACAAAAAGGCCGCTTACGATCAGTTTGGTCATGCCGGTGTCGACCCTAACCGCGGTGGCGGTGGTTTCGGTGGCGGTGGTGATTTCGGTGATATCTTCGGCGATGTATTCGGCGATATCTTCGGTGGTGGTCGCCGTGGTGGTGGTCAGCGTCAGGCGGCGCGCGGTTCCGATCTGCGCTACAACCTGGAGCTGTCGCTGGAAGAAGCGGTACGCGGCCTGACCAAAGAGCTGAAAGTGCCTACACTGGTTGGCTGTGACAGCTGTGATGGCTCTGGTGCCAAGAAAGGTTCGTCTGCCACTACCTGTGGTACCTGTCATGGCATGGGCCAGGTGCAGATGCGCCAGGGCTTCTTTGCCGTGCAGCAGACCTGTCCTACCTGTCATGGCCGCGGCAAGATAATCAAGGATCCTTGTAACAAGTGTCATGGCAATGGCCGTGTTGAGAAGACCAAGACACTGTCGGTGAAAATTCCCGCTGGCGTCGATACCGGTGACCGTATCCGTCTGGCCGGTGAAGGTGAGGCCGGCGAATTCGGTGCACCGCCGGGCGACTTGTACGTACAGGTGACGGTGCGCGAGCATCCCATCTTCGTGCGCGACGGTAACAATCTTTACTGTGAGGTGCCAATTTCCTTTGCCAAGGCAGCCCTTGGCGGTGAAATCGAAGTGCCGACCCTGGATGGCAAGGTGAGCCTGAAAATTCCGACCGAAACCCAGACCGGGCGCATGTTCCGTCTGCGTGGCAAGGGCGTGAAGTCGGTTCGCAGCCATGCAGTGGGTGACCTGTTATGTAAGGTAGTCATGGAGACGCCGGTTAACCTGTCTGAGCGTCAAAAAGAACTGCTGCGCGAGTTTGAGGCCAGCCTCACCGGTGAGTCGAAAAAGCACAGCCCCAAGGCTGAAGGCTTTTTCGATGGTGTGAAGAAGTTCTTTCAGGATCTGAACAGTTGATCCAGAACCACAAACGATAAAAAGCCCGGCAATATGCCGGGCTTTTTTTTGGGTTTGTGGTGCTATGGCGCATAGGTCAGATTGCCTTGTTCGACCATGGTCGCTAGCGCCGGCCTGTCGAGGCAAGGTTGTAAATACTGTCGCAACTCCGCTATTACCGGGAGTCCTGTCATCTTGTGTATCAGCAGCCTAACACTGTTGTGGATATATGCCAGACTGAGCCCGCTTTCCAACAATTAGCCGCAAGGCAGTAGTCCTTTGGCCAGAATCTGCTGTGCACGTTGGCTTTTCCCGGCATGGCTCAGGTGAGTCTGGGAATATTCAGCTTTATAGATTCGGGATAAATACGTTCATTTTTAATCCCTCGCCAAGGGTGCCACATCCGGTTCACTTTGGCGTCCGTTCGAGAAATATACCGGGGACACAGAGCAACCCTGCCGCCGTTTTGGTATGACCAGGGCGTGGACTGACGTGTTGGCCTGAGGCATGACTCGGGATAGAATGTGGTCGGTGGAGCCCTAGTTGATGGGCATTAAAGGACTAATTCAATGAAAAACCTCTTCTGTTCGCTGGCACTGCTGGCACTTCTTGGCGGCTGCGCCACTCACCAATCGCCCACAGGTCGGGGGCAAACCCTGCTGTTCTCGACTGCTGAAATGAACCAGTTGGGAGCTTCCTCGTTTGAAGAAATGAAGAAGCAACAAAAGATAAGTAAAGACAGTAAAATCAATGCTTATGTAGCCTGTGTGGCAAATCGGGTCACAGCGGCGCTGCCAAATAACAATGAGCATTGGGAAGTCGTGGTGTTTGATTCACCCCAGGTAAACGCCTTTGCGCTGCCAGGTGGCCATATTGGTGTATACACAGGCCTTTTGAAAGTGGCTGAAAATCAAGACCAACTGGCGGTAGTGCTTGGCCATGAGGTGGCCCATGTGCTGGCACAGCACAGCAATGAGCAGGTGTCCCGTGCCCAACTGACAGGCACTGGCTTACAGCTGGCCAATGTGGCATTGGGTGCTGGCGGCGTGGCCAATCGAGACCTCTATATGGCAGCACTGGGGCTTGGTGCTCAGGTAGGTTACATTCTGCCCTTTGGCAGAGAACAGGAAACCGAAGCTGATGTGATGGGGCTTGAACTGATGGCCCGCGCCGGTTTTGACCCCAGAGCCGGGACCAAGCTGTGGCAAAATATGGCCAAAGTGGGCGGCGAGCAGGGGCCGGAATTGCTGTCGACTCACCCATCCCACAGTACACGTATCAGTGAACTCAGCAAGCTTGAGCAAAAAGTATTGCCCTTGTATGAGGCGGCAAAAGCGGCCGGGGTGAAGAACTGTCAAATTACTAAATAAGGCAGAGCTTTTTCGCCGCGGCTGCCTATTTTGTGATAGAATGCCTGCCGTTATTTTCATGTACATTCGAGAGAACCCGAATTATGTCTGATAAATTCAGCACTGTTGAACTGCAGGCTAGCTACGGCGTAGGCCGTCAGCTGGGCGAGCAACTGGCCGCCAATTCCTTTGAAGGTCTGGACATCCCTGCCGTTCAGGCCGGTTTGGCCGACGCATTTGACGGTAAAGAAAGCGCCGTTTCTATGCAGGATCTGCAGATTGCCTTTACCGAAATCAGCCGCCGCCTGCAACAGGCTCAGGAGCAAGCCGCAGAGGCTTCAATTGCTGAAGGTGAAAGTTTCCTGGCTGAAAACGCCAAGCGTGACGGTGTATTCGTGACTGAATCCGGTCTGCAATACGAAGTGCTGAGCGAAGGCAATGGCGACAAGCCTACCTACGAGTCCACTGTGCGCACTCATTACCACGGTTCATTCATCGACGGTAAAGTGTTCGACAGTTCAGTTGTCCGTGGTCAGCCAGCTGAGTTCCCGGTTTCTGGCGTTATCGCCGGTTGGACTGAAGCACTGCAACTGATGAACGTTGGCGCCAAGTACAAGCTGTACGTGCCATTCCACCTGGCCTATGGCGAGCGTGGTGCGGGTTCATCCATCCCGCCATACTCAACTCTCGTATTTGAAGTTGAGCTTCTGGATATTGTTTGATGTTAAACGCCTGAGCAATGCTCGGGCGTTTTTTTATGATTCAGGGAGCAAGAAATGACAGCACATGTAAGGGTCGCAGTCATTGGTGCCAGTGGCCGTATGGGGCGGGCACTGCTGGAAGCTGCGGGTAACCACGAAGGCATAGTGCTCGGCGCTGCCGTTGAGCGTCCGGGTTCAACCTTGATTGGTGTTGATGCCGGTGAAATGGCCGGTCTGGGTAAACTGGGCGTAAGCCTGGTAGATAGCCTGGATGCGGTAACCGAGCAGTTTGACGTCCTTATCGACTTCACCTCACCGGAGTCGACGCTGCAAAACCTTGACTGGTGTGTTAAGCACGGCAAGGCCATTGTGATTGGTACTACCGGCTTTAACCATGCCCAGAAAGAACAAATAGTCGCGCTGGCGGAAGAAACCCCGGTGGTGATGGCCCCCAATATGTCTGTTGGCGTTAACCTGATGTGGAAGCTGTTGGAAGTGGCCGCCAGGGTAATGGGTGAGTACACAGATATCGAAATCATCGAAGGTCACCACAGGCACAAGAAAGATGCGCCTTCCGGCACCGCACTCAAGATGGGCGAAGTGATTGCTCAAACATTGGGGCGTGACCTGGAAAAAGTGGCCGTGTACGGCCGTGAGGGCATCACAGGTGAGCGCGATCGTCAGACCATCGGCTTTGCCACAGTGCGCGCCGGCGATCTGGTAGGTGAGCACACCGCCATGTTTGCCGATATCGGCGAGCGTCTGGAAATTACTCATAAAGCATCCAGTCGTATGACCTTTGCCAATGGTGCCATGCGCGCTGCCAAGTGGTTGGCCGATCAGAAGTCGGGTCTCTACGACATGCAGCAGGTATTGGGTCTGAATTGATTAAAAAACCGCCTATCGGCGGTTTTTTTGTGATCTGTGACCGCACTTTATAGACGAGGCTGAGCTTTCCAGATATAATCCTTGGAATTTGTCAAAATTTCGTCTTTTCGCGGAAACTTGGTAATTTAATCTTAATTATTCTTCAAATAACAATAACTTGGCTCTTTCGGAGGTCGCGTTGACAAAGTCTGCCTTACTCGTACTCGAAGATGGAACCCTGTTCTCAGGCACTGCAATAGGTGCAGATGGAATTGCTGTCGGAGAGGTTGTTTTTAACACTTCAATGACAGGCTATCAAGAGATATTGACGGATCCTTCTTATTCTCGACAGATAGTTACCCTGACTTACCCTCACATCGGAAATACCGGAACCAACGATGAAGACACAGAATCCAATGGGGTTCATGCCTGTGGTCTCATCATTCGCGATCTTCCTCTTATCGCCAGTAACTTCCGTTCTACCCAATCCCTCAGTGATTATCTCAAAGCCAACAACGTCGTTGGTATTGCCGATATCGATACCCGCAAGCTGACCCGTATTCTGCGTGAAAAAGGTGCTCAGGCCGGTTGTATCCTGGTGGGTGATGAACGGGACAGCGATAAGGCACTGGCGGCGGCCAAAGCCTTCCCAGGCCTCAAAGGCATGGATCTGGCCAAGGAAGTAACGACAGCCGAGCGCTATCAGTGGCGTCAGGGGAGCTGGCGTCTGGAAGGTGGTCTGCCTTCAGACACGCCGGAAAGCGAGCTTAAATACAAGGTTGTGGCATACGATTACGGCGTGAAGACCAACATCCTGCGTATGCTGGTTGACCGTGGCTGTGACGTAACCGTGGTACCTGCCAAGACTTCAGCCAGCGAAGTGCTGGCGATGAATCCGGACGGTGTGTTCCTGTCAAACGGCCCAGGCGATCCAGAGCCATGTGATTACGCCATTGCAGCAATTCAGGACATCCTCAAGACCGATATCCCGGTATTCGGGATCTGTTTGGGTCACCAGTTGCTTGGCCTGGCCAGCGGCGCCCAGACCCTGAAGATGAAATTCGGTCACCATGGTGCCAACCACCCAGTGGGTGATGTGGAAAAGGGCACTGTGATGATCACCAGCCAGAACCACGGTTTTGCCGTGGATGAGGCAACACTGCCAGCCAACCTCAAGGTGACCCACAAGTCGCTGTTCGATGGTTCGCTGCAGGGCATTCACCGCACCGACAAGCCGGCCTTCAGCTTCCAGGGTCACCCTGAAGCCAGCCCGGGTCCACACGATTGCGCCCCGCTGTTCGACCATTTCATCGAACTGATTGAAGAGTATCGCAAGAACGCCAAGTAAGCCGAGCTGGAGAAGATTGAAGCAATGCCAAAACGTACAGACATAAAAAGTATTCTTATCCTGGGTGCTGGCCCGATTGTTATCGGCCAGGCCTGTGAATTCGACTACTCCGGCGCCCAGGCCTGTAAAGCCCTGCGTGAGGAAGGCTACCGTGTCATCCTGGTGAACTCCAACCCAGCCACCATCATGACCGACCCGGAGATGGCCGATGCCACTTACATCGAGCCCATCCACTGGGAAGTGGTACGCAACATCATCGCCAAAGAGCGTCCGGACGCCATTCTGCCTACCATGGGTGGCCAGACTGCACTGAACTGTGCGCTGGAGCTGGAAGCCAAAGGCGTTCTTAAGGAATTCAACGTTGAGATGATTGGCGCCACCGCCGACGCCATCGACAAGGCTGAAGACCGCGCCCGTTTCGACAAGGCCATGAAGAAGATTGGCCTCGAGTGTCCACGCGCCGGTATCGCCCACAGCATGGAAGAAGCCTACGGCGTTCTCGACCAGGTTGGCTTCCCTTGTATTATCCGTCCATCCTTCACCATGGGTGGCTCGGGCGGCGGTATCGCCTATAACAAGGAAGAGTTCGAAGAAATCTGTTCTCAGGGTCTCGAACTGTCTCCTACCAATGAACTGCTGATTGACGAGTCGCTGATCGGTTGGAAAGAGTACGAGATGGAAGTGGTGCGTGACCGCAACGACAACTGCATCATCGTCTGCGCCATCGAAAACTTCGACGCCATGGGCGTGCACACAGGTGACTCCATCACTGTGGCACCCGCTCAGACCCTCACCGATAAGGAATACCAAATCATGCGTAACGCCTCCATGGCGGTACTGCGTGAAATCGGTGTGGAAACCGGTGGCTCCAACGTACAGTTTGGTGTCAGCCCTACTACCGGCCGTATGGTTGTTATCGAGATGAACCCCCGTGTGTCGCGCTCATCTGCGCTGGCCTCTAAAGCAACCGGTTTCCCGATTGCCAAAGTGGCTGCCAAGCTGGCCGTGGGCTTTACCCTCGATGAGCTGATGAACGACATTACCGGCGGCCGCACCCCTGCGTCCTTCGAGCCGTCCATCGACTACGTGGTTACCAAGGTGCCACGCTTTAACTTCGAGAAATTCGCCGGTTCCAACGACCGTCTGACCACTCAGATGAAATCTGTGGGTGAAGTGATGGCCATCGGCCGTACTTTCCAGGAGTCAGTACAGAAGGCTCTGCGTGGTCTTGAAGTAAGCCGCAACGGTTTCGACCCTATCGTCGACCTGAGCGATGCCGATGCCATGCAGAAAATTCGCCATGAGCTCAAAGAGCCGGGCGCTGACCGCATTTGGTACATTGGCGATGCCTTCCGCGCCGGTCTGTCTGTGGACGATATCTTCGCCCTGACCAACATCGACCGTTGGTTCCTGGTGCAGATTGAAGAAATCATCCAGCTGGAAGCCAAGGTGAAAGAGCTGGGTGTTACCGGTATCGATGCCGACTTCCTGCGTAAACTCAAGCGTAAGGGCTTCTCCGATGCGCGTATGAGTGCACTGCTTGGCATCAGCGAAGGCGAAATCCGCAAGCTGCGTGAGCGCTTTAACGTGTTCCCGGTATACAAGCGCGTGGATACCTGTGCGGCCGAATTTGCCACCGACACCGCTTACATGTACTCCACCTACGAGGAAGAGTGCGAAGCCAATCCGTCCGACAAAGACAAGATCATGGTACTGGGCGGTGGTCCAAACCGTATCGGTCAGGGCATCGAGTTCGACTACTGCTGTGTACACGCCGCGCTGGCGCTGCGTGAAGACGGTTATGAAACCATCATGGTTAACTGTAACCCTGAAACCGTTTCTACCGACTACGACACCTCAGACCGTCTGTACTTTGAGCCAGTGACTCTGGAAGACGTGCTGGAAATCGTGCGTATCGAGCAGCCAAAAGGCGTTATCGTGCACTACGGTGGCCAGACGCCACTGAAACTGGCCCGTGCCCTCGAAGCTGCCGGTGTACCAATTATCGGTACCAGCCCTGATGCCATCGACCGTGCCGAAGACCGTGAGCGTTTCCAGCAGGCCATCAAGCGCCTGAATATGAAGCAGCCTGAAAACGATACCGTGACCACAGTTGAAGGTGCCGTGATTGCCGCCGAGCGTATTGGTTACCCACTGGTGGTTCGCCCATCCTACGTACTGGGTGGCCGTGCGATGGAAATCGTGTATGACGAGCAGGATCTGCGCCGCTACTTTAACGAAGCGGTGAGCGTATCCAACGCCTCGCCAGTACTGCTGGACCGCTTCCTGGACGATGCCACCGAGGTGGATATCGATGCTGTGTGTGATGGCGAAACCGTGGTTATCGGTGCCATCATGGAGCACATCGAACAAGCCGGTGTTCACTCCGGTGACTCTGCCTGTTCGCTGCCTCCTTACACCCTGTCCAAGGCGATTCAGGACGAGATGCGTGAGCAGGTGACCAAGCTGGCCTTCGAGTTGGGCGTAGTGGGCCTGATGAACGTACAGTTCGCCGTGAAGGATAACGAAATCTACATGATTGAAGTTAACCCACGTGCTGCCCGTACTGTGCCATTCGTGTCCAAGGCCACCGGTGTGCCACTGGCCAAGATTGCCGCCCGTGTGATGGCAGGTCAGAGCCTGAAAGAGCAGAACTTTACCAAGGAAGTTATCCCGCCTTTCTACTCAGTGAAAGAAGTGGTGCTGCCGTTTAACAAGTTCCCTGGCGTTGACCCGCTGCTCGGCCCTGAAATGCGCTCTACCGGTGAGGTAATGGGTGTGGGCGATACCTTCGCCGAAGCCTATGCCAAGTCTGAGCTGGCCTCTATCAAGGACGTTCCACGCTCAGGCCGCGCCCTCTTGTCTGTGCGTAACAGCGACAAGAAGAAGGTTGCCGACCTGGCCGCCAAGCTGCTGGAGCTGGGCTATGAGCTGGACGCCACCCACGGTACCGCCGTGGTACTGGGTGAAGCCGGTATCAACCCGCGTCTGGTGAACAAGGTGCATGAAGGCCGTCCACACATTCTTGACCGCATCAAGAACGGTGAATACGCCTATATCGTCAACACCACCGAAGGCCGTCAGGCTATCGAAGATTCACGCCAGCTGCGCCGCGCTGCACTGCGTTACAAGGTGAACTACACCACCACCCTGAACGCCGCCTTCGCCAACTGTGTGGCTCACAACGCCGACGACCGTAACAAGGTTGCTTCGGTGCAGGAACTGCACGAGCGCGTGAAAAACGCCAAGGGCTGATTGGCCACCAAGCCAACACGCTAGATAAAAAAGCCACCCAATGGGGTGGCTTTTTGTTTGCTTATTTTGATGTATCTCTGGGTGCTGGTTTTGGGTTACCTGATTGATTTTTATTTGTGAATGTCCAATTATTGATAAGCGTTGGGCATTTTAGCTGCGAAAGATAATTGCGTTAGGGTGTCCATTGTAGTGCAGTGATGAATCAATCCGACAACCAGGGAGGGAGGTTCGGAGTCCAAAACTCCAAATCAGGAGATACGTTGATGTTTTCTAACCTCAGACTCTCGCAGCAACTTTATTACTCGTTCGGTACCCTCATCCTGTTGCTGTTGGTTGTCACCACAGCTGGCTATCGTGGCCTTTCCAGTGGTTTTGAGAATTTTACTCAGTACCGTCATTTGGCCCGAAGCTCAAATGCGGCTGGTGATGCTGAGGCCGCCTTGCTTCGGGTCAGGATAGATGTACTTAAGTATCTGAAAACACCCGACACTCAAAGTTATCAGTCATTTCAAAAGAATATGGCAGAGCTCAGGCGTGGCTTGGCCAAGGCAAAGGAAATGGAATTCGATGCCGCCCGTCAACAATTGTTGGCCCAGGCTGATGAATTTGTTCAAAGCTATGTTACTACCTTTGAAACTGTCACCCAGGATTTCGCAGCTCGGAATAAGGTGGTGGATGAGGTGTTGGATCCCACAGGGCTTGGCATGCGTGAAAAAGTTACCGATATTATCACTGCCATGTACCAGGAGGGCGATGCCGAAGGACTCTTTGTCGCGGCTCGAAGCCAGGAAAAACTGATGCTCGCCCGGCTCTATGCCTCCAGGTTTCTGATATCAAACAATGAGGATGATTATCAACGGGCTTTGCAGGAATTGTCTGCGCTAGATGGCACCGTATCCGGGCTTCAGAGCACCGCTACTGCAGATATTGTGACCGATAAAATACAGGGAGTAGCAGAGGGGCGGGTCAGATACCGTGATGCGTTGAAAGAGGCGTATGGCATCATTCAGGCTCGTAACAAGCGCATTTCTGAAGGGCTTAATGTCATAGGCCCCAAGGTCGCTGGGCTGCTTAAAGATTACAACGATTCTATACAACAGCAGCAGGATGAATTGGGACCCCAAGCTCAGCAGCAAAGTGAAAGCGCTATGAATACCGTTGTTGTGGTGTCCATTGCCGCATTACTGATTGCATTTGTACTTGCTATAACGGTAGTTCGAGCGATTAGGCGGCCTGTAGGGGGGGAACCCGGGGAGATAGCATCTGTTGCCCGTGGGATAGCCGCCGGAAATTTAAAGCAGCAGTTCAACGCCGAAGGCAGTACCGGTATTTACGCGGCTATGGCCGAAATGAATGAAAATCTGCGGCGCATTATAAGTGAATTGACCGAAGCGTCCCGCACCTTGGGCGATTCTTCAAGTGCAATGCTTGGGGTGACTGAAAAAAGTAAGGTTAATTCAGGCGCTCAGGCCGATCAACTGGCACAAACAGCGTCGGCAATGCAGGAGATGACCCATACGGTTGATGATATTGCCCAAAATGCCCAGCGGGCGTCAGCAATGGCCTCTGAAGCGGATCATCACGCCCAGGAAGGAATGGGCGTGGTGGAGGATACCCGCCGCAGCATTATGGAGCTGGTAGACAAGATTACCGATGTGAGTGGCATCATTGGGAATCTTGAGAAGGAAACAGAAAATGTAGGCTCAATCCTCGATACGATTCGGGGTATTGCTGAGCAAACCAATCTGTTGGCACTCAATGCCGCCATTGAGGCTGCCCGTGCCGGCGAGCAAGGGCGCGGCTTTGCCGTAGTGGCCGATGAAGTTCGAAATCTTGCCAGTCGCACCCAAAAGAGTACTGAAGAGATCCAGGTGTTGATTGGCAGGCTTCAGGGGGAATCACGCCGCTCGGTAGAGTCAATGCGGGTCAATGTGTCTGAGGCGACCCAAACGTCCGAAAAAGCCAATAGAGCCATAGCTGCGCTCGGCGCCATCGCGGATTCTATCATGGCCATTCGCGATATGAACCATCAGATAGCCGTTGCTGCCGAACAGCAGTCTACTGTGGTTAACTCAATTAATTTGAGTGTGGAGGAAATAAGCGTACTGGCACGGAAAAATGCCGAAGGCAGTGAGCAGATACAGAGCTCTGCCGATGGTATCAGCAGCATCTCCCGCAAACTTACAGCGATAGTTGGTCGATTTAAACTATAAGGGCGACAGTAGTCTCCAGCCGGCATGTTGAGTTCTCTGATGCCAGACCAAGACTAAATGCTCTGGTCTGGCCTTTTTGTTTCTGGTGCTGTTGTGCTTGGCGCTTTGCTGTGGGCATGTTATCAACAAGACTCCTGGCCGCAGGCAGTGCTTAAACTAATGTAGTAATTCACAAAAAGCGACGGCCCTTATTGATTGTGTTTCACCGGCAGTATGTAGCGCCAGTGCAGCACCGAAAAGCGGAGTCACCATGAGTATCGATAAACTGTCTGAAGCCAAACAATTGCTTGAACAACCCATGACCCTCGGCAGCCTGAAGCGTTTTCAGGTGCTTTGCAGGGGAATGGATCCAGAAGCTGAAGCTGTGAGAGAGTTGCGAGCTCCCATAAAGGCCAAGGTAGCTGAAGATGAAGACTTGTTTTTTACTGCGCTTGAGCAAGGACTTTTGTAACCTGCGTGATGCTGTAATTTCCGTACCTCAGTGGCCTTGAATTGAAATTTTCAGCCCCCATTTAGTGGTTTATGAACGCCTGTAAATACGTTTTCGCCGTCCTGGTTTTTATTATGAGCCTGCTGTTTAGTAGCGGGGCGGATGCATCGCAGTCGTTTTTGACTGGGGGTGAAACTCAGGCGTCATCACTTTTCGGTGAATTAGCATTGGATTGGACGCCACAAGAAGCTTTGGAGCGTGGCTCCCTTACGGCTGCTGTTTTCACAGCTGAATCAGATGTCAGTGGTATTGCCCACCACAGCGCAGACACTTCATCGCCACTTGGCAAAGATCTTAATATTCCCCGCTCGTTTCGATGGCAGGTGCTGCAAAGTCAGTGGCAGCGCGATTTTGCCCCCGAATACCAACTCTTGTTCGAACCGGCGATGCCAAGCTCCCCCGAACTTGAGCCGGGACGGATAGAACCCAAGCCGCCTCAGGTACAGTGGGTGCTTGGGCCGCAAACCGGTGGCAGCTTGCGCCCCGGTGGCTGGAAAGACACCAATCTGCAATTCCGCTTTATCCAACAAGCCGACTTTTCTCTCGCTTAATCAGGCCTTTTGCCTGTCTGGGGCCGCGCGATTTCGTCGCGGCTTGGACACAGATTTTGTGAGAGAACATCATGATTACCGATTCTATCCTCCTGCGTGGGCGGCAAAAGTCGTCTGCGCGTAAAAGCCTTAACCGTAATTCCCCCTGGCAGGTGCTAAGCCTGCTTATTGGACTGATTTTACTGGCATTGTCGGCCTTGCCGAGCTTCTTTGGTGAAGATGCTGCACTGGTGGTGGGCAAAGATGCCTGGCTTGGGCCCGAGACCATCCGTGAGCAGCTTGGCGCTGCCAATATTGCTGTTAAGCACATCAGCCGCGACGGTGATAACGTGCTGGTGGTGCTTGCCGAGCCGCAGCAGCAAATGCCGGCCCGGGCGCTGTTGCTGCCAACAGCCAGGGAAGCCTCAGCCATTACCCTGTCTATGGTGCCTGCCGCGCCCGAGTGGCTCAGTCAGTTCGGGCTTTCGCCGGTAAAACTTGGGCTGGATTTGCGTGGCGGCGTGCAGTTTTTGATGCAGGTGGATCTGGAGCCCGTGTATGCCGCCCAGGGCGATGCCTTGTCGTCGGCTATCCGTGAACAGCTGCGTGCCCAAGGCAGCCGCGGCGTTGCCCTTTACAAAGACGATACCAGCGGCGAAGCGCCTGACGCCATCCGCGTTGCGGGCGATGAAGCAGGCTTGTCGCAGCTTAAAGTTTGGCTGCAACGCAGCTACCCACAGTGGTATATCAGCACCAAAGACGGCGCGCTGCATTTGCGCCTGACCGATAACGAACGTCAGCTTATCCGCCAGCAAACCATGGGTGAAAACGTGCGCATTATGCGTGGCCGTATTGGTGAGCTTGGGATCACCGAAGCTGTGGTGCAGCGACAGGGCGACAGCCGCATTCTGGTGGAGCTGCCCGGGGTGCAGGATCCGGTTGCCGCCAAGAGGGTGCTGGGTGCGACCGCCAGCCTGGCCTTTTTTGAGCTCAGCGACAACCCGGGCGCTCAGCAAATGCCCTTCGGCGAAGGGCGTATCGGCATTGCCCGTCAAAGCGTACTTGGCGGTGAGCATATTAAGGATGCCCGTGCCGGCAGTGATGAAATGGGACGTCCTTCAGTGAATATTGCGCTGGATACCGAAGGTGGCCGCCGCATGGCGGATTTTTCCCGAACTCACATTGGTAAGCCCATGGCCACCAGTTACAGTGAATATCAGGCCACCGAGCAGGGCAGCCGCAAGGACAGCCGGATAATTTCGGTGGCTACCATCACCAGTCAGCTGGGGAATCGCTTTTCAATCACAGGGCTTGGCAGTCATCAAGAAGCGCAGGAACTGGCCATGTTGCTGCGGGCAGGCTCAATGACAGCGCCGGTGACCATAAAAAAAGAACGCACCATAGGCCCAAGCCTGGGAGTGGAAAACATTCACAATGGATTTGCCGCGCTCACTCTGGGGCTGGGAGCCACCTTGCTGTTTATGGCGCTCTGGTATCGCCGCCTTGGCTGGGTGGCTAATGTGGCACTGCTGGCCAATATGACAATGCTACTTGGGCTGATAGCCCTTATCCCCGGCGCTGTGCTCACCTTGCCGGGCATCGCCGGCTTGGTGCTCACCGTCGGTATGGCTGTCGATACCAATGTGCTGATATTCGAGCGTATTCGCGACAAGATGAAAGAGGGACGCAGTTTGGCGCTAGCCATCGACCGCGGCTTCTCTTCTGCCTTTGGCACCATTCTCGATGCCAACCTCACCACCATGATCACCGCGTTGGTGCTGTATGCCATCGGTAATGGTCCGGTGCAGGGCTTTGCTCTGACTCTGGGGCTGGGATTGGTGACTTCCATGATCACCGGCATTTTCTTATCCCGGGTGATTATCAACTGGGTATATGGCCGCGATGACCGCAAGGCAGTGAGGGTTTAAACATGAAAAATCAAACATTAAGCCGGATTCGGTATCTGATGAGCGGCATTTCTGTGTTGCTGCTTTTAGTCTCAATGCTGCTGGTAGGCTTCAAGGGGTTTAATCTGGGGCTCGATTTTACCGGCGGCGCCTATGTCGAGGTCGTTATGGCCCCTGACACTTCGCCCCGTAGCCTCGAGCAGGCGTTGACCCCTGTGATGGGGCCCCAAATATCAGTGGTGGCCACCGAGCCCGGCCGCTTCCTGATAAGGACCGGTGATCCCTTGGATGAGGTATCCCGTCCGGCGTTCAATCAGGCGCTGACCTCCATCGATGCCGATGCCAGGACACTCGACAGTGACTCAGTTTCGCCGCAGGTGGGTGAGGAGCTGTTTGAACAGGGCGGGCTTGCGCTGTTGGTGGCGCTGATGTGTATCCTCGGCTATCTGTCGCTGCGCTTTGAGTGGCGTCTTGCCAGTGGCGCCCTGCTGGCGCTGCTGCACGATGTGGTATTGGTGCTAGGGGTGTTTGCCGTTACCGGAATGGAGTTTAACCTCACAGTGCTTGCTGCTGTGCTGGCGGTGCTTGGTTATTCGCTCAACGACTCCATCATTATTGCCGACAGGATGCGCGAGCTGATGATTGCCCGTCCCCATGACAAGCTGGCTGATATCAATAACGCCGCTGTGGTGCAAACCTTTTCCCGCACCATGATCACTTCGGGCACCACGCTGATGACGGTCGGCGCCCTGTGGCTGCTTGGGGGAGTCTCACTGGAGGGTTTTTCAACTGCCATGGCAGTGGGCATCATCACCGGTACTTTCTCCTCGGTTTCTGTTGGAACAGTTCTGCCGGAAGTGCTGCGGCTTACGCCCGATGTAATGGCCAAAACAGTTGCACAAGACTCTTGAAGGCTTAACATCTTGTTTCTGAATCTTTTCTGCAATGAACTGTACGGTGAGATTTTAGTAGGCCGATAAATGTCTTGGAATAGAGGCGGCTCATACAATTGTGAGCAGCCTCTTTTCAATCCGGGTCGGGTTTGAACTGGGTGGGTAAATAGCGTAGCATTCGCAAAAAACTTTCCCGGGCGTCCCATGCAGTCAGTTATCGAATATTTTGCCGCACATAATATTAATGATTTTGTGTTTATTCCCAATCCGGGCAATGCCGGAGACTCCCTGATTAATGCAGCAACCTTCCAGGTGTTCGATGTGGCGGGTCTGAATTATGAAGTCCACAGCTCCCGCAAGTTACGAAAAGCAATCCGGGCAGGAAAGAGTCTGGATGCACTGAAAGGCCGGATAGTTGTGCTCGGTGGCGGAGGCGCTTTTACCTCCAATTACACTTATTCCTCAACGCTGATCCAAGCCATTCACCGCGAAGTTAAGCAGTTGGTGTTGTTGCCGTGCACAGTCGAAGGTCATGAAACATTGCTGCAATCGTTGGGCTCCAATGTCACTATTTTTTGCCGCGAGAATATGAGTCTTGCCCATGTGCAGAAGCAGTGTAATGGCCCTGAAATCTTGTTGCATCATGATATGGCGTTTTCACTGAATGTGGCATTGCTGCTGGCACAGCCTGACAGTGGACTGGGTTTAAGGAAGCGTTTACGGCTGTATTTCAGAAAGCGGGCCATGGATGCTTTACGGCAGAAATGTGGTACTGCAGAGCTTAATGCTTTCCGCTTGGATGTTGAGGCATGTGGGCGTGAAATTCCGCCAAATAATAAAGACTTATCAAAACTGTTTTCCATGGGGACCCAGACCCGTGAGGAAAATTTTACAGCGGCTAAAAACCTGCTGTTACAGGTAAACATGTTCGACCATATCAAAACCAATCGTTTGCATGTCGGTATTGCATCCTATCTGCTCGGGAAGCGGGTGGAGTTTCATGCCAATTCTTACTTTAAAAATCGTGCTGTTTATGAGTTGTCGATTGAGGGCAGAGATCCAGGCGGCTTGGTAAATTTTGTGGTTAATTCAAATAGCTAATGTAATGTTTTAACAAAAAAACGGCAGCCTGAGAGTTGCCGTTTTTGTTTTATCGCTCTTGGTACGGGAGGTTAGGGAGCATAAAGTAATGGCAGATTTGCATTCACACCATGTGTAACCCTGCTGACTTGTGATTGCCGGGCGAATGACACTGCCAGCGATTGAGTTATGAGTGATTGCCAATTGTCCGTTTGGTGACGTGGAACCTGCACTTTTCATCACTGGATAAAGCCTTCGCCTACCTTTAATGCTGATTGGAAGCAATATACGAAGGAGGTGCAAGATGAAAACTGTAACACTAATCAGTTTGGCAATGGCATTATTGTCTGCGCCAATTACCGCTGCCTATGCAGTGGAAGATGTAGCATAAGCCTTTCCATTGGTCAGGCTGGAAGTGAATACCACGAGTACAAACAGTTATTTGCAGTATCATGGGCGGGCATTTACCAAAGTCGCGCCGGGGATGTACGAAGAATATCGCTGGGGCGGTACTGCTTGCGGAAGTCGGGTTTTGGATGACAGCCAAGTGGCCGCACTTCACCGCGCTTTGGATAACCCCAATGTGAAAGTAGCTTTTCGTTATCAGGATGGTCAGGGAACGTCAAAGTGCGTTGTTGGCTATTCCCTGGAGCGCAAGGGGTATTCTGACTAGTTAAAAGTTGGAATATGGCAAAAACAAATACCCAATGTGTGGTGCCAGCCTTGCCCCACACATTGGTATTCAAGCATTTTTTTAGCGTTTATATTGGGCGGAACTGCCCGGCGTGGCTTAGCTTTCTTTTGGTGGCACGTAGCCTTCAATTTCAACGTCTTTACCTTCAAACAGGAACAGCTCCATCTGCTCCTCGAGCAGTTTGCGATGCTCCATGTTCATCATATTTAATTTTTTTTCATTGATAAGCATGGTTTGCTTTTTCTGCCATTCGCCCCAGGCTTCTTTGCTGATGGTGTCGAAGATACGCTTGCCAAGCTCACCGGGGTAGAGCTGGAAATCCAGGCCTTCGGCTTCTTTACCCAGATAGACACACTGAATGGTACGGGCCATGTTTTACTCCTTGTTGGCGGCAGCAGTGCCGCCGGATTCTTGCTTAAGTTCGCTTACCAGGCTTGCCAGAATGCGCTCGGTAGCGGCGGCAAGCCCAAGATTTTCGCCTTGGAGGAGGTTATACCAGAGACTCAGGTTATCTTCCATGATTAGCGCTTCAGCCTTAGTGCTGCCAAGGCGCAGTTTTACCGGCTGAATGTCGAGGTGAAAGTGGCTGAAGGTGTGACGAAAGCCATCTAAAAATGTGAGTTCACTGGCATCGAACCCCTGTTCTTCAACAAAGTCATTGAGCGCCACCTCGCTGTCAAACTGCGGAAAGCACCAAAGCCCGCCCCAAATGCCGCTGGGTGGTCGCTTGATAAGTTTCACTGTGTCTTCCTGCTGCAGAACAAGCATCCAGCCTTCACGGGCGGGAATGGCTTTTTTCGGCTTTTTGCCGGGGAACTCGGTCTGGCGGCCTGCAAGCTGGGCTTTGCAGTCGATGGCGACAGGGCAATCGCCGCATCTGGGGCGGCTGCGGGTGCACACATTAGCGCCCATATCCATCATTGCCTGATTGTACTTTTGAATATCTTCTTTTGGCGTCAGCGCTTCGGTAAGCTGCCACAGGGCTGTATCGACGCGTTTCTCGCCTGGCCAGCCTTCGATAGCGCCGTGGCGAGCCAGTACTCTTTTAACATTGCCATCGAGGATGGGGTGATGCTGTCCCAATGATAACGACAGCACTGCACCTGCGGTGGAGCGGCCAATGCCGGGCAGGGCTAACACAGCTTCAAAGTCAGTGGGAAACTCGCCGCCGTGGTTATCGCGGATAATTTGGGCGGCCTTATGCAGGTTACGGGCGCGGGCGTAGTAGCCAAGGCCGGTCCAGTGGTGCAGCACTTCATCTTCGTGGGCGCTTGCCAAGTCGCTTACCGTGGGGAAGCTTGTCATAAAGCGCTCGAAGTAGGGGATAACAGTTGTAACCTGAGTTTGTTGCAGCATGATTTCCGACACCCACACTTTATATGGCGTCTTATTTTGCTGCCACGGCAGACTCTTGCGACCGTGTTTGTCGTACCAGTTGATGATGCGCTCGCCAAAGGCGACGCTGGAATGAGTTGCTGTCATGGACCCTGTGAATACTTGAGCGTGATGCTAAGAATTGGCGGGCAGTGTAGCCTTGCCGAGCTCAGGGGACAAGCAGGGCTGTGTGCCTTGTTCTGGTGTGCGGGTAAAATGGCTGGGATTTCAGGCTGTCAGCAAGCGCTGCTGCTGGTATACTTTTTCAGCTTCGGGGCTTGCGCTCAAAGGATAACTTTGGATAATGCCCCTTCCTTTTTGAATAGTGTTTTACGTGTCTGCATTTCAACGTCCATGGGGCAATGAATTGCGGGCAGATGCGAGGCAGGAATGAGTGAAGTAACCACCGCAGAATTTAACGAGGATGGCGTTTATCTTCGCAAGGTACGCAGCTTTGTTCTGCGTGAAGGTCGCCTGACCACAGGCCAGGCCAAAGCCCTTGAAAGTTTTTGGCCCACCATGGGGTTGGAATACAGCCCCGAGCCTGTGAATTTTGCCGAGGCCTTTGGCCGTGAAGCTGATACCGTAGTGGAAATCGGTTTTGGTATGGGCGCTTCTCTGGTGGAGATGGCGGCCAACGCCCCTGAGCTTAACTTTATCGGTATTGAAGTGCACAAGCCCGGCGTGGGTGCTTGCCTCGGTGATGCCGGTGCTGCTGGGTTAAGCAACCTGCGTGTGTATCACCACGATGCAGTGGAGGTGCTGGAAAACGCTATTGCCGACGGCTCTTTGGCAAGAGTGCAGCTGTTCTTCCCAGACCCATGGCACAAAAAGCGTCACCACAAGCGCCGTATCGTACAGCCTGAATTTGTGCAGTTGCTGCGCCGTAAGCTGAAAATCGGCGGTGTATTCCACATGGCTACAGACTGGGAAAACTATGCCGAGCATATGCTGGAAGTGATGAGCGTTGCCGAAGGTTACAAAAACCAGTCTGAAACTAACGACTATGTACCACGCCCGGATCATCGCCCACTGACCAAGTTTGAAAACCGTGGTCACCGTTTGGGCCATGGGGTGTGGGATCTCATGTTCGAACGCGTTGAATAATCAATTATTTCCATCAACCAAAGAGGAAAGAAACATGGCCAAGAACCGTAGCGCCCGTCTGCGTAAAAAGCTGCGAGTGGATGAGTTCCAGGAACTGGGTTTTGACGTACGCTGGGTATTCAATGACAGTGTCAGCGAAGCCGACATTGACGCGCTGGTGGATAAGTTTATTGATGAAGTTATTGAGCCCCGCAAACTGGGTTTCCATGGCGGCGGCCACAAAGATTGGGAAGGCATTATTGCCACTCAGGCCCTGGGCAAGTGTACCGATGAAGACCGCGCTGCGGTGAAGGCGTTCTTCGATAGCCTGCCGGTATCCGCTGTGGAAGTGTCTGAGCTTTACGATCTTTGGTGGGGCTAATCGATGGCCGAGCAGGCACTGCTTGATGAGCTGATAGCCAGAGTCAGGCCGCTGCTCGGACAGGGCAAGGTGGCGGATTATATTCCGGCCCTTGCCCAGGTTTCCCCCCATAAGCTGGGCATTGCCATTACCAGTCTCGATGGTACCACCATTGGGGCCGGTGACTGGCAAGAGCCATTCTCTATTCAAAGTATCTCCAAAGTATTCAGCCTGACCGGTGCCATGATGCTCTACGAAGAGCGTGAAATTTGGTCGCGGGTAGGCAAAGAGCCATCAGGGCATTCGTTTAACTCCCTGGTGCAGGTTGAACTTGAGCGGGGTATTCCGCGAAATCCTTTCATCAATGCTGGTGCGCTGGTGATTGCCGATATGCTGCAAAGCCGTCTGGGTGCGCCCAAACAGCGGATGCTGGAAGTGGTACGCATGATGAGCTGTAACAACTCTGTGTGCTATGACAAGGTGGTTGCCGCCTCTGAATATCAGCACAGCGCCCGTAATGCCGCTATTGCCTATCTGATGAAGTCTTTCGGTAACTTCCACAACGACGTGGACAAGGTGCTGCGCAGTTATTTCCATTATTGCGCGCTGTCGATGAGCTGCGCCGATTTGTCCCGGGCGATGATTTATCTTGCCAACAAGGGCATGACTCTGGATGGGCGGGAGATTGTGAGCCCCACAGAGACCAAGCGCCTGAATGCGCTGCTGTCAACCTCTGGCCTTTATGATGGCGCCGGTGAGTTTGCTTACCGTGTTGGTATGCCGGGCAAGAGTGGTGTGGGCGGCGGTATTATCGCGGTCATTCCCGGAGATATGGCTGTGTGCGTTTGGTCTCCGGCGCTGGATGCCAGCGGCAATAGCCTGGCGGGCACCCGTTTGCTGGAGCTGCTAGCCCAGGAGCTGGGACGCTCGATTTTCTGAGCCTTTCTTTTTAGGTTTTTTGCCCCTCGCTCAATTACAGCTACGAATCTTAAAGGCGAACTCCTGATTTGCGGACTTGGCTCCCCATCGCAGGAGATCGCTTTTTGTTACCTTCCTTAGTTACTGGTGAAAAAAATCACTTTTTAGTTATTTAGCTCACGCCTGTCTTTGCTTTGATTCAGCTCATCTTCATTGAAATTATATTAATTCCTTATTAATCATTGAATTGTAAAAGTTGGCACGACCTTCGCTATATCAAGCCATATAACTTACAAAGGCAAGGATAGATGCGATGAAAACCAAGACTCTTGTTACCGGCGTGGCTTTGGCAACTTTGATTGGGGTGACGGCTGTGGTACCTGCCATGGCGCATGGAATCAATAAAGACAGCTGCGATGTAAACCTGAATTATGACATTTCTCTTGAACCCAAAAAGCTGGTGCTGAGCCAGAAAGGGGATGAGTTTTATCGCTTCGAACCCGGCAAATTGTATGTGGAAGGCAAAGAAGTTGTCCTGACTGCTGAGCAGCGCGCGCTGGTCGACAGCTATGCCGACAGTGTGTCCCGTCAGGTACCCGAATTTGTTTCCTTGGTGGGTGATGCTGTTGGTCTGGCGAGCCAAGCGGTTAATACCGCTCTGACGCCTTTGCTTGGTGAGGATACCGGCAGCCGGGTTGCTGAGCTTATGGATAATGTTAATGAACGCCTGGGCGAGGTGATGCACAAAAATGGCGACAGCTACTACATAGGCGTGACCGACGGCTCCATCGATGAGGTGTTTGACAAAGAGTTCGAACAGGAAATAGAAAATCTGGTGCAGGAATCAGTAGGCACCCTGATGGTGCGGCTCGGCACCGAAATACTGTCTGCAGAAGGCGATAGTTTCGAAGCCAAGATGGAAGCCTTTGGCAAGAAAATGGAAGCCATGGGCGAGCAGATCGAGCGTGAAATGGAAGCTCAGGCGTCAACACTGGAGGAGCGTGCCAACAAGATGTGTGATGAGTTTGAGACGCTGGTCGCCCTTGAAAGTGAGCTGCGTACCAAGGTGCCAGCCTTGTCAAAGCTTGAGCTGGCAGATTCTAAGCCTGAGGCTCTGCGTGAGTAACAGCGGTAAGGAAAGTATGTTGTGAGATATAGGAGTTCAGTGAAATAGTTCAGCAAACATTGTTAGAGACTTCCTTGGTTCATTCCTTGAACGTTTGGCCCCATCCCTGGGGCCTTTTTTTATTCAGCTGAAATCACTTACAGCACGGCAGAAGTGGAGACAGTAAGCGGAATTTTGTTATACTGCTAAAAAATAACAAAAAACTCGGTTCATTCCGAGACTCCCTGACTCTACCTTAACGTGCTTTTTTGGTTATCTGATTGATTATCATTGGTTTGTCCTGGTTCTGGTGCCGCCCGAGCCTGGATCGCCGAACATAGCTTAAGGCCACCTTCATGTTAGAACTGTTAGAACCCATTGCCATTTTCACCCATGTTGCCCGGGCTGGAAGTTTCAGTGCTGCAGCAAGGAAACTTGGAATCTCCAAGTCAAAGGTGAGCACTCAGGTGGCTGATCTCGAACATAAGCTGGGTGTGCAACTTATCCAGCGTACTACCCGCAGCCTGAGTCTGACCGAGGCCGGTCATCTTTTGTATGTGCAGGGTGAAGAGCTGCTGCGGGATGCAGATCAGGCCGTTGCCAGTGTGCATAACCTTAATGATGCAACCCGAGGTGTACTCAAGGTGGGGATTTCCCAGTCCTTCGGTACCATGCATATTATTCCTGCCTTGCCCGAATTCATGACCCGTCATCCTGAGCTTGAGCTGCAGGTAAGTCTGCTTGATCACAAGGTAGATGTGGTCAGTGAAGGGCTGGATTTGCTGCTGACCATGTCAGAGCAGTTGCCGCTGGGTATGGTTGCCCGCCCACTGATGAAGTGTCAGTTTTTGCTGGTGGCTTCTCCTGATTATATTGCCCGCCATGGTGAGCCAACCCGTCCGGAGCAGCTGGTTGACCATAACTGTCTGGTGTACCACGGTGAGTGGCATGAACACAGTGTATGGCAGTTCAAACGTGGTGACGACTACTGCGAGATTGGTGTGTCGGGTAACTTCCGGGTGGATAATGCCCCGGCACTGAAATCTGCCGCCGTAAGTGGTTTGGGGGTAGTGTACCTGGCAAGCTATTTGATGGAAGATGAAGTGAAGAAGGGGACTTTAGTGCCGCTGCTGCGTGATTGGCAGTTGACTCATCATCTGCCGTTGCAGGCTGTTTATCCGCGCCGTAAGCACTTGGCTCCCAAGGTAAGTTCCTTTATCGACTTCATCAAGAATCATATAGGAACACCACCTTATTGGGATGCGCCGTATCAGGATTTATACGCCGAGCGTCGATGAATATCTAAATTCATTGTTTCGATTTCGGGATAATGTTGTGATCTTTGTCGTTGTTGGTGTGAAAATGGTAATTAAATCATTGATCTAACTAGTGACAGAAAACCGGCTTCAAGGCCGGTTTTTTAGTGCTTGCTAAAGCACTTTTTTATATGTCACTTGCACTCTGTTTGTTAATAAATACAATAGAACGCAATTGGATTGGGGCGATTTGAGCCCGTATCGACAGGGAAATGACCCCTTCTGCTGTTGATGCGCAAATCATGCGATTCGCAGTCTCAAGACAATGCCGGCAGAGTTTATGATTAAAACGGTCCGGCTTTGAAACCATCATCCTAGTATTTGGTTTACCCCGGACGTCATGCCGGGGTGATTTTTTTTCACCATACTGGTTTTCTGACGGAACAGATTTCGCGCCCTGTACCCTACCACCCGCCGAATAATCAGAATGAGCGGCACTCGGGGAGCAAAGCAGAAAAACGCCACAACTCAGGTTGTGGCGTTTTTTTGTTTGGAGCCTGCAGTCCTTTGGCAAGGAGATATATTCTTAATGAAATAAATAGCGCCAGCGGGTGCAGACTCCTATGGTTGAATACTACAATTTAGCGGTGCTTTTCTTGGTATCCTGCGCCCAGTTTTGCACTTGACTTTCAAGTACATCTAAAGGGAGCGGCCCATTCTTAAGCAGCAAAGTGTGGAATTCGCGGATGTCGAACTTGTCCCCAAGCGACTTTTTAGCGTAGGCCCGAAGATCCAGAATACGGTTCATCCCCACTTTATAAGCTGTCGCCTGTGAAGGCATAACAATATGGCGCTCAACCATTTTCACCGCATCAGATTCAGCGTTGGGTGTATTATTTACGTAGTAAGAAATTCCCTGCTCGCGGGTCCACTTCCTGGCGTGGATGCCGGTGTCTACTACCAGGCGGCAGGCTCGCCAAAGTTCCATTGCCAGACGGCCGAAGTTTGAATATGGATTCTGATACAGGCCCATCTCACGGGGAAAATATTCGGTATACAGACCCCAGCCTTCAACATAGGCGGTGTAGCTGCCGAAGCGGCGGAATTTGGGCAGACCTTCCAGTTCCTGGGCAATGGCAATCTGCATATGGTGGCCGGGCAAGCCTTCGTGGTAGGCCAGGGCTTCCATCTGGTACTTGGGCATGGCCTTCATGCTGTACAGGTTGGCATAGTAGGTGCCGGGGCGACTGCCGTCCGGAGAGGGCTGGTTGTAGAAGGCCTTACCGGCGCTCTTTTCACGGAACGACTCAACCGGCTTCACAATAAGCCCGGCCTTGGGTTTGATCGCAAAGACTTCATCGAGACGTGATGACATGTTGTCAATCAGGGCCTTGGCATCGTTGATATAGGCGGCCTTGCCTTCATCGGTTTCCGGATAGTAGAACTGCTCATCGTTGCGCATAAAGATAAAGAAGTCTTTCAGGCTGCCTTTGAAGCCCACTTCTTTCATGATGTCGCGCATTTCATTGTGAATGCGCTCCACTTCCTTAAGCCCCAATTCGTGGATGGCGATGGCATCCATGTCGGTGGTGGTGGTGCGCTTGAGGGCATTGTTATAGAAAGCATTGCCGTCAGGCAGCTTCCACACGCCATCTTTGTTATCGGCACGTGCTTCCAGGGTGCCCAGATACGTTATCAGATCGCTGTAGGCCGGTTTAACTGCGTTTTTCAGTGCCGCCTCGGCCTGGGACAACAGCTCAGCACGCTCTGCATCGGTGATCTCCAGCTTTTCCACTTTACGCTTGAAATCGGCCCACAGGGTGCTGTCGGCGCCGTTTTCAAACGGGGCACCCTTGATGATGTTGTTGCTGTCGTTGATTACATGGGGGAATACAAACTTGGGCGCTATGATGCCTTTGGCGGCTCTAAGCTCAAGCGCATCTTTAAGCTGAGCAAAGCGCTGTGGTACGCCATTGAGGCGGCTGATGTAAGCCTTGGCATCGTCGATATTGTCGACCATATGTTGGTTGATAAGTATCGATGCAGTGAGTGAGTGCACGCCGTACATCTGGTTTACCGGATAGTTGTGCAGGCGCCATTTGTGGTCGGCAATCTGATTTTCCAGCCGCTGAATCGCCAGGGTTAAGCTAAGGGCAGTCTGCTCATCCAGCTCGCTTGAATTAACGGCCTGCAGGCGTGCAAGCTGTGATTTGGCCCGCTCCAGTTCCTGCTCGCTGGCCGCTTCACTGATTTCATCCCATTTGCCATAGTCGGCGCCCTTGATACCCAGCATGGTTTGGCTGATGGGGCTTGCCATCACGTTTTCCATAAACAGGGTTTCAAACAGGGCGTTGGCCTGCTCAGATGCAGACAGTGCCTGCTGCTCGGCAGCAGTTTTGATGGGTTCAGCAATGGCCAGTGAAGGAACCGTGCCCAGTGCTATCATCAGACTGAGGGTGAGAAAGGCTTTATTGTTTTTATGAGTTGAGAACATTGGCTGGCTTTAGCTTGGTTGATTTGCAATGGGATCATCCTAAAGAAGCCAGTGTTAAATTTCAGAGTTTAGTGTTAGGAAATGTTTCGATGTGCGCGGTATCACGGCTTTTTCAGTCAGCCGTGAACCTTGCGCACTCAAAGATCATAAAAACTGCGACAGCAGATCGTTGACGAACATATGGCCCTTGGGGGTAAGGGTCCAGTGGCTGTCACTGATCTCTATCAGGCCGCGCTCGGCGGCGCTTAGCATGCCCCCGGCAATGGTGTCAGCACTGATACCTGTGCGTGCTTCAAACTCGGCCTTGGGAATAGGGCTCATCAGCCGCAGTCGGTTCATCAGGTACTCGAGGGGTCGGTCTTCTTCAGCTACCTCTGAGCACTCGAACATAAAGTCGCTGGCACCCAGATAACCCTTGGGATGCTTAATCTTTACCGTGCGCACAATGCGGTTTTCTGTCGCCAGAGTCAGTTTGCCATGGGCGCCGCAGCCGATGCCGAGGTAGTCGCCAAACTGCCAGTAATTGAGGTTATGGCGACACTGGAAGCCCGGTTTGGCATAGGCCGAAATTTCGTATTGCTCATAGCCAAGCGCCGCCAGTTTTTTCTGACCCTGTTCGTAGATGCGCCACAGATCTTCATCATCAGGCAATTGCGGCGGCCGCGAATGGAACAGGGTGTTGGGCTCAATGGTGAGCTGATACCAGGACAGATGCGGCGGGTTCAGGCTGGCGGCAGTATCGATATCGGCCATGGCCTCTTCGAAAGACTGATTGGGCAGACCGTGCATCAAATCCAGGTTAAAGCTTTGATAACCAGCGGCTTTGGCAAGCTCGGCGGCGCGGGTGGCTTCATCCTTGCCATGAATGCGGCCAAGCAGATTAAGCTTGTCTTTGGAAAAGCTTTGCACCCCAACCGACAGGCGGGTGACTCCGGCGCTGCGATAGGCGCTGAAATCGTCATGTTCCAGGGTGCCGGGGTTGGCCTCCATGGTGATTTCGATATCGGCTTCAAAGGGGATGCGCTGCTTTACGCCATCCAGCAGCCTGCCAATGGCGCTGGCATCAAACAGCGATGGCGTGCCACCGCCGATAAAGATGCTGTGCAGTTTGCGGCCCTGAACATAACCAAGGTCGGCATCCAGATCCTTCAGCAAATCGTCGACATACTCTTCCTGCGGCAACTCACCCTGCTGGCCATGGGAGTTGAAATCACAATAGGGACATTTTTGCACGCACCAGGGGATGTGTACGTACAGGCTCAGCGGTGGCAGCGTCAAAGAAGGGCTGCCCTGGATCACGGCTCGGCTCATAGAATTCAGATGATACCTTTGGCCTTGAACTCAGCCAGCAGCAGCGCCAGCGCCTTGCCGCGGTGACTCACGGCGTTTTTGGCTTCGGACGACATTTCTGCTGCGGTCAGCTCGCCGCCCTGGGCGATGAAAATCGGGTCGTAGCCGTGGCCATTATCGCCTCTGGCTTCAAAGCCTATCTGTCCTTCCCAAGAGGCCTGGCAGATGATGGGGGTTGGATCCTTGGCGTGGCGCATAAATACCAGCACGCACTGGAAGCGGGCACGGCGCTCAGTTTCTTGTTCGAGTGCGCCAAGCAGCTTTTGCCAGTTGTCGGTGTCTTTGGCGCCAACGCCTGCATAGCGGGCGGAATAGATGCCGGGGGCACCTTCGAGGGCGTCAACTTCCAGACCTGAGTCGTCGGCTATGGCCGGTAAACCGGTAATGGCGGCGGCGTGGCGGGCCTTGATGATGGCGTTTTCAACAAAGGTGGTGCCGGTTTCTTCAACGTCGGGTACCTGAAACTCGCTTTGAGCTACAACCTCAACGTCAAACGAAGAGAACATTTCATTGAACTCTTTCAGTTTTCCTTTGTTGCCACTGGCAAGAACCATCTTTTTCATCATAACCCCCAAATAGGCCTGGAAGGCGCGCCCCAGTAGGGTTTTATGCGCCGTGTCAATGTGGCGCCATGATACCCAAGGACACCTTCAAAGGACAGAAAAAACAAAGCCTGCGAATGCAGGCTTATCGGCTGTGAAATCTGTCAGTCTATGTAGAACTTCTGCTTGAATTTCAACGTGGTATTTAGCTTGTTACCGCTTTTGACCGCAATCTGGAAGTTGATTTCCTCGTCGTTGCGAACCGGCACCTCGGCAATGTAATAGATTGCCGCGCCTTCGCGGATTTCACGGAACTTGAGCTCCACCTTGGCATCCAGCAGGTTATTGGCGACGCCGCTGATTTCGACCGGCACCGCTGGGTTGCCCGCTTCGGCGGTGTCGAGCACGGCAATATTGACTATGCCCTTGTAGCTGGAACGCTCAATGCCATAGTTTTTGGCTATGGTGGGGGTGAGGAAGGTACTCGGCAGAGCCATGTAGTGGATATCGTACTGACCTACCTGTTCCTTTTGTTCGGCGCTGGCCAGACCACAGAGGCTGGCGGTCAGTACCAATACTGCGCAGAGTTGACGCAACATAATCCTGTCCTCCTGAAATGGACGTATTGCATAAGTATAAACCGGCGAAACGCGACTGACATTTCGCCGGGGTGGCTGTTTTATAAAAACGCGTTGAAATCTTCCGGGATTTGGCTGGGGCTTTTGATACGGATGAGCTTGTGGCGGCCAAGTTCGCCGCGCTCAATGACCACATCGCCCTTGGCGACTTTAAAGCGCTTGGCCAGCAGCTTGCAGATATGGGCATTGGCCTTGCCGTCCACCGGTGGCGCTGTGATGGCGAGTTTAAGCTCCTCGCCGTGCAGCCCCATCAGGTCGTCCCGGCTGGCCTTGGGCTGAACGTACAAGGCCAGCAGCAGATCGTCGTTATCGTATCTGATGGCTTGCATCAGATATAAGCCCAGAAGGGCACGTATTGCGACAGCAGCATATTGATAAAGTTAAGGGCGATAAACACCACCAGTACCGACAAATCCAGGCCACCTATGGGTGGAATGATACGGCGTAGCGGCGCCAGCACAGGCTCGGTCAGCTGGGCGATGACCATGATAAAGGGGTTATAACCCTGATTGAACCAGCTGAGGATGGCGCGGATAAGCAGCATCCAGAAGAAGAGCACACCGGCGTTTTTAATCACCGCCACTACTGAGTAGGCAAGTATGGTGGGCAGGTTGATGACAGCCCCTGCTATCAGGGTCAACACCAGCATTTTCACTACAACAACGGTAATGGCCAGCAGCACGGAGGCGGTGTCTAGTTTGCCGATAGGAGGCAAAATGCGGCGCAGCGGTGCAATCACCGGATGAGTGGCCTTTACCACAAATTGGCTGAAGGGGTTGTAAAAGTCGGCTCTGGTCAGCTGCAGCCAAATCCTTAAGATCACCACCATCAGATAGAGGTCAAACAGGGTGTTAACCAAAAAAACCATCGCATTCATGAAGTTTGCCCTTAGTTTCTAAAACGGGTTTAAACAATCAGTTCTCAAAAATCGTATCGTTAAAAGCTTTTGGCCATTTCCTCGGCGCGCCTGATGCAATTGCCCATGGCATCCTTAACCAGGCTGCGAAGTCCACCGGCTTCGAAGGTGGCAATCGCCTCGGCGGTGGTACCGCCCTTGGAGGTCACATTGGCCCTGAGCTCAGCTGGGGTGAGATCCGGATTTTGCTTGACCATGGCCGCAGCGCCAACGGCAGCCTGTTGCGCCAGGGTGCGGGCGTCGGCTTGTGGCAGACCCATCTGCACACCGGCTTCTATCATGGCCTCAATAAACAGAAAAAAATAGGCCGGTGAACTGCCTGCAAGTGCAATTACCTTATCGATTCCAGACTCATCGGCGACCCACACCACATCGCCACAGGCGCGCATCAGGTGCTCGGCAAAAGCTTTGTCATCATCGCAGATCCCCGCTGGGGCATAAAGGCCTGTCATCCCCAGCCCCAGCTGCATAGGGGTATTTGGCATGGTGCGGATAAGTTTGACCTGCTTGCCGAAGTAATCATGATAGCGGCTTTCGGGGATACCCGCGGCTATGGTGATAAGCAACTTGCCGTCGATAACCTCGGCCAGCGCTTCGCAAACCCCTTGCATCAGCTGGGGCTTCACCGACAGCAAAATTACATCGGCATTGCTGGCGCTTTCGAGGTTATCGTGGGAGGTATTGATGCCGTAATCGGCTGCCAGCGCCTCAAGTTTGGCGGCACTCGGGTTGGTGGCGGTTATTAAGGTTGAGTCGTAGCCGCTTTTTACCAGTCCACCGATGATGGCCCGGCTCATATTGCCGGCGCCGATAAAACAGATTTTCTTTTGTTGCATCTACAGGGCCTCTTGGGCTGTGTCATAGGGTCAATATGGGGGCCGGGTGCTGCAAAAACAATGCGATCGGTAAAAATCAGCCTGCTGAAATCGGCCCAAGTTTTATGGTTAGTTCAGGTTGAAGTGCCGTAGTCGCGTTCGCCAAAAATGGCACTGCCAATACGCACCATGGTTGAGCCTGCGGCGATGGCAAGTTCCAGATCGCTACTCATGCCCATGGACAGGGTGTCGATTTGTGCCCGCTCCCCGTGGCTTTGTCTTAGGGCATCGAACAGGGTTTTCATGGCGCCAAGCTCGGCGCGGGCGCGGGTTTCATCTTCGGTGCCCGCCGGAATCGCCATCAGGCCTCTGAGTTTCAATTGAGGCAGGGCGCAGATGACGTCGGCAAGGGCCGCAATCTCATTACCGCCGATGCCGGACTTACTGTCTTCTTCGCTGATATTCACCTGAATCAGCACGTTAAGCGGCTTTTTACTACCCGGGCGCTGGTTTGCCAGTCGGGTCGCCAGCTTTTCTGAGCTTAAGGTATGCATCCAATCGAAGTGTTCGGCTACCAGACGGCTCTTGTTGGATTGCAGCGGGCCGATGAAATGCCACTCGATACCGGGGCAAATGTCGCCAAGGGCTTCTATCTTGGAAACCCCTTCCTGAACGTAGTTTTCACCAAAGCTGTTCTGCCCGGCAATAAAGGCTGCCTGAATATCCGTAACAGGTTTAGTTTTACTGACCGCAAGGAGTTTGATTTCTGATGGGTTTCTTGAAGAATTTTGCGCCGCTTGGGTGATTCGCTGCTGGGCGAGAGCCAGTCTGTCTGCTATTGTTGTCATCATGTAATCAATCGGTTGAATGGATATCCCATACCATGGAAATCACAGAGTTACTGGCGTTTAGTGTAAAACATAAAGCCTCGGATCTACACCTGTCTGCCGGGGTTCCCCCGATGATCCGTGTGGATGGCGAAGTGCGTAAAATCAATCTGCCTGCACTCGATCATGCCGGCGTACACTCCTTGGTGTACGACATTATGAATGACAAGCAGCGCAAAGACTATGAAGAGCACCTGGAAATCGACTTTTCCTTTGAAGTGCCCAATCTCGCCCGTTTCCGTGTGAACGCCTTTAACCAGTCCCGCGGTGCAGCGGCGGTGTTCCGCACCATTCCCAGTCAAATTCTTACCCTTGAGCAGCTGGGCGCGCCGGAAATTTTCAAAAAAATCGCCAGTTTCCCCCGTGGTCTGGTGCTGGTAACCGGCCCAACAGGTTCCGGTAAGAGTACCACCCTGGCGGGTATGATTGACTACGTTAACGAAAACCGTCACGACCACATCCTGACCATCGAAGACCCTATCGAATTTGTGCATCAGAACAAACAGTGTCTGATTAACCAGCGTGAAGTGCATCGCCACACCCACAGCTTTAACGCCGCCCTTCGAAGCGCGCTGCGTGAAGACCCCGACGTGATTCTGGTGGGTGAGATGCGCGACCTTGAAACCATTCGTCTGGCCATGACGGCCGCAGAAACTGGTCACCTGGTGTTTGGTACTCTGCACACCACCTCGGCAGCCAAGACCATTGACCGTGTGGTTGACGTATTCCCCGCCGGTGAAAAAGACATGGTGCGTACCATGTTGTCTGAATCGCTGCAGGCAGTAATTTCCCAGACGCTTATCAAGAAGATTGGCGGCGGCCGGGTGGCTGCTCACGAAATCATGATGGGGACTCCGGCAATCCGTAACCTTATCCGTGAGGACAAGGTGGCGCAGATGTATTCGGCTATTCAAACCGGTATGGCCCATGGCATGCAGACCCTCGAGCAATGTCTGGCCAATCTGGTGAACCGTGGTCTCATCACCCGTGAAGATGCCATGGCCAAGAGTTCCAACAAGCAGGCGACATTTTAAGGATTAACCATGGATGTACGTCCCTTTTTGAAGGTGATGGTCGAGCGTAAAGCCTCGGATTTGTTCATCACCGCAGGCTTTCCTCCCAGTGCCAAAATCGATGGTGAGCTGCGGCCGCTGGCGGAAAATCCATTCAGCCCGGCGCAGTCGCTGGATTTTGTTGAATCGCTTATGAGCGATGCGCAGAAGAAAGAATTTCACGAAAGCCGCGAATGTAACTTCGCCTTTGCCGCCAAAGATCTTGGGCGCTTCCGTGTGAGCGCTTTCTGGCAACGTGAATCGCCAGGCTGCGTAATGCGTCGTATCGAGACCCGTATCCCTGAGATGGAAGATCTGAAACTGCCGCCGGTACTGAAAGATCTGGTGATGAGTAAGCGTGGTCTTATCATCATGGTGGGTGGTACAGGTACAGGTAAGTCGACCTCGCTCGCTGCCATGGTGGGTTACCGTAATGGCCACGAGCGCGGCCATATTCTGACCATCGAAGATCCGGTGGAATTTGTGCACGACCACCGCAAGAGCATCATTACTCAGCGGGAAGTAGGCATAGATACTGAATCTTTTGATGCGGCACTGAAAAGCTCGCTGCGTCAGGCGCCGGACGTAATCCTTATCGGTGAGATCCGCAGCCAGGAAACCATGGAATTTGCGCTGTCGTTCGCTGAAACCGGCCACCTGTGTATGGCAACACTGCACGCCAACAACGCCAACCAGGCGCTTGACCGTATCATGCACCTGGTGCCTGAGAGTAAGCACCAGCAGCTGTTGTTCGATTTGTCGCTGAACCTGCGGGGCATTGTGGCTCAGCAGTTGGTGCCCAAGGCTGATGGTACCGGCCGCCGTGCAGCCATTGAAATTCTGATTAACACCCCTCGGGTGTCCAGCATCATTCAGAAAAATGAGCTGCATCTGCTTAAAGACACCATGGCCAAGTCCAACGAGCAGGGAATGCAGACCTTCGACCAGGCGCTGTTCAAACTGTATCAGGAAGGTGAAATCAGCTACGCCGATGCGCTGCACCATGCAGACTCGCCAAACGATCTGCGTTTGATGATTAAACTGGCTGGCTCTGAAAGTACCGGTTCTGGCTTCCTTGAGGGCGTGACCCTGGATATGGACTGACGCTTTATGATGAAAAAAACCAGGCGTATGCCTGGTTTTTTGATCGCAGCGGCCGCTTGTGGCGTACTCTCATCTATACCAAGCGCTTTCCACCATCGGACAACGAATGCCGGGAAAGGTCACTGAAGACATCAATACTCAGGAGTCAGGATGCGTAGTTTATTGTTTTCATTACTGTTGATTGCAGGTGTTTATCCGGTAATGGCAGAAGTACAGGCCACTGAAGCTCGGGGCGGCGCGGCGCAAACAGTGGGCGATCAGGTTGCTTGCCCTGCGTATCTCAACCATGAGTTTCGAAAGCTGCATTCCAGCGAATCGGTCAACCTGTGCGACATTGCCGCTGGCAAGCCGGTGCTCTTTATCAACACCGCCAGTAATTGTGGTTTTACCCCGCAGTTCAAGGCGCTGGAACAGTTAAACAAGGAATACGGCCCCAAGGGGCTGGTGCTGGTGGGTTTCCCTTCCGATGATTTCTTTCAGGAAGAAAACGATGAAAAAGACACGGCCAAGGTGTGTTATCTCAATTACGGGGTAACCTTTACCATGTTGGCCACATCTGCTGTGCGCGGCGGCGATGCCAACCCTGTGTTTGAATATCTGGGGGATAAAGCCGGTTCGCCCAAGTGGAATTTCTATAAGTATCTGGTGTCTGCCGATGGCAACGAAGTGAAGGCTTTCAACTCACGGGTGAAGCCCGACAGCCTGGAGCTTAAGGCAGCTATTGAAGCTGTGTTGCCCAAGGCGCTCTAAGTTCTAACGAGCGAGTTCAGGCTGAAATAAAAAAACGCCGGCGATGCGGCGTTTTTTGATGGCGACATCAGGCGCCATATTGATTTTCAAAGTAGCTTTCTACAATCAATACCGCCGATACAGCATCAACCTGACCTTTGGTCAGTGCCTTGAAACCGCCAAGTTCAAACAGCCTGGCCTTGGCATCTGCCGTGGTCAGGCGCTCATCCTGGGTGGCAATTTTCACCCCGAAGCGGCCATTTAAGCGGTTGGCAAACTTGCGCGCCCGCTGGGTCATTTCCTGCTCGGTACCATCCATATTCAGTGGCAAACCAATCACCAGTAAATCAGGTTTCCACTCGTTAATCAGCTTGCCGATGTCATCCCAATTGGGGATCCCATCCTGCGCCTTAACCGAGGTGAGCGGATTGGCGCTGCCGGTAATTGACTGGCCTACGGCGATACCTATGCTCTTGGTACCAAAATCAAACCCCATCACTGTACTCATCAGGCGTGTCCTGTCTGGCTGGACACCTGCCAAAGCTCAAACCCCAGGGCTTTGCTGGCTTGCTGCCATCTGTCTTCATGGGGCAGGGCGAACAGAATGTCGTCGCTGGCGGGAATTGTAAGCCAGCTGTTGTCGGCAAGCTCCTGTTCGAGCTGACCGGCACTCCAACCGGCATAGCCCAATGCCACAACAAAGTCTTGTGGGGCCTTATCTGTGCCAAGGGAAGAGAGAATATCCCGCGAGGTAGTGAGCATCAGCTCGTCGGTCAGCGGGCTGGAATTGGTCCAACCGCTTTGGGTACTGTGCAGCACGAAGCCGCGTTCCGGATTCACGGGGCCACCAACCAACACCTGATCGCGGGCCTCACTGAGCAAAATACCTTCATCAGGTAACAGTTCAAGCTGGGCAAGCAAATCCCTGACTGACATGCCCACTGGGCGGTTGATAATAAGCCCCATGGCACCCTTGGCATCGTGCTCGCACAGGTAAATAACGCTGCGGTCGAAAAAACCGTCATTAAGGCTGGGCATGGCAATAAGCAAATGATTTTTAAGACTGTCCATAGGCCTAACCTCCGGCGAGTTTAACCGTAAAGCCTTGCTTTTCCAGCAGGGATTTAAGCTGTTCGCGATTGTCGGTTTGGATTTCAATATCAAAGTCTTTGACCGTACCGCCGCAGCCGCACTGCTTTTTCAGTTTTTGCGCCAGCTCTTTAAGGTCGCTAACGTCCAGCCCCAGGCCTTTAATCACGCTGACACCTTTGCCTTTGCGGCCTTTGCTGTCTTTGTGAATACGGACTACGCCATCCCCTTTGGGGACTTCGGCCTGTTCCTTGGGCTCATCGATTCTGCCTTTATCTGTGCTGTAGACCAGTAATACGTTCGGATCGATTCTCATTTTTCGATGCTTCTTCCACGGGGCATTTTTGCCAGTTTACCAGAGTGCACGGGCATTTGGCTCCTGGACAAATGACAAAAGCCACCCGCAGGTGGCTTGTCTTACTATCAGGTCTGACAATCAGGGCTTAAAACATCAGCAGTAGATTGGTCAGCAGCAGTGCTGAGGTCAGCAGCAGCGCAGGCAACATAAAGCGGCGCAGGCTGGGCACAGTTAAAATGGCACTCAGTGCCAACATTGCCAAAGCCAGACTGGCAGGCAGTAACTTTTCCTGAGTGATTTGGGTGAGCAGCAGCCAACTAGTCACCAGCAGAGAAACCAGCAACAGCCCAGGGTTGGCGAGACTGGGGTTGTGGGTGTTGATTTCGGTACTGACTTTGTTGGAAGCCGGTGCAAAAAAGAAGATGCCCGAGCCAATTACGATGGCAGCAATAAACCAATACATCAGCAAGCTCCTATAAAATGCGATTGATAATGATTATCAATTATCATTATGTCAGGGTCAAGCATTGCTTAAAAATCGTGATATTTTTCAGTTGTTACTCACAAAAATGGCAGTTAAGCTGAAACCAATTTACTGTCCTTCTGTCTTACCCTGCAGAAGAATCGCTTTTCGGGGAAGTTATTATGAAAAAACTTATTATTGCAGCGGCTGCCCTGGCACTGAGTGCATGCTCCAGCCTGAATACCAGTTGGGACTTCGACCCAGGTGTCAGCTTTAACCAGTACAAAACCTATTCCTGGGTTGAAAAACAAGGCGATGAAGCCGGTTACCATCTGGATGGTTTGATGGATCAGCGGGTACGGGATGCCATTGAATCCGAGCTTAACCAAAAGGGCATTACCAAAACCGACAAGGCCGGCGCTGATCTGCTGGTGAACTATCTCACCAAGGTTGATAAGAAAATCAATGTAGATACCTTCAACACCAACTACGGCTACAACCCATACTGGGGCCCAGGTTGGGGTTGGGGTGGCCAGGTGCAGACCCAAACAACTGTGCGTGAGTATGAAGTAGGAACTCTCATCATTGATTTGATTGATAATAAAACCGGAAAGCTGATTTGGCGTGGCTCTGTGGCTGACACCATTCGCGATAAAAACACCCCGCAGGAGCGCGAGGCCAAGGTGCGTGAAGCAGTCTCCAGTGTGATGATGAATTATCCGCCCAAGCCTGAAGGCAAGTAACTGCAAAGCAGTAAGCCTTTGTAGGCTAATACAATACTTGAGTAATCAAAAAGCGACCGGGGTCGCTTTTTTTGTAGCTGATGCCCTTGATAGCCAAGGTTATTTTAGTCGCAGAGCTGTCCGCAAATGTTGTCCCAGCGGTGATATCAGCAGGTTGCATAGCCTAATGTTCACATTGGTCAGCCATTTTGTGGGTTTGAAAAGGATGGGCCGCCCTGGAATCAATCTTTGACGAAATTCATGCATCCGCCAGATGCTTTGGTTGTAAGCCGCAGTCATGGATTTGCTGTACAGATTTAATCAAAAGGAAACCGTTTTGGGTTTACAGCGCTGCGGCAAGTTGTGGTTCGATAATGACGTAGTGCCGATATTGGCGTCGTTGCCAACCGTACAACTAATAAACCTGCTAATTGATTTCTTGGTATCACTCGACCAAAGTCGAGCAGCCCGTCATAGGGCAGGTTGTTATGCTTGCTTCCGGTGGCTGATGATTTTAAAGCCTGGACTACGCAACCACCGGCCTTAGCGATGTTCAGATATCGCTGAAATCCACCTTTTTCGGAACAGGCTAAGAGCAGAAGGCGTAAGCTATGCAGGCATTTTTGGCATCCTGGTTTGAGAGTTTGGAAGGGGGCGATGCGCCCGATGCCGCACTGGCAAACCACTGGCGGGAACTGATCCAACAGGCCGCCAATGGCGAGCTGGATGACTGGCAATCCACTCCTCCCGGAATGCTGGCGCTGATTTTGCTCTTCACTCTGGTGCCAAAGCGGCTCGGGCTGCCAAGCCCTGAGCGCTGGCAATTTAAGGCGCGCGCCCTGTGTATCAGCGGTATCCGCCGTGGCTTTGATACCCAGCTTGATCTTTGTGGCCGTTATGGTTTTTACGCGCCACTGTTTCACTCCCGACTGGACGAAGATAAATTACTGCTGTCACGGCTGCTCGGTGGCATGCGAGCGCTTGCTGCTGATACGGACCCCGAACTTTGCCGACTGGCTCAATGGCGAGGCTGGTGGCTTCAGGCAGGTTTTGACCTGTCTGTTGAAGGACTGCAAGACTTAGGTTGAATTCCTCACAGCAATTGCTAGCCTTATTTCCTGTAAAACAAAATACTTTTTCTTTGTAAATTAAACAGTAAAATATATTTTGTTTATCATGGACTCTATTGAGCCCGAATCGGCGTGGATCATTCTGCGTCTGAGATGATACATCAGGGATTTCACTATGGTTCCGTGGGTAAAATATTGTTTGCTGCTGGGGAGTCTGTCGGTGCACTCTGTCTGGGCTGTTGGCGATGAAGACGCAGACGGGGTTCCTGATTATAAGGATGCTTGTCCAGGTACACCTGCCGGTAGTTTTGTTGGTGCAAACGGATGTATTGTGCCGCTTCCCATAACCCCACCTGTGTGTATGCTGACACTGGACATGCAGCCTTACCCGGCTGATTGTGAGCAGGCAGAGATCCCCACGATATATTTTGAGTTCGGTTCGGCTTTGGTTCCCTTTGATGATTCTTCTTTGCTGGCGCAGTTGGTTGAACATATAAAGGATAAGCAGGTGTCTGTTCTGCTCCGTGGGCATACGGACATAATTGGCAGGGATGATCTGAATAAAGAGCTATCCCTTGCCAGGGCTGAAAATGTGGCAGCTGTGTTGAATCAGGATTTTGGTATTGCCAGAGAGAGGATTATGCTGGAGTCTTGTGGGAATTCAGAACCCGTTGCCTCGAATGACACTGAGCTGGGCCGAGCACAAAATCGTCGTGTGGACATTTTGATTATCGTTGAGTAAAAAGTATTTCTACAGTTTAAGGGAGTAATTTAATGGAACATATCCAAGCACTTCTCGAGCAGGCGCCCGAGCTTATGATGGCCTATGGTCTCAAAGTTGTTTTTGCGATCATTATCTTTTTGGTGGGTAAATACATCTCTAACGTGGTGAAGAAAGTTACCACCAAGGTAATGACCAACCGCAAGATTGATCAGACAGTCACTTCTTTTGTGGCTAATCTGGCATGGGCGGTGGTGTTTGTATTTACCATCATAGCCACACTGGGCCAAATAGGTGTGCAGACTGCCTCTCTGGTTGCAGTAATCGGTGCCGCCGGTCTGGCCGTCGGTCTGGCGCTGCAAGGTTCGCTGTCAAACTTTGCTGCCGGTGTGCTTATGGTGCTCTTCCGTCCCTGCCGTGTGGGTGACTTTATTGAAGCGGCAGGTATTGCTGGTGTGGTAGATGAAATTACCATCTTTTCTACCAAACTGCGTACCGGTGACAACAAAGTTATCATCGCGCCCAACTCAGCCATCATGAATGGCACTATTACCAACTACTCCGCCATGGACAAGCGCCGTGTCGATTTGGTGATCGGCGTGTCTTACGATGCAGACATCGCACTGACCAAAAAAGTCCTCACTGACATTCTCGACAACAATCAGTTTGTGTTGAAAGACCCATCCTATACTGTGGCTTTGGCCGAGTTAGGTGCATCTTCTATCGATTTTGTTGTACGTCCCTGGGTGAAAGGTGGTGATTACTGGGCGGCAAAATTCGAGCTTTTAGAGCAGATCAAAAATGCGCTGGATGCGAATAACATCGGCATTCCTTATCCACAAATGGATATTCATGTGAAAGAGCTGCCAGCCACAAAGTAACATCGTGCATTAAAGAGCCGGCAATAGCCGGCTCTTTTTCATGCTCTGCTCTGGCGGTTGTTATGTGATTTTGTAACACTGCATACTGGTTTAGATTGGTTCAAATGTCACACCCACTCAGGGATTATGATTAGGAGCATCATTATGTTAAGAACCCTATTGATGACAGTTTTGGTAGCTTTGTCCCTCAATGCGGGCGCAGCGCAGCGCGCCAGTGTTACCATGGGAGGGAACCCTGTCTCTCTTTCTGGCAGTTTACCTGAGATAGGTCAGCCTGCGCCGGGGTTCAGAGTTGTGGACAGTGGTTTTAATCCCATCGCACTCAGTGACTTTAAGGGGAAAACCGTACTCATCAGTGCGGTGCCCAGTCTCGATACCGGTGTATGTGCTCTGCAAACCAAGCGCTTCAATGATGAAGTGGGTAAATTTGATGAAAAATCGGTAGTGATGCTGACGCTGAGTACCGATTTGCCCTTTGCCCAAAAACGGTTTTGTAAGACAGAAGGAGTTGAGAATATTCAGGTGCTTTCAGATGCCGTATGGCGTAATTTTGCCAAAGAATATGGCCTGCTGATCGAAAACCGGGGTTTGCTTGCCCGCAGTATCTTTATTGTCGACGCAGACGGGGTATTGAGGTATAGCGAGTTGGTGGCAGAAGTCAGCCAGCATCCTGATTATGATGCGGCGCTCAAGGCGCTTGTTGATATCAGTAGTCGCTGACTGGATGTGATGAATAACAAAAACGCCGCAATAGCGGCGTTTTTTATACTGATGAACCTTAATGTGCATGGGGATCCCATTGATAATTAAAGGTAGGCATGGACCAGCGAAAGCGAATAGCGCACATTCTCAGGCCAAAGCCAAGCAACAGACAGCCCAATAAGCTTGGCCAGCCACCAAAGCCACTTATCGCCAGTACGACATAGGCAGAAGCCGTCAATGCGGACGCAAGCGCATAGAATTCGCGCCTGAAAATCAACGGGATTTCGTTACAGAGAATGTCACGAAGTACGCCGCCAAACACGCCGGTGACAACGCCCATGGCCACAGCTACCACAGGGCTGAAGCCCAGCATCAGGGTTTTCTGGGCACCGGTAATGGAAAATACCGCCAGCCCCAGTGCATCAATGGCCAGAAATAACCTGCCCAGATAGCGCATCAGCGGGGCAATCAGTACGGTCAACAGCGATGCGGCCGCAATGGCAATCAAATAGTGCCAGTTGGCAATCCAGATAAGCGGGTAGTTGCCAAGCAGCATATCCCGCAGGGTGCCGCCGCCCACGGCGGTGACCAGACCGATAATCACCACCCCAAACAAATCCATCTGCTTGCGACCGGCCGCAAGGGCGCCGGTCATGGCCTCGGCGAGCACGCCGATAAGCCAAAGGATCATAATGAATTCTGTTTGTGCCACGGTGGCGCTCCAATAGGGTGAAAAGCGCTGCATTTTGCCTGAATCTTTGGCCTTTTCAACCAAGATTAGTTCTGTGTTTGCATTAGATTATGTAATGAAATGGATTGTCGTATTTCGGAGTTTATTAGTGGTCATCCGCCAGCCTGTTTTGCGATGCTGGCCTTTCATGGCATTAGCCTTGATAATCGGCATTGATTTTACTTAGCGGGGGATAACCAATGCCAGTGGATTTCAGAAGTGATACCGTGACTCAGCCAACCGAGGCCATGCGCCGCGCTATGTTTGAGGCACCGTTGGGGGATGATGTTTATGGTGATGATCCCACGGTCAACCGTCTGGAGGCCATGGCCGCCGAGATGCTTGGATTCGACAATGCACTTTTTACCAGCTCCGGCACCCAGGCGAATTTGCTGGCACTGATGAGCCACTGTGATCGTGGCGACGAGTATATTTGTGGTCAGCAGGCTCACAATTACCGCTTCGAAGGCGGCGGCGCAGCGGTGCTTGGCAGTATTCAGCCGCAACCACTTACCAACCAGACGGATGGCAGTATTGCCCTTAAGGATATAGAGGCGGCCATCAAGCCGGATGATGTCCATTTTGCCCGTACCCGTTTACTGAGTCTTGAGAACACCATTGGCGGTAAGATATTGCCGATGACCTATCTGGCCGAGGCTCAGGCGCTGGCATTTAATAGAGGCCTGAAAATCCACCTGGATGGCGCGCGTCTGGCTAATGCTGCTGTAGCGGCGAATAAACCTATGGCAGAGATCGCCGGGCACTTTGATTCAGTGTCTCTTTGTTTGTCCAAGGGGCTGTGCGCTCCGGTGGGTTCTTTGTTGCTCGGCGATGACAGACTTATTCAAAAAGCGCGTCGCTGGCGCAAAATGCTGGGTGGTGGTATGCGACAGGCCGGCGTGCTGGCCGCCGCGGGGATAGTCTCGCTGGAGCAGCAAGTTGAGCGACTGGCTGACGATCATGACAATGCCACATTGCTTGCCCGTGAGCTTGCTCAAATCGACGGTTTCGAAGTGGATATTACCTCAGTGCAGACCAATATGGTGTTTGCCACAGTGGCTGACGGTGTAGATATTAACGCGGTGGCCGCAAAGTTGATGGCAAATGGTTTTGTTATTTCACCATCAAAACAGCTGCGATTGGTGACCCATAAGGATATAGCTCGTACCGATGTTGTTGCGTTTATCGATGCACTTAAAGCCTGCTGTCGCTAAAGGGGAATTGCCGCTTTACGGCGCAACTCGGGTGTTGAGTGCGCCTGTTTGGTGCACGGATTGGCCGCAATTGGCAGTGGTTTAATTTAACCATCTGATTTTTAAATTATTAAAATTTTGGTGTGGTGGTTGCAGAGTATTGGGGGGAAACATTACGGAGGCCCCCATGAAATATTTGAGCCGTCGCTTGGTTAAACCTGATCATCTTAACCCAGCCAATACCCTGTTCGGTGGGCAGCTGCTCAGTTGGCTGGATGAGGAAGCTGCCATATTTGCTGCCTGCCAGATGAAGAGCGAGCAACATGTCACCAAACTCATTGCTGAAATCAACTTTGCCACACCTTCCCGGGCCGGAGACGTCCTGGAGTTCGGCTTTGAGCTCATCAGTATGGGGCACAGCTCTGTTACCGTGCGTGCCAAAGTGCGCAACAAGGTGTCGCTGCTGCCGGTGGTGACAGTGGAAAAAATGGTATTTGTACACGTAAACGAGAAGGGATTGCCCACCCCTCACGGGATGCGGGCTTATGCCATCTGATACTGCATCTGGGGATAGCCGGGCTGGCAGAAGGGTCAGTTTTTGTTTTCTTCTGACAACTCTTCCTTAACTGACTTCACCGCATCCCTTGATGCATGACCAATAGCCTTGGTGGCATCGCGGGTTGCATGGCCTATTTCCCGGGTGACCTCTTTTGTGGTGTCACCTACGGAGCGTCCTGCATCTTTCAGCTCAGCACAGCCAGATAGCAGCGCCAGGCTCATAATAACAGCCACAGAGGTAATTTGTGCGTTCATAAGGTCTCCTTAATTGTTGGTGCACACTATAACAGCCGGGCGCCGGGGTTGAAAAGTGTTCTGGCTCTGCCCACCGAAAGTGGACTGTGGTAGGCTTGTGATACAAAAAAATAACAATATGGTCCTTCTTTATGTCTGTCTATTTATCAGACCCATCCAGCCTTAAAATCAGCGAAATGCAGCAATCCGATCTCGCCGATGTGTTGGCGCTAGGCGAGTCTGTTCATGGTGATGCTTATCTTGATATGCCCCATCTGGAAGCGCTATGGCGTGCTGGCTTTAAGGGGGGCATCAATGCCAGTTTCATTGCCCGCCATCAGGGGGATTTAGTGGGCTTTCGGTTAACTGTGGCAGCGGGGAACTGGTTACCGGACAGATGGTGCAGTCCGGAGCTCTGGGGTATCGACATTGGCAGGGTATGTTATTTCAAATCCAATACCCTGGCGGAGTCTGCACGAGGCCAGGGGTTGGGAGGGCTGTTGTTACAAAAGGCTGCCTCTGCTGCCCGTGCGCAAGGGGCGTTGGCCGGTGTCGCTCATCTATGGCAAGAAAGTCCCAACAATGCTGCGGTCAGGTATTTTTCCAAAGCCGGTGGCCGCCTTATCAAGGCTCATCCTGATCGCTGGAACCAATCCCATGATAATCCGGATTATCTGTGCACACTTTGCGGTGATGATTGTCATTGCACAGCCTGTGAAATGTTGCTGGTGTTTTAAAGGAGTTCTAAGTGTACGACCCTCTGATAAGTTCCAGTGCCGCCGGACAGCCTTTGGCTGCATCCTACTGGGCCAGCACGGCTGAACTTGCACCCGTTCGAGAGCCCCTTAAGGGACATACTCAAACCGATGTGGCGGTTATCGGTGGTGGATTTACCGGGCTGCTGACAGCCTGGTATCTGGCTTCAGAATATGGCCGTGAAGTGACCTTGCTCGAAGCCAATCGAGTGGGTTTTGGTGCCAGTGCCCGAAATGGCGGCTTTGTTCTGAAAGGTTCCGGGCGTCTTGGATATGCTCAGATGGCATCCCGCTGGGACTTGGACACGGCTAAGGGGATTTACCGCGAGTTCTCTGAAGCCGTGGTTCGGGTTGAAGATATTATCAGGCAGGGGCAGATAGACTGTGAGCCACAGGAGCGTGGCTATCTGAAAATAGCTCACAGTGCAAAGGCGATGGCTACACTCCAGTCTGGGGCTGATTTTATTGCCCGCTATATGGGGCAGGGTGCTGAGTTTATTACCCCCGAACGGCTTAAATCTGAGTACCTGTGCCATCAGCAATCCTTCGGTGCCTTGCGGCTGAATGATGGATTTGGGTTACATCCGCTAAAACTCTTGCTGGGTTATGCCAGGATGGCTGAACAGTCCGGGGTTTGCATTCATGAAGGGAGTACGGTTCTGTCCAGCCATAGAGAGCAGGACGGCTACCTGTTGCATACAGACAACGGCAGCGTAAAGGCAAGCACCCTGGTGTATGCGGGTAATGCTTACACTCAGCAGGGGTTGGGAGATATGCTGTCGGGGCGCTTTTTGCCGATCCTCAGTAATGTGATTGTTACCGAACCACTATCTCAGGAGCAGCTGAATCAAGCAGGATTACACAGTCATCAGGTGGCGATGGATACCCGGGTGCTTAAATATTACTACCGTTTGCTTCCGGATAATCGTTTGTTGTTTGGCGGTCGTGGCGCTGTTTGGGGGCGTGACGCCGATAATCCTGTGTATGTAAAGCGCCTGAAACAAGCGATGAACAGTGCATTTCCTGCGCTTGCCAGTGTAGAACTGAGTCATCATTGGCATGGATGGCTGGCGGCGTCTCTGGATGATATGCCACATATATATACCGACAAGGGGGCTGGTTACAGCATGGGTTATTGTGGTGCCGGAGTCTCTTTTTCTGCTCAGGCCGCATGGCGACTTGCCGGTATGCTGTGCAATGTAAAGGCGCCAGCGCTGCCGCTTTACGCAACCCCCTTGCCAAGTTTTCCCATGGCGTCTTTGCGCCGTTTGGGTCAGTGGGGTTTCTATCACTACGGAAGACTCAGGGACAGTCTGGGATAACCAGATGGTGGAAAGAAAACGCCCTCAAAAGAGGGCGTTTTTTTATCAGCTGTTTTGAGGCTCGGCAGAATCCATTTCTTCCAGCGGCAGCAATTTAATTTGAAAGTAAGCGTAGCCGGCACTGACTACAGGACAAATATAGTTAAAGAAAGCAAACGGCAGATAAGCTATGGTGGCCACGCCCAGTGTGCTTGCCATAAAGGCGCCACAGGTATTCCAGGGAACCAGCGGACTGGTAACTGTAGCAGAGTCTTCCAGCGCCCGTGACAGGTTTACCGGTGCCAGATTGTGGCGGGTATATTCAAGTTTGAGCATGCGGCCGGGCAGGATAATGGCAATAAACTGATCCGCGGTGATGACATTGGCTCCGATGGCGCATCCCAGGGTGGTGATTACCAGGCTGGATGAGGTTTTCACCATGGATAACATGCTTTGCAATAACCGATTTAAAAGCCCGGTTGCTTCCATTACGCCGCCAAAAGCCATGGCTGACAGGATAAGCCACACGGTATTCACCATGGCAGACATGCCACCACGGCTTAGCAGGCTATCCAGCATCTCGTCACCGGTTTGGGCGCTATAACCGTTGAACATAGCTATCCATAAGCCTTTCAGCATAGCCAAAGGTGCCGCCAGCTCTGTATCGGCAGCGAGCTTGGTTACCCCATCAAACTGAAAAACAGCGGCACACACCACGCCGGCAAGAGTGCCCAAAATAACGGTGGGGAAGGCGGGCATTTTGCGATAGGCAAGGTAAATCACTACAGCCAGCGGAAGCAGCAGATGAGGGCCTATGTTAAATTCGGCATCCAGCAGCGCCAGTGTGGCGTCAAGGTTGGTCTCCAGCCCGCCTGTGTCGCCTGTCAGGCCAATAAACAGGAATATCAACAGTGCAATCAGGATGCTGGGCACAGTGGTCCAGGTCATGTGACGGATATGGCTGAAGATGTCCGTGCCAGCCACAGCGGGTGCCAAATTGGTGGTATCTGACATGGGTGACATCTTGTCACCAAAATAGGCACCACTGATGATGGCACCAGCGGTAATTTCAAGGCTGAGCCCCACTGCCTGGGCGATACCTATGAGAGCAATACCCAAAGTGCCTGCCACCGTCCAGGAGCTGCCAATGGAAAGTGCCACCAAGGCGCACAGAAGGCAGCTTGCGGCATAAAAATAATCGGGACTCAGCACCTGCATGCCGTAGTAAATCATTGCGGGCACAGTGCCAGATAGGATCCAGGCACCAATCAATGAGCCCACAGAAAACAGGATAAGCAGGGCGGGAGTGGCCACTCCGATACTGCGTACCATGCCTTCTTCAATATCTTTCCAACCAAAACCGTTTTTAATACCCACAACCATGGCAATACAGGCGGCGAGGATAAGGGCTATCTGATTTGCTCCGGAAGAGCTGTCTGAGGAGAACAGGTAAACGGCGGCAGCGAGCATGCTGACCAGTGCCGCCACGGGGATGAGTGCATCCATCAGGCTGGGCTGTTTGTGCGAAGTCATAATTTACATCCTGAATTTATTATAATTTTTATTTCTGCATCCAGTGCAGGAGGGGCGTGCAGCCCCAATTGTTTTTGCTTGTGTTAGGCTAGTAAGTCCAGTTCCTGAGCCCATGCCCGAGGTATCTGAGACGGACTATCCTGACATAACTGAATGTCAAAAGTCGATAACAAATGTGTTACCTGGCAGTGCAGCAGGGCGTGTAAGGTGAAGGGAGTAAATATAGAAAACGACGCCAGGTTAAGGCTCGCGGGACAGATGCAGTGAGGGCTTGAAGTTTTCGATAAGGCTTGGCTTAAGAGGGGGAATGGCTCCCCCCTGTTGGTATCAGAGATCAGATTTTTTCGAGACGATCGTGATAATCAGCTATCAGATGACTGACGATGGCCTTGGGGTCTTCCTGGTCGCAGCATTCGTCCAGGAACAGTTTAAAGGTGACCAAAGCATGGCCATCGTTTTTCAGTCTGGAGCTTTGGACCGCAAAGAAGGCTTTTTCATCAGTGGCTTTTCGCACGATAAAGCCTGCGTCTTCAAAAGCCAGTTCACCGGATTCGCTATGCCATTTGGTAATGCGTTTAAGGGCAATTTCGCTGGAGTGGTTTAATTCAATGTGATTTTTCCAGCTTACTTCATGCTGGGGGTCATTGTAGTGTGGGCAGCGTACTGTGTAGTTATAAACATGGGTAATAGCTGTCATTGTTTTCCTGCCTTAATATTCACCAAAAAATTTGCGCCGAAGATAGTGTTACCTTAGCCGTATTTTAAAAAGTGTGCAGCATCGGCGTTACTTACCTGTTTTGTAGCACGGTCTTGGGTTACTAAACGGGTGGTGGATCAAACTTTAGCAATCACTGATGAAAATCTGAACAGCCAAATGATGGACCATTAAAAAAGAAAGCCCGGCTATAAGCCGGGCCCGCGTTTGCCTAATCTTTGCAGGGAAAAAGCGAACAGCGCCATTTTAATTGGTTTGTATCTGGATGTAACTGCTAAATGGCGCAAATTGTCATTAAATTCCAGGTTGAACGAAAAACTTGTTCACTCTGTTGGTTTGGTCGCTTTTTTTTCGCATGCCGCCCGTTAACCGCATAACAAAAAAGGCTCACAGGAGAACCTAATGAGCCTTTCGCATTAACTGTACCTGTTACGCTAACCAGTTTCCTTCAGCAACAATCAGAGTGCGTTGGTGAAAATCTGGCAGATTTCTTCATGGGTAGCCTGCTTGGGATTGGTAAATCCACAGGCATCTTTGAGCGCATTGTCGGCGAGTACAGGAATATCTTCGGCTTTTACCCCGAGAACAGTAAGATTTTCCGGAATGTTGACGGCCTTTGACAGTGACTTAATAGCATCAATCGCTGCCTGAGCACCTTGTTCGTCATTCAGTGCAGTAACATCCACGCCCATTGCTTTTGCCACATCTTTCAGGCGGGCAGCTGCCACCTGAGCGTTATATTCCTGCACATAGGGCAGCAGCAATGCATTACATACACCATGAGGCAAGTCGTAGAAACCGCCTAACTGGTGTGCCATGGCGTGCACATAGCCGAGACTTGCATTGTTAAAGGCCATACCGGCAAGGAATTGGGCATAGGCCATTTGTTCCCGTGCCAGCAGATCCTGACCGTCATGAACCGCCCGGGCTAAATTAGCCTGAATAAGCTCAATCGCCTTGATAGCGCAGGCATCGGTAATGGGATTGGCGGCAATAGATACATAGGCTTCAACAGCGTGGGTTAATGCATCCATACCAGTGGCTGCTGTGAGCGCGGCTGGTTTTTTCAGCATCAGTTCTGGATCGTTTACCGACAGGATTGGCGTGGTGTGCTTGTCCACAATGGCCATTTTTATGTGGCGGGCTTCATCTGTGATGATACAAAAGCGGGTCATTTCACTGGCAGTACCTGCCGTGGTGTTTATCGCCACCAAAGGCAATTGCGGCTTGGCAGACTTATCCACGCCTTCGTAATCCTTGATACTGCCGCCATTGGTCGCCACCAGTGCAATGCCTTTGGCGCAGTCGTGGGGGGAGCCGCCCCCCAGAGAAATCACAAAGTCACAATCATTGGTCTTGAGTAAAGAGAGCCCTGCTTCCACATTGCCAGTGGTCGGGTTGGGTTGAACCCCATCAAATATCACTGCGACAATGCCGTTTTCACCCAGCTTTTCAACCAGGGAGCCTGCGATGCCAATTTGTACCAAAGGCTTGTCCGTTACTATCAACGCCTTTTTGAAGCCCAGGGTCTTGATGTCACCAATCGCGTCATCTACTGCGCCCTGGCCGAGCACGTTTACGGATGGGATAAAGAATTTTGCAGCCATAACATCCACCTTTCTTTGCTGAAATTGAGTTTCTTCTGCGGGCAAAGGTAACAGCGCTATAGAGAGAAATATGTGATCTGTTAGCGGTAATATACCTATAATTGAGTAAAATAGTTCAAAACTTGTAACTGGTTAACATATTGAGTTATCAATGTTGTTTGAACCCATGCTTTACCGGCCAGCTATTTTTTCAACAATGGCTGACCATAAAGCCGCTGCTATTTTTACCGGAGATAGCATTGGTACCTGATTTTAGCTTTGACTCAGACTGACATTGCATAAGCTGACGTGTCAGACTGAACACGGGCCTGATTGGGCGGCATATAGGTTGTGGGGTGCAGAACTGTAAGTACTGGTTGTGGGGAATAGCTCTGTGAGTATGGAAAGTGACAATATTCGTCGGGGATGCGTCCTGAGCAGGCCGGGCGCGACGCCACATAAAATAGCAGTTACCCTTTGCTACAATTCTGTCAATATTGAAGCTTTTCATCGCCGGAACGTTCAAAACTCAAGAATCGGAATAACTTGTTTCCGGTATTTGCCAAAACACTTTGCGGGAGTAACTGTTGAAGATGGAACCGGGAATCCTGTTTCCGCTGATTGAAAATGCCGCGTTGTTGCTGGTGATGGTATTTATTTTTGATGCCATTCCCTGGTTGAAGCAACAACGGCTGCTCGGGTTATGGCGGGTAGTACTTGGGGTGGTCATTGGCCTAATCGCCATGACAATTATGGCCGCCCCTTATGAGCTTTCCCCCATGATTCCTTTTGACTCCAGTACTGTGCTGTTGAGTATTTCAGGTCTTTATTTCGGCGGTATTCCCACCTTGGTAGCTGTCGTTATCGCATCCGCGTTTCGTATTTTTATGGGGGGGCAGGCTGTTTTTGTTGGTTTGGCAGGCATATTTGTCAGTGCCGGGGTGGGCCTGTTATGGCGGCTTCGCTGGAAGAATGACTTATCAAAAATTGGTTTCTATCACTACCTGAAGCTTGGCTTTCTGGTGCACCTCTCGGTGCTTGCCAGTGTGTTGTTGATGCCCTTTGGTGTCGCCTGGCCAATCATTTCGTCTATAGGCATACCTTTGCTTTTAGTCTGTCCGGTGGCGACCATGTTACTGGGGCAGTTACTTTCCGGGCGTCTGGTATTGGAGCGGGATGAAAAAATAAAGCTGCAGGATGATTTTCTGTTCCGCTCACAATTTAATGTGGGCAACATAGGTATTGCCATCACCTCGCTGGATAAGCGCTGGATTAAGGTCAATCCCCGTCTTTGTCAAATGCTTAAGTATAGCGAGAAAGAGCTGTTGGGAATGACCTGGGAGCGAATGTCCCATGAGGCTGATCTGGCTGCTGATCTTGAACAGTTTAACAGCATGCTTGCTGGCGAAATTGATCAATATGAAATCAACAAGCGCTTCTATGCCAAAGATGGCAGCACTGTATACACCCACATGACAGTGGCCTGTAAGCGGGCGGCCGGAAAGGTACAGCTGGTGATTGCGGGTTTCATGGATATCAGCGATCAAACCCTATCTGAGGCGCGGGTGCGGGCAAGCCGCGAGCAGTTGGCTCTGGTGCTTGCTGCCGGAGAGTTGGGTTTCTGGGATTGGGATTTGAAGACAGACATAGTGGTCAGAAATGAGCGTTGTGCGCAAATGCTCGGCGTTACCATGGAAGAGATGCGCGCCAACAATCGCTTATGGGTGGATTCTGTTCACCCGGATGACAGATTGAAGTTACTTCGCTCCCTCGATTTACACCTGAATCGTCATACCCAAAATCATAGTCTTGAATATAGGATCCGTCGTAAAGATGGCCAGATCCTGTGGGTGAGAGACACAGGCAGGGTCATGCAGTGGGATAAAGACGGTAAAGCCGTCAGAATGTGTGGTATTCAATTGGACATTACTGCGGTACGTCGCAGTCAGGAGCAGCTTGAGCTGGCTGCTTCTGTGTACAACAACTCCAGCGAAGCCATGAGCGTGATGGATAATAAGGGCAATATCATCACCATCAACGCCGCATTTACCGATATTACCGGCTACTCACAGGAAGATGTGCTCGGAAAGCATATCAGCATCCTTAACTACCCACGCAATCCGGATAATCTTTATCGGGAAATGAACCGTGAAATCCAGAACTGCGGCCGTTGGCAGGGTGAAATGTGGCAGAAGCACAAAAATGGTGACGAGTACCTGATATGGCTAACGGTTAATACCATTTTTGATAATCACAACCGCGCTTATCGGCGAGTGGCGCTTTTCTCTGACATTACCGAAAAGAAAGCGCAGGAAGAAATCATCTGGCAACAGGCCAATTACGATCCTCTCACGGGTTTGCCAAACAGGCGTATGCTTTTGGATTATCTGGATAAAGAAATAGCGTTATCCGACAGACAGCATAGCCACTTCGCCCTTATGTTTCTCGATCTGGACTTTTTCAAAGAGGTTAACGATACCCTCGGACATGATATGGGCGATAAGCTGCTGGTGGAGTGTGCGGAACGTATCGAGGCTTGCGTGAGGGAATCGGATGTAGTGGCTCGCCTTGGCGGGGATGAGTTTACTGTGATGATCCGTGATATCCATGAACCCAAAGTGATTGAACGGGTTGCCAGTAAGATTTTAAGGTCGGTTGCCGAACCTTATACCCTGGGACAGGACACCGCTTATATCAGTGTCAGTATTGGCATTACACTGTTTCCCGATGATGCCAACAGCCGTGAGGCCCTGCTGAAAAATGCTGACCAGGCCATGTACGCTGCCAAAGAGCAGGGGCGGAATCGATTTAATTACTTCACTCCATCTATGCAGGAACATGCCAGTTACCGGATGCGGCTTATTCAGGATTTGAGACTGGCGGTCGAACAGCATGAGTTTACGTTATATTTCCAGCCGATAATTGAAATGTCCACCGGTGCCGTTTACAAGGCCGAGGCGCTGCTGCGCTGGCACCATCAGGATCGCGGTTTTGTTTCTCCGGCAGAGTTTATTCCGGTAGCCGAAGATACAGGGCTGATTTTGGAAATCGGCACCTGGGTATTTGAAAATGCAGCGCGCCAGAGCCGTGACTGGCAGCGCAAATATGGAAAGCCAATTCAACTCAGTGTGAACAAGTCGCCGGTACAGTTTCGCGACGAAGGTGCCAACTTTGAGCGTTGGGTCGAATTACTGAAAAAACTTGAACTGACTCAGGGCGGTATTTGTATCGAAATTACCGAAGGTCTGCTGCTCGATGCCTCAAGCGGGGTATCGGAAAAGCTGCTGGCATACCGTGATGCGGGCATTCAGGTGTCGTTGGATGACTTCGGTACCGGATATTCCTCACTGGCTTATCTTAAAAAGTTCGATATCGATTATCTCAAAATTGACCAATCCTTTACCCGCAATCTGGAAGATGACTCAAGCGATCGCACTCTGTGTGAAGCCATTATCGTGATGGCCCATAAGCTGGGCATGAAGGTGATTGCCGAAGGGGTGGAAACCGCCGCCCAGCGCGACATTCTGCTGGCCATGGGGTGCGACTACGGCCAGGGCTACCTGTATTCCAAACCGGTGACGGCACAGGAATTTGAAGCGCGTTATCTGGCAGCGCCAGTGAAGGAAGCCGCAGCGCCCAGCCTGCAACAGTAAATTGAGTGTAGCCTGAGCGAGGCGGAATTATCTGCCTCAGTTGCCGATTGCCATTTCGTCCCGGGGGACTATACTGCCGCCTCGGTTTCTTCACCCCAACAGCTGCGAATCGCCATGACTTTTACATCCCTCGGGTTAAGCCCGCTGCTCACTGAGACGGTCAGCCGTCTTGGCTATAAGGCGCCAACCGATATTCAGACTCAGGCCATCGCAGCTATGCTGAAGGGTGCTGACCTGCTGGCCATTGCCGAAACCGGCAGTGGCAAGACCGCAGCTTTTGCGTTGCCGATCCTTGAGCAGCTGCTAAGGCACCCTCTGGCACCGGTCGAATCGCAGTCGGCACAGCGGCTGCAATTGGATGCACTGCATGCCTCAAGGGCGGCCTCAAGGCTGCGGGCGTTGGTGCTTGTGCCCACCCGGGAGCTTGCCGAACAGGTGGCGGTCAATGTCAATCGCTATGCAGGGGACAGCGGTCTGGTAGCGCTGGCGGTATACGGCGGAGTGAATATTCGCGCTCAAACCCGGGCGCTTGGAGACGGGGTGGACGTGCTGGTGGCAACGCCGGGCAGGCTGTGGGACTTGATTTGCCATTTCGGGTTATCCCTGGATGCAGTGCGCTATCTGGTGCTTGATGAGGCTGACCGCATGCTGGATATGGGCTTTGGACCAGCCATCGATAAAATCCGCAGTCGCCTTGGCACTCATCAATCTGCACTCTTTTCTGCCAGTTTTGGCGAGCGTGAGCGCACACTCGCCCAGCGCTGGCTGCACAATCCGGTTACTGTAGAAACCGCCGGCACTGGTACCACCCCTGAACAGCTGTCGGTAGAACTGTTTCATCTTGACAGACGCCGCTGGGCCGAGTGGCTGGCGGAGCTGGTGGGTAAGCGTAACTACGGGCAAACTTTGGTGTTTGTTGGCACCAAGGACAGCGCCAATAATCTGGTGCGGGAGCTTAAGCTTGATGGTCTTAGCGCCGAAGCTTTCCATGGCGACAAGACTCAGGGTGCCCGTCGTCGGGGGTTGGATGAGTTCAAACGCAGCGCCGTGCGTTTGCTGGTGGCCACTGATGTGGCAGCCCGAGGGCTGGATATTGCCAAATTGCCGGTGGTGATAAGTCTGGGGATGCCCCACAGCGAAGAAGACTTACTGCACCGCCTCGGGCGCAGTGCCCGTGCCGGGCATGCCGGACACGCCATAGTGGTGCTGGAGCGGGACGATAAAGCAGGACTTGCCCAGCTGGCGGCAGTTTGCCCGGGCTTACCTGAGGCAGTGACACCTGCAGGCTACGGCCCAAAAGACCCCCTGCCGGAGCGCTACCGCCAACAATCAAGCCCGGCTGGAGTGAGCAACCGTGGCAAAAGTGCTGCTGCCAAAACCGCTGCACATCACAGCGGCGCACATAAAAACAGGCCCCATAAAGCCGGCGGTTCGGGTCAGGCTGCCAGAGCGGGGAAGAGCGGGCGCAGCAAAACGGGGCGCTCAGGCTTCGGTAAATAAGCGGGCGTGTTCCGGCGCCGCAGGCTCAGGAGTACTCCAGTTTTTGGCGTTTCGATGTAAGGGAGAGCTGAAATGCTGCTTGCCAATATCCCGGTTAATGTCATCACCGGCTTTTTAGGTGCAGGTAAAACCAGCTTTATCAAATGTTTGCTTGCTCAAAAGCCCAAAGATGAGCGCTGGGCCGTGCTGGTGAATGAGTTTGGTGAAATCGGCCTTGACGGGGCGCTGCTGGGGGAGGCCGATGGTGTGGTCATTCGCGAAGTGCCCGGAGGCTGTCTGTGCTGCGCCGCAGGCGTTCCCACCAGGGTGGCCATTGCCGGACTGCTGAAAAAAGCCAAACCCCACAGGTTACTGATTGAGCCCACAGGGCTTGGGCATCCTGCCAATATTGTGCAAACCCTGCAAAGTGACGAGTACCGCGGCGTACTGGCGCTTAAAAGCAGTGTGTGTCTGGTCGACCCGCGCAATCTTGCCGACAGCAGATACACGACCCACGAGCTGTTCAATCAGCAAATGGCAATGGTCGATATAGTGCTGGCAAGTAAAGCCGATTGTTACAATGAGACGCCGCTGCAATCTCTCGCAGGCTATCTGACTGCCATCAACCCGGATGCCACCATGATGGTGTTTTCCCGCGAGCAGCCACTTGCAGGAACTTTGCTTGAGACGCTTGATAGCCCGTCCGGCGCCTTGCTGCGAGCGAAGAACGCCCAAGAAAATAGGCAAAAAAGCACGGGGCTTACCCTCAGCAGGCCCGCAGCTAGTGTGTTTGATGCCGGGCCTGACGAGAATCCCATCACCTTTAATCCCCAGGGCGTGGTGCGCAAGCTGCATCAGGGCGAAGGGCTGTATGCCTGCGGCTGGTGCTTTGCTGCCGACTGGTGTTTTGATTTTGATGCACTGATGGCTCTTTGTGATGCCATTCCAAGCCTGCGGCTCAAAGCGGTGATGATTACCGCAGACGGTATTTTGGCCATTAATCGGCTGGAGGCGGAATTAAGCCTGTCTGAACTTGATGATACGCTGGATTCCCGGATTGAATTTATCAGCCGCGAACCTCTGGATTGGGATGCCATCGAAACGCAGATCCTGAGTGCTGGAAAGCGGCATAACGCTGGCTAAGATTGGCCTTCATCCGGTACAATCGCGCTCCATGCTGTAAAAAATAACAATCAAAAAGAACAGTAAATCATACATGAGCCATACCCAAGACTTGCTCCATGCGCCCATTCATCGCCTGTTTTGGCGCTATACACTGCCAACAGTGGCTTCCATGCTGGTGACGGGCATTTATGTGACCATTGATGGCATGTTTGTAGGCCATTTTCTTGGCGAAACCGGGCTTGCGGGCATTATGCTGGCGTACCCCGTGGGCGCTGTACTCTATGCAGTAGGCGCCATGATTGGCATGGGCGCCGGTGCCCTGATGTCAATTCGGCTTGGTGAGGGTAAAGCCGATAAGGCGCGGCAAATTCTGGGCAACGCCTTTACTCTGGTGCTGCTGGCGGCCGTGCTTTTTACCATTGTGGGTTCACTCAGTTCCCGGCAACTGCTGATTTGGCTTGGCGCCCGGGGCGAGGTGCTTGAAAGTGCCCATGATTACCTGTTCTGGTATTTCTCACTCTGTATTTTCCCGCTGATTTCCATGGCTTTTACCACGCTTTTGCGCAATGACGGTAGACCAGCGTTCGTGACCTGGGTGCTGATAGGCGGCGGTGTGCTAAATACTGTGCTGGATTACCTGTTTATCGTGGTGTGGAACTACGGCCTTGCCGGTGCATCTATCGCCACCATGTTGTCCCAGGCTGTGACCGGGCTTTTGTGTTTGCAGCATTTTTTCTCGCCCCGTACTCAGCTTCGAATCGATTGGCAGCAGATGAAGTTGACGCTGGATAATTGCCTTAATATTGCCAGGGTAGGTTTGCCAAGCCTGCTGATGAACCTGTATCTGTCGATAGTGCTGACGCTGCACAATACGGCGCTCCTGTGGGTCGGCACCCCGCTGCACGTGGCTGCCTACGGGGTGGTGAGTTATACCGAAGCCTTTTTTTATCTGATTTTTGAAGGCATTGCCCTTGGGTCGCAGCCGGTACTCAGCTTTAATGCCGGCGCAGGCCGTTTTGACAGGGTTCGCCAGATACGCAAGTGGGCCATGAGCGTGACCCTGTTGATTGCCGGACTTGGGCTTTTGTTTATATACGGCAAACCCGAATGGGCAGTGTTTGTTTTTGCGGGAGACAATCCGGCATTAAGCCCGGTGGCCATTGACGGCATGCACCTGTATTTCTGGGGCCTGCCCTTTGAAGGCATGATTTTGGTGGGGGCGAGCTTCTTTCAGGCCATCAACCGGCCACGGGAGGCGTCAATCCTCACTGGCACCAAGCTGGTGCTGATTGCGGCGGTGATCTACAGTTTCGCCTGGGCCTTTGGCGTGCCGGGGGTGTGGATTTCGCTTGCGACTGTCAGTGTCTGCCTGACGCTGTGGATGGTGAGGAAAATGGTCATAATTGACCGGCAAATGGCGTAGCTGTTTGTTTGTGTGAATGTTTGTTATAGTTGCGCAGTCTTATTCTGATGTGACAATAATTTAATAAAACTATAGGGACATACTAATTATGACGCCAACATGGAAGCTTGCACCACTGCTGCTGGCCCTCTGTGCAGCCACGCCTTTTGCCTTTGCCAACACCAACCCAGATGCTTTTGCCGCTGCATTCAATCAGTATCAGCAGGCCTGGAGCGCTGGTAATAATGCTGATGCCCGCCGCTTTGCTGAAGAAGCCTATCAGTTGGGTGAGTCCAAATTCGGCAAAGACAGCCAGGATTACGCCAATCTGGGCCTGAATTTTGCCAAAGCATTAAGGGCAGATACCTCAGGTGATATTGAGGCCGACCGCAAGCTGGCCACTGAAATTGCCGCTGCCAGTGTGGCAAGCTATGAAGCGACATTTTCCAAGGATGCACCAGAGCTGCTTGAGCCGTTGATGGTGCTGGGTGATTTGACTCAGGACAGTAAGGACGCCCGTGATATCTACCGAAGGGCGCTTGAGATTGCTGACGCGTCCGAAAAGGCGGATTTATTGGCAGTCACCCGCATGAATGCGTTCAAACGCCTTGCCCGTACCGAGTATTACACGTCAGCGGTTTATGGCTATATTCGCGATGCACATGAATATTTTGCTGCTAATCACCCTGCCAACAGTGCCGTACGCCTTGAAGCGACCTACATGCTCGCAGGTGCTCATATGGGCAATGGCAAATACCAAAAAGCCGAGCCGCTGTTTCTTGAAGTAATTGAACAATATAAAGTATTTGACTATACCCATCCCTATGCACTGGGCGCCCACAGTCGTCTGGTGGAGATTTACGAGCGACAGGGCAAGTCAGAGCTGTCCACCGAACACTGTATAGCTATTGGCAGCATGAAGCCGTGGGATGACAATCAGCAGCAGACGCCACTGTACCGTAAAGAGCCGGCTTATCCTCTGGACCTCGTTAAGCGTCGCAAGAGTGGCTGGGCTGAAATCGGCTTTACGGTAGATGAAATGGGAATTGTGCGCGATGCCAAAGTGCTGAACTCAGAAGGTGGCAAGGGCTTTGAGAAGGCTTCCATGGAGGCTGTGAAAGCCTGGCGCTATGCTCCCAAGTTTGAAGATGGCAAACCGGTGAAAGCTGAAAGTTCTGCTCGGGTGGATTTTTACGTAAAGTAGTACCCATGAACGCAAAAACGCCGCGAATTCGCGGCGTTTTTGCTTTCATCAGCGCGAGCGCTAAATCAAATACAGCCCCAGGCTACAGGCACCATGGGCGCCCACCACCAGGGCTTGCTCGATATCAGCGGTTTTGGATGGTCCGGCAATAAAGACCCCAAAGCCCAGTTCATCTTCAAGCTTACCGATACGGCCCATGGCCTGATGCAGGTCGGCGACTATGGCGTCGCAGCGAACTGCAAGCAGCAGGTTTTCGCAGATAAAGGGCGCGATGCGGGTTGTGTGGTCGCCCTGAGTGAGCGAAGCTTCCGTGACCCACACAGCGCCGTTTTCGGCCACTGCCA
>NZ_JBFKLW010000016.1:0-72172 GCF_041630135.1 Shewanella sp.
CACCGGCGAAGCCGTGTTCCAGGTGCAGAGCAACGTGGCCGATGGCAACTACGGTTTCTTCAGCATCGATGCCAATGGCAACTGGACCTACGTCCTCAACAACAGCCATGACGACGTGCAGTCACTCAAGGCCGGTGAGACACTGACCCGTGACATCACGGTCACCAGTGCCGATGGCACGGCCACGCACACCATCACCGTCACCATTGTGGGCACCGAGGATATGCCGGTGATCGCCGGTGATGACAGCGGCGCTGTTACTGAAGACGCCAGCGACCCAACACTGACTGACACCGGTACCCTCACCATTGATGATGCTGATGCCGGTCAATCGGTCTTCCAGGCAGGCGCTGGCACACCAAGCCAGGGCGCGCTGGGCAGCCTCACCATTGATGCCAACGGCAACTGGACTTACAACGTCGCCAACGCCGACGTGCAATACCTCGCTGAAGGCGAGACCAAGGTTGAAACCTTCGTGGTATTGAGTGCCGATGGCACCGAGCACACCATCACCATCACCATTACCGGCACCAATGATGCACCTGTGTTCACCACGCCAAATGCGGAAAATGGCACCAGCTACAGCTTCGACTATCAGGAAAACAGCGCTGCCAACACAGTGATTGGTACCGTGCATGCTGAAGATGTGGATGGTGACAACATCAGCTACACCTTTGTCAGTGGTAATGACAATGGCTGGTTTGCCATCGATTCCGTCACCGGCGCAATCACCCTGACTGAAGCGGGTGCTTTGGCAGTAGCTAATGATTTTGAAGCACTTGCAAACATTCACAATCTGGTTGTAGGCGCCTTTGATGGCCACACCACAACCAACATCAATGTAGTATTGAACGAGCTGGATGTGGATGACACACCTACCTCAGCCCCAGTGGTCACCATTATTGACGATGGCATCCCAGGCGATGGCCTGCTGACAGCCAGTGAAATTGCCAGCGGTGGTGAAGGCGTACAGATCAGCGTCAATATTGATGGCAACGAGTTTGTCGCAGGTGGCTTTGTTACTCTGACCATCAATGGCCAGAGCGTCACCTTGAACTGGGATACCAACACTAACTCCGTGACTGCCAGTGATGGTCGCAGCTACAGCTTTGATGCTGGCAGCGAGACACTGACCTGGACCGAAACGGCTCCAGCGGTGGGTGCAGAGATTGTTGTCACTGCAACCCAAACCGACGTCAACAACAATACCTCGGCCCAAGGTAGCGACAGCGCCCGTGTTATTGGTACTCAGAACACCCATGTAACACTACATGAATCGGATCTGCGTGGTGCAGTCAATACTGCCTCCAGTGCCGATGTCAGCTTTACCGCCGGTAACAGCACTCTCTCAGGCTTCAGATTCGGCAGCACTGATGGCATCGCCATTGCGGGTCTTATCAGTGTACTGACTTGGGAAGCCAATGGTTCTGTATTGGTAGGCAAGCTCAATGGCATCGCTGTGCTGGAACTATCTCTGAGTGGTGCCGATATTGCCGCTGGCGATACTGGCAATGTCACTGTGACAGTGACACTGCAGGACAATTTACAGCACTTGGCCAACGAGCTTGGTCTTAACGGCGAAGAAATCAATATTGACGCATTGATCAGTGGCATTGTGATTGAAGCCGTCGGAGCCGATGGCAGCGTGCTGTCCAACACCTTGTCGGTCACCATCAGTGACGATCAGGTCGATGCCTCAGTCAGCAACAGTGCTGGTAATAACGCCTCCAGCACAAGCATCACCGGGACAGTTACCGTCGCCGGTGCCGATGGCAGCGACAATACCGGCAACGATTCATTCAGTGCCAGCCTGCTGAAGAATGTCCCAGACTGGGCCAACGGTGCGACCTTTGGTGACTCGGGGCTGACCACTGCAGGCCAAACAATTTACTACTTTGTCGACCCGGCAAATCCAGATGTATTGTACGCCTATACCAGTGATATCAGCGCAGCCTGGGGAGCCAGCGGCACCAATCAGGATCTGATTTTCACCCTGAGTATGGATCCCAATGGTGGCAGCTACACCCTGGATATGCAGACATCTATTACCACCATCAGCCAAACCACTGCCCAGATCTCCAGCAGCATCCCTGGCGGGAACGATGAAGATCTGTTCATCCTGGTCAATGGCAGTGTTAAAGGTAGCCTAGTGTCCGGTGATGATCTTCTGTGTACTCTCACTGCAACAGACAGCAGAGGGGCGACCACAGTTAACACCAGCCCCAATGGTATAGGTGTGGGCGCAGGCAAAGATATCGGTGCAGGAGAGACGCTGACACTGAGTTTCAATAAGGCTGTGGTTGGCTTCGATAACCTGCATTTCACCACCAATAACGGCAGCACCTATAATGGCAATGTTACCGTTACCGTTCATGGCGTAGATGCAAATGGTCAGCCGATAACTGTCACCCTGACGGGTACAGGTGCAACACTTGGTAACCAGATTCTGGCTGCAGGTGTTGTTCAATTCACTCAATTGGACTTTATGAAGGCCAACGGTGGCTCCGACTTTAACCTCAAGGGCTTCTCCTCTAGCAGCATTACTGTCGACACCAATGGAACCACACTGGAGTTTGTTGCAGACATTCTGGATAGCGACGGTGACAGCAGCGAGAGCAACTTCACGGTTCAACTGAATGCCACCGACAGTACGCCGCTAACCTTTACGCCAATTGCTCTGGCCACGCTGAACGAGGCAAAACTGCTGGATGGTCAGCATGACATCGACACCCAGACTTTGCGCTTCAAAGCTGGTGACTCTGACTTACAACAATTCAGCTTTGGCGACACCTCAGGCATTAAAGTCTACGGCCTGAACCAAAACTTCCCGCTGAGTTGGAGCGAGAGCAATGGTCAGTTAATAGGCTCATTGCCAAACGGCAAAGCGGTAATTGCACTGACACTGAACAGCGACACCATACTTGCTGGTGAGGAAGGCGGTGTGGAAGTTACGGCCGAACTGCTGGGCAACCTGCCCCACAACATCAGCGTCGATGAATTAAGTATTTCGGGTATTCAGGTGGTTGGCGTAGATGGCAACGGCCACAGTGTCAGCGCTGGCGTTGAGGTTAGGGTTGTTGACTTTAACACCGTCGATGCTGTGGATGACGGTGCAGGCATGGTTTATTCGGCGTCTGCCGGTGCAAGCAGCGCTTGGGTTATCCCAACAGCTACCGACGGCAGCCCCTTGTTCACCATCAGTGCCCTCAATGCCGATGGGTCTGCCGGAATCGTTAATATTTCTTCCGATGCCAATAAGCTCGGCGTAGCGGGCTCACCACGTGGCAGCGGACAGATTGAAGGGCAGATAGAATTCGATGCCGAAACAGGCCGCTCCGAAGCTCTGGTATTTGAGTTCAACGGCTTGGTCAATCATGTTGCATTCAATGTGTCCAACATGTATCACACTGAAAGCGGCGGCGAGCAGGGAGTGTGGAAGGCTTACTACAACGGTCAACTGGTTGCCACTGAAGTGTTCAGCACAACAAATGGCAACAGCGGTGAGTTTGTTCTGAATACAGGCAATGTGGTATTTGACACCTTGGTATTCGAGGCCATCAACTACGGAAACCCTGTAACTAACGGTGATTCTTCGGACTACTATTTGACATCATTAAGCGTCACAGGCCCAGCTCTTGGTGAAGGCGCTATTTTGGTTCAGGAAGATGGAACACTCTCAGTCACGAATCCTGCAAACGGTCTGCTTGCCAATGACAGCGACCAGCAGGGTGATAGTTTCAGTATCACAGGTGTAAACGGAGCAACCATTAGCGATGGACAGACTGTCACATTGCCAAGTGGCGCCTTGCTCACCCTGCATGCTGACGGTACCTATAGCTACGATCCTGCCGGCCACTTCGATTATCTGACTGCAGGTGAACTGGCTACCGACAGCTTCAGTTACACCATTACTGATGCTGATGGTGCAACCGATACCGCCACCGTCACGATAAACGTGATTGGGGTAGATGATCCGTTAGAGAAGTTCAGCTATCAGAACCATAATCCGGGCGATGATGTCATAGATGGCAACGATCTCCACAATATCATTGTCAGCGATGTAGAGGGCCTCCAAGTAGTAGCCGGTGAAGACTACAACCTTGCCTTCATATTCGATACATCGGGCAGCATGGAAGGTAGTATTACCGAGGCCAAAAATCAGCTTGCGCTGGTGTTCAAAGAGCTTACCAACTCGGCCAAAGGAGAACATGCCGGCACCATTAACCTGCTGTTGACGGATTTTTCTACCAACACCAATTTCAGTTTGTCGGTGAACCTCGCTGACCCTGGAGCACTGGAGAGCTTAAACGCCGCATTGCAGGGCATCCAGGATGACAGCTACGGCAGAACCAACTATCAGTCTGCTTTCGAATCGGCGGTGAGTTGGTTCAACAGTAACGCTATTGCAGGCAATGGCGGCACCAATCTGACGTTCTTTATCACCGATGGTGAGCCAAATCAGTATCTGAAAAATACACCAGCGGGCGAAATCAAAGTCATTGATTATAAATATAAAAACGACATCAACCTTGACAAGCTAATCAGTCATTACCAGCCAGGCAAGGCACTTGTTTATGATGGGCATCAGATTATTGATAGCCAAGGCGTTGTTTACCTGTGGCAACAGAAGGGCAACGAAGGTTGGCATTCACCGGTGCAAATCGGCCAGCTCCAGAAAGATGCCAGCGGCAATTATTACATCGCCCTTGCTGCATCGGATTCAGCTGGTGCTGCAACTGCTGCACAAGCTGCATTTAGCTTGTTGAGCGCCCTTTCAACTGTTGAAACCATTGGGCTTGGCAGTGGCATCAATGCCAGCAACCTTGCTCTCTACGACAGCGATGGTCAGGTAAGAGCCAACATTGATGTAAGCAATCTGGCGAGTGTCATCATTGGTAGCGAGACATCGCTGTTGCAAGGCAATGATCTCAGCAACGGCGGCGCTGGCAATGACATCATATTTGGCGACTTGGTTCAGTTCGCTGATATTCAAGGCCAAGGTTACGCCGCCTTGCAAAAATATGTTGCTGTGAAAACCAATGAAAGCCCTGAAAACATCAGCGTAAGGGATGTACATAATTACATTCGTACTCATGCCAGTGAGTTTGATGTCTCCAGAGCGAATGATGGTGATGACAAGCTCTATGGTGGGGAGGGCAACGACATCCTCTTTGGTCAGGGTGGCAACGACCAGTTGTTCGGCGGGGCTGGCAATGATCTGCTGCTGGGCGGTGAAGGTAACGACACTCTGATTGGTGGTCTGGGTGATGACACCCTGATTGGCGGTTTAGGGGCTGATACCTTTGTTTGGCAAGCTGGTGATAAGGGCACAGACCATTTAATCGACTTCGATATCGAGCATGACAAACTGGATCTGAGTGACTTGCTTCAGGGTGAAGATCAGCACAGCCTCGAAAGCTTCCTGAGCTTCACTATTGAAAATGGTTCAACCACCATTGAGATAGATGCCAACAGGGATGGTCAGGTCGATCAACGTATCGTGCTGGACGGCGTCGATTTGGCGGACGTATATCATGTCGACGCATCGAACGAGACCGGCATCATCAATGGTCTGCTCGGTGATGGACACGGACCTCTCATCATTGATACCACGTCAGACAGCCCAGGTGTTCAACCGGTGAGTAGCGGTTCCACGTCGTTGGATGAACAGAGCCATACATTCAGCGGTAACTATTTACCTTAACAGGTAAAAGCCCGGGAGAGCGGTAGCAATATCGCTCTCCTTGGTTGATACTTAGCGCATCTCAAAAAATACAAAGGTGACAACCAAAGGTGTCTCTTACTGCCTCTGAAAAGCAGGAGCAATGGACTATCTCTGCTTCCACTAGGGTCACTGTTGATCCCTTACTCGATAGTCTTGTACTCCTCACTGAATATTTTGGAAGCCCTTGCTCCAGTGACTCACTGGCGGCAGGCTTGCCTATTAGCGGCGCACTTTTGACGCCCGATTTGTTACCTCAGGCAGCGGCCAGGGCTGGATTAAGCGCACGACTGACACGGAAAGGGTTAGATCAGGTGTCAGACATTATGCTGCCCTGCATTCTGTTGTTAAAAGATAAAAAAGCCTGTTTATTGCGCAAGCTCGATCATGATAAGGACATTGCCGTCATTCAGCTTCCAGAAACAGGAGGTGAAGAAACACTGTCGATTGAGGCCTTGGAAGCCATTTATGTTGGCTATTTATTTCTGGTAAAACAGCAATACCGTGGGGACATGGGTTTCGATGTCTACCGTCATGACACCCGGCATCACTGGTTGTGGCAAACGCTCAAGGATGCGGCGCCCATCTACCGAGATGTGTTGATCGCGTCCATTCTGGTCAACCTGTTTGCCCTGGTTTCCCCTCTTTTTATTATGAATGTGTATGACAAGGTCGTTCCCAACCTTGCATTTGATTCGCTTTGGGTCTTGGCTATTGGGGCAGCCATTGCTTATATATTTGACTTGGTCATGCGACAACTCAGGAGCTATCTGATTGATGTTGCAGGAAAAAAGGTCGATATTATAGTTTCATCAAGGCTATTTGCCAAAGCTATTGGGATCCCTCTTGCTAAACGTTCCCCAAGTGTTGGTGGCATGGCAAAGCAACTTGGTGAATTTGACAGCATCAGAGATATTCTTACCTCAGCAACCATCACGACTTTGGTTGACCTGCCTTTTGCGGTGTTTTTCCTGCTGATAATTTACATAGTGGCGGGAGATTTAGCTCTGGTACCTCTGATTGGCGGCCTTATCATTATTGGTTACACCTTGTATATCCAACCGAAACTTAAAGCTGCGATAGAAGAAAGCAACAAATTTTCCAGCCTGAAGCATGGCCATCTTATCGAGAGCCTTGCGGCATTGGAGTCAATCAAAGCCTATGGCGCGGAAGGCTTGGTACAGAAGTCCTGGCAACAAATGATTGGCCACACGGCAACCTGGCAGCTCAAATCCAAAAAATTAACCAACGCCGTAGCCAACGCCGCTAACTTTATAGTGCAGCTGACTGTCGTAAGCGTTGTCATTCTGGGGGTTTACCGGGTCGCAGATAATGAAATATCAATGGGGGGGATCATTGCTGCAGTGATGCTCTCCAGTCGCGCTATCTCCCCCATGGCGCAGCTGGCCAACTTGCTTACTCGGGGTAATCATACTGCCAGTGCGCTGCGCCAACTCGATGGCATCATGACCCAGGAAGATGAATTTGAAAACAAGGGCCATCTCACCAGCAAACAGAGACTACTGGGAAAAATTGAAGCCGATCATGTTGGTTTCAATTACCCTGGCTCAGAAAAACCTGTTCTACATCCGGTAAGCATTTCTATCCAACCGGGTGAAAGAGTAGCCATCATAGGACGTAATGGCAGCGGTAAAAGTACATTGGCAAAGATGCTGGTCGGACTTTATCAACCAACGAGCGGAAGTCTGAGGTATGACGGTCTGGATAGCGCCCAAATCCACCCCAGTGACTTGAGAAGAAACTTCGGTTACTTACCTCAGGATGTCGTCTTATTTCATGGCTCCATTCGTGACAACATTCTTTTTGGAACACGCCAAGTTTCAGAACATCAATTAATTCGAGCTGTACAACTGTCTGGGGTCAGCTTGTTTACCAATCTTGAATCCGAAGGACTTGATCAGCAGGTCGGCGAAGGCGGACAGGCACTTTCAAGAGGCCAACGCCAGACAGTCGCCCTCGCGCGCGCGACGCTAAATGACCCACCAATATTGCTGATGGATGAGCCTACAGCCAGCCTTGATGCCCGGGCAGAAAAGCAGTTTATCCGCGCGATGGAGCATGTCACCAAGGATCGGACACTGCTGCTCATCACCCACAAAATGCATCTGCTGAAACTGGTGGATCGCATCATAGTCCTGGAGCGTGGGCATGTTCTGGCAGACGGCCCCAAAGCAGAGGTGCTGGAGAAGTTGAGTCTGGGCTTGCTGGCGGGAGGGCAGAAGTCATGAGCAAGCATTTAACGACTCAGGATCTGGAAATGGTGGATGATATCTATGGTGCCTTGATGGCAGATACCCCCACCAACCACCGTCTGACAATTTGGGCTTTGGCAGGCTTTTCTCTGGCATTTTTACTTTGGGCTCACTTTGCCGAATTAGACAGAGTCACTGTAGGCAGCGGCAAGGTAATCCCCTCCTCTCAGGTGCAAGTCATACAAAGTCTCGACGGCGGCATCTTGCAGGAACTCTTTGTTCGCGAAGGCAATATGGTCACAAAGGGGCAACCTCTTGCACGTATTGATGATACGCGTTTTCGCTCTGACTTTGCGCAGCAGGAGCAGGAAGTCTATAGCCTGCAAGCCACAGTTATCCGCCTGAAAGCTGAACTTGAGAGCATTCAGGTGTCTGACATGGCCAACGACTGGCGCGAGCAGGTCAGGATCACCAAGCATCCGCTAAAATTTCCCGGCAATCTGGTGGCCGACAAGCCGGAGCTTGTAGAACGCCATGAGGCCGAATATAACGGCCGCTTATCAAACCTTGAAAACCAACTCGAAATTCTGGCCCGACAGATCCAGCAAAGGCAGCAGGAGAGTGAGGAGCTGGCATCCAAGATAAACACCCTCACCACCAGTTATCAGCTGATCAGCCGCGAATTGGAGTTGACCAAGCCTCTGGCCGCTAAGGGCATAGTGCCCGAGGTTGAACTGCTCAAGCTACAAAGGACGGTTAACGACCTGCAGGGTGAACTGAAATCCCTGCGAGTGATGCAACCCAAGGCCAAAGCCACCTTGGATGAGGCCATACTCAAACGCCGTGAAGCCGTATTTGTTTATGCCAGCGATGCACGCTCCCTGCTAAGTGAGCTGCAAACACGCTTGTCGCGGATGAATGAAGCACAAGTGGGGGCACAGGATAAGGTCAGTAAAGCTGTAATTACTTCACCGGTAAATGGCACAGTAAAAACAGTACACATCAATACGTTGGGCGGTGTAGTCCAGCCCGGTGTAGACATTATTGAAATCGTCCCATCCGAAGACAAATTGTTAATTGAGGCTCGCATCAGCCCCAAAGATATCGCATTTCTACATCCCGGGTTACCGGCTGTAGTGAAGGTCACTGCATATGATTTTACTCGTTACGGTGGTTTGGATGGGACGGTAGAACACATCAGTGCCGATACAACTCAGGATGAGGAGGGGAACAGCTTTTACCTCATCCGGGTTCGGACTGAAGAGTCTAATTTAATGAAGGAAGATGGCACACAGATGCCAATTATTCCTGGGATGCTGACATCAGTCGATGTGATCACAGGACAAAGATCTATTCTTGAGTACATATTAAATCCAATACTTAGAGCCAGAGAGAATGCGCTCAGAGAGCGCTAGGCAACCAGTAAACCGGGAGGGTTTCAAATGAACGATAAACTTATACTGCAGCTAAGGCGCAGTGCATTAGCGCTCGCTGTCGGCGCTTTGATGCTGCCGGCTACAGCTTCCAGCCAAACCCTGGAGCAAGCTGTCGCCCACACTCTGGACACACATCCGCAGTTAAGAGTGGCTTTCAATCGCTTCAAAGCCAGGGAAGAACAGGTTAATCAAGCCATTGCCGGCTATATGCCAACCATAGACATCACAGGTGGCTATGGATATGAAAATACTGACAGTCCAGCTACCCGCCGTCGTGGTCAAGATGAAGTCGAGTTGGATCGCGGCGAATTTGGTATCAGTATCAAACAAATGCTGTTTGATGGTTTCTATACCAGCAGTGAAGTAGACAGATACAGTTTTGAAGCCAGTGCTGATCAATGGGCACTGTTCTCTGCCGCTGAAGATATGGCTCTTGATGTGTCCAAAGTCTATGTTAATTACTTGCGGACAGAACAAGTACTGCAACTGGCTGAGAAAAACCTCAAAACTCACCAGGACATCTATGATCAGATCAAACAGCGTACCGATTCAGGCTTGGGTTCGATTGCGGATCTGTCTCAGATTACAGGCCGCTTGGCCAGAGCCAACGCCAACGTTATCGCAGCTCGTAATAATTTCTTCGACGCCAAGGCTCAATACCTGAGAGTTGTTGAAATGGAACCGGAAGATATGATTATTCCGGTTCCCGATGCAGACATGTTGCCAGCAGATCTCGCCAGCACAGTCACTCTGGCTCAGGAGCATCACCCCATACTCAAGTCTGCGGCTGCAGACATTAACGCAGCTGAGCATGAACGCTCCTCTGCCCAAGCCAACTATTACCCAAAAGTTACGTTAGAGCTTGAAGGCAACTGGAACAATGACATCGGTGGCGAAGATGGCAAGAGCATCATTGCAAGCCAAAATGTTAACGGCTACAACAATGACCTGCTGGCTATGGTGAGAGTCAGATACAATCTGTTCGCCGGCGGTAAAGATTTAGCCCGAGAGAAAGAAGCAGCCTACAAGATAGGCGAAGCCAAGGAAATTCGTCAGCGCGCCTATCGTGAAGTCGTTGAAGGCGCCAACCTGGCTTGGAACGCCTATGAATTGTTGACCCCGCAAAAACAATACATTCGCGATCATGTCGTTGCAGCCAAAGATACCCAAGTGGCTTACTCACAGCAGTTTAATTTGGGTCAACGAACCTTGCTTGATTTGCTCGACACTGAAAATGAACTGTTTGAGGCCCGCAAAGATTACCTGCAGGCAGAATTCGACGAAATCGTTGCCAAGTACAGAGTGCTCAATGCCACCGGCCGCTTACTCGACTCACTGAGAGTCACCCGTCCGGAATCATGGAATGGTGAGCGCAATTACGAAGGAGGAGCGAACTAATGAAAGCCTTATATCTATTACTGGCAATGTCTATGCTCGGTGCGTGCTCAATGCGCGATACCGTCAGTATGGACACTCCAACCAACCAGGTTCATGACCTTAACGACGTCGATCGCGATGGCGTGATTGAAGCCAGAGAGCGCTGCGCGGGTACCGTGCTTGGTGCTGCCATTAATAATTACGGCTGCGGCAAGATTAAGCCAATCAATGAACGTCGCGAACTGAAAGTGCTGTTTGAAAACGACTCCTTCTACCTGTCACCACAATACTATGGGCAGTTAGAAGAGCTGGCATCCTTTATGCGCCAGTATCCCAATACCAAGGTAACTATTGAAGGCCATTGCAGTCGTACCGGCAGCCATGAGCATAATCAGGAGTTGTCACAAAACCGTGCAAATGCGGTAACTGCAGCACTGACACAGCAGTTTGGTATCGATGCAGGACGTCTAACGGCAATTGGCTATAGCTTTGACCGCCCGGTAGATCCATCAGATACCCCTATGGCACATACGCGAAACAGACGTGTAATTGCTGAGATCACCGGTGAAGATACTGCTGCCGATATGAAGTGGACTATATATACTGTTGACCAGGAAGTGAAATAGTGTGCTGACCCAAAACCATGACAGGCAGGCGTGAAGTAAGCCAACGAATAATGAAAGTCTGCCGGCAGAGTCTGTCGGCAACGGTTATGCTGGGAATTTGTCTGCTGGCACAGTCCAGCACCCAGCTGAACCGTGACCACATTATCTCTACTCTGGAGAGCAAATACGGTCCCAGAGCGGGTAAGCGTGCCAATGCATGGTTTCAGGTTGTTGATTCAGCACAGAATTTAACCAACGAAGAGAAGTTGACCAAGGTAAATACCTTTTTCAACCTGTTCACTTTTGTCGACGATATAAAGCTATGGGGTGAATCCAACTATTGGGCAACACCTATGGAATTTATTGGTGTGGCCGGGGGCGACTGCGAAGATTTTTCCATCGCCAAATACTTTACACTGCTGCAACTGGGCATACCTGACGAGAAACTCAGGATAACAATGGTAAAGGCAACCTCGGTCAACCAATATCACATGGTGTTAGCGTATTACGAAACGCCTGGTTCAGTGCCCTTGGTCTTGGATAATCTGGACAAAGCTATCAAGCCCGCCACCCAAAGACGGGATTTGTTGCCTGTCTACAGCTTTAACGGTAAGCAACTGTGGTTAAACAAAGAAAGGGGACGGGGGGAGCTCGCAGGTTCGTCCTCAAGGCTGGAAAAATGGTCCGATTTAACCCGCCGGTTGGGCGTTGAGAGACTCAGACAACCCAAAATGAGATTGGAGTAATTACCGCATGACACTGTTTCGACAGCTGTACTCGCTACTGTTTGGCTTGTTTTTATTGGTAATCACCAGCCTTGCCTACGTGCAGTTTACAGAGACCAAAAGTTTTTTGAGCAACCAAATGGAATCTGACCTGAACAATGTCAGCAATTCACTTGGTCTGCTGTTGGTGCCTGCTTTAGAATCCGGTGATATTGCCACCGCAGAAACCCTGATTAATGTCATTTTTGAAGGCGGTTACTACCAACAAGTCAAGCTGACCTGGCTTGTGGATGGCAAGCAGCAAGAATGGAATAACTCACTACAAATTAAAGATGTCCCTCAGTGGTTTATCGACTTCGGAATATTTGGCACCATCAAAAAAGAAACCACTATCACCTCTGGTTGGCTACAGCTCGCTCAATTGGAAATTACCGCCCACCCCGGGTTTGGTTACCATGAATTGTGGCGGATTCTGACCAATACCATCATAGTATTTTCAATATTATTTTTAGTTACCATATTCCTGGCTCGCTTTGGTTTGAGCTGGATCCTGAAACCATTGCACATTCTCTCAGTCCATGCAAAGAGTGTTGCCAACCGCCAATTCGGGCCAGAGCTTGCAGTCCCCAAAACGCAAGAGCTCAGAGAAGTGGTTACTGCATTTAACAGTATGTCTGTACAGCTAAAGCAGATCTTCAGCTCCCTCGATGAAGAAGTGACCTCACTTCGCAAAAAGAACCTCGTAGATCAGGTATCCAATCTGCCAAATCGCCAATATTTAGTAGGTCGCCTTAATAGCTGGCTATCCGAACCGGGAAGTGGTGCCATGTTTATGGCTAAATTTGATTGGCTGGAAGAAGTACACGCCAAATATGGCTATCAGGTACGTGATGAAACCATCAAACTGTTGTCAGAGAAACTTCAGAGTCAACTGGAGGAAATTGCCCCTGGGGTTGTGGCGCGTATTGCCGCTTTCGAATTTGCCTTTTTGGTTTTTGATGTCGATAAAGAACTGATCAGTAAATACTTACAAACTCTTATTCGCACCGTAAATCAGGAGATCTCCAAAGCCGGAGGTAAAGCTAATGAGCAATTTGCCATTGGTATTGCAGAACGCATAGGCTCAATGACCGCATCTGACATGCTCGCCCAGGCAGATAACGCCCTGCAAAATGCGATTAAATCCGGCAAGGTTTACCACTGGTTTGAGTCCAACGAAGAACAGCTATTCACCCGTGAACAGTGGCGCGAAAAGCTCTCCAGTGCAATCAATGCCAAGCTGTTCCAATTCCGTTGGCAACCCATTCAACTCAGTGATGGGGCTGGCTTACTCCAGCGGGAGCTATACTGTCAGCTGGAAATCGGCGATAAGCTTGCTCATGCAGGGCAATTTATGCCCTACGTGGAATTGCTGTCGCTTGGCTCAGTACTGGATAAGTGCCTTATCCAGAAAGTTAATGATATCCACCTGTTGACCCGTAATTTCGAGCCACTGGCCATAAACCTGACCCACCAGAGTTTAACAGATACCGAGTTCCATCAGTGGTTACAACAGTTCCTGCGTTCTACCCCATTGGCAGAGCGGCTGTGTTTCGATATACCCGAATCGGGGGTCTACAGCAATCCAGAAGCCTGTGAAGCCCTGTGCGCCATCATCCGCGATAATGGCGCCAGGTTTGGTATCGACCACTTCGGCCGCCAGTTTGGCTCAATGTCCTACTTACAAACATTGAGGCCAGCCTACGTTAAACTGGATCAATCTTTTGCCTATTATGACGAAAACCAACACAATGCCGAGCTATGTCGCGCCTTGGTTAACGTGGCAAAGGGTCTGGAAATACAGGTAATTGTCACCGGTATTCAGGAAAAACCACAGCTGGAACGCTTCATTCCGCTTAAGACCACGGCATATCAAGGCTTTATTGCCCCGCCTGTGGCTGTTGATTAAGGCGCACAGCTCTACGCAAAAGGGTGCCCTGGGCACCCTTTCTTTTTGGCTTAATTGCCATCGGCGCTGGCGTTTCCCAATTCGATGCACGAGGCAATATTGACCCAATAAATAAAGCGGATTTAAGTGCGTTACAACTAAGTGCGTCAAAGCACTGCAAAACCGTCACAATGGTGACGGTGATAAAAAATCACTTTGTTTAAGAGTGCCTCGCTGAGTTCCAGCATGACGATGGACAACGAATAACCACAAGAAGCAACAGAATTTGGAACAGGAATTATAGAAAGTGGTCGGTGATAGAGGATTCGAACCTCTGACCCTCTGCTCCCAAAGCAGATGCGCTACCAGACTGCGCTAATCACCGACATAGTTGAGCATGTGATTGCCAGAAACAAAAAACATGCCGAGTGGCATTCTGACTGGACTTTTTCAGAAGTGGTCGGTGATAGAGGATTCGAACCTCTGACCCTCTGCTCCCAAAGCAGATGCGCTACCAGACTGCGCTAATCACCGACGTTTTTACCTTCTGAGGAAAGTGGGGTGACTGATGGGGCTCGAACCCACGACAACCGGAATCACAATCCGGGACTCTACCAACTGAGCTACAGTCACCACTGAATTTCCCTTGCTGACACTGTCGAATCTAACTGGCGCACCCAGAAGGATTCGAACCCTCGGCCTCACCCTCCGGAGGGGTGCGCTCTATCCAACTGAGCTATGGGTGCCCTGCCGTGTCAGCGCCGCATATAGTAGGAGGTATTTGTTCCTGAGTCCAGAGTATATAATCGTTTTTTTATTCGTTTGCTCAACTTTTGATTAATAAGTGATAGTGCACGAACAAAAAACGTTCTAAGAATTACCTTTTTCGTGACCACGTTAAAGAGTATGCTGTTCTTTCGGGTCAAAAACGCGTCCCCGTTCAACAAAAAGACAGCGAGCGCTATGCCAAGGGATAATGGATTTACGGATGTGGTCGATACCCCAACAACAGGGGAAATAAACCGTCTGTACAAGCGGGTAGAACGTCTGCGACGCTTAGCGGGCAAGTACAAACGCGCAGAGGTGATTCGTGATGCCTTGCTGCATATTACCCATATTGCAACCGAGGTCAGTTCGCCTGAAGACTTTTACGCAGGCGTGCACGCTCAACTTAAATCACTCATTGCCGCTGATAATTTTTTTATAGCCACTTTTAACCATCACAACGGCCGGCTGGAAGTGCCCTTTTTTGCCGACGAAAAAGATCCACACCCATCCAAGATGTACCCTGACGAAGATCTCCACCAAATGTTAACCCGTGGAATCACTGGTTATGTGTTTCGCCGAGGGGAAACGGTTCTATGCGGTCAAGAAGACTTTGAGCGGCTAGAAGCAAATGGGGAAATAATCAGCTTTGGCAGTGCCAGTCACCAGTGGCTTGGGGTTCCTATTCGCTTCCAGGAGCGTACAACTGGCGTATTGGTGGTACAAACCTACAATTCCGACGTCAACTATAGTCTGACCGAAGTTGAGCTGATGGAGTTTATCAGTCACCATATTTCCGGCGTGATGGAAAGACTGCGTCACCAGGAGCAACTGGAACAATCCATAGCGCAACGAACCCATGAACTGAGCGATGCCTACGAAAAACTAAAGCTGGAAGTACAAGAACGTCGTCGTGCAGAGAATCTGCAAAAATCGTTATTCGAAATATCTGAGTTATCGGCGACTGGCCTGGAACAGCCTGACTTTTATGGCAGACTGCACACGATATTAAGCCACCTCATTCCCGCAAGTAACTGCTATATAGCTCTGATAGACAAAGATAAAAAAACACTCAATTTTCCATTCTACGTATCTCAGCTTGGGACTAAGGCTCCCAAATGCAGGCCATTGACTGATGGTTTAACTGAATATCTGATTGAGCAACGCAAACCCCTTCTGCTCAATCAAGATGACATTCAAGCTCTGGTAACCGCTGGTAATATCTACGCTGACACTCCGCACCTCAACAATACTCAAAAAATGCATCAATGGGTGGGTGTTCCCTTATTCATAGGAGATGAAGTCAAAGGTGCTTTGACCATTTATAGCCTGAGTATTAGTCAGAACTACCAAATTCGGGATTTGGAATTACTTACTTTCGTCTCTCAGCACATTTGCACGGCCATAGAACGCAAGCACCAAGCCATGGTGTTAAAGAAAAGCTATGAACAACTTGAAGAAAAGGTAGCAGAAAGAACCCGGGCTCTTGCACTTCTGAACGGCGACCTTAAACAGGAAATAATGCGTCGTCGAGAAGTGGAGCAACAACTCATCCACGATGCCAAGCACGACGCGCTGACAGGCTTGCCGAACCGTAATATGATTTCTGAACGCCTGTCGCAGGCAGTGCGGCATGTGCGCCGTCACGGCAGCGATCAATTTGCATTACTGTTTATCGATTTGGACAGATTCAAGCAAATCAACGATACCCTCGGCCATCTAGCCGGTGATCGTTTTTTAAAAGAAACAGCAGCGCGCCTTCAATATTGCATCCGTGAAATCGATACACTTGGGCGTCTGGGTGGTGATGAATTTGTTGTGTTACTGAATAGAGTACACAGCCCACGCGAAGCCGAAGAGGTTGCAGAACGAATCCTCAGCCAGCTTTCCGAACCATTTCAACTTGGCGACTCCCTGTTTCAATCCGGTGCCAGTATTGGTATTACCGTCAGCGGTGGCAACCCAATGGAGACTGCCGAGTCTATCCTCAGAGATGCAGATTGCGCCATGTATCAGGCAAAAGCACGGGGTAAAGGTTGCTACGTCGTATATGACGACAAACGCCGTGAAGCACAAAATAAACAACGACTCGATGAGACCCTCTTAAGAGAAGCCATTGCTCAGGAAACGCTCTACCTCAAAGCCTTGCCTGTAAAACATGTCAATGGCGATTCGTCCAAAGCCCACAGGCTCACATTGGCCTGGCAACACCCTATCCGGGGAGAAATTTTTGCAGGTCCGCTAATTGATTTGGCGGAACGATCAAATCTGAGTATTGAACTCGACAACTACTTGCTACGCGCCCTATCCAACAATTTGCCGGACATGGGTAAAACGAAAGAACTGCATCTGTGTCTTTCAAGCGCGCATCTCAAACATAAACACGCATTAAGAAAACTTAAAAATTTGCTGAAAAATGTCTGTGCAAGCACCCAAGATATCTGGTTGTTTTTTGAAGAAGCCTCGCTGGTGCAAGATATCCAAAGCCACATAGCTGGCTTTGAAGTGCTGAGCCAACTCAAAGTTAATTTTGGAATGTCTGGCTACGGAAATGGTTTCAGCTCACTGAAATCTCTTACCTTAATGCCCATTCAAGCCCTGATACTGGCTGAAGCACGGGGCGATGCAGCGGACGAAAAAGTCCGCTTACTCACTGCATCGGCGGTTGCGGCATTATCACTGGGGCTGAAAGTTATTTCTGCTGGCGGAGAATCCAAACAAACACGCGGCGCACTTGCCAAGGCGGGGGTGAGTCTGTTTCAGATCCTGGATACAGACAAAGACATCTGCCCGCCAATCCTGGTTTAGCCAAACCATTGGAATCAACTTAACCCAATGTCCTGGGACTATTTTTTGAACATGGCTCGGATGTTGGCAATATTTGCCTTACCGGTCTGCTGCCGCTGCTGCTCACTTTGAGGCTTCTTACGGCTCTCCCAAATCAGGTCATCCTGGGGCAACTCATCCAAAAAGCGGCTTGGTTCACAACGCATGGTTTCACCAAACTGGCGCCGCTCGCGGCACATGGTAAACCACAGTTCCCGCTGGGCGCGGGTCACCCCCACATAGGCCAGACGCCGCTCTTCTTCTACGTTGTCTTCATCGATACTGGTTTGATGCGGCAAAATCCGCTCTTCCATACCAATCATAAACACATAAGGGAACTCCAGTCCTTTTGACGCGTGCAGTGTCATCAGCTGCACCTGATCACCGGCCTCATCTTCGCTGGAGCGCTCCATCATGTCCCGCAGCGTCAGGCGACTGACTACCTCGGGCAGGGTCATAGGCTCGTCCAGATCGTCGCCATTGAGCATCTCAGTTACCCAGCGATACAGCTCTGAGATGTTCTTCATCCGCATCTCGGCCGCCTTGGCGCTGGGGCTGCTTTCATACAGAAAATCTTCGTAATTGATATTACGAATAAGCTGCTTGATGGCATCCACCCCTTCACCGCGCTCGGCCACATCGCCCGTTTCAACGATAAAGCGGCCAAATTCCTCCAGCGCATTGAGGGCGCTGGCCCCCAAATGCAGCTCAATTTCCGGCTCGAAAATAGCGGCAAACATGGAGATATGCTTGCTGTTGGCAAAGTTACCCAATTTCTCAAGTGTCGCCGGACCTATGCCACGTTTTGGCAAGTTAACTATGCGCAGAAAGGCGTTGTCATCGTCGTTGTTCACCACCAGCCGCAGGTAGGCCATGATGTCTTTAATTTCGGCGCGAGAGAAAAACGAGGTGCCACCACTTAACTTGTAGGGGATGCGGTTGGTCATCAGCGCCCGCTCCATCAGCCGCGACTGATGGTTGCCCCGATAAAGAATGGCGTAATCGCCGTAACTGGTTTTGCCCACAAAGCGGTGGCGGATAATCTCGGCCACAACCCGCTCTGCCTCCTGCTCTTCATTGAGCGCCGTCAGCACCCGCATGGGTTCGCCGTAAGCCAGCTCGGAAAACAGCGACTTGTCGTACACGTGGGGATTGTTGGCAATCAAGATGTTTGCCGCCCTCAGAATGCGCTGACTGGAACGATAATTTTGCTCCAGCTTAATCAGCCGCAGCTGCGGAAAGTCTTTACCCAGCAACACCAGATTTTGCGGCTTGGCGCCGCGCCAGGAATAAATCGACTGGTCATCGTCACCCACTACAGTAAAGCGAGCACGCTCGCCCACCAGCAGCTTTACCAGCTCGTACTGGCTGCCATTGGTGTCCTGATATTCATCCACCAGCAGGTATTGAATACGTGCCTGCCAGCGGCTGCGCACTTCTTCATTGTGCCTCAGCAGCAAGGTCGGCAGCAGGATCAGATCGTCAAAGTCCAGTGCATTATAGGCCTTCATATGCTGGGCATAGCGCTGATACAAGAGCGCAAACAGCTGCTCGCGCTCATCTTTGGCAATCCTGCGGGCATGGTCAGGAATAACCAGTGCGCCCTTCCAGTTGGAAATGGCACTGGCCAGCAGTTTCAGCAAGTCCTTGTCATCCTTCAGCTCGTTTACGGTCAACTCTTTGAGCAGCGCCAGAGTGTCCTGATCGTCAAACAGCGAAAACCCAGCCTTGAGGCCGACGGTCTTATGTTCACGCTTGAGGATTTCCAGCCCCAAGGTATGGAAGGTAGAGATCCACAGCCCCCGCGCCTCCTTGCGGCCCATGGACTGAGCCACCCGCTCTTTCATCTCTCTGGCAGCCTTGTTGGTAAAGGTCACGGCAGCGATATTACGCGCCTGATAACCACACTTTTGCACCAAATAAGCAATTTTGTTGATGATCACCCGCGTCTTGCCACTGCCCGCCCCGGCCAATACCAGGCAGGGTCCGGAAACATAGTGAACAGCTTCATCTTGCGCGGGGTTGAGCTTCATTGGGGCAGACTTCTCTAAGGGATGACAAACACAGAAGCGGGATCATAGCAGATCCTTTTTACAAAGCGCGACCAAAGCAGCACTTGCCAGTTTAGATCTCACACACTAAAATGAATGAACGTTCATTCACATGCAATTAGAGCCATGGACAACAAACGGGAACAGATACTGAGAGCCGCGGAAAACATTATCGCCAACGAGGGATTGCACAATTTGTCGATGCAAAAACTCGCCAAGGAGGCCGGTGTCGCTGCAGGCACCATCTACCGTTACTTTACCGACAAGGATGAACTCATTGATGACCTGCGCCGCGATGTATTGACTCAAATAGCCCAGTCCATCCTCGAAGGAGCCAATGAAGGCAGCATCGAGGCGCGCTTTCGTAAGGTGTGGTTCAACATTATCCGGCTGGGCGAAACCTGTACGCTGGAGCGGCTCAACTTTGAGCAATACACCCACCTGCCCGGAGCCAACAGCCCCGAACACCGCCAGTTCGAACGTGAAACCTTTGCACCACTGCATGCTTTGTTTACCGAGGCCAAGACCGAGGGATTGATAGTGGACCTTGACGATGAACTGCTGTTTGCGCTGGCATTTGAGCCGGCCGTTGGCCTGTGTCGCCGCATGCGCCGCACTGGCCTTCATTTTTCGATGGATGAGCTGACTGTGGTCTGCGACCTCAGCTGGCGCGCCATCAAACGTTAAAACTCAATTTTTAATCTTAATTACCACCATCAAGCGGAGCCAAAAGGCAATGAAAAAGTGGATAGCGGTCATGCTGACCATAGCGCTGGTGACTCTTGGGAGCGTCATCGGCTTTAACCTGTTTGTGAAGGGCAAAATTGCCGATGCCATCGCCAATATGCCGGAAGCGGAGTTTCCGGTAACTGCACTCGAGGTCAGCCCACAGAGCTGGCAACCCACCATTGACGCCATCGGCTTTGTCGAGCCCCATCAGGGTGTGACCGTGGCCAACGAAGCAGCCGGTGTTGTCACCCAAATCGCCTTTGAAAACGGCACTAAGGTCAGCAAAGATCAATTATTGGTCGCGCTCGACACCAAGGTAGAAAAAGCCAACCTGCAAAGCAAGCTGGTGCAGCTGCCCGCCGCCGAGGCCGACTACAAACGCCTGTCACGCCTGTATACGCAAAAGTCGGTGTCCAAGCAGGATCTGGACAACGCCGAAGCCAAGTATCTGGCGCTTAAGTCCGATATCGACAGCCTCGAAGCCACCATTGGCCGCCGCGAAATCCGCGCGCCCTTCGAGGGTCTGGTGGGTATTCGCAACATCAACCTGGGTGAATACCTGCAGGTGGGCAGCGACATAGTGCGTCTTGAAGACATCAGCACCATGAAAATCCGCTTTACCATTCCGCAAACCCAGCTGCCACGCATCGCCGTAGGCCAGAAAATCCATGTGTTTGTGGATGCCTACCCCGACACGCCCTTTGAAGGCGAAATTGCCGCCATTGAACCTGCGGTATTTTACCAAAGCGGGTTGATCCAGATTCAGGCCCGAATCCCCAATGACCATGCCAAACTTCGCAGCGGTATGTTTGCCCGGGTGAATGTGCTGCTGCCACGACTTGAGAACCAGTTTGTACTGCCTCAGACTGCCATTAACTTCACCTTGTATGGCAACTCGGTTTATCTGGTTGAACAAAAACCAGAAAGTGGTGAAAGCCGCGTGCGCCAGATTAACGTTAACGTCATCGAGCGCAGCGGCAACAGCGCACTGGTTTCCGGTGAACTGAAGGTCGGCGACAAAGTCGTGACCTCGGGTCAAATCCGTCTGTCCAACAACAGCAAAGTCAAAGTGGTGGAAGACAAGGCCCTGACCGAATCTGACGCCATGCCAAGGCTCTAAGGAGACATCCGGATGCGCTTTACCGATATTTTTATCAAGCGGCCGGTGCTGGCGATTTCGATAAGTTTCCTTATCCTGCTGTTGGGCCTTAACGCCTTAAAGAGCATGCAGGTGCGGGAATACCCCGAGATGACCAATACCGTGGTCAACGTGGCCACCAGCTACTATGGTGCCGATGCCAACCTTATTCAGGGCTTTATTACCCAGCCACTGGAGCAGGCGCTGGCCCAGGCCGACAACGTGGATTTTATGACCTCCGAGAGTTTCCTCGGTAAGTCAAATATCAACGTCTACATGAAGCTCAACACCGACCCCAATGGCGCCTTGGCGGATATTCTCGCCAAGGTGAACTCGGTGCGCTCGCAATTGCCCAAAGAGTCTGAAGACCCGACCGTGACCATGTCCACCGGCTCCCAGACTTCGGTGCTCTATATCGCCTTCTCCAGCGACCAGATCAACTCAAGTCAGCTCACCGACTATCTGGAGCGTGTGGTCAAGCCGCAACTCTTTACCATCAATGGCGTGGCGAAGGTAAACCTGTACGGCGGTATCCAGTACGCCATGAGAATATGGCTCGACCCGGCACGCATGGGTGCCTTTAACTTAAGCGCCACCGAGGTGATGCAGGTACTGCAGGCCAACAACTTCCAGTCGGCCGTGGGTCAGGCCAATGGGGTTTACACCCTGTTTAACGGCACAGCCGATACCCAGGTGGCCACCATCGATGAACTGAAAAAACTGGTGATCAAGAGTGGCGATGGCAAGGTAGTACGCCTTGGTGATATTGCCGAAGTCTCGCTGGACAAGAGCCACGATGTGTACCGGGCGCTGGCCGATGGTCAGGAAGCCGTGGTGATAGGCCTGGATGTGACCCCCACCGCCAACCCGCTCACCGTGGCCGCCGATGCCCGCACCCTGCTGCCGGAAATTGAGCGCAGCCTGCCGCCATCCATTAAGGCGCGTATTCTGTACGACTCATCCCGCGCTATTGATGAATCCATCAACGAGGTTATCAAGACCATCGGCGAAGCCGCCATTATCGTTATCGTGGTGATCACCCTGTTTTTGGGCTCGCTGCGGGCGGTGCTTATTCCGATTGTGACTATTCCGCTGTCACTGATTGGTGTGGCCATCATCATGCAGACCTTCGGCTTCAGTTTGAACCTGATGACCCTGCTGGCGATGGTGCTGGCCATTGGTCTGGTGGTGGACGATGCCATCGTGGTGGTGGAAAACGTCGACCGGCATATCAAGCTCGGTGAAAGCCCGTTTCGCGCCGCCATCATAGGTACCCGCGAAATTGCGGTGCCGGTGATTTCCATGACCATCACCCTGGCGGCTGTGTACGCGCCAATTGCACTGATGGGCGGGATCACAGGCTCTCTCTTTAAGGAGTTTGCCCTGACACTGGCGGGCGCCGTGTTTATCTCAGGGATTGTAGCGCTGACGCTGTCGCCCATGATGTGCTCAAAAATCCTCAAAGCTCACAGCGCACCGAGTAAGTTTGAGCACGCGGTGGAAACCACCTTAACCCGCCTGACCGACAGCTATGCCCGCATGCTCGGCGCCGTGATGCAAAAACGCGCCGTGGTGGTGGCCTTTGCGGTTATTGTGTTTGCCTCACTGCCGCTGCTGTTTAAGTTTATTCCGGCCGAGCTTGCCCCCAAGGAAGACAAGGGCGTGGTGATGATGATGGGCACGGCGCCTTCTAGCGCGAACCTTGACTATATCCAGAGCAATATGAAGCTGGTGACCGACATGATTAAGGCTCAGCCTGAGTCGGCGGCCTCGCTCGCCTTCGTCGGTATTCCCAATGCCAACCAGGCCTTCGGTATTGCGCCGCTGGTGCCCTGGAGTGAGCGTGACAAGAGCCAGAAGGAAATGCAGAAGTTCTTTGCCGGTGAAGTAAAAAGCATTCCCGGCATGGCGGTCACCACCTTCGAGATGCCTGAGCTGCCCGGCGCCTCTGGCGGCTTGCCGATCCAGTTTGTCATCACCACCGCCAGCAGCTTCGAGAGCCTATTCCAGATTGGTACCCAGGTGCTCGAAAAAGTGCAAAAGAGCCCGTATTTCATCTACTCGGAGATGAACCTCAAGTTTGACTCAGGCAGCATGCGCATTCATATCAAGCGCGATCTGGCGGGCACCTATGGGGTGACCATGCAGGACATCGGCATGACGCTCTCCACCATGATGAGCGACGGCTATGTTAACCGCATCAATCTGGATGGCCGTTCTTACGAGGTTATTCCGCAGGTAGAGCGTAAACTGCGCGCCAACCCTGAGTCGCTGGCGAACTATTACGTTAAGGCGGCCGATGGCAAGTCAATTCCGCTCTCCAGCCTGGTGGAAATCGAGATGGTTGCGCAGCCCCGCTCGCTGCCACACTTCAACCAGATGAACTCGCTCACCATCGGCGGCGTTGCCACCCCGGGCGTGGCCATTGGCGATGCGATTAACTTCCTGAAAGACATCGGCGATAACGAGCTGCCCAAGGGTTACAACTACGACTTCCTCGGTGAAGCCCGCCAGTTTGTGACCGAAGGTTCAGCGCTGTACAGCACCTTCCTGCTGGCCATTGCCATCATCTTTTTGGTGTTGGCGAGCCAGTTCGAGAGCCTGAAAGACCCTGTGGTGATTTTGGTGTCTGTGCCACTCGCCATCTGCGGTGCCCTCATCGCACTGGGCTGGACCCATGTGTTCGGCTTATCGTCGATGAACATCTACACCCAGGTGGGTTTGATTACCCTGGTAGGCCTTATCACCAAGCACGGTATCCTGATGTGTGAAGTGGCCAAGGAAGAGCAGTTGCACCGCCGGATTGGCCGAATCGAAGCCATCAGCCTTGCGGCCAAAATCCGTTTGCGCCCCATTCTGATGACCACAGCAGCCATGATTGCAGGTCTTATTCCGCTGCTGTTCGCCTCCGGCGCCGGCGCGGTGGCCCGTTTCAACATTGGTCTGGTGATTGTGGCAGGCCTTGCCATAGGCACTGTGTTCACCCTGTTTGTACTGCCGGTGATCTACAGTTTCCTTGGCGAAAAGCACAAACCGCTGCCCGAGTTTGAAGAGGCCAGCGCGAGTTAACGCGACTCAACTTTCAAATCGAAAACCGGGCCCAGTGCCCGGTTTTTTATGCCCGACGACTGGATGCGCCCCGCTTGCCACTGCGGCCCGTTTTCCCTAAGCTCAAAGGCTGTTATAGCCAGAGACCTAGCCAATGCACCAAGAATTCAGTCTGTTTAACGAAGAAAATCAGCCACTTTTTGATGAGTTGGTGAGTGGCGTGCGCAGCTTTAACCATGCGCATCTGGGCACGGAAAAGGCCCAGCCACTGTTGGTGTGTGCCAAAGATGATACAGGTAAGCTGCTTGGTGGCATTGCCGGGCGCACCATCTATCGCCAGTTTTTGATAGAGGTACTCTGGGTCGATGACAGCTGTCGCCAAAGTGGGTTAGGCCGCGAGCTGATGGCCAAAGCCGAGGCGGCGGCACGGGAGCGCGGCTGTATTGCGGCGCAGGTGGATACCCTGGCGTTCCAGGCCCCGGGGTTTTACCAAAAACAAGGCTTCGACATCATTGGCGAAGTGCCCGCCATTGGCGACAGTCCGGGGCGTTTCTTCCTGCTCAAGCGTTATCTTTAAGGCGCAACTGTAAAGCGTGCATGGGCTGGGGTACAATCACAGCCAATTTAATCCAAGGCGGAACACCCGATGCTGAATCCGAAAAAAATTGAAGAGCTGGCCAAACAGCTCAGTGACAACCTGCCCTCCGGCCTGAAGCAATTTGCCGGTGAAATGGAAGATCGCAGCAAGCAGGTACTGCAAAGCCAACTGATGAAGCTGGATTTGGTATCCAGAGAAGAGTTTGAAGTGCAGCAACACGTACTGTTGCGCACCCGCGAAAAGCTCGAAGCGCTGCAAGCCAAAGTGGACGAGCTGGAAAAGAAACTGGGCAACTGAGCTCAATCTCGACAAAAAAGCCGGGCATTTTCCAGCTTTTTGTTTTAGTGACTGCGTAGAGTCATAGCGGCTGCAATGAGCTGAATGTCACCTCCAGCCGCTGTCAGCGCAGCAAAAGCCACCGTGGGCGATATAGCTATCGTCCGCTTCATTTTGCGCAGCAAGCGACCTTATCAGGCGGCCAATTGATAAATCTTGGCAGCCCCTTCCCAGCCGTTATCTCTCGCTGATTCAATCATATAGTCCAAATCCAACTCACAGCCTGAAGGCATCTCGGCTTGAATCGCATCTATATGGCAATGAAAACTCTGGCTTTCATCTGACCAGGCCACTGAGACCACGGGTTCGCTGTTGCCGGAGGGTTCCACCAGGCTCAGCCCAACGAAGGGCACAAACGGCAAGGTGAGCTTTTTCGACAAAAATGCCGCCCGTTTTTTGTCAAAGCTCCGAATAGCCAGGGTAAATTGAACGGAGTAACTCATCACGTACCTCCCGTATCCTCGGTAGCCTTCAGCATGGCCTTGCCGAGGTTTGCTGACTTTATAAGCATAGGCCAGCAGCATTGCGGGAGGCGTGACACAGGCTACATTTTACCCGATTTAACTCAGGCAAAGACCAAAGTATCCGTTTCTGCCAAAGCTTCACATTCGGCAGTAAGAGTTATAAAAGCGGTGTCTATCAGATCAATAAAGGCTTGATATCCCTCTTCTATCAGGCGATCAAACTCATCCAGTGCAATGGGGCTGTACCGCCTTGCAAGACGAATGGCACCAAGCGCTTCATCAAAATGCGCCCACTCAACACCGGTGCCACCGTAGTGGCCATGGGTAGCAACCCAATACCACACAGGAATAGACTCACCGGCCAATTCTATCCGCTTATTATCCGCAAGCCATGCCTTAAACTCCTTCCCCCAACTGCTATGGCAAAAAACCTCGTCAATCAGGGCGTATTCCCTGTCAGCACGCTGCTCACTTGCCAAATGGAATCCAAGGGCACGGATAAGGTCACGGGCATTCCCAACTTCCCCTTGATAATCACGGATAAAAGCACTTAACACCGGTTTGTATTGCACCGGCAAATGCCCCAATTGCTCTCGGCGACGACGGGTCAAACCTGCATAACGTGCCATTGCCGCCACGGTTGCCTGCGCCAGCGTCCGGTGGGTCAGGCCCCTCTGCCTGTTGTCGCCATATTCATCCACTGTGGCCGCAAACACATGCTGAGCAATCAGCATATCTTTATCAGATACATCGCTGTATTCCGCTTGATCATTAAATATACCCCGGCTTAACCCAAGGCTGCTGGCAAGTCGAGCAACCAATGGGCCGGCATAACCATTCAGCGCGGCATATCGGGCAAAAAAAACGTAGCAGGTCTCAGGACTTAACAAAGCGCTATAGCACGCTTTCATGCAAAGAGCATCACTGGTATCACCGTTAAAATGCGCTGCCAATAACACTGAAACTTTGGCGGGATCTATGTGTTCAACAATAAGTTGCATGGATTATCCTCCTTGATATTTAGCCGAAAGCTTTTTGTCAAAGACCATTTTGACTCTTTTGGCTTTCCTAACAGACTAGCCCACCGTAAGCATTTCCCACAAGTAAAGACCGAACGCCCCAATCGGAAGCCATTAACCTCAAAAGTCATTTTTTGGCCACAATTGATCAGCGGTCTGCCCCCCTGTTTCTACTCAAAACTGTTTCAATTAGCCAGGCACTAAATCCCACTTTTGTAGCAAGGAAGAATCATGGCGGACATGTTTTTTGGACTCATGGCATTGGCGCTGCTCGGCGCTCTTGGCTTTGGTGGCTTTATGGCCATTCGCACCGGACTCAGACGTCTGTATGGCAATACTGAAGATCCGGCGCAGCTGGCCAGAATGTCACTGATTTTAAAAGGCGCACTTACACTGCTGCTGTGCCTGCTGGCCACAGTACCGCTGACCCTGGTGCAGGATTTGGCAACTGAGCGCGAAGGTCTGTACCGCGATGTAGTACGTGACATAGCGGAGTCCTGGGGGGAGGAGCAACTGCTGACCGGCCCCGTGCTCGTTCTGCCCTATCGCTATGCGGTGCTGACGGAGGAAACCCTGGCCGATGGCGGTCGTCGTCAGCGTCGCACCATAATGGAAGATGAATTACTGATTCTTCCCAGACATCTGAAAATGAGAGCAGATCTCAAGCATGACTTTCGCGACCGTGGCATTTACCACTCACTGGTCTACCAAACCGGGGTGGAGGGCCAGGCAAGTTTCGATATCAATTTGCCCATCATCAGCAATCTGGAGTCATTCGAATTTTCCCGCGCCCGTTTGGTGTTTGGACTATCAGCCAATCAGGCAATAGATAGCGTGGACAGCTTTGTCATAAGCGCTGATGGCCCAGGGGGTGATGGCCATCTGATGTCCGGTACCGGCCTTGCCATTGAGGCGCTGAATCGAGGTTTTCATCGGCCGCTGCAACTGGGTCAGGAACAGGCTCCCTTTACAGTGGACTTCAAACTGCGCCTGCGTGGCTCTCAGGGTATAGGATTTCTGCCCCTCGGCGAGGCCTCCGAGTTTAGTCTCAGCGCCGATTGGCCTCACCCCAGCTTTAGCGGCATACTCCCCAGCGAGCGCAATATCGGCGCCGATGGCTTTACCGCCTCTTGGAATATCAGCCACTTAAGCCGCAACTATCCGCAAATTATCCGTACCTCACAGGGGCAGAGCCTGCTGGAAGCCAAAGCCCATACCCAGCTGTTTGAACCTGTCACCCACTACGGCAAAATCGAGCGGGCCATCAAATATGGGCTGTTGTTCGTCGCCCTGACATTTGTCCTGCTGCTGATGCTTGAATTGAGTCTAGGCCAAAACTTATCACCGCTGCAGTATTTGATGGTCGGTGCCGCCATGACCCTGTTTTACCTGCTGTTGTTGGCACTGTCTGAACACCTTGGCTTTGGCATGGCCTATGTATTGGCAGCCCTGGCACCTGTCCTCAGCATCCCCGTCTATGTGGCCAGCGCCACCCAAAGCCATGGCAGGGGTGTGATTATGCTGGCGATGCTGCTTGGTCTTTATGGTCTTCTGTACTCGATTTTGCGTCTTGAAGATTACGCCCTGTTGATGGGCAGTGGTCTGCTGCTGGCGGTCCTGCTGACGCTGATGTACCTCACCCGCCGCCAAAGCGTTACCAGTTCATAACCACATCCCTTAAGCCTCGATGAAGGTACCGGCAGTGCCCCTCTTTTGGCTGCCGGTTTTTTTCTGTGCCCCAAACGGGTACACTCAGTTTTTCATAGCATACAAAGAGTTAAGATGCATTACGCCCACGCATCCAGGTTTGGCCAGGGCTCGCGCCCCTTGTTACTGCTGCTGTTTTGGCTGGTGTTATTGCTGCCATCCACCATGCTTTATCTTTTGGATATCAAGCTGTTTCCACTGCTCGAGCTCGACAGTGTTGGCGCTGATTTCCTTTATTGGGTCACCTTTACCGGCACAGCGCCCTGGGGTGCTCTCACTGCGGCGGCGGTGGCCGCTTTGGGGTTTTATCGCTTGTCACGGGCGCAGGCAACAAGGATGTTGCTGGCGCTCGCGCTCTCCCTTGGCGGCGGACTGGTGCTGAATGAGCATCTGAAAACCTGCTTCGATGAACCCCGTCCCAACGCTGAATATCTGGCCAAGAAAAATCTGCTGCAGCTGGATGTTTTTTACGGTCAATCCAAGCAGGAGCGCCGCACAGAAATAGCACACCTGCTTACGCTACAAGATGCTGAACTGCCATTGATGACACAAAACATTGCAGCTCACTGGCGTCAGGAAGTCGGGCTGTCTTTTCCTTCCGGCCATACACTTTATGCGGCAACCCTGTCACTGACCGTGTGTTGGTTTTTTATTGCATCAGGACACCGGGTGCCCTGTCTGATGCTGGGTGGATGGGCTGTCGCTATGGGGTTTTCAAGAATGTTTCTGGGGATGCATCACAGTCAGGATGTACTGGCGGCAACGGCACTTTCACTACCATTGGTCTCAGTGGGAATTATAGGTGCACAGTTGCTCACTGTGCTGGTTCAGCGCAGATACTCGATTAACAGTGCTTGATATCGGCCACTTTGCTTGATCTTATTCAGACCTTCATTAAAAGCATCCCGGATAATGGAGTTGCGGAACATCAGCTGGTAACCGGTACGTGGAAAAATTTCGTGAAATTCGACTTTTTTACCCGAATCAATCTCGCTTTCAACCAATCGATTGTTAGCCAGAAAGATGTATTTGTCAGCTACCGCAACATCTATCCTTCCAAGGTATAACATCTTGTTTTGCGTGGATTGAGGGCTAAGCTCGCGGTAAATGGTTTTATCGGTAACGGTTTTAAATTCCCCACCAAGCATAACGGATGCATTTTCAAAGGCCGCCACACTGTACTGAGTCAAATCCCGGATCTGCTTCAACCGCAATCCCCGCTCCTCAAGACTAATTGCAACGTTTTGATAGTAAATGTAATTTTCAGTTGGATATCCTGACAACCTGAAGTAAGAATTTACCGTCATCACGCCATCAAGGCGTTCTTTTTCGTAGAAAAGGATTTGCCGCTTACGGGAGTAAAATTTAAAGCGAACATCCATACCTACTTCAGCAAAAGCAGCACGGATGATTTCAAGTTCAAGTCCAGACTCTGAGTCTTCAAGCACATAGGGGGGCTTGTTGTTGGTGGCACCGATAGTAACAGTGGACGCCTGAGCTACTATCGCAAAGCACATTGCCAGCAAAAACATGGGGAAGCGCATAAGATCCCTTTTAATTATCGTTGTCAAATAATATAGACGCTGACAACCGAAGAGACCAATGCGCAACCCTCAACCAGACGGTTTTATTTCAGCGCTTCTTCCAGAGCCCGAAGGCAAAGTGCCACATTTTCAGCCCGGGCGCCATACCCCATGAGCCCGATACGCCAGGCCTTGCCGGCCAGCTCGCCAAGGCCTGCACCTATTTCCAGATTATATCTCTGCAATAACAGCGTACGAACGGCTGCATCATCTATACCTTCAGGAATATACACAGCATTCAACTGGGGTAAACGACAGGCTACTTCCACCACAAACCTCAGCCCCAGCTTTTCAAGGCCAGCCTTGAGCAACTGATGCATGTTTTGATGTCTGGTCCAGGCATTTTCGAGGCCTTCTTCGGCAAGCAGCCGCAGTGACTCGTGCAGGGCGTAAAGGGCATTAACCGGCGCTGTGTGGTGATACGCGCGCTTGCCAGCGCCACTCCAGTAGCCCATTACCAGGGTCTGATCCAAAAACCAGCTCTGCACCGGCGTTTTACGGCTTTTAATCTTTTCAACCGCCCTTGGCGAGAAAGACACAGGCGACAGGCCGGGTACGCAGGATAAACACTTCTGGCTGCCAGAATAAATGGCATCTATGCCCCATTCATCCACCCTGAGCTCAACCCCGCCAAGGGAGGTCACCGCATCGACAATCGACAGGCAGCCGTGCTCGCGGGCAAGGGCACAGAGGGTTTTGGCATCCGACAGCGCGCCTGTACTGGTTTCGGCATGGACAAAGGCAAGGAATTTGGCATCGGGGTTTAACTTCAAAACCCCATCAACCACGCCAGGGTCAACCGGCGTCCCCCAGGGGAAGTCCACCACCACCGCAATACCGCCGCAGCGCTCCACGTTTTGACGCATCCGCTCGCCAAACACCCCATTGCGGCATACAACTACCTTTTCGCCAGGCTCCACCAGGTTCACAAAACAGGTTTCCATGCCGGCACTGCCCGGCGCCGACACAGCAAGAGTCATCTCATTCTGCGTCTGAAAGGCGTATTGCAGCAGAGATTTAAGCTCATCCATCATGGCCACAAACAAGGGGTCCAGGTGGCCCACGGTTGGGCGCGACTGAGCCAGCAACACCTCCGGATACACATCAGAAGGGCCCGGGCCCATCAGAATACGACGCGGCGGCATAAAGGGAGCAATCTTGGGGGCGGCTTGCATGGAGACTCCTTGTTGGTGTTGTCGGGTTTTGCAACTTGTCGCGGCGCTGCCGCGCTGAGGTCTGAGTTATCTCGTTATCTTCTGATTTCGAGCAATTACCCTAGCATAATTCCTTTACTAAAACGCCCCTGCCTTGGTCTAAGGGAGGTTCGAATGAGCCCCATACACGCTCTGCGCTGGCTTACCTTGCTGAATTTAGCTGTCGTTAATGACAGATAGGAACTGAGCTATGAATGCGCCGCTAACCATATCCTTGTAAATCACGCCCAAGTAAGCCGCGCCCAAAGGGGCTTTAGGGGCTTTAGTATTTCATCGTTATTCAACTTCGACATGCCTCGGCATGCCTTCAGTTGAATGCCTCGAACTCCTGTTGCCGCCAAAGCCAGAGCACGCAGGGACTCACTCACACCTCCCTAACGGGCTTTCCCACTTATTTACTGCCCAAAAACAAGCGGTAAGCCGGGCTGTGGGTTTCTTCCTGCCACACAAAGCCAAGCTCGGTGAGGAAGCGGCCAAAGGCTTCGCTGTCACCCTCAGGCACCTCGAAGCCCGCCAGTACCCGGCCGAAAGCCGCGCCGTGGTTACGGTAGTGGAACAGACTGATGTTCCAGCGGCTGCCGAGGGTGGTTAAAAACTTAAGCAGCGCCCCCGGATACTCGGGAAACTCGAAGCTGAATAACCGCTCACTCAAGGGCTCTGTGGGGTGACCTCCCACCATATAACGCACATGCAGTTTGGCGGTTTCATCGCTCGATAAATCCTGCACTTCAAAGCCGCCTGAAGTGAGGGACGCGATGATCTCTTTAAGCTCCGACTGGCCACCGGAGAGCCGGATACCGGCAAACACCACGGCGCTGTCGCGGCCCGAGAAGCGGTAATTGAACTCAGTCATGGCGCGCTTGCCCAAAAGCTCGCAAAACTTAAGAAAGCTACCGGGCACTTCCGGCACCTGCACCGCCAGCACAGCTTCTTTTTGCTCACCCAGTTCGCAGCGCTCAGACACGTATCTCAAGCTGTGAAAATTCACGTTGGCGCCACTCAAAATGGCCGCCACCTTGCGGGCTGGTTTGCACGCCTCAGCAAGAGCAGGTGTTGTCTGCGCCAGATACTTTTTCAGCCCCGCCAGAGACAGCGCGCCCGCCGGCTCAGCAATGGCACGGGTGTCTTCGAAGATATCCTTCACCGCGGCGCAGATTTCGTCTGAGCTCACGGTAACCACTTCATCCACATAGTGTTTGGCGATACGAAATGGCTCAGCGCCGATGCGCTTTACCGCTACGCCATCGGCAAAGAGGCCCACCTGGGATAAAGTCACAGGCTCACCCGCCGCCATGGCGGCCTTAAGGCAAGCGGCATCCTCAGGCTCGACCCCGATGATTTTCACCGATGGTCGCACCGCCTTGTAATAGGCAGCGATGCCGGCAACCAGACCACCGCCGCCCACGGGCACAAATACCAGCTCCAGATCCCGCTGCTGCTGCAACATTTCCTGCGCCACTGTGCCCTGCCCGGCAATCACAGCCTCATCATCGAAAGGCGCGATATAGACCCGGCCCTCGGTTTGCGCCAGATGCTGGGCGTGAGCATTGGCCTGATCGAACGACTCACCGTGCAAGAGCACATTACCGCCACGACGACGCACCGCATCGATTTTGATGTCCGGCGTGGTGGTGGGCATGACTATCACGGCATCAATGCCACGACTTGAGGCCGACAGCGCAACGCCCTGAGCATGGTTACCCGCCGAAGCGCATACCACACCGCGCTTACACTCGGCCTGAGTCAGCTGCGAAATGCGGTTATAGGCGCCACGCAGCTTAAAGGAATGCACCGGCTGCATGTCTTCGCGTTTCAGATAAATCTCCTGCCCGAGGCGCGCCGACAGCTTGCCCATATGGGACAGGGGCGTCACCTTGGCCACGTCATACACAGACGACAGCAGGATTTTTTGCAGATAATAATGAGCAAGATCCACAGGCTTCACCTCTGATTTATTAGTGTCACCACCGCCAGCGAAATCCAGCATCTCAGCCCTCCAGTTTGGAGACATCGCGCACCGCGCCCTTATCAGCACTGGTGGCAAGCATGGCGTATGCCTTCAGCGCCATGGACACTGGGCGAACCCGTGACAATGGTTTCCAGGCCAGTGGCCCCTTGGCGTTCATGGCTTCGCGGCGGCTTTCGAGCTCAGCGTCACTCACCAGCAGCTTGATGCTGCGGCCGGGGATGTCGATATCGATACGATCGCCATTTTCAATCAGGCCTATGGTGCCGCCGGAGGCCGCCTCGGGCGACACATGGCCGATGGACAGCCCCGAGGTACCGCCGGAGAAACGGCCGTCGGTAATGAGGGCGCACTGGGTGCCAAGGCCGCGGGACTTTAAGTAACTGGTTGGGTAGAGCATTTCCTGCATGCCGGGGCCGCCCTTGGGGCCCTCGTAACGAATCACCACTACGTCACCGGCCACCACTTCGCCGCCGAGGATACCGGCAACCGCGTCTTCCTGGCTCTCATATACCCTTGCCACGCCGCTGAATTTGAGGTTGGAGTCATCCACCCCGGCGGTCTTCACGATACAGCCGTTTTCGGCGAGATTGCCCGACAATACCGCCAGGCCACCTTCCTGACTGAAGGCAAACTCACGGCTGCGGATACAGCCTTCGCGGCGGTCATCATCCAGGGTGTCCCAGCGGCAAGACTGGCTGAAGGCGCGGGTGGTGGGGATGCCCGCAGGACCTGCGCGGAAAAACTCGTGTACTTTTTGATCTTTGGTTAGCACCACATCGAAGCGCTCGAGCACAGATTTCAAGGTGCCATCTTCCGATGCCACGTGGTTTACATCTGTGTGCAAAAGCCCAGCGCGGTCGAGCTCACCCAGAATCGCCATCACGCCACCGGCGCGGTGCACATCTTCCATATGGTATTTGGGTGTGGACGGCGCCACCTTGCACAGGTGCGGCACCTTGCGGCTGATGCGGTCGATATCGGCCATGGTGAAATCCACCTCGGCCTCCTGGGCCGCCGCCAGCAGGTGCAACACGGTATTGGACGAGCCGCCCATGGCCACGTCCAGCGCCATGGCGTTTTCAAAGGCCTTGAACGAGGCAATGGCGCGGGGCAGCACAGAGGCGTCATCGTCGCCATAGTAACGCTTGGCAAGCTTCATCACCCGGCGACCGGCTTCGAGGAACAGCTCACGGCGATCTGCATGGGTCGCCAGCATGGAGCCGTTGCCCGGCAGTGACAGACCCAGCGCTTCGGTGAGGCAGTTCATGGAGTTGGCGGTAAACATGCCGGAGCAGCTGCCGCAGGTGGGGCAGGCACTGCGCTCGATTTTCTCACTGTCGGCGTCGCTGATACGGTCGTCCGCCGCCGCCACCATAGCGTCGACCAAATCCAGCTTGATGAGCTTGTCAGACAGCTTGGTTTTACCCGCTTCCATCGGCCCGCCGGAAACAAACACCACAGGAATGTTGAGGCGCAGCGCCGCCATCAGCATGCCGGGGGTGATTTTGTCGCAGTTACTGATACACACCAGCGCATCTGCGCAGTGGGCGTTGACCATGTACTCCACGCTGTCGGCAATCAGCTCACGGGATGGCAGCGAATACAGCATGCCGCCGTGGCCCATGGCAATACCGTCATCCACGGCGATGGTATTGAATTCTTTGGCGATACCGCCCGCCTCTTCGATGGCAGACGCCACCAGAGCGCCCATGTCTTTCAAGTGCACGTGGCCGGGCACAAACTGGGTAAAGGAGTTGGCAATGGCGATGATGGGCTTGCCGAAGTCGGTATCTTTAACGCCGGTGGCACGCCACAGGGCGCGGGCTCCAGCCATGTTGCGGCCTTCGGTACTGGTGGCGGAACGTAATTTAGCCATTGAAACTTCCTATGCTTTTTTCAATTTTTTGATGGAAACAGAATATCTTACTTATGTTATGAGATCAGGCACTTGCCGACTGTGACATGGCGGGCTGCATCACATGACAACCGGTCACATCCACCAGTTTGGTCAACTGGTTGCTCAAAAGCTCAATCGCTCGCTCACTGGAAACCGACATCGACAGATGCACGCCGTCATCACCGAGGCGCATATTCATATTGGTCAGAGTAAAGCCGCGATGGCGAACGACCCGAAGGACACGCTCAACCACTTCGGGACGCTGTGCCAGAGTAACTTCCAGACTGTGGTTCATGTGCTTCTCTCCATTTCTTCCATCATATCGCTGTTTGAGGCGCCGGGCGGTACCAGCGGCCAGACGTTAAAGGCATCATCAATTGCCACATGCAGCAGGAAGGGGCCTTTGCAGGTGAGCATTTCTTCCAGGGCTTCTTCCACTTCGTCGGCGCCGAAAATGGTGCGACCGGGGATCTCGAAGGCCGACGCCAGGGTGACAAAGTCGGGGTTATCCGACAGATTGGTCTCGCTGTAGCGCTCTTCGAAAAACAGCTGTTGCCACTGCTTCACCATGCCCAGACGCTGGTTGTCGATAAGCAGGATTTTCACCGGCAGCTTACGGCGCTTGATAGTGGTCAGCTCCTGCACATTCATCATGAAGGAGCCATCGCCGGACACGGCCACCACTGTTGCATCGGGGCGGGCCATCTGGGCGCCGATGGCGGCAGGTAAGCCAAAGCCCATGGTGCCAAGGCCGGCGCTGGATAAATGATCTTCAGGGCGGCGGAAATGCATATGCTGGGCAACCCACATCTGGTGCTGACCCACATCGCAGCTCACTACGCTGTCCTCGGGCAGCTTGTTGGCCAGGCGACGCAACATGGCCGGGGCGTAGATAAGGCTGCCGGGGTGGTTGTAGTCCCAGCGGTGCTCTTCATCCATCGCTGCCACCTCGGCGCACCAAGGGGCGATATCCAGTTCCATTTCAAGCCGTGGCAGCACGGCGCGAAGCTCGGCGGCAATGGCCACATCGGGCTGGCGCAGCTTGCCAAGCTCGGCGGCGTCTATATCCAGATGCAGCACCCTGGCGTTGGGCGCAAATGAGGCCAGACGGCCGGTCACTCGATCATCGAAACGGGCACCCACCACCATCAGCAAATCACATTCCTGCACCGCGAGGTTAGCGGCCTTGCCACCGTGCATCCCCAGCATGCCCAAATAGCCCGGGGTACCATGGGGGATAGCACCGAGGCCCTTGAGTGTAGCCACGGATGGCATATTGGTGGCCTTGATGAAGCGGCGCAGCTGCTCAACAGAGCCGGCCATCCCCACACCACCGCCCACGTACAACATAGGCTTCTTCGCCGCTGCTATCAGGGCGCGGGCGGCGTCTATGTCCGCGTCCAACAGTTCGGGCTCATCGGCGACGGCCAGCAGCGGGGCACGGTACTCAAGCTGAGCGATTTGGATATCCTTGGGGATGTCCACCAGCACAGGACCCGGGCGGCCTGAGGCGGCAAGTTCGAAGGCACGGTAGAGGGTTGGCACCAGTTCATCGACGCTCTGCACCATAAAGCTGTGTTTGGTGCAGGACAGGCTCATGCCGAGTACATCGATTTCCTGAAAGGCATCGGTGCCGATAACCGAGGTGGACACCTGACCTGTGATGGCCACAACAGGCACTGAATCCAGCAGGGCATCGGCAAGGGCTGTGATAAGGTTGGTGGCGCCGGGGCCAGAGGTGGCGAAGCAGACGCCGGTTTTGCCACTGGCGCGGGCATAGCCCACGGCAGCGAAGCCAGCACCCTGTTCGTGGCGGCACAGGGTGTGCTCAACTTCGCTGCCGTAAAGCGCGTCGTAGATGGGCATGATGGCGCCACCGGGATAACCGAATACCGTGTTCACCCCATGGGCGGCCAATACCTTGATGACTGCGTCAGCCCCTCTCATCATCTGTCCTTCCATCTAAATTCCTGCTCTGTGCCTTTACGGTAGTTTTTAAATGCCCTGAAACGAGAAACCCCCCGGTCCTTTCGGAGCGGGGGGCTTTTCTGCAACTTCTTTCCTGGATTAGGTCTGTCAGTTTGCCATGCGCCGTCCCCGCTGTGACTTAATAATCACTACGGTAATAATCACGAGAATGAGCTTGGCAGCCTGGTTAAACACGTTTGACAGAGTCCTTAATCAACTTGCGTATTCGTTTCTGATGTCGCCTTTTTGAGCGAGCTTTAAGAATTAGCACAAAGCTTGCGGGCTGTACAACAGAAAATTTGCATTCCAAAAAAGATTCAGCTTCCCTGCCGAGACAATGCAAACAACAACAGAAAAAGTATCGAGCTTAGGAAGGTGCGAACAAGTCCTCGCACAGCTCTGGCTTTGATAGCGACGACAGTTCAAGGCATTCAACTGAAAGCATGGCTGGGCGCCCCCGCCGTCCTGCTGAAGTTGAATAACGCTGAAATGGTGTTGCTATCAAAGCCCCGTAGGGCGTGGCTTACAGCGGTATCTGCGACGTTACAGTTCTTGCGAAGGACTAGGGCCATTCGCTGCGAACTGTGCCTTGCATCTATCCACTGTAAGCTCACGCAGAGCAAGCACGGGACTTATTCTCACCTTCCCTTGGCCACAAGCTCAGGCCTTTCGGCCAGCGTCAGTTGTGACCACTCAACACAACTGTTGCTTTATTGCATTTGTTGCAGCCGGGTCGTTGGCTCCTTGAACAACCCAGCTTGGTGCCCCTGTTACTGGGCAGCGCTGATGCGCTTCATGTCTTTCATGTAGCCGCGCAGCTCTTCACCGATGTACTCAACGGCGGTGTTGCGGATGGCTTGGTTCACTTCAATCAAACGCACGTTGTCTACGGCGTTGCTGCTGTCTTTCAGCCCTGCGCCCAGATACTCGGCTGACATGGACTTCACGTAATCACGCAGCATGGGCACGGCGGCATGGTTGAACAGATAGCAGCCATATTCGGCGGTATCTGAAATCACCACGTTCATCTCGTACAGACGCTTACGGGCGATGGTGTTGGCGATCAGCGGTGTTTCGTGCAGCGACTCATAATAGGCTGATTCTTCGATGATTCCGGCGTCAACCATGGTATCGAATGCCAGCTCAACACCGGCCTTGATCATGGCAACCAGGAAGATGCCCTTGTCGAAGTAAGTCTGTTCGTCGATGTGCTCATTGCTGCTTGGGGCATTCTCAAAGGCAGTCTCGTTGGTTTCGGCCCGCCAGCGCAGCAGATTGGCATCATCGTTGGCCCAGTCTGCCATCATGGTGCGGGAGAATTCGCCGCTGATGATGTCATCCATGTGCTTCTCGAACAGAGGTGCCAGAATGCCTTTCAATTCCTCGGCCATATCAAAGGCTTTGATCTTGGCTGGGTTAGACAGGCGATCCATCATATTGGTGATACCGCCCTGCTTGAGTGCTTCGGTGATGGTCTCCAGACCCTGCTGGATAAGCTTGGCGGCATAGCCAGGCTCAACACCGTCGGCCACCATCTTCTCGTAGCCGAGGATGGCTGAGGTTTGCAGCATGCCACACAGAATGGTCTGCTCGCCCATCAGATCCGATTTTACTTCAGCGATAAACGAAGAGTGCAGTACACCGGCACGGTCGCCGCCGGTGGCACTGGCGTAGGCCTTGGCGATTTCCAGACCATCACCGCGTGGGTCGTTCTCTGGGTGAACCGCAATCAGGGTAGGTACACCGAAGCCGCGCTTGTATTCTTCACGCACTTCGGTGCCGGGGCACTTGGGCGCCACCATTACAACCGTAATATCTGGGCGAACCTGCATGCCTTCTTCAACGATGTTGAAGCCGTGGGAATATGACAGGGTCGCGCCCTGCTTCATCAGCGGCATTACGGTGTTAACCACGTTGGAGTGCTGCTTGTCCGGGGTCAGGTTCAGTACCAGATCTGCCTGTGGGATCAGCTCTTCGAAGGTGCCAACGGTAAAACCGTTATCGGTGGCCTTCTTCCAGGAAGCACGCTTCTCGGCAATAGCCTCAGCGCGCAGGGCGTAGGAGATATTCAGGCCGGAGTCGCGCATGTTCAGACCCTGGTTCAGGCCCTGGGCGCCACAGCCGAGGATAACGATATTCCAGCCCTTGATGTAGTCACAACCGTTTTCAAACTCGCTGCGATCCATAAAACGGCACTGGCTCAACTGGGCCAGCTGCTGACGTAAATTCAATGAGTTAAAGTAGTTAGCCATAGTGAATACCACTTATCCTTCGTCAATTGGGTTCAAACAACCAGCATGCCTCTGTTGGCCTGTGCCGATTGTGATTGAAATCACTATAGCGGAGAGTTAGCATTGCTCAAAATGATATAAACGAAAGCTATTGTTTCACTTTAAGCAACATGGTTTCGGATAAAACCAGCGAGTCGAGGTCGGTGTGGATATACGAGAAATCAAGCTGTTCCTGAGTCTGTGCGACACCTTGCAGTTTGCCCGAACCGCCGAGCAAATGCACGTGAGCCCGTCCACCTTAAGCCGTGCCATGCAGCGGCTGGAGGAGGATGCCGGCACCCGTTTATTTGAAAGGGATAACCGCAGCGTAAGCCTGACCTCCGCCGGAGTGGAGTTTCGCCAGTTTGCCCAGAACATGGTTAATGGCTGGGAGCAACTGAAAAGCCGCATTTCCCCCAATCAACATCAGTTAATAGGACGGCTGAATCTGTACTGCTCGGTGACTGCCGCCTACAGCCATTTACCGGGTTTACTGGATAAGTTTCGCCGCGAACACCCGCTGGTGGAAATCGTGCTTGGCACCGGGGATGCGGCCAATGCGGTGAGTGAGGTGCAGCAAAACCGTGCCGATATCGCCATTGCCGCGCTGCCGGAAGCCTTCCCGGATAATCTGCATTTCGCCCCAATCGAAACTATCCCCCTGACCATTATCGCCCCGCAAATGCCCTGCCGCGCCAGGGAGCTGCTTGGTGAAGAAACCATCCCCTGGGACAAGCTGCCCTTTATCATTCAGGATCATGGCCCCGGCAGACGCCGTGCCGATGCCTGGTTCAAGGCCATGGGCATTCAGCCCAATATTTACGCCAAGGTGTCAGGCCATGAAGCGATTGTCTCCATGGTGGCACTGGGCTGCGGCGTGAGTATTACGCCGGAAGTTGTGATTCAGCACAGCCCGGTACGCGACCGTATTGCGCTGATGCCAAGCCCGGTGGCTATTGCCCCCTTTGAACTGGGTTGCTGCTGCAAGACCAAGCGCCGGGAAGACCCACTGATAGCCGCCTTCCTCGATTGCATCGACTACTAAAGAAGGTGTGTGTAATTCCTTGCACCGCTCTGCGTGGCTCATTCACTCCTGCCCTGAGCCACAGCCATGAAAAAGGCCGCATCATGCGGCCTTTTTCATATTTGGGATTGACTAATCTTCAGCTCCGGTCAATTCCACCTTGGTCACCAACAGCTGATCTACCTTGTATGAGTCAATATCAACCACTTCAAACTTGTAACCGGCATAGATAACAAAGTCAGTGCGACGGGGAATTTTACGCAGCATAAACATAATGAAACCTGCGATGGTTTCGTAATTCTGGCTCTGGGGAAAACTGTCAATGCCAAATGCACGCATCACATCGGTAATGGGCGTCACCCCATCCACCAGCCAGGATGAAGCATCACGGGCGACAATTTGCTCCTCGCCTTCGGCCAGCGACCAGGTGCCCATCACGGCGCTTTGCAGGTCGTTAAAGGTCACAACCCCCAGCACCAGCGCATACTCATTCAGCACCACGGCAAAATCGACTCGGTTATTGCGGAAATAGTCCAGCGCCTCCGACAGGCTCAGGGTATCGGGAATAATCGGGCAGCTCTGCACCAATGACGGATCTTTCAGATTCAGGGCCTGACCGCTTATCACCTTGATGAGCAAATCCTTGGAATCCACATAGCCCTTGATGGCATCCAGCTGACCATCGCACAGCAGAAACTGACTGTGAGGGTCTGCGGCAATTTTACGCTTGATGTCTTCTTCGGTGTCGCTTTGCAAAAAGAACACCAGACTTTCCCGCGGGGTCATGGCAGAAGTGACCGGAATGCTTTGCATTTCAAACACATTCTCCATCATCATCTGTTCGCCTTTATCTATTACGCCAGCTTCAGCACCGGCATCCATCACCGCATAGATGTCATCTTCGGTAATGGTATCGTTGCGCTGGGTCGGAATACGCAACATACGGAACAACCGGTTTGCAAGGCCGTTAAACACCCACACCAATGGCCGCAGCAGAGTAATACACAGCCCCATGGCTCCCACCAATGACACAGCAACCTGCTCTGGCATGGCCATGGCAATGCGTTTTGGCATAAGGTCGGCCAGCAGAATAAACAGACTGGTCACCAGCAAAAACGACAATATAAAGCTTAACTTGCCAAGCCAGAGGTCGGGTACCACACCAGTGAGCAGCGCCATTATGTGGGGAGTAAAGGCCGATTCCCCCACAATACCACCCATGATAGCAACGGCATTAAGACCTATTTGCACCACGGTGAAGAAACTGCCCGGATGGGCCTGCAAGGCCAACACCCGTCCGGCCTTTTCATTGCCTTCATCGGCCATCTGCCGAAGACGGATTTTTCGTGCCGCGGCAAGGGCAATCTCCGACATGGAGAAGAAACAACTGACACATATAAGCGCCAGAATTATTGAGATATTTTCTAAAAAACTCATGGAATCGTCCATCCTTGAAACGCAGGATTGCGCTTCACTTGCTATACTCTGAGATGCTGCAGGAACCGGAGGGTAACTATGTTCAAGTCATTATATATGCTGATGATTTACAGCTTTGTGACTCTGTTCTCGCCGTTTGCCCATTCCACGACCGAACGCCCTTTGACCTTCTGCGTTGAAGTCACGGAATTCCCACCCTTCAACTATTTTGTCCGTGAAAACAACATAAAAACCGACATCCTTGCAGGTTACGACATAGACATACTGAAGCGGGTATTTGAGGGGGTTCCTTATCAAGTGGTGTCACTGCCTTGGCGACGTTGTCTTATGTCCCTGACAACCGGTGCTGTGGATGCCGCCATGAGCGCATCCATGAACGAACAGCGGCAACGGGATTATATCTCATCCGAACCCTATTATTACCTGACCCCCGGTTATTTTTATTTAGCCAAGGCCGCCGATACTTCCAGCGAAATCGCCAGCGGCGCGGCATTACAGGCGTTGGGCTCTGTGTGTGGGCTTGGTGGCCATAATTATGCGCAGTTCGGTCTGACGAAAGGTTCAGACGTGATCCGCATGGTCAATTACCGGCAACTGGCAGAAATGCTGAAAGCCGGACGATGTCGCTATTATCTCGACCGCCTGGAGCTTCTGCCCGCCGCAATCGCAATCTTGGGCGAATCCTTTATGCCACCATTACACAAGGGGCGAATCACCGGGGCACCAAGCGAACCCTTTTTTATGCTGATCTCCCCCAAGAGCAGTCGGCGGTCATGGTTACAAATACATTTCAACGACAAAATTGCGGAGCTGAGAAGTCAGGGACAACTGGCAAAAATACTGGAATACCATCAGCGAAAACTGACTCCTGACAGTCACTGAAACCAGAAAAATGAATCTCTTCTATAATCAGTTCACACGAAATGGCTTACGCAGACCGGACAATCCACTTCAACTTTGGGAATCAAATTGATGGACATTGCCGCTCCAGCATTGACAGTCTTGGGACTACTGGCTCTTTTGGCTTCACTGCCAACGCTTTGGCGTATCTGTACGTTACCGGAATTCCACACTCGAGCCTGGTTAACGCTGTTAGCACTGGTATTGGGCTTTATCCTTGGCTATATCGGATACCTGTGGATGCTGCATGGTCATACTGTGACCACATTGGAGCTGATTGTCGCGGCTATTTTTGGTGCGGGTGGTTGCTTTGTGTATCTGGTATCCAGGCTCAGTGCCGACACCATTAAAAGGCTTTTCAACACCCTCGAAGACATGCGTTATCAGGCAGAACACGACCTCCTGACCGGACTACCAAACCGAAACGCCTATTACAAAACTTTTGATTTCATGTTGAAGGACGCGCAGCCATTCGCCTGCCTGATCATGGATTTGGATGATTTTAAAACAGTGAATGATACCTATGGCCACCACATAGGTGACAGAGTATTGCAGGAAGCCTGCAGCAGGCTGTTATCTGTAACCCCTGATGGAGCACTTTGTGCGCGTTTGGGTGGCGATGAATTTGCCATGTTATTACCCGGCTTCAGCGCCCAATCTGCCCGAGAGCTGTGCCAGCAGATACATCAACAACTGGTACAGGACATCTGCTTCGACGGGTTAAGGGTGGCCGTGGGCATCAGTATTGGCATCAGCCAATATCCACGGGATGCAGACGACAAAAAACAACTGATGAAATTCGCGGATATCGCCATGTACCATGCGAAAAAAATGGAACAGCGAACAGCCATCTTTACCCATGAGCTGGTTCAGAGAACCTGATACCCACCGACGTTCAGACCTGCCATAAAAAAACATCCGCCCTCAATCTTCACGAATAACACCGACTAAGACAGAACCTCGACTATCCGGTACGCCAGCATTTATACACACTGCCACCTGTCATTGCTGCTCCCCTGAAACGCTAGTGCTCCAGTGCAATATGCTCTGCTGTAGCAATATCCAATAATGAATCCCAATCACGATGCTCAAGTGCTGTAAAAAACTCAGTATCGGGCTCCAACAATCGAAACAAAGTGATCTGTCGGCGAGGATATTCACCAGTCTCCATATGTCGTCTGATATTAGCAAGCGCTACACCACTGGCCAGAAAGTGCCCACCGCCCAATACGTTAATCACCCCTTCTCTTCTTAAAGCCAGCACTTCTGCCGACGTATTGATACTGGCGATCCGTATTTTCCGCCCCGGCACCGCCGCAATGTCTTTCATTGCACGAATGACACCAAATGCCATGTGGTCGTTTGCAGTCCATATCGCATCGAGTCCCGGATACCTTTGCAACAGCACCCCAGCCTGCTGATAGGCCTTAGTTTCCTGCCATTGACCGTACACAGTTTGTTCAGTAATCACCTCCGTCATGGATTGAAGCGCCGCCAATGCGCCCTCAGTTCGCTCAACCGATGCCGGAGTCGACTCGTCTCCTGAAACCAACACAACCTGAGGGTTTTGCTCGGTCACACCTTTCATTAAGGCTTCAGCCGTTGCAAACCCTATGCTGCGGTTGTCCGGCACTATTGGCGGTAACAGATAGTGCTGCCAGTGAGCATCCTTAAGCAGCGCCTGCCTCTCAAAATGACTGATATCATTGAGAATAAATTGGATATACACGGGCTTTTTGTAAAACACATCCAACATTCTCATACCAGATTGTTTTTCATTCACCATAACCACATACAGGGGGAGTTCACTGCGAAGGGCAACTTCATGGGCTTGCCTGATCATCCGGAAATGGTCGCGATCGGCATGAAGGGTTTCTACCTCCAGTCTGAAACGTTCGGCAGCTTTGTTGAACAAGCTGTCAACATCACCCCAAAAGCTTTCCTGACTGATGCCGGGATTGAGAAACAGCACATCGGTCTTCGCCTGCAAGGGAGAAATAAACAGAAATACCCCAAAAAAGAACCATAACCTCATGAGTACACCCCATTCTGCAAGCGCTATTTACCCCTGCCAGCGTTACGTCTTCCTTGCACATTTTCAAAAGAGAATACCGCTATAAATCTCACAGCTGACAACACATTGCAATGTAACGCCTGTCTTAGACCACTCATAAAAGTATAAACCACTGTTCATTTCCAAGCGGATTTCAGCTGCTAGACTTAACGCATTAAAGGATAAAAAGGACTTGTCCAATGGCCATTGCCTGCGTCGCTACCCGAGCGAGTCTGGGGGTGGAAGCCCCAGCCGTGACAGTTGAAGTTCATCTGGCCAACGGCCTGCCGGCATTTAACCTTGTCGGCCTGCCGGAAGCCTCTGTCAGGGAGGCCCGGGAAAGAGTACGCAGCGCCCTGGTCAACGCCGGATTTGAATTTCCCATGCGCCGCATTACCGTAAATCTGGCACCCGCTGACTTACCCAAACAGGGGGGGCGTTACGATCTGCCTATCGCCATCGGTATTCTGGCCGCCTCAGGACAAATTCCACTGACCAGCCTTAAAAACCGAGAGTTTGCCGGCGAGCTTGCATTGTCGGGTGAGGTGCGGTTTTGTCCCGGTCTCTTGCCTGTCATAGTCGCTGCGCGCAGAGAAAACCGAGAGCTCATCCTGCCTTTGGCTAACCGTGCGGATGCGGAACTGGTGGATTACCCGGCCATCCGACTTTGCAGCCAACTGGTGCATCTGGTGGCCTTTCTTCATGGTCAGCAACCTCTGCCGGGGTTGGAGCAAGGTACAGAGTGGTTGGAGGAACAGGCACAAGCCAGCAACTGCCTCAGTGAAGTGACGGGGCAATACCAGGCCAAGCAGGCGCTGGAGATAGCAGCTGCTGGCGCTCATAACCTGCTTATGCTTGGTTTACCCGGCTGCGGTAAAACCATGCTGGCCAGCCGTATTATGGGGCTGCTGCCAGCGCTGCATTATGACGAAGCGCTGGAAGTTGCGGCGCTGCACTCTGTCGCCGGACTGAACATAAAGCCAAATGAATTTCACCGCAGGCCGTTTCGTGCACCTCACCATACTTGCTCGGCGATTTCTTTGGTGGGTGGGGGCAGCGTTCCCAAACCGGGAGAAATATCCCTTGCCCACAGAGGCGTACTCTTCCTCGATGAGCTGCCGGAGTTTCCGCGAAAGGTGTTGGACTGCCTGCGAGAACCGATGGAAACCGGTGAAGTTGTTATTTCCCGTGCCGCCGCCAAACTCACGTTTGCCAGCCGTTTCCAGCTAATTGCCGCCATGAATCCCAGCCCCTGCGGCAGTGCCGGTACCGGCAGCCGTTCAAGCCCCGAACAAATCAGCCGCTATCTGGCACGCCTGTCCGGCCCCTTTCTTGACCGCTTCGACCTTTCCATTGAAGTGCCGCCATTGCCGCCCGGAGCGCTCACTCAGACCAATCAAAACGCTGAAACCACTGAAACAGTTGCCAAACGCGTGGCGGCTGCCCGGGAAAGGCAGCTGGCCAGAGCTGGCAAGCTCAACAGTGAACTCAACGGCAAAGAGCTGGAACAAGCCGGATTTTCCCGGGTTGATCTGGAGTTCCTTGAGCAAAGCGTTAACCGTCTGGGCCTGTCCGTTCGCAGCTATCACCGGCTGCAACGGGTAGGACGAACAATAGCCGATCTGGAGAATTGCCCAAATGTTGAACGCAAGCATCTTGCCCAAGCTCTCGGCTACCGTGCCATGGATCGGCTGTTGGCCAGCCTTGCTCAACAATTGGTATAAAAAGGATACGTGCAAGACGCCACTGAACTATGCTCAGTGGCATATCTTCAGCCATTGGATACCGTCAATGCCAAGGCGTATTGCCATGTTCCTTATCCTTCTTCTTTTGCCTTTTTCTGCGATCTGCCAACCGGTAAAGCTATTAAAACTCGATTGGTCCAGTCAACGGGTTCAAACAGAAATCCTGGCGCAACTGCTGGCACGTCAAGACATCAAGACCGAAGTAATAGAAGACGCAGCCAGTGCACAGTGGTTTTTACTGCGAACCGGCCGTGCCCATGTGCAACTGGAGGTTTGGGAGGGCACCATGGCCAAGGAGTTCTCTCACATGGTAGAAAAGGGGTTTATCCTAGATGCGGGAAACCATGAGACCAGCACCCGCGAAGACTGGTGGTACCCCGCCTATGTTGAAGACTTGTGCCCAGGCCTGCCTGACTGGCAGGCTCTGTACAAATGCGCATCTATCTTCGCCGAACAAGACTCCGGTGGTAGAGGTGTATACCACGCGGGGCCATGGGAAAAGCCTGACCGAGCCAGGATCAGAGCACTGGGAATTGACTTTGTCGTCAGCGAAGCTGCAGATGGCAACGCTCTGAATGACTTGATTATTGAACATGTGGAAGCGCGTCGTCCCCTGTTGGTGTTTAACTGGAGCCCCAATTGGGTAGAAGCCCGTTACTCAGGGAGATTTGTGGAATTTCCGACCTATCACCCCAAATGTGAACAAGACCCTGGCTGGGGATTGAATCCTAAATACACCTGGGACTGCGGCAACCCAAAAAACGCGTGGTTAAAAAAAGCCGCGCATTTTAGTCTGTCACTTCGGGCCGATTGCGCCCTGGCACTCGTTCAAGCCGTATCGTTTCGCAGCAACGATATAGCCCAAATGGCAATGTGGGTCGATAGAGAGCATATGACAGAAACCGCAGCAGCCCTTCGCTGGCTTGAGGCCAATGCCGAACGGGCCGACAATTGGCAGTCCATCTGCACCTCTAAATCATTGAAGGATGGCCTCAGGTAACCGCTGATGGCTCTAGGGACGGGACTTCACCAGCCAAATACTTAGGGCACAAGTTCAACCTCATCAATCCAAGCATCCACCCACTTCATTTACAGCATCCTTAAGACCGTGAACCTTCCCACGTCTGCCATTTCCACAGATTTTGCATCTGCTTTGCCGAAACCAACTCAATACACAGCGGCGACATTACCAAATATCTTGGCACTGAGGTGCGATTGAGCAATGGGGCATTCACGGTTAACATAGGCCTCCACAAAATTCCGGAGGTATGAATGCGCCCGCTGTTGTCGCTTATCAGAGGCTCACTTGCTTTTACAGGCTATACATTAAACACCCTGTTTTGGTGTATCCCCATACTGGTGCTTGGCCTGGTAAAACTGCTGCCCATCCCAGCCCTGCGCAAATTCATGTCTTATCTGGTTGATGGCTGCGCCTCCAACTGGATTTCGGTAAACAGTTTTAATCAGAATCTGTTGCACCCGGTACGTATCGAGGTGCAGGGCAATGCTGAGCTGACGCGCGATGAGTGGTACATGGTAATAGCCAATCACCAGAGCTGGGTCGATATTCTGGTGCTGCAGCGGGTATTCAACCGCAAAATCCCTTTCCTCAAGTTCTTCCTCAAGCAAGAGCTGCTCTATGTGCCAGTGCTTGGTCTGGCTTGGTGGGCGCTGGACTTCCCCTTTATGCGCCGCTATTCCACAGCTGAGCTGAAAAAGAACCCCAAGCTCAAAGGCAAGGACATTGAAATCACCCGCCGCGCCTGCGCCAAGTTTAAAGACAAGCCGGTGAGCGTAATGAACTTTGTCGAAGGCACCCGTTTTCAGGCGGCCAAGCACCAAAAGCAAAACTCACCCTTCCGGCACTTGCTTCGTCCCAAAGCTGGCGGCATGGCCTTTGCGCTATCAGCCATGGGAGAACACATTCACAAATTGGTGGATGTGGCCATTTACTACCCCGGCAAGGTACCCAGTTTCTGGGACTTTATCTCCGGTCAGGTGGATGAAATTCGGGTGCATGTGGCAGTGGCTGATATCTGCCCCGAAATGCGCGGCGACTACATCAACGACCGCGGATTCAAGCAGGACTTCCAGGAGCAGCTCAATCAGATCTGGGCCCGTAAAGACGGCGTTCTGACTCAGCTTTCCGATAAAGAAGAGATAAAAACCGAGGTTTCTGAACAACATGCTTAACTTTTTGCCTGGCCCGCTGTTGTTTTTATTAAGCGGTAGTTTATTGATTATCAACACTGCTGTTTGCGGCTCACTGATCTCAATTGGCGGCCTGTTCAAGCTGCTGACTCCCATTAAATCCGGTCGGGTCCGGATCACCATGCTGATGAACCGCTTGATGTGGTTATGGGCCACTCTCAATGGTGCCATCCTCAAACTGATTGCGAAAATAGAGTGGGACGTAAAGGGACTCGAGAATCTCGACAAAAACGGCTGGTATCTGGTTGTCAGCAACCATTTGAGTGGTTTTGATATAGCCGCGCAAACTTATATCCTGCGCAACCACATTCCCATGCTCAAGTTTTTCCTCAAAAAAGAACTTTTATATGTGCCTATTATGGGTCTGGGTTGCTGGGCGCTGGACATGCCCTTTATGAATCGCACCAGTCCTGAAAAGCTGAAAAAGAATCCCAAACTCAAGGGCAAGGATCTGGAAACTACCCGCAAAGCCTGCGAAAAGTTCCGCGATCTGCCAACGTCCATCATTAACTATGTGGAAGGCAGCCGCTTTACCGAAGAAAAGCGTGCCCGGCAGAACTCGCCCTACCGCTATCTGCTGCGGCCCAAGGCAGGGGGTATTGCCTTTGCGCTTTCCGCCATGGGTGAACAATTCAGCCACCTGCTTAACGTCACCGTAGTCTATCCTGATGCACCAAAGGATATTCTCTCAGGTGTCATGCAAGGGAAGGTGAGCAAGATTGTGATCCGCATTGAAGCGCTGCCAGTGCCCCATGTGGATAACAAGCAGTATTTCAAAAATGCAGAATACCGCGCCCAGTTCCAGCGCTGGCTTAACGAGATCTGGCAGCAAAAAGATACCCAGATCCATGAATTACTGACCCACCACAATGCCTGCACCGACAGCTACCGCGAGCTCACCGAGCGAAGCCGCTGAGTCTTCTGATTGTGATGCGAACCGAAAGCCGACACCCGTCGGCTTTTTTGCAGGCGGACTCTACGGGTGGTCAGGGCGACACCTGAGTTAAACGCTCGTCGATAAGTGGCAACTCATCCTCAGTAAATACCTCAATTCCGTGCAGGATCAGCAGCGCGGCGGTAATGCCATTTCCATCAATCAAAGTGCGGGAAAAGCTGCCATCGTAAATCTGCCCCTTACCGCATGACGGACTTCGCGCTTTGAGAATGGCAAAGCGAATATTTTCTTTTCCGGCCAGCCTTAAAGCCGCCTCTGCGCCCAGCACGAAGGCATCAGTCACATCCTCCCCCATCACTGTGACGACCCGAATGCTCTGGTTTGGGTCTGGTGTTTGCTTTTCCGCTGACGGCTTTTTGATTTCTGCAGGATAGCGGCTGATTTCTGCCAAAGGGCTCAGGATTTCCGCTGGCGGGCGGGGCGTCGGTAAACCGCCAACGCACTCGGGGCAGATGCTGACCAAACGCCCCTCCTGCTGCCATCGCTGCCACAAAGGCGAATCCAGCAAATTATCTTTGCCGTCGTAGCGCACTGCTTCGCCCATCAAACAGGCGCTCACCAGTATTTTTTCCATCCAATTCACCCTTATCTGAAACAGCCTGGATATATGTTCCCATGCCTTGCAGACAAAGTACAAAACCGCCAGTTGTCGACAATAAATCTTTACCAATCGTTGTAACGCAAACATAACAGAAAGCGTGCAAAATCATTTAATACCTATAAAACATACACATAGACACATAAACACTCGAGGGCGATAAAATCTTAGACTTACGTCTACGTCAACAGATTGTTGACAATCTGCCGTAACAGGTCTAATTTTCAACCATTGCCAGCGGCAGCACGCATCCGATGATGCCCGCCCCAACAAACCAGAGTCGCCGAATGAGCCAGAGCAACGATAAAGACATAAGCACAGAACGCAGCGCCACCACGCTGGCCGATCAGGTGCTGAGTGCCATTCAAACAGCGATTATCAAAGGCGAACTGGCTCCCGGCAGCAAAATAAACGAACAGGCATTGGCCGCCCAATTTGGCATCAGCCGTGGCCCCACCCGTGAAGCCCTGCAAACCCTGGAGCGACAACGTTTGGTGGTACGTATGCCCCATGTGGGCGCAAGGGTAGCTCAGCTGTCAGCGGAAGAACTGAATGATCTTTACGATCTGCGTTCCACCCTTGAAGCCATGGCCTGCCGCCTCGCAGCTGAGCGTATCACCGAGGCGCAGCTGACCGAGTTACAAGCGCTGCTGGCACATCAGGAAGCGGCGCTTAAACAGGGCGATACCTATTTTCAGGAGCAGGGTGATGTGGATTTCCACTACCAAATCATCCGTGCCAGCGGCAACAAACACCTGCAGGAAACTCTGATGGGTGGCCTGTACCACCTGCTGCGGATGTACCGTTATCAGTGCAGCAACCACCAGCGCCCCAGTCGAGCCATTGCTGAACACAGGCGCATAGTCGAAGCCATCAGCGACAGAGACGGTGAGCTGGCAGCGCTGTTGATGCAGCGTCATATCGAACAGGGACGGCGCAATACCGAAGCCCGTCTTAAAGAACTTAAGGCCGAGGCCAACGCCCGCGAGCAAAGCTCAGCGGCCTTCGCCAACACACAGCAATTAAAGGGAGAGACAGCATGACCCACAGCGCAGGCAAGCGTTTTCGCGACGCACTGGCACGCTCAAAGCCACTGCAAATCGTAGGTACCACCAACGCCTATTTCGCTCTGATGGCCGAAAAGACCGGCTTTCAGGCTCTCTATCTGTCGGGTGCCGGGGTGGCCAACGCCTCTTATGGCCTGCCGGATCTGGGCATGACCTCCATGAACGATGTGCTGATTGATGCCGGCCGCATCACTTCAGCCACCCAGCTACCACTGCTGGTCGATATCGACACCGGCTGGGGCGGCGCCTTCAACATCGCCCGCACCATCAAAGAGTTTGAAAAGGTCGGCGTTGCTGCTGTGCATATGGAAGACCAGGTATCTCAGAAGCGTTGTGGTCATCGCCCCAACAAGGCAGTGGTCAGCACTCAGGAAATGGTTGACCGCATCAAGGCCGCCGTGGATGCCCGCACCGACGAGAACTTCGTCATCATGGCCCGCACCGATGCCGTAGCCGTGGAAGGGCTGGATGCCGGTATCGAGCGCGCCCAGGCCTATATCGAGGCAGGTGCAGACATGATTTTTGCCGAAGCCCTGACCGAGCTGCCCCAGTACCGCAAGTTTAAGGATGCCGTAAAAGCGCCCATCCTCGCCAATATGACTGAATTCGGTCAGACAGAGCTGTTTGATAAGTCAGCCCTGTATGAAGCCGGTGCCGACATGGTGCTGTACCCACTTGGCACCTTCCGCGCCGCCAACCAGGCCGCCCTTAAAGTAATGCAGGCGCTGATGAACGATGGCCACCAGCGCAATGTGCTGGGCACCATGCAAAGCCGCAAAGAGCTGTACGAGTTTTTGAACTACCACAGCTTTGAAGACACACTCGACCGCCTCTTTGCCGAAGGAAAAAACAAATAAGGCCGCAGGCCTGAACAGGTAACAGACAAGCAAGGACGAAGACAGCGGGGCATAAGGCCCAGGCAGTAGCTGCTTCCCGCCCCGGCTAAAGCCCCGGGGCGAACAAAGTAATCCATAACCAGTGCCGGGACCCCATCGCCCTACCGATGCCGGCAGACAAGAACAAACGAGTTAACGAGGGAATGCAAAATGGCTGAGACAACCGATAAAAAACTGAGTGGTGCAGGCCTGCGTGGTCAGAGCGCCGGTGAAACCGCCCTGAGCACCGTGGGTAAATCAGGCTCAGGCCTCACCTATCGTGGCTATGACGTAAAAGATCTGGCCGAAAACGCCAGCTTTGAAGAAGTCGCCTTCCTCATTCTCTACGGCGAGCTGCCAACCCAGCTGGAGCTGGACAACTACCGCGCCAAGCTCAAAGGCCTGCGTGGACTGCCACAGGCACTGAAAGAGGTGCTGGAGCGCATTCCCGCCAATGCTCACCCCATGGATGTACTGCGTACTGGTTGCTCCATGCTGGGCAACCTGGAAACTGAACACAGCTTTGCCGACCAGTTTGATGTAACCAACCGCATGCTGGCGGCCTTCCCGTCCATCATCTGCTACTGGTATCGCTTCAGCCACGATGGTGTGCGCATCGAAACCGAGACCGATGACGAGCAAATCGGTGCCCACTTCCTGCACCTGCTGCACGGCAAGGCGCCTTCTGCTCTGCACGCCCGGGTAATGGATGTATCCCTCATCCTATACGCCGAGCACGAGTTCAATGCCTCAACCTTCACCGCCCGCGTGTGTGCCTCAACTCTGTCTGATATGCACTCTTGCGTAACCGGTGCCATCGGCTCTCTGCGTGGCCCGCTGCACGGCGGTGCCAACGAAGCGGCCATGGAGCTTATTCAGGACATGCGCGACGAGCAGCACGCCCGCGACGTACTGGCAGGCATGCTGGAGCGCAAAGAGAAGATCATGGGCTTTGGTCACGCCATCTACCGCGAGTCAGACCCACGCAACGCCATCATCAAAGAGTGGTCTGAAAAGCTTGCCAAGGAATACGGCGACGACCGTCTGTACCGTGTTTCCGTAGCCTGCGAAGCCTTTATGTGGGAACAAAAGAAGCTGTTCTGTAACGCTGACTTCTTCCACGCCAGCGCCTATCACTTCATGGGCATTCCCACCAAGCTGTTCACCCCCATCTTTGTTTGCTCACGGGTCAGCGGCTGGACAGCCCACGTGATGGAGCAGCGCAGCAACAACCGCATCATCCGCCCAAGCGCCGATTATGTGGGTGTGGAACTGCGCAGCGTGACCCCAATCAGCGAGCGCGGCTGATAACAGCGGGGCCGACGAGCAGTCGGCCCCATTAATCTCAGCGCAATAACAACAACAGCCATTCACTATTCGCGCCCTTTGCCTGTCTGGAACGCCGTTATGAACACTCAATTCCGTAAGCCGCTGCCCGGCACCAATTTAAGCTTCTTCGATACCCGCGAAGCGGTGGACGCCATCGCCCCCGGAGCTTTCGATAAACTGCCCTACACCTCCAAGGTGCTGGCCGAAAACCTGCTGCGCAAGGCCGAGCCTGCGCGCCTTAACGACTTTTTGAGCCAGCTGATTTACCGTAAGCAAGACCTCGACTTCCCCTGGTTCCCTGCCCGGGTGGTGTGCCACGACATTCTCGGCCAAACGGCGCTGGTAGACCTTGCCGGCCTGCGTGATGCCATTGCCGCCAAAGGCGGCGATCCGGCCAAGGTCAACCCTGTGGTGCCCACCCAGCTGATTGTGGATCACTCACTGGCGGTGGAGCACGGCGGCTTTGAAAAAGACGCCTTTGAGAAAAACCGCGCCATCGAAGACAGACGCAACGACGATCGCTTCCACTTTATCAACTGGACCAAAAAGGCGTTTCGCAATGTGGATGTGATCCCCCCCGGCAACGGCATCATGCACCAGATAAATCTGGAAAAGATGTCACCGGTTATTCAGGTGCGTGACGGCATCGCCTTCCCCGACACCTGCGTCGGCACCGACAGCCACACGCCCCACGTGGACGCGCTCGGCGTTATCGCCATCGGCGTGGGTGGCCTTGAAGCCGAAAACGTGATGCTGGGGCGCGCTTCCTGGATGCGCCTGCCGGATATCGTCGGCGTTGAGCTTACCGGCAAACCAAACCCCGGCATTACCGCCACTGACGTGGTGCTGGCGCTGACCGAATTTTTGCGTAAAGAGCGGGTTGTAGGTGCCTACCTTGAGTTCTTCGGCGAAGGAGCCAAGGCGCTTACCCTAGGTGACCGCGCCACCATCTCCAACATGACCCCCGAATATGGCGCCACCGCCGCCATGTTCTATATCGACGAGCAGACCATCGACTATCTGCGCCTCACCGGCCGTGATGAAAAGCAGGTCGAGCTGGTTGAACACTACGCCAAGACCACAGGTCTGTGGGCGGATGCCATGACAGGTGCCGACTATAGTCGGGTACTGACGTTTGACCTCTCCAGTGTGGTACGCAACATGGCAGGCCCTTCCAACCCTCATGCCCGTTTGGCCACCAGCGACCTGGCCGCCAAAGGCATTGCCGACAACTGGCAAGAGGAAGCCGGCAAGATGCCCGATGGCGCTGTGATCATCGCCGCCATCACCAGCTGTACCAACACCAGTAACCCACGTAACGTGATTGCCGCGGGTCTGATTGCCCGCAACGCGGTGCAAAAAGGTCTGGTGCGCAAGCCATGGGTGAAAACCTCTCTGGCCCCCGGCTCCAAGGCGGTTGAGCTGTACCTGAAAGAAGCGGGTCTGTTGCCGTATCTTGAGCAGCTCGGCTTCGGCATCGTGGCGTTTGCCTGCACCACCTGTAACGGCATGAGCGGCGCGCTGGACCCAGCCATCCAACAGGAAATCATCGAGCGGGATCTGTACGCTACCGCCGTGCTGTCGGGCAACCGTAACTTCGACGGCCGTATCCACCCCTATGCCAAGCAGGCGTTTCTGGCCTCGCCGCCATTGGTCGTGGCCTACGCCATCGCAGGCACTGTGCGCTTCGATATTGAAAAGGATGTGCTCGGCACAGACGATGCCGGCAATGCCGTCACCCTTAAAGACCTGTGGCCGGAAGATGCCGAAATCGATGCCATCATCAAGTCGTCGGTGAAGCCCGAGCAGTTCCGTGCCGTATATGACCCTATGTTTAACCTCGCCGTGGAATACGGCACCGAGAAGCCACTGTACGACTGGCGTCCACAGAGCACTTACATTCGCCGCCCGCCCTACTGGGAAGGCGCCCTTGCCGGTGAGCGAACCCTAAGCGGCATGCGGCCACTGGCGGTGCTGGGTGACAACATCACCACCGACCACCTGTCGCCATCCAATGCGATTATGGCAAGCTCCGCCGCCGGTGAGTATCTCGCCAAAATGGGCCTGCCGGAGGAAGACTTTAACTCCTACGCCACCCACAGGGGCGACCACCTGACAGCCCAGCGCGCCACCTTCGCCAATCCCAAGCTCTTTAACGAGATGGTGAAAGACGAAGGCGGCAAGGTGAAGCAGGGCTCACTCGCCCGCCTTGAGCCTGAGGGCAAGGTGCTGCGCATGTGGGAAACCATTGAAACCTACATGGAGCGCAAGCAGCCGCTGATCATTGTCGCCGGTAAGGACTACGGTCAGGGCTCCAGCCGTGACTGGGCCGCGAAGGGCGTGCGTCTTGCCGGTGTCGAAGTGATTGTGGCCGAAGGCTTCGAGCGTATTCACCGCACCAATTTGGTGGGCATGGGCGTGTTGCCGCTGGAATTTATGCCCGGCGAAACCCGCATGACTTACGGCATCGACGGCACTGAAACCTTCGATGTGAAGGGCGAGCGCACCCCGGGTGCAAGCCTGACCCTATTAGTGCATAAGACAAATGGTCAAACCCTGGAAGTGCCGGTGAAGTGTCGCCTGGATACCGCCGAAGAAGTCTCAATTTATGAGGCAGGCGGCGTACTGCAGCGTTTTGCGCAGGACTTTTTGGCTAATTCATAACGCGGCCTGTTGCACCCGGGGCTTTGTTGGCCGTGCTCATGTAGGACTTCCTACACTGCGCGCGGCGGCCTCGCCCCAATCGTTTTTTGGAGATTAAAATGTTTAAACCACAAATCCGCATTCCTGCCACCTATATGCGTGGCGGAACCTCCAAAGGGGTGTTTTTCCGCCTCGACGATTTGCCTGAGGCGGCACAGGTGCCGGGAGCCGCCCGTGATGCGCTGTTGCTGCGGGTGACTGGCAGCCCCGACCCTTACGGCAAGCACACCGACGGCATGGGCGGTGCCACGTCCAGCACCAGCAAGTGCGTGATCATGAATAAAAGCAGCGTGCCCAATCACGATGTGGACTACCTCTATGGTCAGGTGTCCATCGACACCGCCTTCGTTGACTGGAGCGGTAACTGCGGCAACCTGTCAACCGCCGCCGGCGCCTTTGCCATTCACGCGGGTTTGGTTGATTCGTCCCGGGTACCTGAAAACGGCATCTGCGAAGTGCGGATCTGGCAGGCCAATATCGGCAAAACCATTATTGCCCATGTGCCTGTGACTAACGGCGAAGTGCAGGAAACCGGCGACTTTGAGCTCGATGGAGTGACCTTCCCCGCCGCCGAAATCGTGCTGGAGTTTGTTGATCCTGCAGATGACGGCGAAGACGGCGGTGCCATGTTCCCCACCGGCAATCTGGTGGACGAGCTGGAAGTGCCTACCGAGGTGCACTTAAGCGGCAAAATTCAGGCGACCCTGATCAATGCCGGGATCCCAACCATTTTTGTCAATGCCGAAGACCTTGGCTATCGCGGTGACGAGCTGCAGGAGGCCATCAATGGCAATCCGGCGGCGCTTGACATGTTCGAGCAGCTGCGCGCCCACGGCGCCATTAAAATGGGGCTTATCAAGACCCTCGATGAAGCCAAGACCCGCCAGCACACCCCCAAGGTAGCCTTTGTGACGAGGCCCATGACCCATGTGGTGTCGAGCGGCAAAAACATTGATGCCACCGAGGTGGATTTACTGGTGCGGGCGCTGTCCATGGGCAAGCTGCACCACGCCATGATGGGCACAGCTGCGGTGGCCATAGGCACGGCGGCCGCTATTCCCGGCACCCTGGTGAATCTGGCCGCCGGTGGCGGTGAGCGTCAGGCGGTACGTTTCGGTCATCCATCCGGCACTCTGCGCGTCGGCGCCGAGGCCAAACAGGTGAACGGCCAATGGACAGTCACCAAGGCCATCATGAGCCGCTCGGCACGTATTTTGATGGAAGGCACTGTGCGGGTGCCACAAGAGTAAACACCCCAGGTATTACACGCTTCACCAAGGCTCCGCTTATTCCCTTCCGGCGGGGCCTTTTTTCTTTTTATGGTTTTGTGTTACAAGCAAATTGACACCCTCTGCCCGGGCGCTAGAATCTAACCACTAACAACAAAAAAACAACACTCATTCCCTGTAAGGAACAAAGGGCATTCAGGCTTTAAAGATGAATGCGGGAGATACATCCGGGCCAGAAAGATGCAGCACACTGCACACGGGCCACCCCTTGCTAGATTGGAGAAGCATGTTTCGAGCACTTCTTGGCTCCTTGTCGATTCTGTTCCTGGCCCTTTGCCTTTCGACGGCAAGAGCCGATCACGGCAACTATAAATATCATAACACTCTGGAATTTCAGCATTTCAGCAGCAGTGATGGGCTGAACCAAAACACCATCACCAGCCTGTACTCTGATAAAGCGGGTATGCTTTGGATTGGTACCCAGGATGGACTGCATTACTTCAATGGCCAGGAATTTGGCCTGTTTCTGCCTGACTCCAACAATACACAAAGCATTTCCGAAGGCTATGTCACCGACATTATTCAGGATCCAGAAGGTTTTATCTGGGTGGCTACCTATACCCAGGGCATTAACAGGCTGGATTTAAAAAGTGGTCAATTTCAGCATTTTGGCGATAAGGATGGCCTTGCAGAGCTGAAAACCACTCAATTGGAAGTCATAGGTGACAGCCTGTGGATTGGGACAGAAAAGGGTTTGTTTGCCATGCAGCGCAAGAGCGGCCAAATACGCCCGATTCCGCTGGGCAATGCCCTGTACCCACAAATCACTGCTTTGGGCAATGTCTCTGATGAATACCTGGTAGTGGGTACGGCGCAGCACGGCACCTACGCAGTCAGCAGTAATAATATTGTCAGACTCAAACTACCCTCGGATAAGCCTGCAAAGCAAATCAAGAGCCTCAATAATCAGGCGTATGTCGCCATAGGTCAGGGATTGTGGCGCTATGATATGGATGCACACACTGCCGAGGAAATCTGGCACAGCGACCCACAAAGTTTTTTCCAGGGCGATGTGAGCGACTTTACCATCGCCTCCGATAACGAGATATGGGCCATAGCACCGGGTGCCGGACTTATCGAACTGAGAAACACAGATACCTGGCATGCCCGCTATCACAGAAATGAATCCCGAAGTTTCCGCGATATCAGTGATAACAGCCTGATGAGCCTGCTGCTGGATCCCAATGGCGTGTTGTGGCTGGGCGGCAGTTATTCAGGGCTGGATAAAATCAATATCCGCCGCCAGTATTTTGAGCACCTGTTCGACAACAACACCTCTCTGCCAAAGCAAATCAACATGGTGCGTGCCATTCACCAAACACCGGATGGCACCCTGTGGGTAGGAACAGAGGGCTCCGGCGTAAAAACCCTGAGCCCCGATAAACCGGATTATCAATACCGCACAGCACTTTTTGCCGACGCACTGGGTATCCCGGAAGAATCCTTCTCATTGGTTGTCAGAGACATACAGGCAGACCACACAGGAACACTCTGGTTTGCCACCAATTATGGGCTGGGCAAGCTGGCACCGGATGGCAAATTTACCCTGTTCCAGCCTGAGCAGAAACGGGGGCAGGGACGCAGTCTGGCGTTCGATAAGCGAGGCAATATCTGGGTTAGTTCAGATGAAGATCTCTACTATATGCCACTTGAAAGTGATGAGCTGCGAAAATTCGATCTTAAAAGCCTGATTGATGACCGTCTGCCATCCAGTCAAATCCTGGTGATCCGCGCTATCGATGAATGGCTGTGGCTTGGCACCCTGGATGGCATGGTGCGTATTAACCCCCAAACCGGCGCCAGTGAAGTGTTCACTCACCATCCAGACAACCCCCAAAGCTTGGGCAATAACCGGATCAGGGACATTTATCAGGCACGCAATGGTGATATCTGGGTTGGCACCCATGGTGGTATCAGCATTTTCAGAAAAGACGGAAACAACTGGAAAATCAGCCGCCTGAGCACAAACAATGGGGTGCCGAGCGATACCATTTACGCCATTTTGGAAGACAAAGAAGGCCAATTCTGGTTTTCCAGCAATGCTGGCATCAGCCGCTATATTCCCGGCGAAGACCGTATTGTCACTTTCAACAAATTTGAGGGATTGCAGGATCAGGAATACAACGGTGGCGTAAAGCTGGCCGGCGAAGACGGCTATCTGTGGTTTGGCGGCATAAATGGTATTACCCGTTTCCGTCCCGGGGATATACCCAGAGTTCGTCAGGAACCCAAACTTGCCCTGACCAACTACAGCGTTGGGGGCAAGCGAACCCGGGTGCTCGATCTTAGCACGCCCCCGCCCGTACAAATTGCATATGAAGATAAGGTCATCAGCTTTGAAGTAACGTCACTGGATTTTTCTTACCCCGGCGAAGACAGATTCGCGTTCTTTTTACAGGGTTTTGACAACCAGTGGCGCTCGGCCCAGGCGCTCTCCCATATTACCTATACCAACCTAAGCCCGGGGGATTACCTGCTGCACATCCGCCATGGCTTAAACGCCAATCCGCTGGGGCATCAGGTATTAACTATTCCACTGAAGGTCAAGGCTCCCTTCTACCGCACAGCACCGGCTTACCTCATTTACCTAATCCTGATCATAGGCTTGCTGGGCTGGTTCTGGCGCGAGCGCCGCGCCAAAAAAGCTCAGCGACAGGAATTTGAAACCAGTATCCGCACCTCGGAGGAGCGTCTCAAACTGGCGTTGTGGGCATCGGGTGATGGCATGTGGGACTGGGACATCCCCAGCGGCAATGTGTTCCGCACCCGCATGCATCCCCACATGCAACAGCAGGTCGATGGCCCACTGCTGTTTGAAAAAATTCATTCAGAAGACAGACCCAAGGTACTGCAGGCGGTTGAAAATCACATCGACGGTGAACGGGCATTCTATGAAGCCGAATATCGGGTAGAGGAATCACCGGGTAAATGGGTTTGGGTGCTGGACAGGGGTAAGGTGGTCGATCGCGATAAAGACGGCAATCCCCTGCGAATGGTAGGCACCCACAAGGACATCACCAACCGCAAAAACATCGAAAACGAGCTCAGGTTGTCGGCGCAGGTACTGGCCAGCATGAACGAAGCCGTGGTAGTGGGCAGTCTGGATTACCGCATTGCCTCGGTGAACCCTGCCTTTACCCTTATTACCGGCTACACCCCTCAGCAAATGCAGGGCAAGCACTTTTTATTCCTCGCCTACGACCGGGAATTGCGAGCCCTGTATGAAACCATAGAACAGCAATTACTACGCAACAAGCACTGGACCGGCGAGCTGAAAATCCGCACCCGGGATCAGCGCGCCATCCTCATTTGGCTCGAAATCAATCAGGTATTGGACACTAAATCCGAGGCCAGCCACTTTGTGGCCGTGTTCACCGACATTACCGACCGTAAAAAAGCCGAAGAAGACCTGCGCCAGCTGGCCTCATTCGACCCGCTGACCCAACTGCCCAACCGTACCCTGTTCCAGGACAGACTGAACCATGCGCTGACTCAGGCACACCGGACAGAGAACATGGTGGCATTGCTGTTTTTGGATCTTGACCGCTTTAAGCACATCAACGACTCCATGGGGCACCACATAGGCGACCTGCTGCTTAAATCCGTGGCTCACCGGCTGCAAAACAGTGTCCGCGAAGGCGACACTGTCGCCCGTCTCGGCGGCGACGAATTCACCATTATTCTGGAAGGCGTCAATAAGTCCAAGGCGGCTACCGTCATTGCCGAGAAGCTCATTCGCGCCTTCCACACACCCTTCATTCTGGAAGATCAGGTACTCACCATCTCGCCTTCCATAGGCATCAGCCTGTATCCGCTGGATGCCGAAGACAGTGCATCACTGATTAAATTTGCCGATACTGCCATGTATCACGCCAAGTCGCTGGGCAGAAACAACTTCCAGTTTTACACCTCGCGCCTTAACGAATACGCCATGCGTCATGTGCAGCTGGAGTCCGGCCTGAAACAAGCCATTGAACGCAATGAGTTAAGCCTGGCCTTTCAACCCAAGTATAAGGTCAGTGATGGCCGCATTACCGGATTTGAAGCACTCTTGCGCTGGCACAGCCATGAAATGGGGCCCATTTCACCGGCTGAATTTATTCCACTGGCCGAAGAAATTGGTGTGATTAACCAACTGGGGCATTGGGTCGTCAACGAGGCATGTGGCCATATGGCCATATGGGCCGCTGCCGGCTTTGACAATCTGCATGTGGCTGTAAACCTGTCGGCACGCCAGTTAAAGGCAGATATTCTGTCCACTATCGAAGTGGCGCTGGCGGTGGCTGGGCTGCCTGCAAGGTGTCTTGAGCTGGAACTGACAGAATCGATGATCATGAAAAGCCCGCAGGAGTCAGTTGCTGTGCTGCAGCGGCTCAAGACACTTGGAGTGTCACTGGCGGTAGACGACTTTGGTACCGGTTACTCAAGTCTGGCGTATCTGAAACGCTTCCCACTGGATACCCTGAAAATTGACCGTGAATTTGTGCGCGACATCAGCACAGATCCCGATGATGCCGCCATCACAGGCGCTATTATCGCCCTGGCCCACAGCCTGGAATTGAATGTGGTGGCCGAAGGGGTTGAGAACGAAGCTCAGCTTGAGCACCTGCGCCGCCACGGCTGTGACGAAGTGCAGGGCTTTATGCTGGGTAAGCCGATGTCGGCCGCCGATGCACTGGCCTTGCTTAAGCAACACTCCACCTCTGAGAAGACTTAGGGCCAGTTGACCTTTCATGGTTGGATCTGCTCCAGACGCGCTTTATTCGCGACGCAACAGGTGTCGCCTGGTGAGCCTAAGCAAATACCTTGCAACCAAGGGTAAAGCGCGTATAGCCAACCCCTTAATGCAGCATTTTTCGTTGTTTTCTGCTGCATTGGTGCTCGTTGCAGCAGAGCAAGGCCACCTTCCGGTGGCGTTGCACAAAACAAAGACAAAAGCTGCGAAAACCACGTTGCAAAGGCCAGCTTAACCTAAGTCAGCAACCAATAAAAAAGCTCCCAAAGGGAGCTTTTTTATTGGTACATCCGACGAGGCATTCAGCCGCGGTGCTCAACCTTGCGCACCCAACCTTCCGGCGCAGGGCGCAGACCTTTTTGCATCTCGGTGTACACCTTGTAGATGTGGCCAATGCGTTCACCCACCTTGCCATCTCCCACGGTGACGATGCGGCCATCTTCGAAGATATAAGAGCCAACCGGCGATACAACGGCAGCGGTGCCAAAACCACCGGCCTCAACGATTTCACCGGCTTCGATATCGGCAATAAAGTCAGTGAGCTTTATGGTTTCCTGACGCACTTCACAGCCCAGCTCCTCACCCAGCGCCAGAATCGACTCAGAGGTAATAGAGCGCAAAATGGTGTCAGTAAATTCAGGAATAATCAGGGTGCCGTCTTTACGGATATGGAAGTGGTTCATGGCGCCCACTTCTTCGATGTACTGGTTGGTCGCATCCAGATACAACACCTGTGCCGCCCCGTGTTCGGCGGCAGCCTTTCCGGCGCGCAGCGAAGCGGCATAGTTACCGGCAGCCTTGGAGGCACCGGTACCACCGGAAACCGCTCTGTGATATTTGGTGGTGATCAGCAGGCGAATGGCATTGAGATTTTTACCATAGTAAGCGCCGCTCGGGCTCAGTACCACACAGAAGGTGTACTGATTCGACGGACTCACCGACAGGCGGTCTTCAGTGGCAAATACAAAGGGGCGGATATAAAGACAGGCGCCTTCCTGACGGGGGAACCACAAACGATCCACATCAATCAGGGCGTTGATGGCTTCCAGCTGCACAGCTTCCGGAATGTTCGGAATACAGACAATGTCAGCAGAGCGATTCAGGCGCTGGGCATTTTTGTCGAGCCGGAAAGTATAGATTTCGCCATCGTCATGCATAAAGGCTTTGGCGCCTTCAAAGATGGACTGGCCATAATGCAGCGACATGGCGCCAGGCATCATTTCAAAGGGACCGTAGGGCTCAATGCGGGCGTTTTGCCACTGGCCGTCCTTGTAATCCATCATAAACATATGATCGGTACGAAGCTTGCCGAATCCCACTTCTCCCTGAGGTTCAAAAGGCTCAGTGCGGCGCTCAGATGCGGGTTTTAAATTGTACTTTATATCCATTGCATACCACCTTGATAACTGACCTTGCAGACTAGGGAGCAGCAGGGATAAAGTCAAGAGCGGCGCTATTTCCAACAAAAAGAAGCTGTAAACCAATAAGGAAACTCCATGAAACAACCGCTCAAAGGCCTGCGGGTGCTGGATTTATCAAGAGTGCTGGCCGGCCCATGGTGCAGCCAGTTGCTGGCCGATATGGGGGCCGAGGTAATCAAGATTGAACATCCTGACGGCGGCGACGACACCCGCCACTGGGGGCCACCCTACGCAGGAGGCCACTCACAGGGTGATGCAGCCTACTTCCTGGCCGCCAACCGCGGTAAAAAATCCCTGCTGCTGGATTTGAAAAAACCGGAAGATGTGGCACGAATTCAGAAACTTGCCCGCCACAGCGATATACTGCTGGAAAACTTCAAAGTAGGTGGCCTTGGCAAATACGGACTGGATTATGAAAGCATCAGGCAGCTTAATCCGGCACTGGTGTACTGCTCAGTCACCGGTTTTGGCCAGAGCGGCCCCGATGCACCCCGCGCAGGCTACGACTTTATGATCCAGGCCATGGGAGGCCTGATGAGCCTCACCGGCACTGCGGCCAGCGAGCCGATGAAAACCGGCGTGGCCATTACCGACATTTTTACCGGACTTTACGCAGCCAATGCCATTCTTGCCGCTATAGTGGCGCGCCAGACCACAGGCATTGGCTGCCATATCGATATGGCGCTGTTCGATGTGCAGCTCGCCATGCTGGCCAATCAGGCGCAAAACTTTCTCGCCGGTGGCCAAAATCCCCCCCGGCTTGGCAATGCCCACCCCAATATAGTGCCCTACCAGGCCTTTGCCTGTGCCGACGGCCATCTGATTTTAGCCGTGGGCAATGACGGCCAGTTTGCCCGCTTCTGTGAGCTGGCAGGGCTGAATGAACTGCCGCAGGATAGCCGCTTTGCCACAAACGCCGGACGGGTCATGCACCGGGAACTGTTGCTGCCCATCATTCAACGGGCCATGCAAGGCAAAACCAAGGCACAATGGTTAACTGAACTGGCAGACGCCGGAGTGCCCGCAGGTCCCATCAATACCGTAGCTGAGGCCTTGAGTGAACCCCAGGCCATACACAGGAAAATGCAAATCGAGCGCGACTTTAACGGCGAAAGGCTGCCCTTTGTGGGCTGCCCGGTGAGAATGGATGGAGAACCATTGAACTCGCCGCTGCCACCACCACAACTTGGCGAACATCAGGCCGAACTGCTCGCCTGGCTTGACGGGCTTGAGGCGTGAATGGGGAGCAGGGAGTGGTGAATGGGGAATGGTGAATGGGGAATGGGGAATGGGGAATGGGTCCCAGACTCTAGATTCTAGATTCTAGATTCTAGAGTCTGGGCTCTGGGGTTTACCGTTTACGGCGTAGCCAGCCTCCAAGCGCCAGCAGCACCAGCGCGCCTGCCCCCATACTGCCACCGCTCTCCACTTCGACTACCACTTCCTGTTCGCGGTCATAATTGGCGCTCTCCAGCGGCAGCGCGTACAGGCCATCGGTGTCGTCCGAACTGATGGTGGCCACTATGTCGCCATAACCCACTTCATAGAGATCAATCAGCACATCATAGTGATCGGTGCCATACCCCTGAGCCAGTGTTGTCACCACTTCATAATCATCCAACTCATTGGCACCACGGATATAAAAGGTTTCGGTGGTAAAGTAACGCACCCAGTCACCGCCATTGCGGCTTAAGTACAACTCGGCATACACAGGCACGGATTCATCACCATAGCTGGAATACACATCCGCATCGAAAGTCACTGCGAAGCTGCGGTGAAAGCCGTCATAGTCCCGGTCTTCAAACAGCCGTGAAAAAGCGCCGTAAAAGCTGAACTCGTGGTAAACCCCATAACTTTGCTGACGACTAAGCTGCATCTTGGCACTGCTTTGCTTTTGCGTTGCCACCTGCTCGCGGGTTTTGGGCTCGGCGGCCACCGCCTTAATTTGGTTAACCCTTGTTTTAAGCGCGTTTGCGGCCTCTTCATCCACATAGCGGCTGTCGTCCGGCTTCTGCGCCAACTGGCTGCCAACTGATTGCACCATAGGTACGCCTATGGGCTCACCAGTGGTTTCGTTGGCGCTGGCTGCACCACCTGCCAGCAGCATGGCCGCCAACACAGTTTTAATGCCAAAAGAAGCAAAAGTACCCTGGATTGAAGTCTTCATAGTCGCGTCCTCATTCTGACTGGTTGAGGCCATTAAATCCTCTTCGCGATGAACGCTTCCTGAACATGAAAAAAACCTGTTTTCAGCGGATGTTCAGGCTTTGCCAGCTATTGCTATGGCATGGGAGCACAATACAAAAGGAACTTAACGCCACCTGCGCTTTCCTTTCACGCGGGGGATCTTTTACACTGGCACCATAAATACGCAGAGATTAAAGACATGAAATACCGGTTTTTGCTGACAATCTTGCTCGGCGCCAGTTTGCAGCTGGCTCAGCCCACCGCGGCATTGGCCCAAATGAACAATCAGGGTCAGCAGCAGGCACTCAGGGTCACCAGTGGCGATCAGGCCGCCGGTATGGCCGCCAGCCGCTATCCCGGACGGGTGCTCAAGGTCAGCCGCAGCCAGGTGGGTGGCAACCCTGGCTACCGGATAAAAATGGTCAGCGATGATGGCAAGGTATTTTATGTATCTGTGGATGCCCGTACCGGACGGGTTGGGAGAGACTGATAATGCGCCTGTTACTGGTTGAAGACGATGCGGCCCTGGCCGCCAATCTGGGGGATCACCTCAGAGAAAACCTCTACAGCGTGGATGTGGCCGCCGACGGCGAGCTGGGGCTGTTTCAGGGGCTGGAATACGACTACGACGCCGCCATTATTGACGTGGGCCTGCCCAAGCTTGATGGCATCAGTCTGGTCACCAAACTGCGCGCCGAGGGTCGCGAGTTCCCTATTCTTATCCTCACCGCCCGCGACAGCTGGGAAGACAAGGTCGAAGGCCTGGATGCCGGTGCCGACGACTACCTCACCAAGCCGTTTCACCCTCGGGAACTGGCCTCGCGCTTAAAGGCGCTTATTCGCCGCAGCGCAGGTAAGGCAAGCCCCATCATCGAAAACGGCCCTGTCACCCTCAATACCGCCAGCGGCGAAGTGCTGCTTAACGGCGCACGGGTCAGCCTGTCGGCCTCCGAGTTCCGGCTGTTGCAATTTTTGATGATGCACCGGGGCGAGGTGCAGTCCAAAACCGTGCTTACCGAACATATTTACGATCAGGACTTTGACCTCGACTCCAATGTGATTGAAGTCTTTATCCGCCGGCTGCGTAAAAAGCTCGACCCGGACAACCAGCTCGGTCTGATTGAAACCCTGCGCGGCCAGGGCTACCGTCTGAATCTGCTGACCTGATGTCTGACTCAATCGCTACGCCCAAACCAGTGCCTGCAGCCGTACCCGCCCAAAAGCAGGCAACAGCCTTCATCGATCGCCTATCCCTGAAAACACGCCTGTTTGTCAGTGCCGCCATGCTGGTGGCATTGCTGCTGCCCGCCCTTGGCATTGCCCTGTTTCAGGCGTTTGAACGGCAGGCGCTGGCAGGCAGCCGTGACGAGCTCGGCGCCCTGATTTACTCGGTGCTGGCACAAACCGATGTGATAGACGGCAAGCTGGAAATGCCACCGTTCCTGAGTGAACCCCAGTTCAATGTCGATGGCTCAGGCCTCTACGCCGAGGTGCGATCAGGCGCAGGCGAAGTGCTGTGGCGCTCAGGCTCCCTCATTGGCCATGGTGCCATCACGGCACTGCCAAGCCCCGCCCCCGGCGCCGATGCCAAGGTATTTGGCGAAACCCGGCTTAACGACGAGCCGCTGTTCGTGATGAGCTTTACCGCCGTCTACGAAAGCAAGGGCGCAGACGTGCCCCTGAGTATTCACATTCTTAAATCCCAGCAGCGTTACCGCGAAGCCCTTACCGAATTCGAGTCCAGCCTGTGGCGTTATCTGCTGCTGGCATTGGCACTGCTCGCCGTGGTGCTGAGCCTGTGGCTGCGCTGGACCCTGAAGCCGCTGTCACGGTTCGAGGCCGAACTCAAAGCCGTGGAGCACGGCGACAAGGAGCGCATAGACACAAATTACCCCGCGGAGCTTGGGCCGCTGGTGCATCAGCTCAACTCGCTGCTCACCACAGAGCAAAACCAGCGTAAACGCTACCGCAATGCCCTGTCGGACCTGGCCCACAGCTTAAAAACCCCACTGGCGGTGCTGCAAAGCCACCCGGGGCTGGACGATGCCGTGATGGAGCAGGTGGACAACATCAGCCACAGCATCAGCCATCAGCTAAAACGGGCCCAGAGCGCCGGCGCCGCCTCCTGGCACCAGGGGGTGGAAATCCTGCCCCAGGCAGAGCGGTTAACGCGCACCTTAAGCAAAATCCACGGCGATAAGGGCATCGACTTCGAGCTTAAGCTCACGGCCGAACTGGTGTTTAAAGGCGATAAAGGGGATTTGACTGAGCTTCTGGGGAATCTTTTGGATAACGCCTGCAAGGCCGCCCGCTCGCGGGTGTGTTTAACCGCCGCCAAGCAGGATGGCAGGCTGCGGCTTATTGTCGAGGATGACGGCCCCGGGGTGGATGAGTCGATGCGGGATAAGATTTTTGAGCGCGGTATTCGCGCCGATACCTACGATAAGGGCCATGGGATTGGCCTTGCCATAGTGCAGGATCTCACCGATGCCTATCAGGGGCGCTTGCTGCTTGGACGCAGTGATTTGCTCGGCGGCGCGAGGTTTGAGGTGTCATTTCCTCAATGACGTGAGGATCGTATGCAGGAGGTCGCTAGACTTAGCGACGGGAAGTTTTTTGAAGTCGTTTTTCAAACGACGAAAGTGAGTTTGTTGCTCTTCGAGCAACGAGAGATGAAAGTCGCTTTGCAAGCGACACAAATCGAAGCCTTCCAGGCTTCACCGGGGCAAGGTGCTTTGCTCGTCCAAAGCCCCTTGCAACCCAAAGGACGCCCCAAACGGTGCCGAAAGCCCTTCGGGTTTATGGAGTTGGTCTTGCTACTGGTTCGGACTCACATCCCTGTTCGACCGAACCAGCCTCGACGTCCTTGTCTCGGCTACGCGCCCAATTCCAACACCCTTAGCTGCACCGAAGGGGGAATGAAAGTAAGGTGCCATCTGCGGGTGAAGTGTTAATGAAGTAATCCTGCGCCACTGTGCTATCTCTGTGACATCTTCTAACTGAACCAAATGGATTTATGCAATGACTATCGAAAGAGCAAAAGAGTGTGTGACGACTGAAAACCACCATATTTTTAGATACTTCGATGACGTCTGGATTTGCGAAATATCTGCGGCTGATGGGCAGGATTTCAGCGTTGAAATCTATCAGGAAGAATATGACGATGAGCTGTTGGTCAGGATTCTAAGCTTTCTCGAAACAGACGCTTTTGACACCCTCAAATCCGACGGATTAGCACAGTTGGCAATACTGTCCACAGCGTTTTGGGGCGCGGGTTACAGCGACGCTGCATTTGACTTCCAGGGTGTCACTATTGGGATGGATAGCGATAGTGACCTGAGTGACTTTCAACTCATCTATCACATGAGCTCTGCGCTGAATGACTTTGATGATTATGCAAACTGGATAGTCGACATAAAGGACTACAGGGTAGTTGGGGTAAGAAGACAGCAGCTCTAAGGCGAATTACTATGTTCGATGATAAAGCGACTCGCATTGAGTGGGATGATATAGTGGAGATCATAGCTGCGCTACAAATCGCCACCGGCCATGCTTATGGCGTCAAAAGGATCAAGCTGTTGATAGATGCCATTCACAACGGCGGCCTCGCAGTACACACGCCAGATGGCGAACACCTGATAACGGCTGTTGAGGTTTTACAGCAACTGATAAGCGACTACGATCCAAGAATCAGCTTAAAAGACCTTATCTAAAGGTCGGTTTAAACGACGAAAGTAGATTAAAAGCGACGAAAGGTCGTGGGGCAAATGCATCCATGCATAACGGCCAGTTCACCATCCCTGGCTCTCGCTCGTGAGCCTGTCGCTGTGCGACACTCGCCAACCCACACCCGAGGAAAGGGCGAAAGCGAGCCTGAAAGGCAAGCGACAGAAAAATTTCTGTCGCTTAGCGGAAGCCGAAGTGCTCTGCACGCCACGCGGGGGCCGTTTCGACAGGCAATTGCATCCATGCAAAAGAGCCAGCTCGGCGGCGCGCGGTTTGAGGTGTCTTTCCCCCAGTGAGTTCTTTGTCGTTTGACGTAACGACTGAAAGTTTTGTTTGCAGCCCGCTGCATGGGGTGAGAGTTGCGTGCTTAAGGCAGCAAGAGTTGGCGGCTATGAGGTTTGGATGTCGTTTTCGAAAGACTGAAGCGATTTTGTTGCTCTTCGATCAACGAGAGATGAAAGTCGCTTTACAAGCGACAGAAGGTCGTGGGTCTTCAACCCACACCCGAGGAAAGGGGGCCGTTTCGACAGGCCCCCTTGTCCAATCCCCCTGCGACTCCCGACGAAGCGGACAGCCCCTTGAGTATTGGATTCAAATTGCCTATCACGCCAGACGCTCATCCCTGATTCGACTGGCGTTGTCTCGGCATCCATGCCTCGCCCACGGCATTTGAACCCATCCTCTGCGGCCACTTCGAGGGAGAAAAAGTGTCATCTACCAGCACTGATTTAAAGTTGTGCCTGCCCTCTCTTTTTGCGCCTGCGTATACCTTGGCCGCGGCATCACCCACCTCCCCGCTTCCTGACAATGGCTTGTTTAAAGCCTAGTCAAGCCTCGGGGAAGCTACCAACAATTATGGGTGTCTTTGTTATTCCCTCAAGCCGGACTGAACAGCAGTGCTATCTGCGAGCGAAGTGCTATGGCTTCGTTCACTCCGTGTCAGCGGTCGGGTCCGTTGATTTGTTGGGCTTTTGTAGTATGTGTGTTTTCCGCTTGAGGGCATAACAAGATAATGAAGACACCCAAAATTATATCGCGTGGCGCGAAAATTTAATCAAGACCTCACTCAATGGGTCAGGGGCGTCATTGGCGCGCTTTTGGGAGTGCGAAATGGCCGGTTTGGTAGGACGCTGTCAGCTTGATGACTATCTTTGACTGATTTCAGCCATGCCAAACCTCAGAATGTCTCTGATAGTATTTAATGTGTGCTGGGAAAGGGCGTATTCAGCAAAGCAATCTCTGGCAGTTGGCTGCGCCTTGTCGTCGGCGGCGGCTCAAGTGTTCACAGTACAGACTAAGCTCTTCCAATGTGCCCACCGGCCCTTTAAACAGACGGGTGAAATCTTTGGTCAGCTTTAGCCAATTGTCAGGGCAAATGTTAAGGCGGCTCAGCATCGCTTGGGTGGATGCGCTGATACTGCCACGCTTGTCATCGCGCAAAAGTCTGCCGGTGTCTTCAACCAATTGCAGGTAGTCCTGGGCACTGAAGTGCAAGCCTTCCGGCATATTACGCCGCTCATTGCCGACAAAGGGCATCAGCTCTGGTGCTTGCTCACCCTGAATTGCCGCCTTGATACGCCGCTGCACGCTTGTGAAGTCGGATTGCTCCGGAGTTGGTGCAATGCCTGCTCTGATGGGATTCAAATCCACGTAAGCCATGCACGCCAGCACCGCTGTTTCATCCAGTAACGCCTGAGACTTAAACCGCCCTTCCCAAAAGCGGCCTTTACAGCCATCTTCGCGATTGGCTTGTCGGGCTATGGGCTCGTTCAATGACCGCATAAACCAACTGATGTCCATCAATCGCTCGCGGTACACTTCCGCCGTTTCCAGCAGACTCAGCCGCTCAATCTCGGATAACGGTTCACCGGCCAGAAACCGCTTAGCCAGTAAGGTACCGCCAAACAGTTGCTGCCAACGGGTCAGCACTTCTTCTAAAGACCAGCGATTTGCCGTGACAGCATCGACCCGAAGCACCAGATGCAAATGGTTGGACATTACCGCATAGGCGCACAGGTCAATCGCAAACACAGCACCAAGCTCCAGCAAACGGGACTCGACCCAATCCCGCCGATGTTCATAGCTTTTGCCGCTGTAATCGTCCACACCGCACAAAAATGCCCGCCGCACGAAGCGACTAATGCAGTGATAGAAAGGCGTGTCTTCCAGACTCTCCTGCGTATACCTTGGCCGTGGCATCACCCCCCCCCCGCATCCTGACAATGGCTTGTTTAAAGCCTAGTCAAGCCTCGGGGAAGCTACCAATAATCATGGGTGTCTTTGTTATTGTATTTGGAACAGCTATTTAGTGGGAAGTTTATCTAGATTAG
>NZ_JBFKLW010000017.1:0-71857 GCF_041630135.1 Shewanella sp.
AAATATGCCAATACTGTGCTGTTTTTACTGAATGGCAGACGCATCAATGAAGATTACACAGGCGGCATTAACTACCTGATCCGTAATTTCAATTTGAAAAATGTAAAGCGGGTCGAAATCATTCGGGGAACCGGCTCGGCACTTTATGGTGCCAATGCCTTTAACGGTGTGGTCAACATTATTACCGGCACAGAAGATTACCTCAGCCTTTCTGCGGGCAGCCATGGCATGATGGCCACGGATTTTTCGGTGAATACCCAAATTGGCGAATGGAAGTTGGGTCTGGCCGGTGCCTTATATCAAGATGATGGTCAGAAGTATGATGATATTTTTGACAGGTTGGGGTTACAAACCACGACTCAGGATCCCCGAGATAGCCAGCAACTCGAATTTAGCCTGCAATACGCCGACTTCACCTGGCATAGTTTTCTCCAACGCTATGCATTTGAAGATTATTATCTGTTTCGTCGTGTCAGCGATGAACATAACCAAGCTCAACTTGAAAACTGGATCCATCAAGCCAGCTATCAATGGTGGCAACAGGATGAAGAGCACTTAACCCTCTCGGCGCAATTACAAAAGGGCAAACGCCAGTCCTTGGCAATGTTGGCCCCAAAGGACAATGAAGACTTCGTCGAGGCGGATTTTTTATTCGGAGAGCATTTCAGTTACCAGTCAATACAACTGGCACTCGATGGGGCTTACAGACTCAATGAAAGCTGGTTACTGTCGTATGGGCTCGAGTGGATCGAGAGTCAACTGCCGGATGGGTATATCAAAAGTAATTACAACCTGTTCGGTGATCTGGAGTGGCTTGGAGAGGTCACGGTTTTCAGTGACAATTCACAACGAATTGTGCTTGATAAAACCCGTTATATCAGCAGTGCTTATGTACAAACTGAGACCCCGTTGACAGATAATATCACCCTCACCATGGGCTTACGCTGGGATGATTACAACGATATCGACAGTAAATTGAACCCACGCCTGACCCTGGTGTATCAAGCCTCAGCGCAGCATGTGTTTAAAGCCATCTACGGCGAGGCTTATCGTGTGCCTTCCCTCGGCGATTTATACGATGAAGAAAGCGGCCTGACCCAGGGTAACCAGACCCTTCGGCCTTCTGTCATCAAGTCCTATGAGTTGGTGTACAACTATACCGGCAACACATTTTCTATGTCTTCCACGTTGTTTTATAACGATATCTCTGACTTGATAGGCTTTGATTCCGGTGACACCGTCAGTCTGGCCAACATTGCCGAAAGCTCAGCGACCGGCATTGAACTGGAATGGCGCTGGAAGCTGTCGGAGTCGATCAGGTTACGGGGACATGGCACACATCTGTTTGAAAACAAATCTGATGTTAAAGCACAAGCCAGCTTAACCCCGTCAGAGGAGTTAAGCCCGGATACCTATTTGATGACCATACTCGACTGGCAGATAAATAGTGATTGGCAACCCCAATTACAGTGGTTCTATCGCAGCCAAATTGACATCACCTCAAACCCGGAATCCTTGTCATTGCTGCACGCCTTGATAACTTACCAGCCGTCAAACAGCCACCGCTGGCAGTTGAAGATAGCTAACCTGCTAGATAAAAACTATCAGGTGCCGATGATCCAACAGATTGGCAGTATCGATGGACAGGCCGTTAATGAACTGCCAACCCGTGGGCGAGAGCTGAGTCTGAGGTATAGCTGGCACTTTTAGCCTTGGCCGGTGACCTGCGACATGGTTCAGCAGGCATGGTGAAGGGCTCATGATTAACGAACCAGCATAATTAGGCAGTGCAGTGGTCGCAGGTGCGAGTACGAAAAATAGGACAGGCATAACTCTTTTTTATCCCTTACTGCTGCCAAAAGGGCATAACCCCTTCTGCCGACCCCATACTAAATGCCCGCACTCTGGCCTACATCGAGTCCTTCATCCGCCGCCGCTAGATTACGAACAACTTAACGTCAGGACAGGCACATAGACGCAATGTCATGCCTTTTGCCTATCCTGATTAATCCTCACCAACAAAAGTGTTGTGGGTGTCCTCACTCTTCACTCCTTTTAATCGTGTACCACCCCAGCCACGGCAGCACGGCACAGACCAACCCAATACCTCAGCCCAACCTCCCCGCAGCGACTCTCAAAAGTGTTGTGGGTGTCCCCACTCTTTACTTCCCCACTCTTTACTAATTCGACTGACGCGGCCTCGGCATCCTTGCCTCGGCCACGCAACGATCGCCAATGCCCCACGGCCGCTTCGAGCGGGATTGGTGCAACCATCAGCAAAGGTGTTTCGGTGTCCACTAAAACTGAAGAAGTCCACGTCCACTGTCCGAGTGCTTTGGCTGGTTAGGCTTCATCTAATGTAAATATTGAATAACTTAGATTGGTTCCACCAATAGTCTCTGTTTTAATGTCTTTATATCTCACCCACTCATTTAACTTAGCTTCCTGATTAAAAGCCTTCTCAAATACGTTATGACTTTCATTTTCAGAAGGGTGAAAACCTATCATCCAGAAGCTTCTAACTTCAGATTGCGATTTTTTTATTTTCCGCAATAAAGCTCCATCCTTGATCATCTTTTTTACGCAACCATTTATACTTCTAGCCCTTTTAAATTCAACTAATATTTCACCAGATTTTTTTTGATTTTTTCTTTTAAACCAAAAATCTACCGTTGTTGATTCCTTTTGCTTTATTCTTATTTTTCTACGACCATCTAAACTATATTTCTTCTCTCTACCCCAATCGTGAATGTCATTATTGTCACGTTTGTGTAGGAATATGGCGAATTCAATCTGCAGCCATTTTTCGTAATCGTGAGCTTTCTTTCCAGATGATTCACACAACTCTTCTATTGCGAGTATCTTTTCTTTTATTCCATCAATTTCAAAAAACTCAGACACTAACTTACTTACAAATTTTGAATCCATATATCAACCTTAAAAGTGAGCCTGACGCCAGCTTAATGGGCAGACAACGTAAACCGATGAACTCAAACGCAGCAACCGCAATCACAAAGGCTCATTTGAACTGTGAGTGCCATTCTTTGACTATCCTTGTCATTCCTTTATTTTGATGCAATTAAATGTCTAAGTAGAGCCTTACCCATTAATCCATGAAATTTTCTTAAGTCTAAGTAAAGACGAAGATGCTTATAACATAGGTTTGCCGTTGATTTAAAAATAAAATCATGGACATCACTATCACCAATATTATCAATTTCTACGGAAGTTAATTTACATAACTGACATTGTTTCTTAGTAGCATTGTTACTTTTCTCATGCATAGCTTTTTTAAGATACATTACAGACAATACAAATAATATATCAGAATCACTGGAAGCCTTATTATTAATTTTAAAATAAGTATATATCTCTTGAATCGTGCTTAATGGAAGAAAGGGGGAAAGAAATCCACCGACTATAGATGCTCCATCAGAAAGTAAAGATTTCATTTTGAAACTTGTTATTTCGTCAAAATCTAACAAATCTAATATCTTGAATAAGCCTTCAGACAGCTTTAGCTGAATATTATTTTTAATCTCTGCTGTTAAGTAATAGTTTCCGTCATTACTCATAACTATCTTATCAATACCATTTCTTAAATTTGAAATATGTTCTGAACTTTTGTAATCGGTAATAATTTTAACTAAAAATTCCGACAAATCACCTTCGACATTCACATGTTCAAACAAAACAAACTTTATAACATCAATGGTTAGAAACGATTTTTTAAGAAAGTTTATAGATTCATAAATATACTCTCCAGCTTTGTTAATAAGCAACTCTCTTCCAGAATTACTATCGGACTCTTTAGCAGAAAAGAGTATATCATTTTCAATACAGTATAATATAGAACGTAATTTAGTCTCTAGAGGATCTGCTACCGAGAGTTCCGTAACTTTTAGATCTATTATTTCACTTATTGGGTACTCTTCTATTTTAACCAAACTTGTTGGAAGAGTATTCATCTCTGCCATTAAAATAATCACAACATCAAAGTAAATTATGTGCGAGAGCCAATCTTTATTTATGATTGCAGCATTAATTGCATAACAAGGCCCATACCTAGCTGATAATTCTGTATCGATAAATACTTTCTTCATTTTGCATCTCAAGCTAAGAAAATTGCCTTAAAAGCCTAACATTTTAATAATGCGATCATACACGATAGAGCTATCTTGCGAACTTGGCTCTACATATTGCATGTTGAGAAAGCTAACACAGCTTTTTGCCGTCGTCTGTAGGAAAAAGATAAGACAGGCACAACACTTTGCTCGCAGCGAGCACCGGGCAAGTCCCCATCGGTGCCGCAGAGGGTGTTGGGAGTGGGCGCGTAGCCGAGACAGGGCGAGTATCGCGAAGCGATGAGCTTACGAGCGCGAGGCAGGATAGCCGAGCTGGGAGTGAAGCATAAGGATATGCTTCGTCGAGGCTGGTTCGGTCGAACAGGGATGTGAGTCCGAGCCAGCAGCAAGACCAGTCCCATAAACCCGAAGGGCTTTCGGCACCGTCTGGGGCGGCACGGGAGATCCAAGAGGGGATTGCTGTAGATCCCCTCTTGGTCGGGTGTGGGGCGAAGCCCCACGACTTTAGTCGCTTTAAAAACGGCAAACCTGCAATGGTTTAAATCAAGTTTGCGATGTCAGCCAATCACGGGGAATTAACCTGCAGACACCCAATGCGGAATCTAATTTACGCCCAAATTACGCCTGAATGTACCCACCACTAATCAAATAATCCACCAGCTTCGCCACCTGCGAATTCAGGTCGCCCTCACTGGTATCAATCACCAATTCTGCACTCACAGGCGCCTCATAAGGCGAGGAAATACCGGTAAAATCTTTAATCTCACCCGCCCTGGCCTTCCGGTAAAGGCCCTTGGGATCGCGGGATTCACACACATTGAGCGGCGTAGCTACGTGCACCTCAATAAACTCGCCCTCGCCCACCAATGAACGCACCAGGTCGCGCTCAGCGCGCTGGGGCGAAACAAAGGCGGAAAGGACTAAAAGCCCGGCGTCCAGCATCAGCTTGGCCACCTCGCCCACGCGGCGGATGTTCTCCCGTCTGTCTTCGAGGCTGAAGCCCAGGTCTTTACACAGACCGTGGCGCACATTGTCGCCATCCAAAAGATAAGAGTGCAGGCCGCGGCGATACAGCTCGGCTTCCAGAGCGCCTGCCAGGGTGCTTTTCCCTGCGCCCGAAAGGCCGGTAAACCAGAGGATGGCACCGCGATGGCCCTTTTGTTCGGCGCGCTCGCTGTGAGTGATGGCGTGTTGATGCCAGACGATATTGCTCATAGTCTTTCCTTGGCCGTTACAGGCTCTTAAACGGGAACAGCAGGGGGATAAGCGCCAGCACGGCACCTGTGTAGGCAATGGCCATCGGGATCCCCACCCCCACATATTGTTTCAGTCGATAGTTGCCCACGGTAAATACCAAGAGGTTGGTCTGATAACCCCAGGGGCTGATAAAGCTGGCGCTGGCACCAAAAAGCACCGCCATGATAAAGGGCATGGGGTCGATGCCAAGCCCCTGTGACAAACTGATGGCAATAGGGCACACGAGCGCGGCGGCGGCATTGTTAGACATCAGCTCGGTTAAGAAGAGGGTCAGCAGGTAAATCCCGGCCAGTACAAAGAAGTAATGCACGCCACTGAAGCCTGCAGTCAGCTCGTCGGCCAACAGTTTGGAAATGCCGCTGTTCCCCATGGCCTGCGACAGCGCCAGTGCTCCGCCCACAATTAATACTATATCGATAGGGAAACGACGCTTAAGCTCAGACAGGGTGACCACCTGTGTCAGCAGCAAGCCTGCCACAAACAGGGTCAGCCCTTTAAGCAGTGGCAGCAGATTGAACATGGCAAGACCTATTACCGCAGCAAAGCTTGCCAATACCCAGGCGCTGCGGCCTGGGGACAAGCGGGTGGCCGAGTCCACGCCGTTAACCAGCAAAAACTCTTTATCGAGCCGCTGAGACGGGTCGCCAAACTGCTTACCGGGTACCAGCAGCAGCGCGTCACCGGCCTGCAGTTCTATGGTACCCAGGCCGCCACGCAGACGCTCGTGGCCACGGCGCACTGCCACCACCACGGCATCGAAACGCTCACGGAACCGGGCGTCTTTCAGGCTCACGCCGTTGAGACTGGATGAGTGACTGATAATGGCTTCGGCCAGACTCTGACCATTCATGGTGTGATGACCATAGAGGGTTAAGCCGGCGATTTCCTGCAACACGGCAACCGATTCCATGTCACCGGCAAACAGCAGCACATCCCCTTGCTTAAGTACTTCTTCGGGGGTGACCGGAATAATAGTGGTCTTTTCACCATCCATAACACGCTGGATTTCAGCCAGGTACAGCTTACGCAGATGACGCAGACCCGCGTCGCTCACGGTTTTGCCAATCAGAATCGAGCCTGCGGCAATGCGCGCTTCGAGGAAGTAGGGCAGATCCTGCTCGTCCTCAGCCTTTTCGGTAATCGGCAGTTTGTCGGCAATCAGCCACAACACCAGCATCCCTGAAATCACAACTCCCAACGCCACCCCTGTGGTGGTAAAAAACTGCAAAAGCGGCAGCCCGGCGCGATCCAAAAAGCTATTGACCACCAGATTAGTGGAGGTGCCAATCAGGGTTAAGGTGCCGCCGAAGGTGGCGGCAAAGGCCATGGGTAACATCAGCTTGGAGGGGGCATAACGCTGGTTGCGCTTGATGGCACCAATCAGGCTTGCCACCACAGCCGTATTGGCGGTGAAGGAGGACAGCACCGAGGTGGAAAACCACAGTTTGGTGAGCACGGTGCGCAGGCCGCCCCGGCTCAGCTGCACTCCAACCCAACTGATAAGGCGGGTCTTTTCCAGCGCCACCGAGGCCAGCAGCAACAGCACCAGTGTCAGCAGCGAGGAATCGGTGAAAGATGCCGATAGCTCATTCAAACTCAGCGAGTTGGACACATAAGACAAGAGTGCAACCGCCGCAAACACCCAGGACGCTGGCAGGCGGGTACAGACAAGGGTACCGACCAGTGTCAGTACCATGCCTATTATCCAATATTGCTCCAGCGTCATAGCCTTGTCCTTATTTCCGGAAAACGGGCCCGAGGGCCCGCGGGTATATTTTTTGGCTCAGCAGTTACTTCTTACTGATATCCAGCGCTTGCCAGTGTGGAAAGTGCTTGCGAATAAGCGCATTAAGCTCAAGTTCAAACTCACTGAAATCAGTGGCTTTGAGCTCTGCTTCCAGCGCACTCTCCACCAAACCTGCACCCACAGTGATATTGCTGAGGCGGTCGATAAAGATAAAACCACCTGTGTCGCGGTTGTCCTGATAAGGGTCAAACACCACGGCTTCATCCAGCTCCAGCTCTACCAGCGCAATGCCATTGAGCGGCAGCTCGGTGGCCTTGTCTTCGGCCAGCGTATTCACATCTATGCTGTGAATGATGTGGCGCACAGTGCCGGGCACCTTCTTGGTGGCAAGCTTTATGTTGTACTGCTTACCCGGCGTCAGTGGCTGCTCGTGCATCCACACCACCTTGGCAAGCAAACGGTTGGAGACTGTTACGTCGCTGTTTGCAGGCACTATCACATCGCCACGGCTGATATCGATTTCATCCTGCAGCGTCAGGGTTACTGCCTGACCTGCATAGGCCTCATCCAGTTCACCATCGAAGGTGACTATGCTTTTCACGGTTGAAGCCTTGCCTGAAGGCAGCGCCTTTACCGCATCGCCAACCCTGAAGCTGCCGCTGGCAATGGTGCCGGCAAAGCCACGGAAATCCAGGTTCGGACGGCTTACGTATTGCACCGGAAGGCGAGCCTCAAACTCGCGGTTGGCGCCGGTAACCGGAGCGTTTTCGAGAATCGACAGCAAGGTTTCGCCGCTGTACCAGGGGCTTTGCTCGGAGCGACTGACCACGTTGTCACCCTTAAGGGCCGACAGGGGCACAAACTTGATGTCGGGCACCTTAAGCTGCTCGGCAAAGGCGAGGTACTCACGTTTGATCTCTTCAAAACGCGCCTCATCGAAACCCAGCAGATCCATCTTGTTCACCGCCACCACGAACTGCTTGATGCCAAGCAGCGAGCAGATAAAGCTGTGACGGCGGGTCTGGGTTTGCACGCCATAGCGGGCATCCACCAGAATGATGGCGAGGTCACAGTTGGAGGCACCTGTGGCCATGTTGCGGGTGTACTGCTCGTGGCCCGGGGTGTCGGCGATAATGAACTTACGCTTCTCGGTGGAGAAATAACGGTAGGCCACATCGATGGTGATGCCCTGCTCGCGCTCGGCCTGCAGGCCGTCTACCAAGAGCGCCAGATCTATGGCTTCACCTGTGGTGCCGTGCACCTTGGAGTCTTTCGACAGGGCAGCCAGCTGATCTTCATAAATCTGGGCGCTGTCGTGCAGCAGACGACCAATCAGGGTCGATTTACCATCGTCCACAGAGCCACAGGTAAGGAACTTGAGCAGCGACTTATGCTGTTGTCTTTCAAGGTATTGCTCGATACCCAGATCTTTAACTTGCTGTGCAATAGACATCAGAAATACCCCTCGCGCTTTTTCTTTTCCATGGAACCCGATGAATCGTGGTCAATCACCCTGCCCTGACGCTCGCTGGAGCGGGACAGCAGCATCTCTTCAATAATGCCGGTGAGACTGGTGGCGCTGGATTCAATAGCGCCGGTGAGCGGGTAGCAGCCGAGGGTGCGAAAACGCACCAGCTTTTGCTCGGGCACTTCACCTTCGTTCAAAGGCATGCGCTCATCATCCACCATGATCAGGGTGCCGTTACGCTCTACCACAGGGCGGTAATCGGCAAAGTACAGCGGCACTATGTCGATGTTTTCCTGATAGATGTATTGCCAGATATCCAGTTCGGTCCAGTTGGACAGCGGGAACACGCGGATGCTCTCGCCCTTGTTCACCTGGCCGTTGTAGGTGTGCCACAGCTCGGGGCGCTGGTTTTTCGGATCCCAGCGGTGCTTGCTGTCGCGGAAGGAATACACACGCTCCTTGGCGCGGGACTTTTCTTCATCGCGACGTGCGCCGCCGAAGGCTGCGTCGAAACCGTACTTATTCAGTGCCTGCTTCAGGCCCTCGGTTTTCATCACATCAGTGTGCTTGGACGAACCAAAGGTGAAGGGATTCATGCCCATAGCAAGGCCTTCAGGGTTCTTGTGTACCAGCAGATCAAAACCGTATTTCACTGCTGCCTCGTCGCGGAATTTGATCATTTCGCGGAATTTCCAGTCGGTATCCACGTGCAGCAGCGGGAACGGAATTTTTCCTGGATAGAAGGCCTTACGCGCCAGATGCAACAGCACTGACGAATCCTTGCCGATGGAGTACAGCATCACGGGGTTGTCGAATTCCGCCGCGACTTCACGGAAGATCTGGATGCTTTCCGCTTCCAGTTGCTCAAGGTGACTTAATACAGGCCCTGACATCTTGTTTCTCCGGGTATTTAAGGGGTTGGCTGCCAAAGCAGCTTCAATTCGTAATCTGTTGCGCAAAGGGGCTGGCCACGGCGGCCGGCTCAAACCAGTTAAGGCTGCCTGCCAGACTCACCACTTCACCCACAATCATCAGTGCCGGCATCACCACCCGTTCATCCTTGGCAAGGGATTCAAGCTCGCCCAGGGTGCCAATAATGCGCTGCTGATGAGCCGTAGTGGCGCGGGAAACAATGGCCACCGGCGTATCTTCACTGCGGCCATATTTAATCAGCTCACGCTGGATGAGCCCGGCGTTGAGAATGCCCATGTACACCACCAGGGTGTTGGCCGGATTAGCGTAGCCCTGCCAGTCCATGGGGCGGCTTTCGAGCTGGCAATGGCCGGTAATAAAGGTCACGCCCTGGGCAAAATCCCTGTGAGTGAGCGGGATGCCCGCATAGGCAGAAGTACCGCTGGCAGCAGTGATACCGGGCACCACTTCAAACTGTACTCCGGCTTCCACCAGAGTTTGCAGCTCTTCGCCGCCACGGCCGAAGATAAAGGGGTCGCCGCCTTTTAAACGCACCACGTTTTTACGGGTATAGGCCTTGGTCACCAGCAGTTGGTTGATTTCTTCCTGACGGGCACTGTGGGCACCAGCCCGCTTGCCCACGGCAATTTTTTCGGCATGTTTGGGAATAAGCGCAAGAATGTCATCACTCACCAGAGCGTCGTATAACACAGCATCTGCGCTGGCAAGCACGCGGGCGGCCTTAAGGGTTAACAGTTCCACGTCACCGGGACCGGCCCCAACCAACCACACTTTGCCTATGGGTCCCTGACCCTGCAGCGTTACCACATCCATACACACCCCCAATCTCTTAACTGGAAGCAAATATAGCTGCCCTTATATTCCTTAAAAAATAGTAAATAATTAGTTTTTATAACCAAATGTAATATATGGCTGAGAGTAATAGCCATCTGGCCTTCTTTGGTTCCACATTATGAACAAATTCCAAACAAACATATAAAATACAGTGCTTTATCAGCTATCTCGCCACAACCCAACCGTGAAAAGCACAACTAAGTTATGGCGAAATGTTCTATATTGCATTGCAAAAACGGGCTCAGGTCCCGCTGGTGTCCTGTCTTTTCTGGTAAAAGCCCGGCCACGCAGGTAATCTGCACAAAAAAAAGGTACCGGTAAGTTACGAATCAGCCCTCATGCTCAGGTATTGAGAACCTGTTCGCTCTATCCAAACTATTCACGGAAAGATGATGAAAAACGCCAGCAAAATACTGTTTCCCCTTTTGTTCTGCTCATCCCTGGCCCTCGCCGGAGAAGAGAGCCTGGTCGATGAACGGGTAAAGGAAGAGCTTGCCACCTCTGAGCAACCCTTTGTAATCACCCCCCACAAAGTGAATTACATACTGCCGTTGACCTATAACAGCTCACCCAATATGACTCCCTTTGCCGAAGAGGCTGCAGAGCATCCGTTTACCCTGGACGAAATGGAAGCCAAGTTTCAGATAAGCTTTAAATTTCCACTTTGGTATAAAGTGTTTGGTGATAACGGCCATCTGTTTTTTGCCTATACCAACCAATCCTATTGGCAGGTATATAACAAGGACATCTCCTCTCCGTTCAGAGAAACCAATCACGAACCTGAGCTGTTTATGTTGTTTAACAACGATTGGGAAGTCTTTGGCCTGACCAACTCTTTCTGGGGCTTTGGCGCCGTACACCAGTCAAATGGCAAGAGTGGGGACTTATCCCGCAGCTGGAATCGTCTTTACGGTACCATGGTGTTTGATCGCGGCCCTTTGGCCATAGGTGCCAAGCTGTGGTGGCGATTACCTGAAGATGAAAAGGAATATGAAACCGATCCCCGCGGCGATGATAATCCGGACATCGAAGATTACATGGGCAACTTCGAACTGCAGGCGGTGTATGGCCTCGACAAACACCGCTTCACTATGCTGCTGAGGAACAACCTGCAAAGCACCAATCGCGGCGCCTTTGAGTTCACCTGGAGCTATCCCATCATAGGAAATTTGCGGGTTTATACCCAATACTTCAATGGATACGGTGAGAGCCTTATCGATTACAACGCTCATACCCAACGCATAGGTATTGGCTTCTCCATTAACGACCTTCTGTAACAGGTCCAAATGAATACTGGTTCGGCCCCCCAACAGGACGCTGGCCTGCCTACTTTTGAGGCGGTGCTGGCGATTCTGGTCATTATTATTACCCTCAGCGCCATGCGTCTGAGCCTGTTCCTGTGGCCTGAGCCGCCACGGGCAGAGCTGCTGACCGCCCGGGAAATGCGCCAGGATCTGTTTGTGCTGCGCCGCGAAATAGAAAGCCACTCGGCATTTTTATCGCTTGACCATCAGTCGAAGCTTGAACGGATTGACAGCCAAATTAAGGCGCTGGCAGCTCGTTATCCCGATCAAATCCCTGCCAGGGTGTTTGGTGCCGAAGTACTGAAGATTTTAAACCTGCTGCAAGATCCGGGTATATCAACCAGTGAGGAGGCTGAATTTGGCCTGCGTCTGCCGTTCATCCTGAGAGCCATGGAAAACGCCTGGCTGGCACTGAATGCAGATCTTCAGCCATTCAACCCGGACTTTCCTTTTGTCAGCCATATCGATGACATCCCGATAGCCCGCTGGCAGGAAGCAGCACAGTCTTTTCTACCCGGCGCCAGCCGCTACAGCTTAAGCGAGCAAAGCCGTTGGCTTGAACGGGTTGGCTTACTGCGCACAGAGTTGGGAATAAAAGCATCCACAGATGTGAGGCTGACACTCTTCAACCAGGATGGGCAGAGTATCAGGCAAGTGCATGCCCTGCTGCCACCGGCGCCCGAGTTTACTCCCCCTCCCGGTTTCCGCATTTCACCCATAGCTCAGCACAGCATGATGGTGACTGTGGGAGATTTAGATGAACTTGAACATAACCGCGGCAATCGACAGGCACTGCAGCAGGCAATGCAGTCCCGGCTTTTAGTTGTGGATTTACGCCGTGCAAGGGGGCAAAGCCCTGCATTGCTGACTCTGCTTGCCGCCTATGGTGATACAGAAACAGATTTGCTGGGGTTTGCCCGCTACCGTGTATCTGCCACCAAGCGCAATGACTATCTGGGAACCACAGCCTATCGTGCCGTCGGCAATGGCCCGAACTTAGTTGAGGACGAAGCTCACATACGTTTTGGCCAATGGTTTGCCCGCAGTCAGTCGCAGGGTGACAAGGTCAAAGGCCAGTTGGCACTATTGGCAGGCCCAGGTTGCCGCCAGGAATGCGAGTGGATAATTCACAGTGCCAAAGCCTGGCCCAGAGCCATCATAATAGGTGAAGACACCCTCGGTGATTTGGGTAAATTGCATCAGTTCCGGCTGCCAAATCTCAGACAATCGTTTTTCTTTTCCAGCTCACTGGCCTATGCCAAGGATGGAAGCCTGATTTCTGGCGTAGGCTCAAGCCCGGATATCTGGGTAGCAGGGCAGGAAAATTTTGATGCCCCCGGCCTGTTGGCGCTGATAGGAGAATTGACCGAACTGCCAACGCCTCCCACAGATATAAGCCCAAATGGCGCTGAAGCCACAGAGACCCAATACGATTCAGGCACCAGTAGCAATACCGAAGAGACGTCTGCAAATACAGAAATGACGCCACATGCCTCAGACGCAGTTTCAGAATCAACCTCAGCGGCATCACCCGCGCTAAGCTCAAAATCCCAAACGAGCGTCAGCAGTCAGCAGACTGATTAACCCGGCAGACTGATTTACCCCGCAGACAGGCAACAGGCTGACAGACCGTAAAGAAACAAAGCTGAAGATGCTTTGCAATCCGAAGTAAGCCCCTCAAACGACTGCCTGACCTGCAGCCTGAGGCTTTATCGGTTCATGGTAAATCTGCCAATAAAAAACGCCGCTATTGCGGCGTTTTTTGGCATATCCCCTGCTCAGGGTCTGGTAACGACACCGGAATGAATTACCACACCTTCAGGCACTACATCCATGGTCATATTCATGTTCATTTTGTAGTTTTCCAGCCCTTGCAGTTCAGGCGGTATGGGTTCACCAGTGGCTTCCAGCATAGCCATTAATGGCCCCATAAAGCGGCTATAGTCCACAGACATGCTGTAAATGCCATTGGCACTCAGGCTCTCGCCCTTAAGGCTATCGGCAAGCTTCTGACTACGCTCTCCGGTAAAGAGCACCAGATGCTGGCCACGCAGGCCAAGCTTTGCTGAAACACCCAACTCAGGCGGCATAAAACCCGACAGGTCCACATCTTCACCTGACTTCAAATCCATACCAGCCAGCATAGGGGCGAAAGGCTTGACCATCTCCAGCAAGAAGGCAGGATCGTCCGCCGACAGACTCAACAAGCTGTCCAGTTTCTTCAGTTGCGGCTCTTCATCCACCAGATCCAACTCAAAATCCAACACAGACAACCCAATACCCTTAACGCCATCGGCCATGCCGGTCGCCATGCCTAACATGGCCGGGTTAGCCTGTTCAAGTTCAGCCTGCCACTGTGCCAACGGCTCGCATTGGAACCGGGGTGAAAGCATGTCATTCCAGATCTTGGTCAGTGAGGGAGCCAACTCCCCCACATCCAGACCCAGCCCCATTGTCAGGGCTGCATCACCGGGCTTTTGCACGAATGCCGGCAGGAAGCCTCGCATCTTTTCCAGCGCGTTCAACACCACGGTGTTTTTGCTTTCCACCACAAACTTCATGTCCATGCTGGCCTGTTTACTGTCCACCTTCATCGAAGTCAGCCCCGCAACAGTGCGGGGCCAGTTGGCGGCGATGCCGTTCAACTCACTCTGACATAAAGGCGTACGGATCTCGGCCAGTGGGTCGTCACCAACTTTGGCAAAAATGGCTGCCAGCTGATTACCCAGTTGGTTGTCACCTGAAACGAGCGCCCGCACCAATTCCTGATGGTTGATGTAGCTGATGGAATCGTCCATAAAACCATGGGTTTTAATGATATCGCTCAAAATTGTGCTTTCAGAGATGGGATTGGCAACCTTGGTAATGCCCAGAGCCTGCTCCAGCAATTGTGGCTCCAGCAAACTGGATGAGAAGGTGGCTGTGATAAGGCCGTCGCGCTGCGCCAGTACAAAATCCACAAAATCTTCATCACTGGCATCAGTTACACGATAGGCTCGATATTCCTGCCCGGCCACTGACATTTTAGTGTGTTGCAAGCCGCTGTCTTTTTCAGCCTCGTCAATCAGGCTCCAGAACGCCGCCGGATTACCGGCCTCCCAACGGATAACCGGCAATGCACCCAGAGTATAGGTATAGGCACGCATTTCATCGGCCAGCCCGAAGCGCTTGAGCAACACATCAGGAGCCTTTAGCCCCTCAAGGTAAGCTTTGTATAAGTAGAGACCAAAACGCGCTGCAGGCTCGTCCATATCGGCCATCACCTGATCTATCTCAGCAGGTGGCGAAAGCAGCACGCTATTGGCAGCGGTTGCTGTTAAATAATCTTTTAATGGAAAGGGTTTAAGCTGCGCCGAAAACAGGGGCGTGTCAGTGGGAATATAATCCAGGGCGGCATTGGAATAGGCCCCTTCACCCTGCTGCTGGCTATACCAATAGCCCCCCGCACCGGCGGCGAGAACAGCCACGGCTAGCACAAGTTTTTTCATGGAAAGACTCCGTTCTTGATTGATTTGAAAGCTCCGCTCTCAAGGCGAATTGCCAAAAACCGGCCAGGAAAACCCCAAAGCAGGCGACTGAGCGACCGCATAAAAGTATCACAGCAAACCGGAAAAGGCGATGAAGGTAAGCCCCCGGATAGCCCAAGAGGAGGAGGGGGCTATCCGGGGAAAAGAGATGATTGGCAAGCGCCAGCAAGTCAATCAACGAGCGTCGGCCACAAAGGCCTGGTTTCGAACTTATTGCCGGTAAAACGGATGGCAACCAGAGAAAGTCACCAAAGATCCGCGGGCATGCACCCAACCAGCCAAGCCGCTAAAACCATCTACGGGAACTACCAACTATAGTCCAATTCTGAATTTTGTGAATAAACCTGTGGGCAAAAATGTACAAAAGTTGTAAAAGAATTTTAAAACACACATATACCAACCGAAATACAAGCACTTAAATAATGTACAGCTGTAGGAAACTTTACTCACATTAGGTAATCATGAAATGAAGGGCATAAAAAAGGGCTGCTTCAGCAGCCCTTAAAGGTCGGTTAACTATCAGAAGTTGTAGTTCAGACGACCATAGTAGTAACCACCGTTGAAACCATATGGTGAGGTCACAGGGTATGCTGCACCCGCGATACCCGCCCATGGGTTGTCATCCGGATAGGTATCAAACAGGTTCTGGGCGCCCACTGAGATGCTCCAGTTATCGTTGAAGTCATAACCGATTTCAGCATCAAAGGTTACGGTAGAACCATTGTAGATAGGCAATTCACCCTCAGAATCCAGGTGATCCTCGTAGAACTCACCGTAGTAGTTCATACGAACCATGGAACGCAGATTAGCGCTGATTTCCTGGGTCCAGGTGAGGGTGCCCTTGTGATGTGGCAGAGCTTCTTCAAGCACCTTCACGCGGGCTTCACTGATGTTATCAGGGTTGTAGCTGTCTACTGTGGTTTCAGTCCAGTTGTAGGCCAGAGCAAAGTTGGCGCCATCTAACCAATCCGGTGCATAGCTTGCCACCAGATCAACACCCTGGGTAGTGGTATCGAAGTCGTTGGTGAAGTACAGCACTGAACTGAAGCTGTTGGCATCCAGCACGCCCTGAGCAATCAGTGCGTCCTTATCGGCCTGGGTCAATTCCTGGTTAGAACTCTGAGTGATACGGTCTTCGAGGCTAATGTGGAAGTAATCTGCCGTCAGGAAGAACTCACCCACAGTAAGCACAGCACCGAAGGACAGGTTAACCGAAGTTTCTGGATCCAGTGGCGTAGCGCCTTTCTGTACAGAAATTGGATTGGTTGGTGGCAAAGTAGCCTGATCTTCAAGCTGACCACCAGAGAAGGCTGTGGTCACGTTACGCACATTGCTCTGACCAACAGTTGGTGCACGGAAACCTGTGCTGGCAGCGGCGCGCAGCGAGAAGTCATCTGTCACGTTCAGGATCGAGCTCAGCTTCCAGTTGGTGGTAGAGCCGAAATCATCATAATACTCATAACGCAAAGCACCTGTTACCAGCCAAGTATCGGTCAGGTCGTGCTCAGCATCAAAGTAAGCCGCGTAGTTGTTACGACTCCATGAACCTGAATCCTGCGGCTTGAAACCCGGGAAACCGTTTGAGCCAATACCAAAGCCCTGGGTATACAGAGGGCCAAGCTCAAATGAGGCTGGATCGCCATTGTAGATTTCAAAGGTTTCGCGGCGGAATTCCAGACCGGCAGCAAAGCTCCATTCATCCACTTCAAAATAGCTGAAGTCCAGTGAGGCGCCTCGCTCAATCTGCACGTAACGACCAGGGCTGAATTCAGTAGGTGTATCCGGGCCCATAGAGGCATTAACAGTATTCTTGATGTAGAAATCGGCGTCACTCTTACCGTAACTGACACCAAAGTCATAATTCAGATTGTTGGACATGGTGCCCTTAACGCCAGCACTCAGGGAAGTGTCTTCAATCACACCACCGAAGCGAGGGGTAAAGCCACCGGGGAACATTTCGTTAAACACGAAACAGTTCGGATTATTCATCACAGCCTGCAACCCGGCATCATCATAAATATTTAAGCCAGAGGCAGTACCGGCTACCGGGCAATTTCCGCTGCCGTCGGCAGTCAAATCACCAACGAGGCGATCATAGCGGTCGCGTCCAAGTGCATCCTGGACCGGATCGTCATTTTCATCCGTGATAGCCATTGCATATACACCACCACGGGTGTTGGGGTTACGGAAGTAGAAGCCGCCTTCTACATCACGGCGGGCCCAGTTACCAAACATATAGGCAGTCTGGTCAGCATTCAGATCAAGGCCAGCATTAAAGAAGAACTTAAAGTCATCTTTGGTTTCAGGTGCACCCCAGATTTGCGCTGGATTGGCCACTTCAGTATTACCTGAGGCAATCAGGCCTGCTGCATCATCACGCTGTACACTGCGACTGGTTGCATCAGCGGTCTTATATTCGGCACTGATATTAAAGAAACCATTATCCGTCAGCGGCATGCCTACGTTAGCGGCAATCATCGGGCTTGCGCCGTCGCCTTCATAGAATTCGCCATAACGGGCTTCGATGGTGCCGCCTTCGGCATTGTCTTTCAGCTGGAAGTTGATTACGCCGGCAATGGCATCTGAACCATACTGAGCCGCAGCGCCATCACGCAGCACTTCAACCTGCTTGAGAGCAACCGATGGGATTACGGAAATATCCGGTCCCTGAGCACCGTTGGATACACCACCGCCCAGGAAGGAGATTACCGCAGCACGGTGACGGCGCTTGCCATTCACCAGAATAAGGGTGTGATCAGGAGCCAGACCACGCATGTTAGCCGGACGAACCAGGGTGGCGGCATCAGAAATTGGCTGGGTGTTTACGTTATAAGAAGGCACCACCTTGCCAAGCAGATCATTCATATCTGTGGTGCCGTTTTTAGTAAATTCCTCATTACCGATAATATCTACAGGCACAGGAGATTCACCAACCGAACGAGGAGCTGCGCGCGAGCCTACGACGGCGATTTTTTCAATATTCTCACTTGCTTGCTCTTCCTGCTGAGCCTCTTCCGCCATCGCAGCGGCTGAAACTCCGGACATAGCCAGTGTAATCGCCAGGCTCAATGAGCTCAGGCCGAACTTTTTCTTGTCTTGTGAAGTCATCATCTTTGCTCTCAATTGATTATTATCTTTCTTTTCCCCGCCACCGAAACCGGGTTTCGGTTGGGACTACACAGGTAAACGCTACAGGTTTCCCACCCCATATCTATAACACTTTGGTTTTATTTACCATAACCTTTTATCATCTTTATATTCACATTTGCGCAACCTTTTCAGCATTAACAACTTGGTGGGTGAAATTTTTTACACAAAAAACAGCCGGCACATTCAAAAATCCAGCAACAAGCAATTGATATAGGAGATGTTTAATTACAAGTTACAACAGACTGGGATTGGTAATTGACCAGCCGAGGTGCAACCCTCTAAGCTGACACCCTGATAACAAAAAATAACAATCCTGATAGGAGCAAACTCATGACCACAAGCATGGCACAAAGGCCGGACATGGCTGAATACAGCTCACTGACTGAGCTATTTGGCAAGGCATGTGAGCGATTTGGGGATAAGCCCGCCTTTGCCTGCCTTGGGAAACGCCACAGTTTTGCTGAGATCAATCTGCTTTCAGACCAGTTTGCTTCCTTTCTGACACACCATTGCCAGTTGACACCCGGTGACAGAGTCGCCATTCAGCTTCCCAATCTCACTCAGTTTGTCATTGCCGCTTATGGCACACTTAAGGCCGGCATGGTGCTGGTAAATACCAACCCCTTGTATACCGAGCGGGAGCTCATTCATCAGTTCAAAGACTCAGGCGCCAAGGTGTTGGTGGTACTGTCAGATCTGCTGCCTACGCTGGCAAAAGTGGTGGCCGAGACCCCCATTGAAAAAGTGATATCCACCCACGCACTGGATTTGCTTGCACCGCAAATCCAGCCCAAAACCGGGCTTAAAAATATAGAGTTTTTAAAAGCCCTGTCCCTTGGCGCCGAACATTTAGGGCCGGACAACACCTTTAATCCCATGCCGGCCAATCACAGTACTCTGGCGGCACTGCAGTACACAGGCGGCACCACAGGGCTTTCCAAAGGAGCCATGCTGAGCCACGGCAATCTGATAGCCAATGCGCTGCAATGCCGTGACCGGCTGCAGGATGTGATAACCCCCGGCGAAGATATCTTTGTGGCACCGTTGCCCATCTACCATATCTATGCGTTTTTGGTGAATCTGGTACTTTACCTTGAGCGTGGTGGCTGCTCTGTGCTCATTCCTAATCCAAGGGATATTCCGGCGCTGATTAAGACCCTGTCGCAGTTTCGCTTTACCGGCTTTGCCGGACTCAACACCCTGTTTGTTGCCCTGTGCCATCAGAGCGAGTTCAAGGCACTGGACTTCAGCAAGCTCAAAGTCACGATCTCAGGCGGCACCGCACTGACTGAAGCTGCCTCAACTCTTTGGCAGCAAACCACAGGCTGCACCATCAGCGAAGGCTATGGTCTGTCGGAAACCTCCCCGGTGGTCACTCTCAATCAGCCCGGACATGAGCGTCTGGGTACCATAGGCAAACCCGTAGCAGCAACCGAAGTGCGGATCCTCGGTGAAAACGATATCGAACTGCCTCTGGGCGAAGCAGGAGAGCTGGCGGTGCGTGGCCCTCAGGTGATGGCGGGTTATTGGCAACAAGCCGCAGAAACCGAGCGGGTTTTCACCAAAGATGGCTTTTTCAAAACCGGCGATATTGCCATAGCCGAAACTGATGGTTGCTACAGAATAGTAGACAGAAAAAAAGATATGGTGCTGGTTTCCGGCTTTAACGTGTATCCCAATGAAGTGGAAAACGTACTTGCAAGCCATGCCATGGTGCTGGAATGCGCCGTGATTGGTGTGCCCGATGAGCGCAGCGGCGAAGCGGTAAAGGCGGTAATCGTACTGAAGCCCGACACCCGTCGGGAAGAAGCAAACACGGCGATTCAGGCTCACTGCGAGGCAAACCTTGCCCCCTATAAGCGGCCAAAAATCATCGATTTTGTCGACGCTCTGCCCAAAAGCACTGTAGGTAAAATTCTGCGCCGGGCACTCAGGGACTAACCAGCCCACTCAGGCTCAGAAAACAAAACACCTCGCCTGGCGAGGTGTTTTTGCAGATGCGGCAATTACACCATCAGGCCCCACATTTCGTGTGTCTCACGGCAAAGTGCCTCGCGAAAATCGGGATGGGCAATATCAATCAGCGAGCGAGCCCGCTCACGAATAGACTTACCACGCATATAGGCAACCCCGTATTCAGTCACTATATAGTGCACATGGGCACGGGTGGTGACCACGCCAGCCCCGGGCGACAGCACAGTGCTGATGCGCGATAACTTACCACCGGAAGCAGTGCTTGGCATGGCAATCACTGAGCGGCCACCTTCAGACAACCCGGCGCCGCGGATAAAGTCCATCTGTCCACCCACACCCGAGTAAATACGGGTGCCAATGGAGTCGGCACACACCTGGCCGGTGATATCAACCTGCAGCGCCGAATTAATCGCCATCACCTGCGGATTACGACGGATAATGGCAGTGTCGTTCACCTGCTCAATATCGAGAAATGCCACCTGAGGGTTATCATCCACAAAGTCATACAGTCGGCGACTCCCCAAGGCAAAGCCAGTCACCAGCTTGCCGGTGGCAAAACGTTTGCGGCTGTTATCCACCACACCACGCTCCACCAGACTTAATATACCGTCCGAAAACAGCTCGGTATGCACCCCAAGATGCTGGTGATTACCAAGGCAGCCCAGCACCGCATCGGGAATGCCGCCAATGCCCATTTGTAAACAATCACCGTCGCGCACCAGCGCCGCCACATTGCGGCCAATCGCCTGACTCACACCATCGGTAGTGGCCAGCGCATGCTCCGGCAACTCCATCGGCGCTTCAAAAATCGCATCAAAACGACTTAACGGAATAAAACTGTCACCGTGGGTGCGAGGCATTCTGGGATTGATATGAGCGATAATTTTTCCTGCCACCTCGCAGGCAGCCCGGGTTGCTTCCACCGAAATCCCCAGTGAGCACATACCGTGCTTGTCCGGCGGCGATACCTGCACTATGGCGGTATCAATACGCTGCTCGCGGCGACGAAACAGCTTGGGCACTTCAGACAAAAACACCGGCACATAATCGGCACGGGATTCAGCCAGCAGCGCTCTGGTGGGTCTGCCACCAAAATAACAGCGATGACGCAGATGACCTTCAAGCTCGGGGCCGCTAAGGCACTCGGCATGCTCTGTATGTAGTTGTAATAGAGTGAGATTAGTACGGGTCAGCGCATGCTTTGCGAGGGCTTCGAGCAACAGCCTTGGCGTCGCTCCCATGGAGTGGGTCCAGATAAATTCGTCATTATCGATTAACGATACCGCCTCAAGGGCGGTGTCACAGTACTTGGGTACCATCGGGCTTCCTTGATGATTCAGACATAGCTGTTATAGCAGCTAATAAGGACGCCCATCCCGACTCAGATCATGTTTTGGCCGGCTTAATATGACTCATTTCAGCTCTCTGACAGCAGCTGAAGGCTGGCAAACTCCCGATATTGCGGGCTGGTTTCCAGCAGCTGGGTATGGCTGCCTTGGGCGATGATTTTGCCCTTATCCATTACCAGAATACGGTCAGCATTGATAACCGTCGCCAGACGGTGGGCAATAATCAGACTGGTGCGGCCGCGGATAAGAGTGTCGAGCGCTTCTTTGACATAGCGCTCGCTCACTGCATCGAGCGCACTGGTGGCCTCATCGAGCAGCAGCACCGGGCGGCTTGCCAGAATGGCACGCGCAATGGCAATGCGCTGCTTCTGGCCACCGGAAAGCTTAACACCACGCTCTCCAAGATAAGTGTCATATCCCTCCGGCATAGCTTCGATAAACTCGTGGGCACGGGCGGCAATGCACGCAGCTTTGACCTCATCCAGAGTGGCATCCACCTTGCCGTAGCGCACATTCTCCAACACAGAATCGGCGAAAATCACCGACTCCTGAGGCACCAACGCAAAAGCACAGCGCAGCGACTGCAAATCAGTCAGGGCAATGTCGGTGTTATCGAGGTAAATCGCGCCGCTGTCCGGGGCATAGAAGCGACCAAGCAGCTGAAACAGGGTACTCTTACCGGCACCGCTTTCCCCCACCAGCGCGACCTTCTCGCCGGGGCGAATATGTACAGAAACATGGTCCAGCGCTCTGGTTTCACTGCCGGGATAACTGAAACAAAGATTCTCAATGCGAATATCACCGTCCAGCGTTTCGGGCAAGGCTACCGGGCTTGAGGGCGTAGGAATGTCACTCACAGCTTCACTGAGTTCTTTCAAGCGTTCGGCGGCGCCACTGGCGCGCTGCACATCGCCAATCACTTCGCTGATAGTCGCTGTGGCACCGGCCACCAAGAGGGCATAAAACAAAAAGGCCGACAATTCACCGGCACTGATGGCGCCGCTCATTACATCCCTTGCGCCGACCCAAATCATCAGGGCAATGGCCGCTATGGTTAAAAACATCACTCCGGCAATGAGCAGCGCCCGGAACTGAATACGGCGTCCGGCGCTGCCAAGCACCTTGCCAAGCAGACCGCCGAACTTATCTCTGTCCACCTGCTCGTGGGTGTAGGACTGCACCGTATGGATTTCGTGCAGGCTCTCATCGATATAGGCACCAAGATCCGCCACCCTGTCCTGGCTGTCGCGGGAAAGTGAGCGCACCTTACGGCCAAAAATCAGAATAGGCACCAATACAGCAGGCACGGCCACCAGCACCAGCGCCGTGAGCTTAAGGCTGGTAATGGCCATCATGGCAATGCCGCCTAGCACAGACACAAAAGAGCGCAGCGCCATGGAAAAGCTGGAGCCAATCACGGTTTGCAGCAAGGTCGAATCAGCGGTAAAACGGGAAATCACCTCACCGGTGCGAAGCTTGGCATAAAAGGCAGGTGGCAGAGTCAGCAGGTTATCGTACACCTTGGCACGAATATCGTTACTCACCCGCTCGCCAAGCCAGCTCATCAAATAAAAGCGACAAAACACGGCACTGGAGCTGATGGCCGCAATACCAATCAACACCCATACCAAATGATTGAGCCTGTCTGCGTTTCCGGCCACAAAGCCTTCATCCACAATCAGCTTTACCGCCTGCCCCAGCGCCAGCCAGGCCAACGAGCCTATCAGCAGGCAAATAAGCGCCATAAAGACCCTGATTTTGTAAGGACGTAAAAAGCCCGCAATCCAACCTATGACACTGCCTTGGGAGATGGCTGAAGTTTGCACTGAACTGGCACTGGCATCCGGCACTATTGGCTCCAGAAAGAATTGAAGAAGGGCTTGAAACCCAATATGTGGGCGATGGGGATAAAAAACAACCATAAGCAATCCTGTCCCAGCGCCGTTGCCGGGCGCAGCAGCAGGATTCGTCAGCACACATGCAAACACTAACGCCAAAGAGAAGCTGCGCATCTGGCCTTGGCCTGCCTTACACGCATTTGCTAAAGTCAGCAAAACGCACAGAAACGGAAGTCGTTGTGACCCGCATTCCCCACCGATTAGCCATGCCGCAGATGAAACACGCCGGACAGTCCGGCCGCCGCTTATTGGCCGGACTGCTGCTACTGTTCATCATCAGCCCCGCCGCCCTGGCCTATGAGCCCAGCGAAGGCCACCGTCCCCTGACGCAGTCCGCCTTTGAGGTGCTCGAACGGTGCAATATTCCGCTGGACACCGAGCTTAAACAGCAGGTAATGGCCGGTAACCTGGCCATGGACATGGGCGCGGGTAAACTGCCCGCCACACTGATGGACAGCAACCCGGCCAAGGCGCTTTACCCGATGAAGGTTCGGATCCATAACTGGCATTTTTATCATCCGGATAAGACCTCGGACGCCCAGCGGCTGTCGGGCAAAACGGATATGTCGATGGCAAGGCTGTGGCAGGCGGGCGTAACAGGGCTTACTGAGGCCGACAGCAGCCAGCAAGGCTATTATCTCGGTGCGTTAATCCATCTGATCCAGGATGTGACAGTGCCGGCCCATACCGTGCCTGTGTATCACGGCCCGAAAATCATTGCCTGGAAACGGGAGTTTGCGCCGCTGGTGAGTTACCTCGGCTTGAGTTTTCGCGGCCTGTTCAGCATCAGCGACCCAATAGACAACTGGCCGGTGTCACCGATCACCGGCATACACTGCCCTGATCCCGTTCGCCTGACCTCAGATCTCACACTCGGCGATAGCTTAAACCAACTGAGGGATGCCACCGCCAGACAAACTCTGGCGGCACTGGCTGTGCCCATGGCAGGCTGCAACCAGCGCTGGGGGATTTTTTGGCAACAGGATATAGGCCACAAGTACTTTTCCGGTTACAACCAGCAATTAAAACCTATGGATAAAATGGGTGATTTCTCCATTGAAAACCAAAGATGCACTCCGGACTATCAGGGCTTTGTTGCCGGTCGTCAAAAGGCGGCAGTGGACGCCACCGTACTGGCGCTTGGGATCTGGCTTAAGCAGTCCGGCGAGTAAGCAATCGGCAGCGCTCAATCGCTCCGGTTCATAAAGGCTTCGAGGGCATCGGCGAGTTTGGATACCCCCGCCGTGAGTTTACTCTGCGGGCGGCGAACCAGCAGTTTTTCTTCGGCGCGAAACAAGGCGCCGCTGACACTGTATCCAAGCCAGGGAAAAGGCTCAGACTCCCAGCGCCTTAGGATTTCCGTGACCTTGCCCTGATAGGCCCAGGGCATGCTGGCAAGTTCACTGTCGGGTTTCACAATCAGGCTCGCCAGGGTTTCGCCAAACAGCATGCTGGCGCCTACGCCTTCGCCGCCATAGCCGCCGATAAAGGCAAGGCCTGTGGTGTTGTCAAAAATTGCATGGGGCCTGAATCGGCGCGACAACGCAAGGCAGCCGCCCCAGCCGTGGGTCAGTTCAACCCCTTTGAGCGCGGGGAAAAAAGCGCTTAGCAGCTCACTTCGAAGGTCAAACATATCTCCCATGGGCGGCTCACCAAGGCGCCTTGGCCGAAAACCAAAACGGGTTTTAACCAGGCCGCCAAAGCCATAGCCACCCCGGGCACCAAACACCAGACGGCCATCATGGCTGCGCTGACCATAGGTAATAAGCCGCGAGGCATCGGCAAAGGTCTGTCTGCCGTCAAGGCCAATGTTCTGCCACTGCGCCTCGCCAAGTGGCTCGGTTGCACAGAGCATACTGAATATCGGCAAACTGGTGTTGCCATCAAGTCCCAGAATGCGCTGATAACCTTCAAGCGCCGAAACCAGAATATTGGCCGTGACGCTGCCTCTGGCGGTCAGCGCCTTTTGCCCCAGCTGCTGCGGCTGAACCTGTGTAACGGCGCTCTGCTCATAGAGCTTCACGCCCAGGGTTTCAACCACCCGGGCAAGCCCCCGAACCAACTTAAGTGGCTGCACTCTGGCGCAGTGGGGAGTGAAAATTGCCGCCTCAGTAGCGGGTAAATTCAGTGCCTGTTTTGCCTCATCAGCGCCAAGCCAGCGGATATCGGACTCATCAAAACCCGCCGCACGAAAGTGCTCAAGCTCGGCCTTTAAGCGCTTAAGCTGCTGTGGGTAGCGCGCTGCCACATGCAAATTACCGCCGTGGTGAAAATCGCAGTCGATACCAAGGCTGGCCAGCAGATTCTCACCCTTTGCCACTGTGCCGGTGATAAGTTGCCTGGCGCGGTCACACCGCTCGCCATCCAGCAGCGCCAGATAGTCAATATCACCGCCAAAGCTGCCCATAAACCAGCCGCCATTGCGACCGGAAGCGCCCTCACCGGCCATGGCTGCCTCCAGCACCACTATATTCAGGCTTGGATTAAAGCGTTTCAGAAAATAGGCGGTCCACAGCCCGGAATAACCGGCACCGAGAATACAGACATCGGCTTCGATATCGCCTTCAAGGGCTGGCCTTGGCACCGTGGCTTCGCCGAGGGTATCGGCCCACAGACTCTCACCCAGACCGCCGCTCACCATCACGGCTCGACTCCAAGTATGGCTTTGACTTCATCCACATGGGTGTCCATCCAGGCACTGCTGATGGGCCCCCAGGTGCGGATGCGATAGAAACCCGCGTTGTGGCGCTCGCCATCCTGGACAAACTCCACCTCAATGCCGATGTCAGAAAAGCTGGCGATAGCATCCTGCAGCGTGCGCCTGGGCATACCTGTGAGTTTGCCCAGCGACAACAGGTTGTGGCGCGCATCATCCATCAGGTGCGCCAGATACAGTTTGCGCAGAAAGGCTTTATGCTGCTTACTCACTTGAGGCTCGCTGTCGATGTCTTTTACCATGGCTGACTCCTGCACGTATTTCCCTCAAATTACGCGAATTTTCACCAGTTACCAAGCGTCTTCACCTCTCACATTCTGCAACATACTCTTTGGCCAATCCGCTGGATTTATATGAGTTTTCACTGTTATATTGCCAAACACCCCGGAAAAAATGGCAAGGATGAAACAAATGCAAGAGCAAGATGCCAATTTACAGGCATTTCTGTTGCAACAGCAGGACTGGAGTCCCTTCGATATACCTGAGCTTGTGCCCGTGGATAGACGCTATCCGACCATGCTGCTGGTCAGCACAGCCATCGCCTTTTTAGTGGTGCTTACCGCTATCAGCCTGTTTCTCATCTTCACCCACGCAGGTGTAATGCCGCTTCTCATTGTCAATGGAATTGGCGTCGGTCTGTGTGCCCTGGTGCTGTGGCTGTGCCATCGCTGGGCATTGAGCCTCAGCCACGGCGTCTCGGCGCTGGAGGTTATCAGTCAGGAAGGCATTTGGTGGCAGACCCGTACCGCCCTGCCCTACAGCCGTATTCAGCATGTGACCCTATCCCAGGGGCCGGTGGAGCGCCGCTACGATTTGGCATCGCTCAAATGCTACAGCGCCGGCAGTGGCCGGGCCGAAATTGAAATTCGCGGCCTGACCATGAACAGAGCCGAGCACCTTCGCGGCCATATTCTGGCCAAGGCGGGAGTGCGTGACGCATGAGCAATAATCCCTGGCAGCGACTGTCGCCCTGGTCTGTGGTCAGCTTTACGCTGGGCACAGCAAAAGGTGTTCTGACTCAAGGCTATGCACTTATCCCCATTGTGTTTACCGGCTGGAAGAAGGGCTTTGATTCGCCGCTGGTGATTGGGGTGGCGCTGGCGGTACTGCTTGGCATTATCAGTTACGCGCTTATCCAATTTATCACCTACCGGTTTCGACCCGGTGAAGACAAGCTCGAAGTGCGCCGTGGGCTGTGGTTTGTGCGTAAAGATGAACTTCCCTTCGATAAAATTCAGAATATCAGGCTGGATCAGCCCTTTTACTTCAAGCCGTTAAACCTGTGTACCCTGGTGGTGGAGACCGCAGGCTCCAAAAATGATGAAGTCAGCATTGCCGCTATGCCGCTCGACGGCGCACAACAGCTCAAAGTCCGCTTGCTCGGCCGCATTAACCACAACCAATCAAACGGGCAAGCCGATGCCAACGCCGGAACGGCCAACGTAAGCGATCAACTGCTTATCAAACGCTCCCCCAGAGAACTGCTGATTTTCGGTTTGTACCACAACAATCTGGTCTGGCTCATGGTGCTGGCCGGTTCGCTGATGGGCCAACTGCCGGTGGAGCAATTTATCGAGTCCCTCGGGCTTGAGGCGGTGCATCAATTCAAGTCTCAGGGCACCTTGGCGGCAACCCTGCTGATGCTGGCACTTGGGGCATTGGCTTACCTGTTGTTTTCCCTGCTGTCGGTCACGTTCGCCTTTTTGAAGTATCACCCATATCGATTGCACATGGGCCCTCAAACAGAACCAACGCTGGAGCGCAGCGGCGGCATTATTGCCCACCAGCAGGATGCCCTCGCCATGCGCCGGGTGCAACTGCTGGAGTTCAACCAACCGCCCATTGCCCGGCTGCTGAGGCGCTGGACCCTGTTTTTCCGCCAGGTGCAGGGGCATGAGGTAGAGCAACATGTCAAACTGCCGCTGCTGGTGCCAGCCCTGACCCGTGAAGAATTAGGGGCACTGCTCAATGAACTGTCCACCTTGCCCGGCAACAGTGAAAAGCCCCCTGCCGCGGCAGAGTTTCTGCCGATAAACAGTGGCTGGCTCAGCCGCCGTTTGCTGCTGCCCGCACTGGCAGCGACCTTGGTGATAGTCTTTTCCAATAATTGGCTGGTGATAGAAATTGCCCTGACTGGCGCAACACTCACTGCGCTGGGGATGTGGCTCAGATTCCGCCACTGGGGCTACCGCATGGGCGAAGACGTCATCTGGCACCGAAGCGGTCTTCTTGGCCAAAGCATTAAACGGATTGCCCTGAGTAAAGTGCAGCATCTGGCCATTATGCAATCATCCGGACAACGGAAGGCAGGCTACGCTACCCTTAAAATTGGGCTGGCCAGTGGCGAGCTTAGCCTGCCCTGGATCCCCATTACTGAGGCCAAAGCCATGGCCAAAGCCGCCCTCGACCGTGTTAGACCAGATAATCACAACTGGATTTAAGGAGCATTCATGTCCACCTATCACTGGCGAAGCGTTATCGACTTTTGGTTTAACGAGATCAGCCCCAAACAATGGTGGCAAAAAGACGAAACCTTCGACCAGCTAATCAGGCAGCGCTTTGGTGACTGGCTCAATTGTGCCAAAAAAGGCGAGCTGTTCCAGTGGCGCAGCGAGCCTTTGGGCCGTTTGGCTGAAGTGATAGTACTGGACCAGTTTTCCCGCAATATTCACCGCGACACTCCAGCCGCCTTTGAGGCCGATGCCATGGCACTGGTGCTGGCACAGGAGGCGGTTGCCCTTGGCGCTGACAAAGCTGTACCACCACAGATGGTGCCCTTTTTGTACATGCCCTATATGCACAGCGAGTCAGCGCTGATCCACGATGTCGCCATGCAGCTTTTTGACAGCGACGCTGCCCGTGGCAATCTCGAGTTTGAAATTCGCCACAAGGCCATTATCGACCGTTTTGGCCGCTATCCCCACCGAAACGCAATTTTGGGCAGGGTATCGAGTGAAGATGAACTGGCATTTTTACAACAGCCCGGCTCTTCATTTTAGCCCTAAGGGTAAAACCAGCCGTTTTCAGCTAGACTCAATCTTAAGTGCAGCAACAACAATACTATCAGCTGCATGGTTCAAAGGATGACCAAGGCCAATATGAGTAACAAACATCGCCTTCCACTTCCCCTGTTTGCGTTACTGGCGGGGGGCATATCCATGTCGGCCAGCGCTGACAGTATCAACATGGGCGTGAGTTTCGCGATCCCACCCTATGTCATTCAGCAAAATAACAGCGGGCTGGAGCTCGAAATTTTAAAGCACGCTCTGGCCAGACGTGGCCACATGACAGTGGTGCACTACCTGCCTCTGGCGCGTACCTTTCGCGAACTGAAAGAAGGCCAGCTCGATGGCATTATCAATACGCAGCCCCATATGCTGGATGGCGTCTACTACTCGGATGAGGTCATTCGGTTTCATAATTGCGTATTCACACTTGCCTCAAGGGATTTATCGATAACCTCACTGGCCGATTTAAAAGGCAAAAGTGTGGTGGCCTTTCAGAAGGCCTCTAAACTGCTGGGCACCGAATTTGGCACCATTGTCGCCCAGCAGCCAAGTTACAATGAGGTTGCCACCCAAAAACAGCAACTCTTCCTGTTGTTTAAAGGTCGCGTCGATGCCATTATTCTGGAACGCAGCATTTTTGGTTATTACCGCAAGCAGGAAGTAGATGACGGCTTTAAAGCTGCGCTGGCACAGGTAAAAGAACACTGTATTTTTCCCCCAACTGACTACCGTTTTGCATTCCGCTCCGAACAGATCCGTGATGACTTCAATGCCGGGCTCAAGGAAATCACCGATGATGGCACCCTGCATGCACTGCAGCTGAAATACCGGGATATGATGGAATTGCCGACTGAGTACTGAATCAGCCCCCATGGACACGCACTTCTGCCGCCGCAGCTGACACGCCCCCATCTAAGTAAATTTGCTCATGTGGGGGCAAGGATAATGCTGCGAAGCCCTAAGGCAGGCTTGCTGACAACACGGCAAGGCTATACATTGGCAGCCCATAAAAACAACAAACTGCCCCTTCATGAAATCAAGCTTCTATCTGATGGCCGCCTGCTCAGCCATTTTAATGGGCACCATAGGTATTATTGCCCGCCTCGGCGACCTCGACGCCGCCACCTTAACCTTTTATCGTCTGGCGCTTGGTGCCTTGATATTAATGCTGTTTTTGCAATTTAAAGGTCAGGGAAAACGATTATTAACCCGTCCCCACTGGGGCACAGTACTGGGTGGTATGCTGCTGGCGGGTTTTATTCTGTGCTTCTTAAAGGCCATAGAAACCATTCCCATGTCACTGGCTATTATGCTGGTGTATCTGGCCCCGGCTGTGGCCGCTATTGGTGCGCACTTTTTATTTGACGAGCGACTGACCAAGGCATCCCTCGCGCTGGTGCTGCTGGCCTTTTTCGGTTTTGCCATGTTGCAGGAATTTTCATTCGATACCCGTGGAGCCGAGGCCGTGGGCCTGGGCTACGCCCTCGCCTGCCTTGGTGCATACAGCGCCTTTATTTTAATAAACAAGCAGGTACCGGCCAGCGCCGATCCCTTTGCCAAAACCTGGGTGCAGCTCTCTGTGGGAGCCCTTTGCTGCATACCGCTGATTTGGCAGCTGCCATTACCCAAGGGCAACGACTGGCTCTGGCTTGCAATGGCCGCCCTGTTCCCCGGATTTCTGGCAATACTCTTTGCGGTAAAGGCCATCACGGCTCTGCCCGCCAAGGTATTTGGCACTCTCGCATATCTTGAACCGCTGGTTGTGGTGCTGGCAGGCTTTTGGCTGTTCAACGAACCCATGTCAGCGCTCAAATGGGCCGGATGTGGCCTTATTCTGCTCAGCGGTATTGCTCAGGCACAATTGACCAGAAAACCACACAGCAACCACGCTGGCAAAGCAGGCCACCATGGGGTAAGTTAAGCGGCAAAAAAATACTGGCATTTGAAGGAAGCATTCGTGAAGTTATCAAGCCAAGTCTGGGTGGCCGCAGCAGCGCTCACCCTGGCCTCCTGCGCCGCAACAACCGGCCACCATTCCGGTAGCCGGGACGCAACACCCTATATCAGCGCCGAACAGGCTGCCGCCCGTTCGGCCAGGATCAGCAACATCAGTTACGAGTTGGATTTCGCGCTGACCGGTGCCACTGAGTTCAGCGCCACCAGCACTGTGACCTTCGATTTGACCGACACCCTGTCGCCTCTGACACTGGACTTGAATAAGGCGCAGATTACCGGCCTTTTGATTAATGGCGCCAAGGTCTACCCCAACTACAATGGCAGCTACCTCATGCTTAACTCCAGGCTGCTCGTCAGTGGCCAGAACCGTATTGAAGTCAGCTTTACCCGCCCCCACAGCACCAATGGCGAAGGCTTGCACCGCTTCGAAGACCCGGTTGATGGCAAGGTATATCTGTATTCCCACTTTGAGCCTGCCGCCGCCCAGCAAATGTTTGCCGTATTTGACCAACCGGATCTTAAGGCAAGTTACAAAGTAAAGGTGAAAGCCCCCGCCGACTGGCAGGTGATCACCAGCATGCGCGAAAGCACCATCAGCGATGAGGGTGCCTTCAAGGTATGGGACTTCCCGGCCACACCAAAGCTGAGCCCCTACAACTTCTCGTTGCACGCTGGCCCTTACACAATGTGGCAGGACAGCCGCGCCAAATACCCCATGCGCCTGTTTGCCCGCCAGTCCATTGCCGACAAGGTAAACCCGGAAGACTGGTTCCGCTACACCGCCCTTGGGCTTGATTACTTTGAAGGCTACTTCGGTATTGCGTATCCCTTTGAAAAGTACGATCAGCTGCTGGTACCGGACTTCCTGTACGGCGCCATGGAAAATGCCGCTGCCATCACCTTCTCTGAATCCGGCTTTGTCAGCAGTGGTGAGATGAGTCTCAAGCAAAAACAATCTCTTGCTGGCGTTATCATGCATGAAATGGCTCACCAATGGTTTGGCGATCTGGTCACCATGAAATGGTGGAATGGCCTGTGGCTCAACGAAAGCTTTGCCTCGCTGATGGGTACCATGGCGCTGGAAAAAATTCCCGAATTCGCCCATGCATGGCAAAGCTTTTACGCCGGTGGTAAACAGCGTGCCTACACTCAGGACAGCCTGGTCACCACCCACCCAATTGAAGTACCAGTACCCAGCTCAGGCAACGCCTTCGATAATATCGATGCCATCACCTATCAAAAAGGCGCCGCCAGCCTGCGTCAGCTGAGCATTTTGCTGGGGCAGGAAACCTTCCGCCGTGGCGTATCGGCCTATTTGAATGAATTCAGCTACCGCAACGCCACTCTGGATGACTTCATCCAAAGCCTGGCCAAAGCCGCTGGCAAGGACTTAAGCCAATGGACTCAGGACTGGCTGTATCAGCCCGGCGTAAACCATATACAGGCCGAATTCGATTGTGAAGGTGGCCAGATAAGCCGATTCAGCCTGCACCAAAGTGCCCCCGAGCAGTATCCGGTACTGCGCGAACAAAAGGTGCAAGTGGCCCTGTTTGATGCCGACCGCCACGGCCTGCATCGCGATCGGGTGGTTGAAGTCACCTTCAAGGGGGCAAAAACCGAGGTGCCGGCACTGATAGGCAGACTCTGCCCTAAATTGGTATACCCCAACTATCAGGACTGGGGTTACCTGAAAGTGAACCTTGACTCCCGCTCATTCGACACAGTGCGAACCTACCTGGCACAGACAGAAGACCCGCTGCTGCGTGCCATGCTGTGGCAAAGCCTGTGGGACAGCGTAGAAGACGGCAAACTGCCATTGCAGGACTTCATCACCACCGCGCTGGTGAACGCCCCCAAAGAACAGGATCTGCAACTGAGCAATCAGATTATTGACAAGCTCAGACGCAGCGCCGCATACCTGCACAGCGCCCCGCCAACATCGGATAAATTTACCCGAAAAGCGTTATTGGCTTTGTCACAAATGAGCCTGCGTCGCGCCATGGAAAGCCGCGGCGACAGTGAACTGCAAGGCAACTGGTTCGATGCCTACATATCCCTTGCATACGGGGGAGAAGCCATCGGCCATTTGGAAGAACTGCTCGATGGTGCCAGCCGTATTCAGGGGCTGAAGATAGATCAGGACAGGCGCTGGGATATGATCGCCCGCTTAAACCGCCTTGATGCCCTGGGGGCTGAGCGCCGGATCCGTGAAGAACTTGCCCGGGACAACAGCGATGCAGGCCAGAAGGCGGCCATACGCGCCAAGGTACAACGCCCCGATGGCAGCATCAAGCGCCAGTGGCTGAGTAAGATTGCCGCTGGCAGCGAGCCCTTTCCCAAGCTCAGAATCGCCATGGATTACCTGTATCCGCCGGAGCAACAACTGCTGGCACAAGCCAGCAGCGATACGCGCTTTGCCATGCTCAGCGAATTGGATGCAAAAGGCCCTGTTTTTGCCCGCTCGGCAGCAGCCCTTATCCCATCGAGCTGCACTGCCGCCGGAGTAGACGCCATCAGCAACTATTTGGCTGCCAAGCCCAAGCTCTCAAGCGGTATGGAACGCGCCCTTTTGGAAGCACGCCAATTGCAGCAGCGCTGCGTAAATGTAGTTACCCGCTTGCCCTGAGCTGCCCCAGCCGTTAGCACACAGCCTGTTGCAAATAGCCTGGCACAAACAGCCAGGCATCAGCCGCTCAGCGGCTACCACAAAAAAGCCCCGGGAACGGGGCTTTTTTTATCAGCAACAAGCACAACAAATACTGCACGGAATCAGCAGCTGTCAGCGACAAGCAATGGCCAGCGGATATTCATCGAGGCAACACTGGCCTGGGCGGCAATTTCTTTGTGATTGAGTTTGCCAAGCTCCGCCCGTTGGCTGAGCCAGAGTAACCAGATCACTCACCGCGTCTGGATGTGGTTCGAAATCCCTCACACCCCAGACCAATGCCCGGTAGCAAGGTCCAATCGTGTCGCCGCACTCTGAGGAGTGTACGGCGAGCAAGAGCACCTTCTGTCCACTGAAGTCCACCACCTGCCACTGATTGGCAAGAAACTCATATTTCTTTCCGTTTACAATGACCCACAATTGGCTACCGCCAGAACCACCCCACATGGAAGCTAAGTCTTCATTTACAAAAAAGCCGCGCCTGTTGCATTAACAGCGGCACGGCTTTTCATTGCCAACAGACAAAGCTGGCGGGATTGACATCAAAGCTTAGATAAACAGCCCGGCGATATTTTTCAGATCGCTTTTGCCACTGGCGATTTCGTCCGGCGTCAGGCCTGATACTTCGTGGGGGAACACCAGCCAGTCTTCAGATGAATGTATGTAGTAGTCCGGCTTTAATGGTACTGCGGTGTTTTTTGGCTTGTAGTAGGGGCAGGCAATACGGATATCGCGGGGCATATTAAGGCGCATCAGCTGCGACAGCTTTTCTTTCAGCGCGTGAATACTGCGGCCTGAGTCAAATACATCATCCACAATCAGCAGGCTATCGTCGGCATTGCAGTTCTCGATGATGTAATGCAGGCCGTGAACCTTGATTTCCTTGCTTTGCTTGTCAGTACCAATGCCGTAGTAAGAGGAAGTACGAACGGCGATATGGTCAGTGTCTACCTTTTTAAAATCAAAGTATTCCTGCACTGCAATGCCGATAGGGGCACCGCCACGCCAGATCCCCACGATAAACTGCGGGCGAAAGCCACTCTCGTAAACCTGAGCCGCGAGTCGGAACGAGTCTTCCAGCAACTGCTGGGCGGTAATGTAGTGTTTATCTGACATATTGTTTTGTCCCCATCATCGTTATTGTGTTTTTAACCGGGCTTACCGGTAATGATGCGCAGACAGGGCCCAAACCTGCCTTACTGCATGATTTGGGCGCGCATTTTACACAAATTTTTGCTGCTTGACTGCTGCAAGCATAACAAGGCTGGGAAAATCCTCCACTTCGAATAAAAAAATCCACCGGCTGGTGGATTTTTCAATTTTCCCTGAGGCATGGCGCCGCTGCCGGCGCTGGTAAGTCCTTAGACTACCGCCTCAATAACATGGCTGCCGGCCAAAGTCCGGGCGCTGTAGCCACGCTCAGTCGCTTGTACAAAGTCTTTATCGACAATGGTCGATACATAGTGCCAGTCACTGCGCACTTCTTCTTCGGTGAAAGTGAGCACCATAAAGCCTCTGTCTTTAAGGTTGGCGTATTTAAGGTCATTGACCAGTCCAACCACAGCCGCCTCGGTGGCGGGGATTTGCTCTGGCGGCAGTTGCAGGTAGTACTCAAGTCCCGGAGAGGACACTGAACTGGTAGCAAACTCCACCCCAACCAGATCGCCATTGACATCGCGCAGCTCGTTGGCCCAGGCGTTGTGAGTATCACCGGCTATTACCACCAGATTGGCGTTTTTCGACTTGGCGGTACCCAAAATGACTTCACGCTCGTAGGCGTAACCGTCCCAGGCGTCCAGATTGTAGGGAATAGACGGCAGCTTGAGCAGGGCAATCACATCAGAGGTCAGCTTGTGCTGATTGGCTGCCAGATACATCAGTTGTTCCTGAGTCAGGGTTGGGTCACCTGCCTGAGCGCGGGCCGCCAGCTGCGCCAGCGCCGCCAGTTCGGCAAACTGAGGAATTGACAACTGCTGGGTGGCAATGGCCGCAGGCAACATCATTTTGCCCATTAACACCTGCTGTCCCAGCACCTGCCAGCGGGCATTGTTGGTCAGCAGTTTGCCCTGTAACCACAAAAGCTGCAGCGCGCCGAGCATGGTTCTGTTGGTATCGGTTACGTCGGCCATGAAACTGGTACCATCAAAGGCACCGGTGGCACTGTCAAGGTAGGTTTCAAACTGTAGCTGTTCATCACGCCCCACCAGTCGGGTGTCCAGCATATGCAGATCCACCAGATCGCCAAAGGCAAAGCTGCGATAAATTTCTTCATGGTTGCCTTCGCGCCATGGGCGGATTGGCAGCCATTCAAAGTAAGCCTGCAGCGCGGCCTCCTTGCGCTCGCCAAAGTCACCTTCGCCTTCATTGTGGTTTTCAGCGCCGTCGCGCCAGGCATCGTTACAGACTTCGTGGTCGTCCCAAACGGTGATAAAAGGTACTGCCGCGTGCAGTTTCTGCAAACTGGCATCACCCTTGTACTGGGCGTAGCGGGTACGATAGTCGCCAAGGCTCAATAGCTCATGGGCTGGCAGCACTTCGCGGTCAAGGGCAGCGGCATTTTCACTGGCATAGCCGCCACGGGGGTATTCGTAGATATAGTCGCCCAGATGTACCACGGCATCCAGGTCGCCCTGGGCGGCCGCCAGTTCGTACACGTTGAAGTAGCCAGCCGGGAAGTTGGCACAGCTCATCACGGCCAGTTTTACCTGAGAGACCGCGCCCTCTGGCAGGGTGCGGGTTTTACCCACGGCAGAGGTTTTGCCGCCGCTCTTGAAGCGATAAAAATAGCTGCTGCCGGCCGCAAGCCCCATGGCATCAACCTTGACTGTGTAATCCCTGTCTTTATTGGTGACTGTGCTGCCATCGGTGACCAACTCTTTAAAGTCAGCATCTTTGGCAACCTGCCAGGACACTCGGATATCGCCATCACTGTCGGGAGTCACCCGGGTCCAGATGATCACCGCATTATGGGCCGGATCGCCACTGGCAATACCATGATGGAAGTTAACCGCAATGGCAGGAGCGTCATCATCACTGCCGGAGCAGCCCATGAGACCATAGGAGAGCACGGCAGCTCCCACCCCTTTGGCCGACATGGCCAGAAAGTCACGACGTGTATAAGACCGTTTCATTATTATTATTCCTTTGTTTGTAAGCAGTTAAAGTGGTATGAGGTCTAATGAGTCTTAGTTTGCAACAATAATATTACACAAGCGTGACGCAATTGCTAAGCCCATTGAGTATCTGTATTGAAAAACAACCATTTATACAGGATGCTATACTTCTTTGTGCGTCAGTTCCGCCGGGGATCCACTCCCGGGCATTCATCCGGGAGAAGATTATGCAAGTCAAAGACATCATGACAGCGGCGCCGGTTTGTATCAGCGATGCCGCCACCCTCAAAGATGCCCACCTGCTGATGCAACACCGCGGCGTACGACACCTGCCGGTGATTGGTGAAACCGATGGCCAATACAAAGGTATTCTCACCCATAAAAAGATGGTCTCGACCCTGGTCACTGTGCTGAACAAATACGGTCAGGGTGGACTGGACAGGAAGGAGCGTATGACTTCGGTTGCCGAACTGATGGACGCAGGCAGCGACACCATCAGCGACGATGAGCCCCTCAGCGTGGTGGTGGACTTTTTTATCGAGAACAAACTTGGCTGCCTGCCGGTACTTGGCAGCGATCACAAGGTTATCGGCATTGTGACGTCATCAGATTTTGTGAAGCTGTGTAAACGCCTGCTCCAGAAATAGCGACACCGGCAATCAGAGCCGGTGTTGCCAAGCAAGGCCATAACCTGTTACCAGGGCACTGTGAGATACAAACGGTAAAGGGTGTCTGTGTCCCAGGGCAGGATCGGCAGGTAGTCTTCGTGGTCTTTGGGCCACTTATCGTAATGGTCGAGATTGTAGCGGCTTTGCTCCATGGATAACGTCAGCACCGAGTCACGGTACAGTCCGGGCGTGTTAACTTCCAGCGCTGCGCGGTATCCGGTTTCAAGCCTTTCACTGCCATCGGCCCAATACTCAACACCGCCACTGAGCTTCCAACCGGGTGCAAGCATCAGATATCCGCTCAGCTCCGTCATCCAGGCAGTGGCATCGTTGCCAAACTCTCCCCGTATATAACCGCGTTCTTTTGGCACATCATCGTCAATTTCAAGGTAGTAGTAGCCCATACCCACTGTGGCTGTGGCGCCAAATGCCGGACGGACATAATCGAGCAGCAGTGAGGGATAGAACTTAATTTGCTTTTCCACTGAGCTGACCGTGTTGCGCTTACCGCGCAGGTCAAGCTGCCAGTCCAGATTCAGATTTTCTGCCAATGCGAGCCAGTTGCCACGGGCGGAGTAGGAAGACTGAAACCAGATGGGAATATGGTCAGGGTCCAGCTTGTCTTTATCCCTGTCCAGATAAGTATCCAGATTCGCATGCAGCAATATGCCGCCGTCGGTCAGGTAATCCAGGTTAATGGCGGCGTGGGCACCAAAGGTGTCAGAGCTTTCCACCTGAAAGTCGTGAATACCAAAAGCCAGTTTCCAATCCAGCTCCCCGGCTACAGCCTGACCGGCACAGAGTGCCGCCAACCCGACAAATAGACGTTTCATTTACTCCTCCAGCCCATAATTAATACAAATAACCCCTCACACAGCCAATCGGCTGACAGCGCCGGATGAGGCTGATGGCAGTTTGAACCCAGCCAGGGTCTGCTTGCAAGCCGTACACCTGAGTATCCGGCATTTGTGGCCATTGCTTGCGAGGCGACAGCAAAGGATTTATTTTCAAAAAATATTTGATTCAAAAGCTGAACATACCCCATTGAAGCTATGAAGCCACTGGGTAGAATGCCTGCCACAGAGGTAAAATCCGGAGCACAACATGCATCTACCCAGCCAGTTAATCAAGCAAAGACACACATGTAAAGCATTTGATCCAGAAAGAAAAATCAGCGATGAACATATAGAGTCACTGAAAACACTGCTGCAGTTTTCTCCCTCATCCACCAATTCACAGCCCTGGCACTTTGTGCTTGCAGCCAGCGAAACCGGCAAGGCGACCATTGCCCGGGCTTCCAGCCAATTCGCCTTTAATACTGCGAAAATTCTCAATGCATCCCATGTATTTGTCCTGTGTACCAAGGCGCAGATGGATGACGCCCACCTGTTAAACGTGTTGGAGCAAGAGCAGGCAGACGGCCGCTTTGCCGATGAACAGGCGATGCAAAATCAACACAAAGGCCGCTCATTCTTTGTCAACATGCACCGATTCGAGCTGAAGGATGCCCAACAGTGGATGGAAAAGCAGGTGTATCTGGCACTCGGCACCCTGCTGCTTGGCGCTGCTGCGCTTGAGATAGATGCCTGCCCTATCGAAGGCTTTGATGCAACAGTGCTTAATCAGGAATTGGGGCTGCGTGAAAAAGGTCTGTGCGCCTCTGTGGTTGTAGCTATGGGCTACCGCTCAGCTGACGACTTTAACGCCGCCTTGCCCAAGTCACGCCTGAGCCAGGAGCAATTATTCACACTGCTGTAATCCTGTCCTGTACGACCCCGGCATATTCCTGCCTTGCCGGGGCAACGGGCTTGTTCATAATTAAATCGCATTTGTCATCCCCTCGCCCTGTGGCATAGTGACTGCAGTCACATTTCCGGATGAATTGCGCCTATGCTGCTGCCACCACTGGTTCCTAAAATCGATAATAAAGCGACCGATGTCTCAGCCCTTAAAGGTGACAACCCCCTGATTTGGCCCCTGCTGAGCCTGCTGCAAAAGTCTGTTCAAAGTTGGAAAGTACATCATCTGGCGTCTGAGCTGCAGTCCCGGGGTCTGATGCATAATCTCGATCCCATACCGGAAAAAGACCTGTTTAAACGCAATTTTTTGTTGATGAATGCCCTGTTTGAATTACAGGACATGCTGCTGCCGGGTCAATGGGTGCAGACTCAGGCCATGGATATCCGTATTTTGCGGATTTTACCCACCGACATCGACCTTATCCAACATCAGGAAGCAGGGCTGAAAAGCTACTATCTGGACTGGGCAAACTATGACACCAGCAGCAACGTGGTACGTGACATGCTGGAATCGTTCTGGACCAGCTACAAGAGTTATATCGGCATCAATGGTCGGGTGATGCACCTCACCCAGGCGCTGCGGGTGCTGGAGCTGGACGTCAGCGCCAGTGACAGGGAAATCCGCCGCCAATGGCGCAAACAGGCGCTGAAATGGCATCCGGATCGCCAGGGCGGTGACGCAGCCCGCTTCCGTGAAGTATGCGAAGCCTGGCAAGCACTTCGAGGCAGGGAAACCGACTGACAACTTTGCACTCGCCATCGCCAAATCTGCTCGCCCCACAGCCCTTTACCCGGGCTAATTCTTTAAACTCCCATGCAGATCACAGTCTGTAGCGGGTGTTTTGCCCCGGATTCAGAGATAATTAAGCCTTTCCTTTCACACTGTTTCCATTGAATATGGCAGGCCAGATCCCTAATGGATCTATTTTGTCTGTTATTCGCCAAAAACAAACGCCTGAAACCCGGAGTCATTATGCTGAAACGTCTTACCCTGGCCGCTACCCTTACTGCCCTGCCTTTTTGCACTCTGGCCACCGACTTTGTTGAAGGAAAGCACTTTGTGCAGCTCACCGACAAGGCTCCCAGCAAAACCCCAAAGCTGACTGAATTCTTCTCTTTCTACTGCCACAACTGCTTCAATATGGAAGTCATGTACCTGCCTGCCATCAAGCAGGGGCTGAAAGATGGCATCAGCTTCGACACCAAGCACGTTGATTTTATGAACAGCGAGATAGGCACCGAAGTGATGCGTTCGCTGGCGGTCATTCAGGCGTCGGACAATAGCGCTGAGCTGGTACACGCCATGTTTGGTGCCATTCAGGGTGCCGATGGCGGTCAGGGACATCACGATCACAGCGCCCACGGCCACAACCACGAACCGGCCATTCAAACCAGTGCCGACATCAAGGCCGTATTTGCCAAGCACGGCATTGATGCCGCCGCCTATGACAAGCTGGCCTACAGTGCAGATACCGATGCCAAACTGGCATTGTGGCGCCAACAGCAGCAGGAGTTTCAGGTTCAGAGCGTACCCAGCTTCATCGTAAACGATAAGTACAAGGTCAACCTGCAAGAGATCCGTACTCTGGAAGAATTGTCAGAGCTGATTAACTATCTCGCCACTGAAAAAGACACGCCACAGCAAGAAGACAAAGGTGGCAGCCTCGGCTGGGCCTTCATCGGCCTGCTGGCACTGATGGCCATGGGACGTCGCCGCCTGGTATAACCCTTATCCCGCCATCGCTCTTTCAAGCCCCGCACTGCGGGGCTTATTTTTTCCCAGCGGCATTCTGTATGACAGTCTTGCCAATGCAGCCCTGCCCGATGTTCAGCGCTACCCTCAGTCACCAACCGGCAATCTGTTATAACGTTGGCATCACAATTCCAAAACGGAAGTAAAACCATCTAGACGTCTAAATTGACAGATGGCTGGCTATCTCATATTCTTTCGCCTAAGTTGTCGGGAGATGAAGCCGTAACGACACAAATTTTCAGCGAAATCGCGATGATGCAGGAAGAATATCGCTTTTTCGCCCCCGATGAAGAGAGATAACCTTGAATCAGTCAAACACCTCTGGCCGGCAGCCTGCATCGTTTGTGGCCTTGCTACCCCTGTTTGTATTCCTCGCCCTGTTTATTGGCGCCGGTGTCTACTTCACCCAACAAGGGGTGGACTTTGCCTTTTACCAGCTGCCCAGCGTGGTCGCCATCCTGCCCGCCATAGTGCTGGCGTTGCTGCTGTCCAAACAAAAGCTGAACCAGGCAATCGATACCTTTATCGGCGGCATCGGCCATAGCAATATCATCGCCATGTGCCTGATTTATTTGCTGGCAGGTGCCTTTGCTTCAGTAGCCAAGGCCACCGGCGGCGTAGATGCCACTGTGGCGCTGGGCCTGTCACTTATCCCATCCGATTTGCTGTTGCCGGGCTTTTTCGTCATTGCAGCCTTTATTGCCACTGCCATGGGCACGTCCATGGGTACCATAGCTGCGGTTGCGCCCATAGCTCTGGGGGTGGCCGAACAGGCGGATATTGGCTTGCCACTGATGGCGGGGGCCATTATTTCCGGCGCCCTGTTTGGCGATAATCTGTCGATTATTTCCGATACCACCATTGCCGCCACCCGCACCCAGGGCTGCGACATGAAGGACAAGTTTCGTGAGAATCTGATTTTCGCCATACCGGCCTCGCTGATTACCCTGGTCGCCTTTACCCTGGCCGGAGAAGGCGAAGCCAACGTAGCACCTCAATCGGTGGAATTGATTAAAGTACTGCCTTACCTGTGTATTTTGTTTTTGGCAGTAGCAGGTTTGAACGTCTTTGTGGTGTTGACGCTGGGCATAGTATTGGCCGGTGGCGTCGGGCTTGCCACTGTGGATTACAGCCTGGTGAACTTCAGTAAAGATATCTACGCTGGTTTTACCAATATGCAGGAGATCTTTATTCTGTCGATGTTGGTGGGAGGTCTTGCCGCGCTGATGCAACAGCAGGGAGGGCTGGCTTTTGTGAATAATCTCATCGAGAAACTCATCAGCCGTTTTTCCAGCGCTAAAGGCGAAGCTTCCTGCCGCGCCGCTGAACTTGGCATGGCCGGTATAGTGTCTCTGACCAATTCCTGTGTTGCCAACAATACTGTATCTATCGTGGTCAGTGGCGATATCGCCCGGGATCTGGCACAAAAGCACGGAGTTACCTCCAAGCGGGCAGCAAGTATTCTGGATATCTTTTCCTGTATCGTGCAAGGGCTTATTCCCTATGGTGCCCAGGCACTTTTATTGGGAGCCACCTTTGCCATTACACCTTTGGAAGCAGTATCCTATGCGTGGTACTGTATGATCCTGGCGCTGGTCGCCGTGCTGATTGTGGTGTTCAGAAAACGCACCCATTAAAATGGCAGGGCAACCCTTGCCGCCGGAACCCAAATGACCAATAAAGACAAAAACGATTTCGGTCAGTTTGATCCCCATCGACTGGTATTTCACATGTCTATCGGTGGGGTATTGATCTGCGCATTCGGCGCTGCCGTGTCGTTTTTCGCTGTCTTTGGCAACATCGGTTTGGATGTGCTCAATTTGCGGATTGATAAACTCGGTGATTACCTGAGTTCGCCGCTGGCTTATGTGTATAACATTTGCCTTTTATTTGCCGGTGCCAGCTTTTTGATTGCCATGTTTGGTCTTTTTGGCATCAGGTACAATAACTTCAGCCGCTACATTGCCATTATTGGCGGCTGTACTGGCCTTGGCATAATGCTGCTTGGCATTTACCCCATAAATGATCCTGAATCCCATCGACTGGCGGCATTATTTTTTGTCACATCCAGCCTGGCAATGTTTGTTCTGCTGATTTTCACCCGCAGAAGCAACCGGGAGCTTTGCAGCTGGCCACTGTGCCTCATCGCCATCATAGGCTTAATTGCCAGTATTGCCCTGCTTGCACAAATTAATCCGGACACGCTGGACTATGCGCCCTGCGGCCCACTTTCCGAGTTTTGCCCGGTCGCGTTTACCATGTGGATCCACACATCGGCTACCATGTTGGCGGGGATAGGACTGGCCTTGGTTGCACGTTCACTCATCCATCAGGCCATAGAGGAACGCCGCCCATCCCTGTAATACTGGCGGCAAAGATACCCAGTGCCGCTTGCATGTTGTGCAGATTAAAACAGAGCCGACCCTATACCGCTTTTTTATGCCTTCTGAGCGGTTTAAGCTTCCGTTTGGACTGGCAATTTGCCACGCACTGAACCTGGCCACCGGATGAAACGGCGCCATCTATTGCTACTGCCTGTTTCTACTGCCTGCGTCTCCAGCCTGTTACTGAAATTCATCAGCTGACGGGCACTTAAGCTGTGCCCGGCTATGCAATGGTGCCTGACACTGGCCAGCCATATTCAGCGCACACTGAGGACTTATCCGCCAATATGAACAGTATTCGTCTGAGTAAATTTCTCGCCAATGCCGGCATTGGTTCCAGGCGGGCAGCTTCACGGCTGATAGAAGCACAGCGGGTGACTATTGATGGCCACATTGCATGCCATACCGACAGCGTGCTTCCCGGGCAACAGGTTTGCGTGGACGGTCATCCTGTAAGCCACGGCGTACCACGCCATTACTATCTGTTCCACAAACCCATAGGCATGGACTGCCGCTTACTGCCCCAGGATCCCAGCAGCCTGCTGCATTATCTGCAAAGCCACTTTCCCCCACAGCTTCTTCTCTACCCCGCCGGCAGACTGGATAAGGACTCACGCGGCTTGCTACTTCTGACCAATGATGGCGAGCTGACCCAGCGGCTGATGCACCCGGATTTTCACCATGAAAAAGGCTATCTGGTAACCCTGAATAAAACACCTCACAAAGACGATATTGCCGCCATCGCCGCGGGCCTGGATTACGGTGACGGTCTTACCCGCCCCTGCCGGATAGAGCTGTTATCAAATAACGTTGATGACAATACACAGCTGCGTATGTGGCTGACCCAAGGCAAAAAACGGCAAATCCGCCGCCTGTGGCGGGCGCGGGGATACCGGGTAGACGATTTATTGCGGGAGTCGATTCAGACCCTGATGCTGGGATCTCTCGCTGAGGGGCAACTAAGGCCCATTACCGCGGGCGAGCTTGAGGAGTTGAAAGCAGCCTTGAGCTTGATGATTAGAAAACAGCCCTGAGCTTGATGAGTTAAAAACAGCCCTGAGCTTGATGGGTTAAAAGCCATCTTCAGCAAAGGCAACCACAGCTGCGGATATAACCATAAAAAAACGGGGCCGAATGGCCCCGTTTTTCTTCAGTCTTCAAACAGACTGTTATTTAACAATTTCCATCTCGGCCAGCAGGTTATCTGCCTTGTCGAGGTACTTCATCACCCACAGCATGTAACGGCTGTCTACGTGGATGGAGCGGTTGATATTGTCGTCGTAGTTCCAGTCACCGATGATGCTCTCGTACACACCATCAAACAGCAGACCTACCAGTTCGGCGCGACCGTTCAGGGTTGGCGAACCAGAGTTACCGCCAGTGGTATCCACGGTAGACAAGAAGTTCACCGGCACTGAGTCGATGTCCTGCACATAGAAATCACCGTACTGCTTGGCCTTGATCAGTTCCAGCTGTGCTTTTGGCGCATCAAATGGGTCAACACCAGTGTCTTTCTGGGTGATACCTTCCAGACGGGTGAATGGCACGGCATACATGCCATCTTTTGGCGAATAACCTTTTACATTACCGTAAGTCACACGCAGACTGGAGTTGGCATCGGCATAAACCGGCTTACCCTGTTCGTTGTTATAGGCAATGATGGCTTCCATGTAAGCAGGGCGCACCTTCATCAGCTCACCGGCCAGCTCTTTTTCACTCTTTTCACGGACCATAGAGGTGTCAAAGGTGGCAACAGCCAGTTGAATGAATGGGTCTTTACTGGCCTTAAAGTCAGCCACAGACTTATCCATCCACGCCATACGTACGTCTTTGTTACCGATTTCGGTTTTGGCGTACATCTTGTCGAGCTGCTTCTTCAGCTTCTTCTCGTCAAACTTCTTGCCAATGCCAAAGTAGGCATCGATGTCAGCACGGCGTTTATCCGCTGGCAGCGCTGCATAACGGGTCAGCATTTCAAGCAGAATAACCTTATCCACGCCGGCATCGTAACGGCGGTCGATACGCTCAAGGCCTGCCTTGAAGCGGGTCATATCACGGTCCTGATAGCCTGGTTCACGCTCCATGTCCGGCAGCTGCTTTTCATGGGCCAGACGATACAGGCGTGCAGCAGTGCTCATAGGAGTGGAGTAGCTCATGTAACCCAGGATCAGATCCAGCTCCTGTGTCTTGTTGCTTTCACTCACCAGACGCTCAAGCTCGCTCAAGGTTTCGCCGTACCTGGCCTGACGCTTGGCATCGGCCTTAATCCAGGCTGCCAGCTCGGCTTCACGGGTTTTGCGGTCTTCCAGCATGGTGGACTTGCCGTAGAACTCAATCATAGAGGCGAAGTTCTTGGCATAGTTGGCGAGGCTTGCAAGCGTGCTTTCGTATTTGATACGGGCATCGCTGCCTTCAGGCGCGGTTTCTTTGATGAGGTCGATAATGCGCTCACGCAGCTCGCGGCTGGCCGGATAATTCCAGGTGAACTGGTTTTCAACTTCTGAGGCAGTACGGTAGCGGTTGGTACGGCCAGGATAACCGGTCACCATCACAAAATCGCCATCCTTCAAGCCCTTGGCAGACACCTTCAGGAAGCTCTTTGGCTCGTAAGGCACGTTGTCTTTGGAGAAGTCGGCTGGCTTGCCATCTTTACCCACATAGGCGCGGTAGAAGGAGTAGTCACCGGTGTGACGAGGCCACATCCAGTTATCGACATCACCACCGTACTTGCCCACGCTGGCAGCAGGGTTGTGCACCAGACGTACGTCGCGGATCTCCATCTCTTTGATAAGGTAGTACTCAAGGCCACCATGGAAGCTGTAAACACTGCAACGATAACCGTCTTCTTTCTCACACTCGGCTACCATGGCCTTTTCTTTGGCTTCCACGCCCTTGTAAAAGGCGTCACCCTTGAGCGACTCCAGGCCAGCCTGAATGTCGGCGGTCACATTGGTCACTGATTCGGTCACGTAAACCCGTGAACCGGGGGCAGCAGGCAGCTCTTCATCGAAGCTCTTGGCCAGAAAGCCGTCCGCCAGCAGGTTTTTCTCGGCGGTGGAGTTGTACTGAATTGAGCCATAGGCGCAGTGATGGTTGGTAACCACCAAGCCCTTTGGCGACACAAATGACGCGGTACAGCCGCCCAGGCTGATAACGGCATTCATGGGGAATTCGGTCAGTTTGGAAATAGACTCCGGGTCGATTTCCAGGCCCTTGGCTTTCAGAGTTTCAGCCAGAGCAGGCAACTGATGAGGCTGCCACATACCTTCGTCTGCCTGGGCGCCGAAGGCGGCCGCAATAGCAGCGGTCAGTAACCATTTTTTCATTGTTTTATTCCGTTGTGAGTGTTGTCGTTCGCATTGCTGCACCCATAAAAAAGCCGGGCACGAAGACCCGACTTTACCATATGCCCCAAGCCTGTTACAGCTTGGAAAAATCCGTTTACAAATCTGCTGTTACGGCAATGACTCAGAGCGCCACGTAAAGCTGGGCGGCGATAATGGCAAGGCCAGCCACCCCAACCAGCCCCAGCGCCAGATTGCCACCGCGCACCTGATAGCCCTCGGCGGTTTCACTGCGCTGCTTCATCGCCATGGCAATCGGCAGGAAGATAATCATAAACACCAGCGGAATGGCGGCAAATCCAAGCACGGCTACAAAGCCTTCAGGCACATAAAGAGCGCACAGCACCGGTGGCACAAAGGTAATAAGCCAGGTTTGTACCCGACCAGCCATGCCGGTTTTAGCGCGGGTCAGCTCAGCAAGGAAGTCGAACAGACTCATGGTCACCCCAAGGAAAGAAGTGATAAGTGCAAGGTCGGCAAACACAGACACACACTTGCCCACCAATGGCTGGGCAGCAATATCCTGCAAGGCACCAATCAACTTGGGCAGTGCGCCGCCAAAGCCTTCAATGGTGTCACCGCCTACCGTGCCCAGGGTCACCAGCAGCCACAGCACGTAACACACCAGCGGAATAGTCGAGCCAATCAGCAGCACTTTACGCAAACTGACGGCATCACCGTCGAGATAACGCACCAGAGTCGCGATACACACATGGAAGCCGAACGACGTAAACACCACAGGGATAGCCGCCATCCAGGCGTTGCCAGAGGCTTTTTGCACCGCATCGGCTGCAATGGTGGCACTGTCCACTTCCGGCAGCAAAAAGCCCACCACCAGTACCAGCAGCACCACCATCAGGGTAAACAGCAGCCTTGAGAGCTTATCCACCCAACCCACACCCAGCGCAGCAATACTGCCCAGCGCCAAAGTAAACACCAACACCGCCAACTGGTTATCCAGCGCGATATCAAACATGGTTTCAAAACGCAGCACCAGCAATGATGAACCGCCGGTGAGGTAAGCGGCGGTCAGGGCAAACAGCAGACTTAAAAAGGAGGCTCCCTGAATAATTTGCCCCTTCTTGCCAAGGGTCTTGCCGGTAATGGCGTGCACATTATCACCCACGCCGCTGCGCAGGTTGATTTCAAGCATCAGAAGGGAGGTATATGCCGAAATGGCCCACACACCAATCAGCAGCACAAGTGCCGGGATCACCCCGAGGGCGGCGGTGGCCAGAGGCAAGGCCAGCATGCCGGCACCAATGGCGGTACCCGCCACAATGGCGATAGAGCCTAGTATTTTCAAATTCACGGAACTGTCCTGTTCAAGTCTTGAATAGTAATTGTTGTTATTGGAAAGCGCGTGGACTTATTCGCACCTTCCTTAAGTCTGAGTCTGTTTTTAAGTACAGCCGAAGGCCTTTCCAGTGAAGACGCTTATCCCCATCCTGCTTTGTCGGGCTTTCTCAAAAAAAACGACTGCTGCCGACATTAACAGAGCGGCAGATACACGGCAAGCGCGGTGCCGGTCACTGCGACATGGCTCTACAAGCCTGTTACAGCGATATCACAGAGGAAATAGAATGCAACCAATGCGGGCCATGTCACTTGCAGACAAACACACGACGGATATAATGACGACCTCGCTTTCGGGGGAGTAGCCAGCCCAGACCATCAATAGGTTTGGGAGTAAACATCAACATACTTGGCCTCATGCCATGGTGTTTACGATAAACGTCAGTTTTATCCGGCAAGACCTGAGTACGACGAGCCACAACTATACTATTTCGGGGTGGCTGGCTGGTCGTGCTTGTTGGTTTGCCACCCCAGGAACCTATCATGTTAGAAGCCTTTACCGCCTCCACCTTAACCGTGGCTATCGCCGAAATCGGCGACAAAACCCAATTGCTGGCTCTGCTGCTCGCTGCCAGATTCAAAAACAAAACTGCCATCATTCTCGGCATTTTTATTGCCACCCTGGCAAACCATTTTGCGGCTGCCTGGCTTGGCCAGTGGGCATCGGGACTTATCAGTCCGGAGCTGGCGCGCTATCTGGTAGCGGGCAGTTTTTTTGCCATCGCCCTGTGGGTGCTGGTACCCGACAAAGTGGAGGCCGAGGAGAGCGCGCTGTACCGCTTCGGCCCCTTCCTGGCAACCCTGGTGCTGTTCTTTATTGCCGAAATCGGTGACAAAACCCAGGTAGCCACAGTGGTGCTGTCGGCCCGTTATGATGACTTGTGGATGGTGGTGATGGGCACCACGGTGGGCATGCTGCTTGCCAACGTGCCTGTGGTGATTGCCGGTCATTTCAGTGCCGACAGGCTGCCGATGACCTGGATCCACCGCGGCACTGCTGTGCTGTTTGCCGTGATGGGCCTAGCCACGCTACTGTGGCACTGAGTCAATATCCAATTGATTAAGTAAAAGAAAGAGGGAAGCTATTGCTTCCCTCTTCTTGTTTTCAAGCCTGATAGTGCGGCGTTAACTTTGACTTAGAGCGCGGCGCGAATACGCTGGCCGTAATCTTCATCCGCCTGGTCAAAGTGCGCCAGCATCCGCTGCTGCACTTCCTCTGTTACCTGACGCAGAGTCGAGGCAATGGTCTCGGCGAGGCGATTCTTCTCCCCTTCACTGAACAGGCGGTACAGGTTGCCGGCCTGGGTGTAGTCGTCCTTGCCGTAACGGCTGTAGCGGGCGGCTTCACCTTCAAGACGCAGCGGCGGCTCAACAAAGTGGCTGGCATCCGTCAGGGCACCGGTTGCCGTGCTTGGGCCATAGTTGGCGCTGGCATCACCTCCGGTCTGGGTCTGCTGCGCTGTGCTCTGATGACTATTGCCCTGATGGAACGGACACTGGGTACCGGCCATAGCACCGCCACGCTGGTGATGATTGGCCACAGTAGCATGTGGGCAGTTCACCGGCAGTTGATTATAGTTGGCACCGATGCGATAACGCTGGGCGTCGGCGTAGGCAAACAAACGGGCCTGCAGCATCTTGTCCGGCGAGGCGCCTACACCTGGCACCAGGTTGCTGGGGGCCAGCGCTGCCTGCTCTACTTCGGCAAAATAGTTCTGCGGGATGCGATTCAGCTCAAGCACGCCAATCTCAATCAGCGGATAGTCCTTATGCGGCCATACCTTGGTCAAATCGAATGGATCGATAGCATAAGTGTTGGCATCGGCTTCCGGCATGATCTGCACGTTCACGGCCCAGCGGGGGAAGTTACCATCCATGATGGCTGCCATCAGATCCCGCTGGGACGAGTCAGGATCTATGCCCTTGAGCTTATCGGCCTGCTCATTGGTCAGGTTCACCACGCCCTGCTGGGACTTGAAGTGGAACTTGACCCAGAAACGCTCCCCTTTGGCATTCCACAGACTGAATGTATGGGAGCCATAGCCGTGCATCTGACGATAGTTGGCGGGAATGCCACGATCAGACATCAGCACTGTCACCTGATGCAACGCCTCAGGATTCAGCGACCAGAAGTCCCACATGGCCTGAGGATCTTTTAGATTGGTCTGGGGGTTACGCTTCTGAGTGTGAATGAAGTCCGGGAACTTAATGCCATCACGCAGGAAGAAGGTTGGGGTGTTATTACCCACCACATCGTGGTTACCCTGCCTGGTGTAGAAGCGCACTGCAAAACCGCGGGGGTCGCGCTCAGCATCGGCAGAGCCCATTTCACCGCCCACGGTGGAGAAGCGCACGAAAGTTTCTGTGACCTTGCCTTCGCCGACAAAGTGGTCAGCAATGGTGTACTCAGACAGATCCCGGGTCAGAGTAAAAGTGCCATAAGCACCTGTGCCCTTGGCGTGTACCACCCGCTCAGGAATACGCTCACGGTTGAAGTGAGCAAGTTTTTCAATCAGTTGCCAGTCCTGCAGTAACACAGGGCCGCGGCTGCCGGCAGTCAGGGAATTCTGGTCATCGGCAATGGGGGCACCATTCTGGCTGGTCAGGTAAGTTGTAGACATGGCACTTCTCCTCAGGCTGGTTTCTTGGAAAGTAATTCTTCAATCAGGTCGTATACAGTCGCCATTGTGATTCGCCTCAATGGTTGCTGGTGATGTGGTCATACTACGGAAATCGACATCAACACAAAAACGATTAATAACGATAAACCCAATTGGTTTTTTAGATTTGCGGGATAGTCAGAAAAACGACTCACAACCAAACTCTGACAGCCTGGCCCAGACACAAAAAAGCCGGCGTGACTGAGGTCAGGCCGGCGAGAAGGGTTACCCTTTGATACGTTATTCAGGCGGACTGTTTTGCGGCTCGCGGTACAGCTTCACCAGATAATAAGCATCGATAATCACAATAAAAAAGTTAACCAGCGCCACCGGTAATGCATCGATTGCCAGACCATAAGCCACAAACAATGCAGCACCGACAAGATTCCACCAACGCAACTTTTTAATGTTGGCCATCATCAGTGAAATAGCCACCACCACCGAGGCCAGATAGCCTACCCATTCCCAGATTGTTGCAGTGTCCATCGTTTATTCCTCAAAGCTGTAATGACGGCAAAGTGCATTACTCACAGTCTAGCTCAGCGCTCTACAACCGCCGCCGTCATACGTGAAATACAAGTCAGCTCACCGGCACCATTGTGCACCAGCACCTCCCACACCGAACTGCGCTTGCCCAGATGCACCGGCCTGGCCGTTGCTGTCAGTGTGCCATTGCGGGCTGCGCGCAGATGATTGGCATTAATCTCCTGACCCACACAGTAAAACTTTTCAAAATCCACCACGAAATTTGCAGCATAACTCGCGACAGTTTCAGCCAGCACCACATTGGCACCGCCATGCACAATACCTAATGGATTATGCACTGCCGGCGTGGCTGGCATGGTTGCTTTCATATAGTCATCGCCAATTTCACTGATTTGGATCCCGAGGGTCTTCATCAGGGTGCCACGACCATGCATGCCCTCATCCATCCTGGCACAGTCTTCCAGGGTGACAGGTCTGAACCAAATACTCATTAATTGTTCCCTAACTTATGGATTATCGGCTCAGTGTACTTGCCGGTGTGGCGCAGGTAAACCGGTAACACAGTTAGCCCACTCCCTGAGAAGCAGTTGAAACTCAAAATAAAAAAGGGGATGCACGCATCCCCTTTTTATAAGTCTCCCACAAGGGGCTGACTCAATTAACGCAGGCGACGACGGCCCAGACCCACCAGAGTCAGCAGCGCCAGCATCAATCCGCCCATGGCACCACCCTCGTCTTCCTTCTCTTCTTCCTTGTCAGGATAGCTCAGTGCCACAATCACAGGATCGTGGTCTGAAGCGGAGAAGGCATTGTCAGATTTCTCCAGGCTGCCGGTGTACTTCTTGCCGTACTCGAACAGGTTGGATTCCACTGAGTTGATATGCCAGTCTTCGATATCCACAACGCGCTTGGCAAGCGATGCATTGCCCAAGGCATGGTCAAGGTTACCCAGCTCACCGTTATAGCTATATGAATAGGTATCGGCACCGTGCACCTGGGTATTGAGGTTAACCAAACCATATCCCTTCTCAATCACGCTGCCCTCCTGTTCGAAGGTAGCGCCAGCCAGGGTGGTATAAGACGCTGTCTTAACAACGCGGTTTGAGGTCGCTGCATCATAGTCGGTAAGCACGCGCACAGGATCTTCCATGCCATAGGCATTCAGATCGCCGATCACCAGCAGATCGCCTTCGATGTCCTTAACCGCCTCACCAATTACCTTGGCGGCAGATACGCGGAACGCATTACACTTGCCCTGCAGGTCAGCCGGATCGCTTTTCTCATCAAAGTTCAACCAGTCTTCGATACAGCCAGACCCCTTGGACTTGAGGTGGTTAACCACCACTGTGAGCTTTTCATCCTTCACAGCAAAGGTCTGAGCCAGACTGTGGCGCTGGTACTTATCGTGAGCCGGATTGGTTTCTGCAGTCCCTTTATTATCACGGCTGACAACACCTTCGGCAGCGTGTTGCTCAGGCGTTTCAATGATAACTGCCGCACCCTCAGGGGTTACTCGGGCTGCACGATACAGCATGCCTACAGTAATGGCATCATTACCGAAATATTTGCCATCTGTCTTATCTGCATCAGCAATTTCAACAAAGCTGTAGGCGTCTTCTGCGCTTTGCTCGGCATTCAGGGCATCCAGCAGATTTTGAATGGCGCTGTTTGGACCAAAACCGTTGTTGGCAATTTCCATCAGGCCCACGATGTCTGCATTCATAGCACTGATTGCGTTAACAATCTTGGTGCGTTGCAGCAGCATTTCTTCTTCGGTAAGGGCGCCACGGTTACTGCCGGTTGGGTTGGCATCACCGCCAGCCACATCGTTAAAGAAGTTAAGCACGTTGAAGCTGGCTACACGGATATCACCAGCTTCAGCCACAGCGGGAGCGTCGGTGCGGTCATCACCACGGACAAGATCGGCCGGCGTAATAGTGTTGGTGGTCACCAGACGATATTCGTTGTAGCTGTAGCTCACCATGCCTTCCAGGCCCTTGAGCTCATCACCAACGCGGATATAACCGGTTTCAGCATTGAAATCCGGCAGGAATGGGACAACGCCATCGGCTGCTTTGTAGTCAGACTCAACAAACAGCTCATTGCCACGGTTTTGTTTTTCAAGGGCAATGGCTTCATCGCTCAGCGCAGGATGAACCTGAGTCGGCTTCATCAGCGGTGCCTTGTGCGACAACATCAGGTTGTTGCGACGGGCGGCATAGTCAAAGCTGAAAGTACGGCTGACCTTCATCTCGCTGCCGGCATCCAGCACGACTTTCATACCTTCGAAGCGCTCAAGCGCCTGCTCCAGGGTTTCACCTTCAGTTACAGCAAAAGGTACGGCGGCAGGCACATCGCCTGTGGCACCCACTTCAAATTTCTTGTCGGCTTTAATATCAATTTGGGTCAGGCCGTAAAACTCTTTTACCTTACCCTGAACGCAGACTTCCACACCTGGCTGAATGGCTTCCGGAGCGGCTTCGCCGAGGAATACAAAGATACCGTCTGAGGTCAGCGGCGAGTTATCGCCGGTTACATCCTGCAGATAGAAGCCTTTCATCAGGCTCTCTCCGCGAGCACTGACAACACCACGAAGGGTCACTTCTGTATCAGATTCAAACTTGCCATCAGGAACCAATGGGCTCTTGTCGCCGCTGCCCTGAATATCATAGATAGGCACCAGAGTGGCACCGGCGCAGCTGAAGGCCGGTACTTCTGGCACTACAGCGCTCTCAAGGCTGCCAAGGCCGGAGAAAGTATCGATGGCAGAGGTGTCCCAATCGGCTTCGTTGAACACAGTCGCGGCTTTCAGCGCGCTGCTCTTACGGGCGATAGTCACGTTCAGACCCCAATCTTTGGGGGTAGGGATTGCACCTACTACATCCACAATGGCGCCATCTTTCATCAGAGCCACAGCGTCTGTGCCATTAAAGTACAGATCGCCCGTCATGGCGTCGGTACCTGCTGGCAAAGTAATGGCTGCACTTGGGTGGGTAATGACCTTGATGCCCTTACTGTTCAGGGTTTGACCATCAAGAGCCACCATGTTGAGGGGAGTGGTAGCGCCATCTTTATAACGCACCAGAGTGTAACCGGTCAGATCAACGGCCGCATCGCCGCTGTTATAGAGCTCAATCGCCTTGTTGTTGGCACTGCCTTCAACATACTCGGTGATCATAACATCGGCAGACGCAGCCAAAGGCATAGCCGCCGCAACCGCCACAGCAATGGCAGTCAGCTTTTTAACATTATCCATATTTTCAACCCCGTTATTTTAATAATGGCGCTATCTTTCGTTAACGCGGGCGAGGATTGTTACAGAGTTAAAACTCCAAAAGAAGAGGCCAGATCACAGTTCAAGTAATCACCAATTGGGCTGGGTCACACTAAGGATTGAATAAATAGTGCATCGGAGGGCAGAAGACAGAAAGGCGATCCAATTTTTTATCTTAAAATACAACACCTAACAAAATAGCTTAACGTATATCATACGTTAACTTGATGAATAATTTCCGAAAAAATAAATAAAGTATCTCCCGCTACAATTGAATCAAATGTCGATATTTTGAACTGAATTTATCCGTACGCATCACCATTAACACTAACAGGCTGTGGTGATACCTTAGAAATGACATATGCCGAACCAGCTGGCGGTTCGACAGAACGCAGAGATTATCCAACCAAAGAAAAATCGCTTTGATGAGCCTGTGCCCAACGCAGCAATTCCACTCGATTGCGGGTATGGGTTTTTCGGAAAATTGAGGAAACATGCGCTTTAACCGTGTGTTCGCTGATATTCAACTGGCCGGCAATTTCTTTATTGCGGGCACCACTGCCTACCAACTGAATGATGGTGCGCTCACGACTGGTCAGGGATTCCAGCATAGTCACTGCTTCGGGAGATAGATTGACATTATCATCCAGCTTACCCACCAATTGCCGGAACATTCGGCTGATAAGCGTTCTGTCGAACCAGAGCTCATCCGCCACCATTTTACGCAGTCCGGTCAACTTCAGATCCATGCGCTGATCCGCAAACAGCAACCCACGGATCCCCATCAACAGCGCCGCTTCCTGATCCAATGATTGACGTTCTACCTGATAAAGCGCCACAGGAACATGGGGCACCAACCTGTTGGCCAGCAACGGGATCCCCTTGTTATCCAGCACGGCGCCCTTTTGAGCGATGAGATAAAAGGCATTGGCATTTTTGTTCAGATCCAATTCACTTGGATGCTTCACAACAGAGGTGTTAAGGCCTATGGATTCGGCCAGAGTGGCCAGATGGCAAGGTGTAACCAGTTGGTGCACAAAAATCAATTCATTCACAGCATTCAAAACGCGCTCTCCCTGTTAGCTATCGCCATATTCAAACTTCCATGTCAGGCGCAAACATCACCAGTTACACGAACCGTTAGACCATTTTGCTGACTGACCACAATAAAACCATAAGTCGTAGGTATGAATCCGGGCACCCCACTTAGGTGTAGCACCTGTGCTGATAAGCGCAGTTCTGTCCCATCGACACTCACGCCCCCAAATGCAATGCGCCGCATAATAACAATTAATGTGAGTTCTCAAAATTAAAAGAATCAGAAATAGTTCATCATCTTCATTCCGCTCTGGGGATGACAAGGCGCACCGTTAGCAGGCGTTCCGCCGGCCTTATGCCTGTCCAGTTTGTCTTATGTGATATTGTTCTGATTTTCGAATAAAAACTTTAGCCATCCAGCCCTCCACAGTGTGTAAAAAAAATGCTAATTTGAGCGGGCATTGACAGTCAGCAGACAATTACAACTATTTGGCATTTGAAAGAGGGTATCTACACCATGGCGAAACATTCGCTGGATAAGGATAAGATCAAGTTCCTGCTGCTCGAAGGCGTCCACCAATCTGCGGTAGATGTACTTGAACGGGCGGGCTACACCAATATTGAATATCACAAGGCCTCTCTTGCCGATGATGCGCTGGCCGCATCCATCAAAGACGCCCACTTCGTCGGTATTCGCTCCCGTACCCAGCTCACCGATGAGGTGCTGAAAAAAGCCGAGAAGCTGGTTGGTATTGGCTGCTTCTGTATTGGTACCAATCAGGTTGATCTCAAGTCTGCCGAATTGGCCGGGGTTCCGGTGTTCAACGCCCCTTTCTCCAACACCCGTTCGGTTGCCGAACTGGTACTGGGCGAAATCATCATGCTGATGCGTGGCATTCCCCAGCGTAACGCCCTGTGTCACCGTGGTGGCTGGCTCAAGAGCGCCAACGGCAGCGTGGAAGTGCGCGGCAAGACTCTGGGCGTGATTGGCTATGGCCACATTGGCACCCAGCTTGGCATTCTGGCCGAGACCCTTGGCATGCGGGTTAATTTCTTTGACATCGAAGACAAGCTGCCCCTTGGCAACGCCCAGCAAATCCATTCGCTGGAAACCCTGCTGGCCACCAGCGATGTGGTAAGCCTGCACGTGCCCGAAACCCCACAAACCAAAGACATGATTGGCCGTACTGAGCTTGCCACCATGAAGAAGGGCAGCTTCCTGATTAACGCGTCCCGCGGCACAGTGGTGGATATCGATGCCCTGGCAGCAGCCCTGAATGAGCAGCATATTGCCGGCGCCGCCATCGACGTGTTCCCGGTCGAGCCCAAATCGAACGACGATATCTTCCAAAGCCCGCTGCGTGGCCTGGACAATGTTATTCTCACTCCGCACGTGGGTGGCTCTACCGAAGAAGCCCAGGAAAACATAGGTATCGAAGTGGCTGGCAAACTGGCCAAATACTCCGATAACGGCTCCACAGTGTCGGCGGTGAACTTCCCTGAAGTATCGCTGCCGCTGCACAAGGGCACCTCGCGCCTGCTGCACATCCACAAAAACCGCCCCGGTATCCTGATTAAGATTAACCAGGCGTTTTCAGAGAAAGGCATCAACATCTCGGCCCAGTACCTGCAAACCACCGCCGAAATTGGTTACGTGGTGATGGAAGTGGACACCCATCAGGCCGAAGAAGCACTGGAGCAAATGCGCGCCATCGAAGGCACCATCCGTACCCGTCTGCTGTACTGATTTTTCTGTCAGCCATACAAAAGGTGCCCTGCGGCACCTTTTGTTTTTTGCGCACCTGAGCCATTCACCCAGCCTGCGCTATCCGCTACAATCCACAACAACTCGGTTCATTTCAAGGAACAGGCAATGACATTTACCGTATCACAGGCCAGCTGGGCACTGGACAGCGAAAGCCCGGCGCTTACCCTGAGTCTGCTTAACCATCTGGGGCTGGTATCAGTCACCGGCGAGCAGGGCATCAGTTTTATTCATGGTCAGGTCACCGCCGATGTGACGTCGCTGGAAAAGGGCCACTGGTGCTGGGGTGCCCACTGCGATCCCAAGGGCCGTATGCTGGCGAGCTTTCGTACCTTTAAACAGGATGACGCCCTGATGCTACTTGCTCCCCGCAGCGCCATTGAGGTGTCCCTGCCACAACTGAAAAAGTATGCGGTATTCAGCAAGGCAGAACTGACTGATTTAAGTCAGGAGCTCAGCCTGATTGGCGTATCCGGCAGTGAAGCCGCCACCTTTGTTGGCAGCTACTTTGGCGAGCTGAATGGAGCGGTCAGCTATTCCGAAAAAGGCACAATCATCCGTGATGGTGAGCGTTTTATCCTGGTGCTCAACAAGGCTCAGGCCACGGCAGTAATTAATGCCAGTGGCCAACCTCTGTATGGCGCCGGGGTGTGGCAGGCACTGGAAATTCGCGCCGGTTACCCCAATATCGCCGCCAATCATGCCGGTGAATACATACCTCAGATGTGCAACCTGCAAGCGCTGGGGGGCATCAGCTTCTCCAAGGGCTGCTATATGGGGCAGGAAACTGTGGCCCGCACCAAGTATCGCGGCGGCAACAAGCGCGCGCTCTATATTCTCTTCGGTGAAAGCCAGACACAGGTGCGCCTCGAAAGCACCCTGGAAATTGCCGTTGAAGGTGGTTATCGCAAAGCCGGCAACATCATCGAAGTGGTCAGCCGTGGTGGTAAGGTGCTGATGAGCGCCGTGCTCGCCAACGATACCCCTGCCGATGCCGTGCTGCGTCTGGCCGACGATCACGAGGCCAGTTTCCGCTTACAGCCACTGCCCTATTCTCTTGAGGACGAATAGCCTTGAGGACAAATAGCCTTGAGGACAAATAGCCTTGAGGACGAATAGCCTTGAGGACGAATAGCCTCTCGAAGACTCATGCCCGGAGAGTTCGGCACCGAACATAAAAAAAGCGCCATTGGCGCTTTTTTTATGCCGGATGCATGCCGTTCAGGTCTCAATATGCTGGTCACGAATGGCAACCACCTCCGGCAAAATTGCCTTGAAGTGCTCCACCAGCGCCGGATCAAACTGTTTTCCTGCCTCAGACTCAAGCAGCGCCATGGTGTCTTCCACTGTCCAGGCCTTTTTGTAAGGGCGAATCGAGGTAAGGGCATCAAACACATCGGCAATCGCCACTATCCGGCCTTCAAGGGGGATTTCCTCGCCTTTAAGGCCATTGGGATAACCGGAACCGTCCCACTTTTCATGATGTGTCAGTGCGATACGACGGGACATCTGCAGCAAGGGGTCGGAATGCTCGCCAATAATTTCGGCACCGATTCCTGCGTGCTGCTGCATGATTTCCCACTCGTCTGCGTCCAGTTTGGCCGGTTTTTTCAGCACCGCATCCGGGGTGCCGATTTTGCCGATATCGTGCATGGGCGCAGCATTATACAACAGCTCACAAAAGGGATCCGGCAGTCCGGCCTGGCGAGCGAGTAACCGTGCGTAATAGCTCATACGCACCACATGCAAACCGGTTTCGTTATCTTTATATTCGGCGGCACGACCCAAACGGCGAATAATCTCAAATCGGGTCTGTTCAAGCTCTTTGGTTCGTTCACGCACCTGCTCTTCGAGCAGCCGTTTCTGATCATATAACGCCAGATGATTCTTCACCCGCGCCTTCACAATGGGCGCACTCACCGGCTTGGTAATATAATCCACCGCCCCCAGCTCAAAGCCCTGGGTTTCGTCAGCCACCTCGGCCAGCGCTGTCACAAAAATCACCGGAATATGGGCGGTCATAGGTTCCTGCTTCAGCCGCCGGCATACCTCATAGCCACTCATACCCGGCATCATCACATCCAGCAGGATAAGATCGGGAGGCGACTTGAGCGCCAAAGCCAATGCCCTGGGCCCATCAATGGCAACCTTAACCTTATAATCCTGCCCCAGGATCCCCACCAGAATATCGATGTTCTCCGGGGTATCATCCACCACCAACACAGTGGCCTTTTCCATCGCAACCTCCCTTGTTGCCGCAATGACTGACGGCAGCTTGTCACCCTTAAGACTTGCTATCGAGTATAGTCAGGCAGAATCGCCCCCGGCCTCGAGTTCCTGTATCAATTCCCGCACCAAATCAGCACCATCATCGAATTGATAGCCCGCCACCATTTGACTCACCGGTTTAAGTCTTGCCCACACAGCTGGTGCCACGTGTTCACAGAGAAATTCCAGCGCCGACACAGCGTCCGCATCGGCATCATCAAGTAAGGCTATCAAGTTATTCAGTGCTGCGTTCAGGGCATCTGGGGATAAAAGTTCCGGCGGCTCTACATTCTGTTTCTCTGTGGCCTGCTGCTCTTTGCCAGAGTTCATCCAGTACTCGATGGCACTGACGATGGGGACAAGCCGGCTTTCAACCGCCGCCAATTCGGCTTCACAGGGTTCCCCTGCCGAGAGTCTGATTTCCAGTTGCCTTGCTTCATCCACCAGCACATCAGAGCTGAGATTACCTGCCACTCCCTTAAGGGTATGGGCCAAACGAACGGCATCTTCCCTATGCCCCTGCGCCAGCGCACTGCGGATATGCTTGCCCACCTGTGCCTGGCTGGTAACAAAGCGCTCCAGTATACGTCGATACAGACGTTGTGAGTTTTGTACCAGCTGCAGCCCCCGGTCGATATCCAGATCTTGATGCTCGGGCCAGCTGGTGAGGGAGTCCGGGTTGTGCTGTGCATCCGTATTGTCCGATACCCGCCCTGACGCCTCGGGACACAAGTATTGCAGCAGGGTCTGATAAAGAATGCCCACTTCAATGGGTTTGGCAATGTGATCGTTCATCCCCGCAAGCAAGCACAGCTCCTTGTCCCCTGCCATGGCATTGGCGGTCATGGCGATTACCGGCAATTCGGCAAGCCCGGGCAACTTTCTCAGTTCACGGGTGGCCTGGTAGCCATCCATCACCGGCATCTGACAATCCATCAGTACCAAATCGAAAGACTGCAGAGCCAGTTTTTCAAGGGCTATCTGACCATTGTCAGCAACCGACAGCACCACCCCCACCTGCTCCAAAAACTCAGTGGCAACCTCCTGATTCATCTCATTGTCTTCCACCAACAGGATGCGCTTACCCTTAAGACCTGATAATTGCCCGGCATCCATAGGCTGCGCCTTGCGCCGTACCGGTTTGTGCCCCTGACGGCCAAGCGCCGACATAATGCCATCGAGCAGCCGCGACGCACTGATGGGTTTGGTGATGTAACCGCTGATGCCCAACGACTCAACCTTGTCGATAAATTCGCTGTTGGCATGGGCAGACACCATCAGGATAAGCGGGGGCTGTTTAAGGCCGCGCATCCTTGCCGCGGTTTCTGTGCCATCCATTTCAGGCATTTTCCAGTCAATCAACGCAATGCGGTAATCCCTCAGGGCACACTTCTCCAACGCCTCCATGCCACTGCGGGCACTGTCGACCGAAAAGCCCATACTTTGCAGTGTGGTCCGTAATATGTCTCTGGCGGTACTGTTATCGTCCACCACCAGTACCGGCATGTCTTCCAGCTCCTGCTCAATGTTTAATTGCGCGTTTTGGGCTACCTTCACCGCCACGGTGAAATAGAAGGTACTGCCATTACCAAACTGGCTGTCGACCCCAATCTCGCCGCCCATCAGCTCTACCAGCTGTTTGCAGATTGCCAGCCCAAGGCCAGTACCGCCGTATTTACGGGTAGTAGAAGTATCTGCCTGACTGAAGGATTTGAACAACTTGGCCCGCTGCTGCTCGGTAAGTCCTATGCCACTGTCACGCACGGCGAACTTCAGCACCACCTCATCGCCGTCACGGCTCAGCTCGCTCACCGACAACATCACCTCTCCACGCTCGGTAAATTTAATGGCGTTGTTCATCAGGTTAATCAGCACCTGTCCGAGGCGCAGCGGATCGCCTGTAAGATGCGTCGGCACACTGGGCGCTACCGAAAACAGCAGTTCCAGCTGCTTGTCGGCGGCCTTCACCGAGAACATGTCGCCCAAATCTTCCAGGATGGAATCCAATTGGAAGGGCACCACTTCAATGTCCAGTTTTCCGGCTTCAATTTTTGAGAAATCAAGGATGTCGTTGATGATGCCGAGCAGCGACTTGGAGGCCCGCTCGATTTTCTCCACGTAGTTTCGCTGCTTTCTGTCGAGCTCTGTCTGCAGGCAAAGCTGAGACATGCCAATGATGGCATTCATAGGGGTGCGGATTTCGTGGGACATATTGGCAAGGAAGTCACTCTTGGCCTGATTGGCGGCGTCGGCGTCTTCCTTGGCGACCATCAATTGGTCAGAAAGCAGCTTGAGGCGGGTAATATTGGCAATACTCATCACCACTGAGCGCTCGCCGTCATCGCCCTCCTCCAGCTCTGAGGCAATAACAGCCATCCACATCAGCTCACCTTCACCATCGAGCATGCGCCACTCACAGCTGACACTCCCCTGCTCACTCTCTGCCAGCGCCTGATACAGACCTATGGCCAGTGCCCTGTCATCGGGGTGCATCAAATCGGCCAACTGCTTACGCTGCAGGGTATCGCGGCTCATCCCCAAATCACTGACAAACTGGCCGTTACAATCTTTAATCGTGCCTCTGTCATCGAGGTTGACGATGCCAATACCGGCATTGTCGAACAAGGCCCGGAAGTGTGCCTCACTCTGGGCCAGCTCGGTTTCCATGCGTTTTCGGCCGCTGATGTCCATCAGGTAGCCGTTCCACACCAGAGCCCCCTGCTGCTTGCTGCCACGGGCTCCCGCCTCCAGCCAGCGCAGCTCTCCCGAAGGGAAATGGTATCTGAAGGCCTTGGTCCACTGCATGCCCTCCCTGCCTGCAAGCATAGGGATGATATCGCCCCGGTCTTCTTCGTGAATACGCTCAGCGACCAGCTCAAAGTTATCCAGCACCTCATTGCGATGAAACCCCAGGGTTGCCATGGCCGCGCTGGACAAAAAAGTAAAACGCCGGTCCCGCTCACTTCTCCAAACGAGCTGGTACACGGTACTGGGCACAGATTCGGTAATGGTTTCCAGTTGCTCCCGGGATTGCTCAATGCGTTCCTGAGCCAGCTTACTTTCGGTGATATCGTTCAGGCTGCCGTCAAACAGCACAGGGTTACCTTCGGCATCGTAACTGGCCTTGCCCTTTTCATGTACCCAGCGGATGCTGCCATCACGATGACGAATACGGTATTCCACTTCGAACGCATGCTGCTCTGCAATGGCAGAGGTAATCACCTCCTGGCAATGCTCTGCATCTTCTTCAAGAATAAGCGCACCAAAGCTGCGCTTTTTACTTTCAATAAAGTGCCAGGCAGGATAGCCGGTCAGCTCGGTGATATTGTCGCTGACATACTCCATGGTCCAGGCACCATTAATGCGGGTGCGATACACGGCGCCGGGGATGTTGGACACCAAACCACGAAAACGACTTTCACTCTCACGGATTTGCTGCTCAACCGCCAATTGCTCGGTCAGATCCCGAATGGATGCCGCCACCTGCCGCTGACCACGGCTGTTTGCGGGTAACAGACTCAGGCCAATCTGCACCGGAAATTGCTGACCGCCGCATTTAACCGCATGCAGGGTTTTGCCACCGGCCATCATCTTGTCATTACGGCCTTCGGTAAAGAGTTGGCGCTTGCTTTGGTGACCACCGCGCTCATCTTCCGGGATCAGCGCATCGATATTCAGACTCAGCATGTCTTCACTGCCGTAACCAAACAATTCCTGACAACGGCTGTTACTGAAGACAAGACTCCCGTCCTCATCCACAATCAACATAGCCTCTGGCGCCGCCTCCAGCACGGCATTGGACCAGGCTGCCGCTGAAAACTGCTCTGTCACATCGTTAAACAGCATTTCTACCGAAATCAGCTTCCCGTCATCGTCCAGAAGTGGCTGCATAAACAAATCAAGACGCCTGAGACTGCCATCGTCGCTGGTCATTTCCACCTGATGGGGCGGCACAGCTTCGCCCCGCAGCGCCATCTCCATAAATTGCCAGTTTTGTTCATTGAGGGCGTTACTGGAAAAGAGGCGCTGATACTTGCGCTTAAGCACATCCGCTGAAATACCAAGCACCTTCTCTACCCCGGCACTGACCTGATCCAAATTGCCATCAGGTGTCATGGAGCAATAAAAAGATTTGTCACTCATGCCGTCTATCAAAGTAGCAAAACGGTTACCCCGTGAGTCCAGCAGTGCCTGCTCCCGCTCTTCCAGCACCTCGGCCATCTCATTGAATTTATTGTTCAGGGTGGCAATTTCCCGCACCACGCCCCTGGGCTTTTGCAGGCGTTTAATCAGCCCTTTACTGAAATCAACAATCCCGGCCTCCAGCGCTTCCAACGGCTCGGTCAGGCGTTTGGCACTGTAATAACTGGTCACCAGCAGTATTAATGCCAGCACCAGAATGCTGAGAACTAACGAGCTGAACCCCTTAAGAAAAGTCTCAACCAACTGCGTCTGTGGGGTAATCACCAACACCCGCCATGCCAGCGGTGTCACCTTGGCAATGCTGGCAAGATACGCAACGCCATTCGAATCAGTCAGGGCGACCTCACTGGCATCACCCCCCAAAACCTCTCTTGCGGCCTCATCACTGACTGGCGCCTTTATCAGCCAGTCGCTCAACACAGCATCGCGCCCAAGATTGTTGTCCGGATGATAAATAAGCCTACCACTGGCATCGAGCACCAGCAGCTGTTCTGGGGCTATCCCCAGACGTATGGGCAGACTGGACAGAGCAAGATCCGTGGTCACCACCCCCAGAGTCTCTTTATCACCAAAGGGCTGAGAAAAGGTGATCATCTGAATGTTACCGGCACCTTCGTCGTAGTAAGGTGGCGTCCAATAACCTTTGGGTCGCTCAAGCGCTTCGGTCCACCAATCCCACTGACCATTGGTGTAGTCATAGGCCTCTTTGCCTATATCCAGAGTGGCAATACTCTGGTTCTGACGAAAAACATAGGGGGCAAAACGCGCTTGTCCGGGTAAAAATCCCGGAACAAAGGCAATGGCGGAACCATAAAAACTGCCATTGCGTGCCAGTCTGTCCGAGAGCAGTTGATATAAGAAGGGGGCTTGCTGCAGCTGTTGCCGGGCTTCAAGGTGCCCAAGGGTAAAAGCGAGCGTTTGGGTATCCTGCTGAGCCAGGGTCAGCTCAAATTCGAGCCGTTTGGCGGCAAACTCTGATTTTTCAGCCAAATCGATAAAAAACGCTTTTTCCGCCGCTTTATAGTTGAACCAACCCGACACGCCTGACACCCCGGTCATGATAATGATCAGAGGCACTGCTATCTGGAACAGGATCCGACTGCGAAACGTCGAAAGTTTTTCGGTATTTTCCTGCATACGGCGGCCTCTCGGACAATATCCTTATTACCGGATAACCCGGTAATGTCGGTCAACGGCGCTCTCACCCCATCCCGGGGAGGACTGCAGCGGCTTAGTGCTGGCGGATTTTCAACTTATTGAACTTTTTAGAAAAATAAGCACACTAATTTAACCATTCAACATACGGACAAGCAAGGGCACAGGATCACCTTTTCATCCTGCCCCCCGCTGACAGCCGGTAAAACTTAGCCGGCCCGGATCTGCCCGGACTCTTTTGCACAGCGCTGCACCGGCGTGCCGGCATTTGGCAAACAGCCAGCTGTATTGAGCGCATCCCGCACGCCAAAGTAACGCTGACTTTCTGCAAGGATAACGCTGCGCAGCCCAATCAGCGCAATCAGGTTCGGAATAGCCATCAGGCCATTGACTATGTCGGCCAGCAGCCAGATAAGGTCGAGCTTGATAAAGGCACCACCGGCAATCAGCAGCAAAAACACCAGCCGGTAAAGAGCACTGTAACGGCCTCCGGTGAGGTAGCCCCAGCAACGCTCGCCATAATAGTTCCAGCCCAGAATAGTGGTAAAAGCAAAGCACACCAGTGCCACAGTGACCAGATATTGCCCCAACAAAGGTCCGGTAGCCGCAGAAAAGGCCGCGCTGGTCATGGCTGCACCGGCACTGTCACCATTCCATACACCTGTGATGATCAGCACCAGCCCTGTCATGGTGCAGATAATCAGGGTATCGAAAAAAGTCCCGGTCATGCTCACCAACCCCTGCTCCACCGGCTCTTTGGTGCGGGCGGTGGCCGCAGCGATAGGCGCACTGCCAAGGCCCGACTCATTGGAAAACACCCCGCGGGCAATACCGGTTTGAATAGCCAAGGCCACGGTTGCCCCCAAAAAGCCGCCAGCGGCAGCAACCGGGGTAAAGGCCGCATTAATCACCAAAGACAACGCCGGTGTTATAGCCTGGTAACCGCTGACCAGCACCCAAAGGCAAGCCAGCACGTAACCGATAGCCATACTGGGCACCAGAGTCTGGGCAACCGAAGCAATGCGCTTAACGCCCCCCAAGGTCACGGCCGCAACCAACAGGGTCAGCACACTGGCAGTCAGCCAGGTGGGCACGGCAAAAGCCACCGTCATGGCATCGCTGATGGCGTTAACCTGAGCAAAGGTGCCTATGCCGAAAAAAGCCACACCTACCCCGAAAACGGCAAACAGCCTGGCAAGCCAGCCCAGCCCCAGTCCGAATTCAATGTAATACATGGGGCCACCGGCCATATTGCCCCTGTTGTCAGTGGTACGGTATTTAACCGCCAGCAAACACTCGGCGTACTTGGTGGCCATGCCGAAAAAGGCCGCTACCCACATCCAGAACAGGGCGCCCGGACCACCCAGCTTAATGGCGGTTGCCACCCCGACTATATTGCCGGTGCCTATGGTGGCCGACAGCGCGGTGCACAGCGCTCCAAAGGACGATAACTCCCCCTTGCCGGATGCCGGTTTAAACAGCAGCGACAGGGCAAGAGGCAGTTTGACAAGCTGCAACAGCTTCAGCCGCACAGTGAAGTACAGGCCTGTACCCACCAATAAACACAGGGTCACAGGACCCCAGACGATAGCGTTCAACTGCGTCAGCAGTGCGTGAAAATCCATAGCATCCTCGGTTATTAAATTAATAAACGGAGGAGGAAAAGAAATGGCTGCGAACCACGGAGGAAGAAACCTGTGGCAAAAGGCCACCCGGGGAGGGCGGTGCAATCATCCTCTCCTCTGTCCTTTTGCCTGAGCGTTTCACCCCAAAGGGGCTTTCGCCTTCGGCGCCCGGCGCTTGTTTGGTGTGCCGCAAATGATACACAGCCAACAGCCCGGATCTCTCCAGAGGCTCGTCCAGTAACAGTCCACACCAGGTCAATTCCTGGCACCTGAAAGAGTCCTTCGACATGCATCGAAGTTGGCCTCGTCGGTGTGGGGCACGCCCCAACTCTCCTGCTACCTTCATCCGAACGGAACCCGCAGCAGTGCTGCGGGGTGGGCAAGATTGCCAGATGCCCAAAAGACTGACAACCGCCTCCAGCCAAAGCGTGAAGCCCATCAAAAATAATCTGTATCTGCGGTGAAAAGTGTGTAACACGAAGGCGGCATCACAGGCTGTGGCATACAGAAATCAAACCCCTTGAACGGCTTGCTTACAAACATCCCAAGACAGCTACAGCAACAACAAAAACCTTACCCCAAACTGTGAATCACGCCCCTGAAGCAAACAACCCAGACACTAGAATCTCCGCCCGCTGTGCCAGCTATGGCTTCTTATGGAAAACAACGATGAAACTGAACAAAATCACCCTCACTCTGGCTCTGGTTGCCAGTACCCAGCTAACGGCCTGTATGGGACAGATGGGGCTGAGCAGTATGCTGACCCAGGGCAATCTGTCAGCGGTGGATAACCGCTATGGACGGGCCGGCTTATACCTGTTACTGGCGCCGGTTTATGGTCTCACCGCAACCGCAGACTTATTTATCTTCAACAGCATCGAATTCTGGACCGGCAAGAACCCCATCACAGGCAAATCTCCGGCACTGGTGGATATGCCCGCGAAGACCATCATCAAGGTGAACGACAAGCTGGACAAAGAACTCACTGATGCGCCGCTCAAGGGCGCGCTGGGTGCCAACAACAATCAGCAGATTGAAGATGCGCAGTTTACGGCCATCGATGACAACACCCTGGCCATGCTGGTGCGTTTCAGCGATGGCAGCGAACAGACCATGACCGGCAAACGCAATGGCGAAAAGGTCGACTTCTTTGTCGACAACAACTTTGTGACCAGCGTAAGCATCGACGAGCTGAGCGCCTACGCAAAGAGCCGTTAACGCCCCCTGATGCCTGCGCCCCCTGAAGGCACCTTGGTCTGCCTGGGGCGCGGGCAATGCCTACTTTCAGCGCATCGCGGCTGATCTTTTCCGATTGTTTCAGCGTAGTTTTTCCCAAAGCAGCAGGTTATCCTTTGGCCTGCAGCAGATGCACAGGGAGATGTTATGACTGGACAGGCAACAGCGCCGGTAGTCGCCATGCAGGAGATCAGCAAGAGTTTTCAGGACGGTGCCGAACGTCATCGGGTGCTGGATAAACTCACGCTGGAAATCCACCCCGGCGAAACCGTGGCACTTACCGGCCCAAGCGGCAGCGGTAAAAGCACCCTGCTTAATCTTATTGCCGGCTTCGACCACCCTGACTCAGGGCTGCTCAAGCTCCTTGGCAAGCCTGCCAATCCATTCAGCGCCAACGATTGGGACAGCTTTCGCCGCCGCGAACTGGGCATGGTATTTCAGCAGTTCAATCTGCTGGAACCCCTCGATGTGCGTGCCAATATTCACTTTCCCCTCGCCCTCAACCAACGCCCATGGGATGAATGGTGCAACACCCTGGTAACGCGTTTGGGGCTGACAGAGCTGTTGGCGCGTCCGGTAGACAGTCTCTCCGGTGGTCAGCAACAAAGAGTCGCCATTGCCCGGGCGCTGTCCCAGCGCCCGCCGCTGCTGCTTGCCGATGAACCCACAGGCAACCTCGATGAACATGCCGGTGACGAAGTGATGTCGCTGCTCACCAGTCTCGCCCGCGAGAGTCACACCGCCATATTGATGGTGACCCACAGCGAACGCTGCGCCGCCTTTATGCAACGGCGCTGGCATCTGAGCGGCGGCAAGATAGCCGAGCGCCAGACTGCCAACTCCCCGCTGGGCGGGGATGTCGCCTGCCCGCCGGCGGGGCAATACTGATGGCATCACCCCAACTGCACAGCGCCTATCGGGGGCTGTGGCTGAGCCTTAACGTATTTGTCGGCCATTACCGCCGCGCGCCGCTGCAGGCAGGCGCCATTTTGCTCGGCATTATGCTGTCGGTGATACTGCTCACGGCGGTAAAAAGCATCAATGAAAATGCCCGCACAAGTTATCGCGAAGCCACGGCGCCACTCTCGGGACGGGCAGCCTTTACCCTGCTGCCAAGCGGCGGAGAAACCTTCCTCGATGATGAGGTCTATTTTCGTTTAAGCCGTCAGGGGCTCAAGCTGATGCCCCGTTTAAACGGCGTCATGACAACCGACACGGGTCGGCGTTTTTATCTCGATGGCGTCGACATTATCGCCGCCACTTCCGCTGCCGCCCATGTATCCTCCACAGATGAAGTATCAGCGCCTGCCCCCCAAAGTCCGCTTTCCGCCAGCCTTGAACTTGGCAGGCTGCTCAGTGGAGAACCAATACTGCTGCTCAGTCAAAGCAACCTTAATCAGATTCTTGCCAGAGGCGAACTCAGCCTCAACGGCAAACCCATCGAGCTGATTGGTCTGGACGATGCCACGGGCATTGGCAACGCCATTGTGGCCGACCTTGCCTTCGCCCGGCAGGCACTGAAGGCCACAGCGGTGTTAAGCAGTATTGAAGTGCTCGATAACATCACCGAGGCCGCATTAGATCAGCGGCTTACAGCCGCCGGTATCGATAAATCGCGGCTGGAAATCATCCCCCAGGACAATGGCGCTGCGCTTACCGAGCTGACCGGAAGCTTCCATTTAAGCCTTAAAGCCATGGGCTTACTGGCCTTTGTAGTGGGCCTGTTTATTGCCTACAACGGCGTGCGCTACAGCCTGATGAAGCGCACCCGATTGTTGCTGCAACTGCGCCAGCTCGGCGTTGGCCAGCGCACACTGCTGGGTGCCCTGGTTCTGGAGCTGATGCTGATGGTTAGTCTGGGGGCTGGCACAGGCTTTGTACTGGGGCTGTGGCTGGGTCAGGGGCTGATGCCGCTGGTGGCCATGACGCTGGAACAAATTTATGGGGCGCGGCTGCTGCCCGGTCACTGGCAACCCGGCTGGTTTATTGAAGCCTTTGTGCTGACCGCTGCCGCCAGCCTGTTTGCCTGCATCCCCTTGATGGCAAGGTTGGTCGCCACGCCGCTTGCCAGCGGCAGACATCAGGCAGCAACCCAGGGGTTTGATGCCAAAATGCAGCGGCTGCAACAGCGTGTTGCCTGCATCCTGATGTTGCTTGCGCTGCTGCTCAGCCTGATGGAGCCTGCGGTACGCCAGCTGGAGCCCGGGCTGAGCCAATACCTGCGCGAGGCCAGCCTGCCACGGCTGTTACCGCTCTACAGCCTGTGTCTTATTGCGCTGGTCACCCTTTGTGTGCCGCTGCTGCTGCCGGGCGTGCTGTCACGATTGCCCGACATGCTGGGCAAGCTCGGGATTAGCCGTCCGGGTTTACCCCAATATCTGGTGGCCGAACTAAAAGTGCTCAGTGCCCCCATGTCGCTGGCCATGATGGCCATGCTGCTGGCGCTGTCGGCCAATATCGCCATGACCACCCTGGTTGGCAGCTTTGAAGGCACCCTTAAGGTGTGGCTGAACCAAAGGTTGCACGCCGATATTTACTTAAGACCCGGCGATAGCCGCATGCCCGAAGTGATGGCAAGACTTGAAGGCGACAGCCGCATCAGTGCCAGCTACCGCCAGTACTCAAGCCCGGCTCTGCTTACCGGCTTTGGCGCACAGGGCGATACCCGTTTCAGATTGCTGGCGCGCGACAGTGTTTCAGTGCGGGAAACCAGCACCCTGAAAACGCTTGATGCCCCGCTGTGGCAAGCCATGCAGCAAGGGGGCAGGCAGATCCTGGTGAACGAACCCATGGCGCTCAAACTGGGCATCAAGCCCGGCGACCAGCTGACGGTGAACCTGGCTGGCAACCAGCACAGCCTGACAGTTGCCGGTATTTTTTACGATCATGGCAATCAACAGCTGGAAACCCTTATCGAAGAGCGCCTGTGGCAGCAGCTCAAGCTGTCACCTACCCCCATCAGTCTGGCCTTAAGCTGCAACGATTGCGATGCCGAAAAGCTTGCCGATGACCTTGCCGGCGAACTTGAGCTGTCACGTTCACAGATTTACAGTCAGCAGAACATCAAAAACATTGCCTTTGACATGTTCGGCCGCACCTTTGAAATTACCGCCAGCCTTGGCACCCTCACCCTGCTGGTGGCCTCCGTTGGCCTTTTTTCGGCGCTGTCCATGCTGTCTGCCAGCCGTGAAAATCCACTGGCACGCCTGCATGCCCTCGGGGTAAGCCGCCCTGAGTTACTGCTGATGAGCGCCATGCAGATGCTGCTGATGGTACTGGCCACCGCCTTGCTGGCCATTCCCATGGCCTGGGTTCTCGCCTGGCTTTTGATCCACAAAGTGATTTTGCTGTCGTTTGGATGGAGCCTCACCATGGACTGGCAATGGTTGCCTGTCCTTGGTGCCATAGGTGCCGCGCTGTTGTCGGCCTCTCTGGCACTGGCCTGGCCCCTGTGGCGCCAAAGCCGCCGCCCCATTATCCGCAGTTTACAACAGGAGGTGCTGTGAGCATGGGCGGTAGATTTCCCCACATTGTTGCACTGCTGCTGACCTTGCTTTGGGGCTGCGCCTGCAGCGAGGTCAGCACAACTGAGCCGGTTTCAGCCACATCAACGGGCATGGGCGAGTTGATGGCAGGTGATATCGAGGGTTTTGATAAAGTGAGCCCCCATACACGGCTAAGCTTCCCCGCCGACCATGGCCCGCACAATAACTTCCGCCAGGAGTGGTGGTATCTCACCGCCAACTTAACAACCGCGGCCGGTGAGCCGTTGGGGCTGCAATGGACCCAGTTTCGGGTCGCGCTCAAGCCGCAAACCGCCGTTGAGCAAACCGCTGACGACTGGCAAAGCCCGCAGCTG
>NZ_JBFKLW010000018.1:0-71728 GCF_041630135.1 Shewanella sp.
GCCGGTGGCTCCATGGGCGCATGGGCCAGATAGGGCACAGTGTAAGTGGCGCTGACCATCTTATCCGCTGGCCAGCTTGCAGGCTGGCTGCCAAGCTCACGGGCGACTTTGCCGGGCTCAAGCACCCTTTGCCTGAGGGTGTCGAGATAGGTCTTGCTGTTATGGCTGTCGTTGGCGCTTTTACTCCAGCTGAGCTTGAGCGCCTTTCGGCCTTCCTGCGCACTCCAGCTGTTGCTGGCCACCACGGCAACGCCGCCAAGCGGCTGAAACGCCGGTGCGCCTTTGGGTACCGGCAGGGTGACAATATCCAGTACCCCCGCCACCTTGCGGGCGGCGCTGTCATCCATGGACTCGAGCGCGCTGCCAAACACAGGCGGACGGGCAATCACCGCATAAACCAGCCCGTCAGGGCGGTTGTCGGCGCCATAGATGGCGCGGCCACCCAGCATGTCGTCCATATCGACAATTGTGTGTCCTTTGCCGATTTGGGTGAACTTATCCGGGGTTTTGAGGGTGAGGGTGTTGGCATCCGGCATTGGCAGTTTGGCGGCGGCCATGGCGAGTTCGCCATAGCTTAAGCGCTTGTCGCTGCCTTTGTGATGCACCGCGTGGGCCTTGGCATAGACCTCACTCACGGGCACCTGCCAGCGCTCGGCGGCGGCTTGCTCCAGCATCTGTCTTGCCATGGCGCCCATCTCGCGCATCTTGTCGAAGCCCTTGCGGATACTGCGGCTGCCGTCGGTGTTCTGGCTGCCGTAGCGTTTGTCGGCCAAGCCCTGTACTACCACCACCTTGTCCCAGTCGGCTTCCAGCTCGTCGGCCAATACCTGCGGAATACCTGTGCGTATGCCCTGGCCCATCTCTGAGCGGTGGCAGGTGAGGTACACCCTGTTGTCTTCGCCGATGGCGATAAAGAGGTTGAGCCGCTGCTCGTCACCAAAAGCGGCGGTTTGCGCTGCCAGCATGGGGCTCCAGCCGAGGCCTGAAGCCCCCAGCATCAGGGCACCGCCCGAGGCACCAAAGAGTTTGAGCACATCGCGGCGGCTGAAGTTTTCAATGGCAGTAAACTTGCTCATGACTTTGCCTCCTGCTTGCCCTGATAGTCCTTGATGGCGGTGCGGATGCGGGTGTAGGTGCCGCAGCGGCAAATATTGCCTGCCATGGCTTCGTCAATCTGGCTGTCGCTGGGGGCTGGATGCTTGCTCACCAGTGCGGCCGCCGACATCAACTGGCCCGCCTGACAAAAACCGCATTGGGGCACCTTGTGGCGGCGCCAACTGTCTTTGAGCTGCTCATCCGCAAGGCCCTCGATGGTGGTCACCGATTTGCCTTCAAGACTTTGAATGCTGGTGAGACAGGCGCGCACAGGCTCACCGTCCACATGCACAGTGCAGGCGCCGCAAAGCCCTGCGCCGCAGCCGTATTTGGTGCCGGTTAAGCCCATCAGATCCCGCAGCGCCCACAGCAGTGGCATCTTGGGGTCGGCGTCCAGAGTAAACAAACGGCCGTTGATTTTAAGTGATGTCATGGGTCACTCGCTCCTTGTGCTCACAAAGCGCCCGTAGTCAGCGCGGGTGTCTATATCGATGCTGGCGCCGGGTAGCGCCATCCATCCCAGTTGTTGTTGTTTTTGCAAAGATTTTAAAAGCCCTTTGGCGCCTTTGTCGCCACAAAGCCGGGCCAGCTCACCAAAGTCGGCACGGTTGAAAATCGCCGGAGCGCCGGGGGCATCCAGATACCAGGAGGCGGTGGTTTTTCCCGACTCCTGCCAGCTTTGAATAAGGGACTCATAGTCCTGGGTGCACAGCAGCGCGTGATCCGCCAGCGCCAGCAGCAAGGCGTCGGCGTCTGTGCTCTGCGCCGCGTTGGCGGCTGCGGCAATACTGTGGCCAAGCCCTTGCTGCCAGTCGGGGGAGGGAATAATGGCGGTGCCTTTGGGCAGCAGCGGTTTTAAGGTGTCGGCGTGGCCGCCAAGGCATACCTGCACCGGCAGAATCTGAGTATCGCAGCTGCTGCGCACCTGGCTTAACGCATCGACACTGCGGCCAAGCAAGCTGGTGCCACCCGGCAGCGGCATGGCGAGCTTGACCCCTTCGAAGCGGCGCGAGCCACCTGCGGCCAAGAGCACTGGTAAGAGTTTCATCGCTTGCTCCCTTTGGCAAAGAGACTGGCCTGACAGGCAGCAAGTATCGACAGGGCGATGTCGGCGGGCAGCTCGCCGCCTAAATCGATTCCGGCTGGGCTTGCCGGTGGGCAGTAAAAATCGTCCCAACCCATGCCTGCCGTGTTCAGCAGTTTCTCGCCCCGGTGGCGCGGCCCAAGGAGTGCCAGATATTTAAGCGGCAATTGGCCAAGCTTGGGCAAAACGGTCGCATCGAGTTCGAGGCTATGGTGCATCACCACCGCCATGTCGATGCTGGCCAGAAAATCAGGCGTCAGCGTATCGGCAGGGGTTTTGTAAAGCTCACAGCCTTCAAAGTCGCAGGGGCGGGCGTAGCTGGTGCGCGGGTCGACAATTGAGATGCGCCACTCAAGCTGGCGCGCCATTTGTGCCAGTGGCCGGGCATCCATGCCGCCACCGAAGATGGCCAGATGTGGCCTGGGGCGCACCGGCACCACCAGCAGTTCAGATTGTTGACTGCCGCTTTGCGGATTGAGCATTAAGCGGCCGGGACGGCTGAAATCGGCGGCAGGAAAAGGTGCCTCTGCGTCAGGATAAAAGTGGGCGCGAAGATTATCGGCTGAGGCGCGGTGTTGCGGCAGCTCCAGACACCAAAAACCGGAGAGCCCGCTGGCAAGCGCTTTGCTCATGGCGGCGAATTGCAGTTGTTGATTTGCGTTGTTTAACGGCAGCAGCAGTATATCCACCAGACCGCCGCAGCCGAGGCGGTAGCTGGCGTCGGTTTCGTCTCTGGCATCGTAGCGGCCGAGCACGGCGCAGTTTTCGGAGAGTGCCTTGTGTGCCTGCCGGCGAAGGTCGGCCTCGAGGCAGCCGCCGCTTAGCATGCCAAGGCTTGGCCCTTGGGGGTGAAACAGCATCATGGCGCCGGATTTGCGGTAAGCGCTGCCTTCCACCGAGGCAATTACCGCCAGTACCCAGTCGGCATCCGGGTCGCTGCGCCAGGCATTTAAGAGTGAATCCAAACGGTTGGCCATCTGTCCCTGCATCCTTTTGGCATAAAAAAATACCCTAGCAAAGGATCCCGAATATGAGAAAGCGCTGAAGTTTTGCCAAATGTTTCGCTGCAGCTGCTGCCCATAAACAAAACCCCGACAGGGGCCGGGGTTTTGATTGGGGTGATTAAGATTAGAAGAACCCCAGCGGGTTGGTGTCGAAGCTTACCAGCAGGTTTTTGGTGTTCTGGTAGTGCGACAGCATCATCTTGTGGGTCTCGCGGCCTATGCCCGACTTTTTATAGCCGCCAAAGGCAGCGTGAGCCGGGTAGGCGTGGTAGCAGTTAATCCACACCCGGCCTGCCTGAATGCCTCGGCCCATGCGCTGGGCCAGATTCATATCGCGGGTCCAGACTCCGGCACCGAGGCCATATTGGGTATCGTTGGCAATGGCAAGGGCTTCCGCTTCATCTTTGAAGGTGGTGACAGAAACCACAGGGCCAAAGATTTCTTCCTGAAATACCCGCATCTTGTTGTGGCCTTTGAGGATAGTGGGCTGGATGTAGTAGCCGCCTTTTTCGGGGCCATCCTGCAGGCTGATTTCGCCGCCCATCAGCACCTTGGCGCCTTCGGTTCGGCCGATTTCCAGATAGCTCAGAATCTTGTCGTATTGCTCGCGTGAGGCCTGGGCACCCACCTGGGTGTCGGTATCCAGCGGGCAGCCCTGACGTATGGTTTTGGCCCGCGCCAGCACTTTGTCGATAAAGGCATCGTAAATGGATTCCTGCACCAGCACCCGGCTTGGGCAGGTGCACACTTCACCCTGATTGAAGAAGGCCAGCAACATGCCCTCGATGGCCTTGTCGAGGTAGTTGTCTTCGTGGCTCATCACATCGGCAAAGTAGATGTTGGGCGACTTGCCGCCAAGCTCAACGGTGGAAGGAATAAGGTTTTCGGCGGCGCACTTGAGGATGTGGTTGCCCACTTCGGTGGAGCCGGTAAAGGCCAGTTTGGCTATACGTTTGCTGGTGGCGAGGGCGGCGCCAGCCTCGGCGCCAAAGCCATTGACCACATTGAGCACGCCGGGTGGCAGCAGATCTTCAATGGTTTCCAGCAGCACCATAATGGAGGCGGGCGTTTGCTCGGCAGGCTTGAGTACGATGCAGTTGCCGGCCGCCAGCGCCGGAGCGATTTTCCAGGCTGCCATTAACAGCGGGAAGTTCCATGGGATGATTTGCCCGACCACGCCCAAAGGCTCGGGGAAGTGGTAGCTCACGGTGTTGGCATCAAGATCTGCGGCGCTGCCTTCCTGAGCGCGGATACATCCGGCGAAATAACGGAAATGGTCAACAAACAGCGGTAGGTCGGCGTTCAGGGTCTCGCGCACCGCTTTGCCGTTTTCCCAGGTTTCCACCACGGCCAGACGCTCCAGATGCTGCTCGACCCGGTCGGCGATTTTCAAAAGCAGATTGCTGCGTTCTGTAACAGAGGTTTTGCCCCAGCTGTCTTTGGCTGCGTGGGCGGCATCCAGCGCCAGTTCTATGTCGCGATAATCGGAACGGGCGGCCTGACAAAACACATTGCCATCCACCGGCGAGATGTTATCGAAATACTCGCCACCCACGGGAGGCACCCACTTGCCGCCGATGAAGTTGTCGTATCTGGCCTTGAATGAGGCTATGGCACCCGCTGTGCCCGGAGCGCTGTAAATCATCTGCTTGTCCTTTTTGCTGATAAGAGAGTCTTGTTGTTGTGATTGTTCCGACGGTGCAATTTGCCGGTCGGTGACGCATCTTTATGGCAAAGGACAGGCCATAATTGTTCAACTTGTCGCCAGTTCACCCTAACAGTATGATGAAAATCTTATTTTTGAATGTACGCAGCTGCGGGTCGGCCGAGGGATTGGCGTGGCGACCGAAGTCGTATTGTTGCGCCTTGGTACAGTTGTTGTAAGTGACTGTGCCGAAACGGAACACAGGAGCACATCGATGAAATCTGCCATTCAGCCCTGGCTTGCCGACTCCTGGCGGCGCAGTGAAGGTGCCGGTCTCAGCGAAACCCGTCCGGGCGAGCTTAAGCTCTCCCGTGTTGAACTGGATGAGCGCTGTGAGCGCCACCGGCAGCTTATTGCGCTGGTGGAATCCGAAGCCCTGCCACTCTTTACCCGTCTGATGGCCCACACCGACAGCCGGCTGATTTTATCCGACGCTGAGGGCTTTGTGCTGCGCCACTGGGGGCTGTCGCGTTACTCCGACAGGCTCGCCAATGTGGCGCTGGACTGCGGCGTGAATTGGCTCGAAGAGCACAAGGGCACCAATGCCATAGGTACAGCGCTTAAGGCCAAAGAAGCGCTCTCTGTGGTGGGTGAGCAGCACTTTTGTCGCCCCCACCGCTTTATGAGTTGCACCGCCAGCCCGATTTTTTCGCCGTCCGGCGAGCTGATTGGCGCGCTCGATATCACCTCCGAGCGGCTTAAACACAATCAGCAAACCTTATTGCTTATCTCCAGTTTGGCGCAGCAGGTGGAAACCGCACTGCTGTGCGCGCTGCCCGGTGGTCGCTTTCGGGTGGATTTGGCCGCCAGTCGGCAACTGCTCAGCTCCGGTTGGCAGGGCATTCTGATTGCCGATGACGATGGGCGGCTGCTTGGGCTCAACCCCATGGCGCGTCAGTATTTGGGTGGCGCCGCGCCCGGCATGCCGCTGGGGGAGCTGCTCGGTGATGAGTGGCAGGCACAGCAGGCGCTGTGCTCCCGCGGCGAGTTGCATCTGGCTACTTCGGCGATTGGCGAGGGCGCCTTGTCGATTCAAACCAATAAAACCAGCGGCCTGCACAGTATCAAGCCGCTGCGATTCCACGACCCACAGCTTGAATCTGCCTGGCAGCAGGCGCGCAAGGTAGTGAGCCGTAAGATACCTTTGCTGGTACAGGGCGAAACCGGGGTGGGTAAAGAGCATTTCGTGCGCCAGCTGTATCAGGACAGTCGCCTCGATGGTGAACTGGTGGCGGTGAACTGTGCCGCCTTACCCGCCGAGTTGATTGAGGCCGAACTCTTTGGTTATCAGGGTGGAGCCTTTACCGGCGCGGCGCGTCAGGGGCACCTTGGCAAGGTACGTCAGGCCGATGGCGGCTTTCTGTTTCTGGATGAAATCGGTGAGCTGCCATTGGCAGCTCAGGGCAGACTGTTGCGGGTATTGCAGGAGCGGGAGGTGACCCCGGTGGGTGGCCTCAAAAGCCATAGAGTAGATATTCAGGTGGTGGCCGCCACTCACATGGATTTGGCCGCCATGGTGCGCGATGGCCGTTTTCGTGAGGATCTGTATTTCCGCCTCAACGGTTTGCAGGTGAGCCTGCCGCCGCTGAGGCAGCGGGCCGATAAGTCACGGCTGATCCACAAGCTGCACCGCCAGTACCGGGTCAATCCGCCGGGGGATGAGCAGCGGCTGTGCCCGCAATTACTGACATTGCTTGAGGCCTATGGCTGGCCGGGCAACCTTAGGGAGCTGGATAATCTGATGCAGGTGGCCTGTTTAATGGCTGAAGGTGAGCGCGAGCTGAGTCCGGTGCACCTCACTGACGCCCACAGACGGGTTTTGTTGCAGAGCCACATTGTGCAAGCGCCTTCTGAACCGAGCCTTAAGGCCGGGCTGGATGGCCGTATTCAGGCCATGCTGGTCGATTGTGATGGCAATATCAGTGAGGCGGCCCGCCGTCTGGGGGTAAGCCGCAACCTGATTTACCGCAGCCTTAAGCGTGCAGACAGCTAAGGAAGGTGCGAATAAGCCCCGTGCTTGCTCTGCGTGAGCTTACAGCGGATAGATGCAAGGCACATTCGCAGCGAATGGCCTTAGTCCTTCGCAAGAGCTGTTTCCCTAACGCGGTAAGCAAATAGTGACGCACAGGCCGCCGGTTGGGCTGTTGTGGGCGCTGATACTGCCGCCCTGGGCTTCGATGGCTGCCGCAGTAATGGCGAGGCCAAGCCCCCAGCCGCCGCTTTCGCGCTCGCGGGACTTATCGGTGCGATAAAACGGCCGGAAGATGGCTTCGAGTTCAGCGTCATCTACCCCCGGGCCATCGTCGCAGATTTGGATATCAACACGGCTCGGTGAGTCAGTCACTGTGAGGCTTACCTTGGCTGCGGCGTAGCGGATGGCGTTACGCAGCAGATTTTCCACTGCCCGCGCCAGCAACTTTGGGGTGTGGCTTAAGCGCAGGTTGTCGTCCATCTCAATGGCGAGATGCTTGCCACTCTCACTGGCTTCAAATTCCGCATCATCCAATACCTGCCCAAGCGTTTCAGCCAGCTCACTATCCACCTTCGCCTCGGTAGCGCCCATGGTCACCCGGGAGAGAGTCAACAGCTCTGCTATCAGGGCATCGAGTTGCCCGGCCTCGTGGCCTATGCGATCGAGTTCATTGCTGTCCTGGCCGCGCTTTCGCGCCAGTGCCAGCGCCAGCTGCAGCCTTGTCAGCGGGGTGCGCAGCTCATGGCTGATGTCACCCATCAGCCGTTGTTGGTTGTTCACCTGCTGCTCGATCGCTTCGGCCATGGCGTTGAAAGCGTGACCCAGTTGCCCCAGCTCATCACGGCGATTCAGGGTTGCTGCATCGACCCTGCTGGACAGCGTGCCGCTCGCCAGCGCATCGGCGCTTTGCTTCAGTATCTTAAGTGGTCTGCCAAGGTGCCAGGCCAGCAGGCCGCACAGCAGACCCGAAATCAGCACCGCCAGCCCCAATGTCAGCAGCTTGTGCTCGATAAAAAACAGAAACAGAGGCCGGGGATGTTGTCCCGGCACCCGACCATAAAGGCGATATTCTTTTCCATCGACCCGAAACTCCTTGGGTCCGAACACCATTTCATCGCGGAACTGGTACATGATGGGGCGCTCGGCCTCTTCGGCGAGCAGAATAAATTTACGCAGGGAGCGGGGATGGCGCTCTCCCAAAATACGACCATCCTCGGTGGCGATAAACATTCGCATAGGTTTGCCGTCGTTGTGGCGCGAACGTTCCCAGCGCCGCAGCCGCTCCGGGTTCATCAGCTCAGGTTGCTGCTCTATGGTCTGGGCTATTCGTTCGAGGGCCTGAAACAGTTCCCGGGGGACCGGCGTGGATTCCTGCCGCTGTTGCAAAAGCGGCAGGCTGCCCACGGCAACCAGCACCACAGAACTGCACAGCCAAAAGCCGAGCAGCAACTTAATAAAGAGGCGATTGGGCAGGGCGGCGGTCTTCATGTGAGCCAGATGTATCCTTTGCCGCGAATGGTTTTTACCCGTGGGCGACCGTCGGCGCGTTCGGGCAGCTTTTTGCGCAGGTTCGACAGGTGCATGTCGAGGCTGCGGTCAAAGGGCATCAGCCGTTTGCCAAGCACAGATTCACTGAGGTTGTCTTTGGTGACCAACTCACCGGCCTTGCCGGCCAACTGTAATAACAGCGCGAACTCGGTGCCGGTAAGGCTTACCAGTGCATTGCTGCACCAGGCTTCCTGACGGCTGGGGTCGAGACGCAGATCGCCCACCTGAATGCCTTCAGCCGCTGCGGTTTGGCCGCCGGCCAACTGGCTGCGGCGCAGAATGGCTCGAATGCGGGCAATGAGTTCGCGATCGTTAAAGGGTTTGGGCAGGTAATCATCGGCACCTATCTCAAGCCCGACCACCCGGTCGATATCATCGCCGCGGGCGGTGAGCATCAGCACCGGCGTGTGTTTGTGGATTCTGAGCTGCTTAAGCACTTCAAAGCCATTGAGCTTGGGCAGCATCACATCCAGCAGAATAAGGTCGAACTCATCGGCTTTGGCCTTAGCCAGCCCCTCGGCACCGTCGTGGGCCAGGGTCAGGCTGAAACCTTCCAACTCGAGCAGTTCTTTCAGCAGTTCAGACAGCCCCGTATCGTCATCGATAAGCAACAAATGATTCATCAAACCTCCGGAATACGCCCCCGTGCGTACCTGCAAGCCAGTATACGCTTATGGGCGTCAAGCAGTGGCGTGGCTTTGTAAGTCTGTGTAAAGACGTTCATCTTTACACTCTTTTACCCGCCTTGCACCCTCCTTGACATTGACCTGAGTACACTGGGAACCGTCGAAACAGCCACTCCTACTACTTACAGCGAGGTGAGTTATGAACAAATTAATCAAGCGTGGTGTTATTGCTCTGATGGTATCAGGTGCTTTGCTTGGCGGTACTGCGGCCATGGCCAACCCTCACCATGAAGGTCACGGTGAGCGCGGCCCCATGATGATGGAAAAGATGCGCCATATGTTCCGTGGCCTGGATTTGAGCGATGAGCAGAAGACCCAAATTCATGAACTGATGAAGGCCCACAAACAAGAGCGTAAAGCGCAGCGTGAAGACAAAAACGATGCGGCCCGGGCCGCACACCATGAAAAAATGATGGCCCTGATGAACGCCGAGCGTTTTGATGAAGCTGCCGCCAAGGCGCTGCTGGCGGAGCGTCAGGCAAAGGGTGAAGCCCGCGCGCTGGAAGCCATGAAACTGCAGCACCAGATTTATCAGCTGCTGACGCCGGAGCAAAAGGCCAAATTTCAGACCCGTTTTGATGAAAAGCGTAAAGAACGCGAAGAGCGTCGAAAAGAGCGGGAAGAGTCGTTTTAAGGCGCGCTATCCCTTGCCCTGAGCACCCTGGTTTGACTCAGGTTGCGTTTCCCGACCGCTGACGGGCAAGGAATGCAAAAATCTGTTATAAGAGAACCACCTGTCCAGAGTGGTTCTTTTTTATGCCCAGCCCTTCAACATCCGATAACGCCAAGGTCGAAAAAGACTATGCCTTCTGGGTCAAACTCGCCAGCCGCGCCGCTGTGGCCACAGCATTTACCCTGATCCTGATTAAGCTGCTCGCCTGGCTCTGGTCTGGCTCTGCCAGTATGCTGGCGTCGCTTACTGACTCTTTCGCCGATGCCTTGGCCTCCATCATTAATTTTATTGCCATTCGCTACGCGCTGATGCCTGCCGATGATGAGCACCGGCATGGTCATGGCAAGGCGGAGCCATTGGCTTCGCTGGCACAGTCGGCCTTTATTCTCGGCTCGGCCTTTTTGCTGCTGTTCCACGGCGCTGACAGGTTGCTCAACCCCGAACCCCTGACCCATGCTGCTGTAGGCATTTGGGTCTCTGTGATTGCCATTGCGCTGACCCTGGCGTTGGTAATGCTGCAAAAGCGTGCTTTGGCGGCGACCGGCAGCACTGTGGTGGAAGCCGACTCGCTGCACTATAAATCGGATCTATTCCTTAATGGCGCCGTGCTGCTGGCGCTGGTGCTGGCCCAGTACGGCCTATGGTGGGCCGATGGATTATTTGCACTGCTGATTGCGCTTTATATCGGGCAGCAGGCCTTTGGTCTGGGCTATCGCTCGATTCAGTCGCTGCTTGACCGCGAGCTGGACGAGACCACACGGGACAGCATAGTTGCGCTGGCAACTCAGGATGCCAGGGTGCGCGGCGTGCATGATCTCAAGACCCGTCAGGCCGGCCAGACGATTTTTATTCAGTTGCATCTGGAATTGGATGGCAAGCTGCCGCTGCGTGATGCTCATACCCTATCCGATGCCACCGCGGCCCGTATCCGTGCCGCTTTTCCCGGTTCGGAAATCATCATCCACCAGGACCCGGTTTAGCAGGCTGCGGAATGCTTCGGGAGCTGTATTGCCAATGTGTGAGTACAGCTCTTCGTTCTTTAGCCATAACCTACTGAAACATTCAGCTATTGTTCAGGCAAGTCCCCGCATATTGACGTCGTTTGATACTCAATACGTCGTGAAAAGGAACACATGATGAATAAAGTAAGTGTGGCAGCATTAGTGGCTTTAATGATCAGTGGTGCGGCAATGGCTGAGACTGATAAAACCGGTTTTTACGTGGGCGGTGCCCTCAACCAGGTGAAGGTATCTGCCAATGGTGATGATTCGGTTGATGGCGTGGGCTTTGGTGCTTACGGCGGTTACAACTTCAACGAGTGGTTTGGTCTGGAAGCCAACCTGTTTGCCAGTGGCGATTTGGGCGAGCAGGGCGTAGACATTGGTGCCGGAGCCCTGACCTTTGCGCCCAAATTTACCTATCACTTTAACGATACTTTTTCGGCCTTTGCCAAGGTGGGCTTGGCTTCGATGGCGGTCGTGGTTGATGCCGGTGCAATCGAGCAGGATTTCACTGGCTTGGGACTGACCTGGGGAGTCGGCGTAAATGCGGCACTGTCGGATAACCTGAATCTGCGTTTGAGTTACGATCGCTCAAGCGGCGATCTTGAAGACAACGATTTTTGGTTTGATGGTGAAAACTACGGCGGAAAAATCGATAACGTGGATATTTCGCAAATAGCCCTGGGCCTGCACTATCAGTTTTGATGCCCGCGCAGTAATAAATGCCCCAACCGGGGATTGGTGAAAAAGGACGCTTCGGCGTCCTTTTTCATTGTTGCACCCCGGCGTTTCTTAATGTGATTCCCTTCACAAGTGTTTTACACATTTGACGCAGATCAAAGCTTGTGACCATCGGTATGGGCTAATTTAAACGAGCGTTTACCAACACCGATAATAAAGGAAAGTCATGTACGCCATTTTATTGAAAGCACACGTTATTTTAGCTTTTGTTGCCTTTGCCAGCTTGCTGCTGCGTTGCTACTGGGGGCTGAAAAAGCCCGCAATGCTGCAACAGGCGCTGGCACTTAAGGCCCATAAACTCATCACCTTGCTGATGCTGCTCAGTGCCGTTGCTCTGTGTGTGCTGCTGGGCATGTACCCGGTTGCCCAGCCCTGGCTGACGGAAAAACTGGCGCTGTTTGTACTTTACGTGGGCCTTGGCATTGCTGCCATCCGCCCCGGTGCTCCGGCCAATCAGCGGCTTGTGCTCAGCGGCGCTGCGGCGCTGTGTTTTGTAATGATGATGATCATTGCCAAGAGCCACAGTGCGCTGCTGCTTGGTCAGTAGGCTGCAATTTAACTGAGAGTATGGCCCCCGGAGGGCCATTTTTGTAGCTTGTGCCGGTACAAATCGCCACGGCATTAATCCAGCTTCTACAAACGATGGTTTAACGTTAAAATCGCGACCAACAATCAAGGATGTTGCTGGTTTTTCAATGGTTTCGGCTTATCGGGTTCACCCCGGTGACTTTGCCAGCAGTCATTGAGATCAGCGCTAGCACATACTAAGGGAACATGATGAAACTCAAACCTCTGCTTATTGCCGCCATGCTGCTCGGTGCAGCCACGCCAGCCTTCGCCGCCAAAGATCTCGGTTTCTACGCCGGTGGCTATGTTGCCAATACCAACCTGGATGACAAAATTGGTCCCTTCGACGAGTCGGCCTGGGGCCTTGGCGCCTACGGTGGTTATCACTTCAATCCAGGCTTTGGTATTGAAGCCAGCCTGCTTGGCACTGACAGCTTTGTTGATGGCGCCGATTTGCAGGTAGTGGGTCTGACTTTTGCGCCCACAGTGCGCCATGCCTTTACGGATGCGGTCACCGTGTATCTTAAGGGGGGCCTGGTGTATCAGGTAATCACCAGCGACAGCGGTTACGATGATGATTATCAGGGCACGGGTTATCTGCTGGGCGCCGGGGTGGATGTGACCCTGAATGAAACCATGGCGCTGCGGGTGTTTTACGAATTCAGCGAAATCGAGCCAGAGCACGATGAGCTGACCAACTACTTCGCCAACACCCGAATGGACCACTATGGTGTCGGCCTGCACTGGCGCTTTTAAACGAGCTTATTGCCAACTCAGAAATAAAATGTATTACGGAAGGTGCGAATAAGTCCCGTGCTTGATGTGCGAGGACTTACAGTGGATAGATGCAAGGCACAGTTCGCTCCTTCCTTAGGTATACTGCTCGGTATTATCGGATTGAACATAGGTCCTGTTACATAGTATTGTAATGTCTTGCTGGTGGCGAATAAATTGTCCAACCAAGATGACAAAAGGAATGACTAAATGTCGATATTTTTGTTCAGGGATGATGTTTTTACTGATATTACCTTTCTCGTTACATCATATTGATATAACTAAGTTTTAGTGGTTGCTGCCATTGAGCTTCTATAGTTAGGTAAAGCAAGATTCAGTATGGTCTCTTTGTAAATAAGGACGTTGCAATAGATGTTGAATAGTATATTGGCTTTGATTATTGGTTTTTTTGTATTTTTCATATTAAATAAATTTGGCTTTGTTAAGGGTGGTGCTGGGGTTTTGGTATCCATTTTAATATTGCTGGTAAATCTGGTATTGATAAACTTCTTTGTGGTTGATATGTGGGTCGTATCCGTTTTGCAAGGGGTGATGTTAGGCGTTATTGCAGCTTCTTATGAAAAAAATAAGTGATATTGCAGTTTCTTTGGTGATGCAAAGATATTCGTGTGCAAGTTCTAAATTTATTGCTGGAGGGCTGTAAGTGTTTGGGATTGATAAGAGACTTCTATGGTGGTTGCTGCCTGTTTTGTTGATTTTATTTTTCACAAATAAGGCTGTCAATTACTTCACCTATGAAAAAAATAAGCAGCTAGCAACTAAACTATGTGGTCAAGACGGCGTTAAGTCAGTCAGCGTTGAAGAGATTAATTGTCATACAGGTATTGTGTCAGAGAAGTGAATGGTGGTGCTTGTGTGATGAGCCAACCATCACTGGCATAAAAGCGCAGATAAATTAAGTGGGTACAGAAATAAAAAGCCAATAAAATCGAATGGAGTTGGTGCTTGCTGATATTGCCAGACGTAAGATTTACGTGCAATGACAGATTGATTAAACCAAAAAGGGTTACGGGTTTAGCATTATTGTCAAAGAGTCCGGTGTGGTGACGTCCATTGCAGTAAAAGAAGGGGAGTTTTTACCGACCAACAGGCCGCTGCTGAGCATTATTCCTGAGGGTGCGGAATTGGTAGCAGAATTGTTACTGCCGACGCGTTCTGCGGGTTTTGTGAAGCTAAGTGATGAAGTGAGCCTCATCCATGCGATGATCCCGATAATATAAATTGTGCATGACATTGGATATGCCAAACTATGAAAGTGCCTGATTTAATTCTGGCACTTTATAAGGTGTCTTTAAATGAATAAGATATGCCCTAATTGTAAAAAAAATCTCGCCGTTAAGTTTCTTTCCACACCTTCACTGTCTAAATCTTTTAGATGTGATTTTTGTGCGAGTCAGCTAAAAGTTAATCAGAAATGGCTTGATTATCAATCAATGGCAGTCGGATTGTTTACTTCCATGCCATTGTATCAACACTTTAGTTTAATTGAATTGGTTTTAATTATAATTATTACATCATTTATATATTCATATTTATATTTGAATTGGATTGGACTTTTTTTTGATTTAGTAATAGATGAATTCGATTTATAACACTTGGTAAAATGTGAGTCGGAAATGTGAGTCGGGACAGCCATAACTCTCACCCCGCTGCGCCAGTACTAAAATGCTTATGACAGAACAAAATAATCAATCAGGTAGCACTCCATTAGAATCCAGCCCCCTTGAACTATTGGAGTTTTCCGGCACCCGTCGCGTGCCCTTGGTGATGCAAACCGAGGCGGCCGAGTGCGGCCTTGCCTGCTTAGGCATGGTGTCGAGCTTTCATGGCAACAAGCTGGATTTGGCAGCCTTGCGGCAGCAATTCAGCGCCAGTTTAAGCGGTATGAATTTACAGCAGATGATTAGCCTGGCCGATCGCTTGGGCCTTGCCAGCCGTGCCTTCCGAAGGCGCTTGGTGTTTTTATTCAAAAGCATCAAGCAATCACAACAGGGAAATTGTAAACCGAGGAAAGTATTATGCAAGAACTTAAACTGGCGGAATTTGCACTGGTGACTGGTGGAACCGATGGCCAGTCAGATGTGACAACAAACGAAAATGGATCACAAACAACCACTACAGAAGCAGGTTGTGATCAGCTTTATGGCGGCCCTCTTAACGGAGGATGGAAGAATTGTATGACTGATATTGTCTTAACAGGCAAACACACTACTAAAGCACCATAACCGTACATTTCAATGGTAGAGACGTACAGCGATGTTTAGTTATCGCTGTACGTTCAGGCTAATAATATGAAAACATTAATCAAATTCATTCTGATAATTGTTGCTTCTTATCAAACGCTGGCCGTTGGAAAAGTCATAAATAGTGACAAGGTTTACTTTCAGACGCATGACGGGCTAAAAGAATCAATGCTGTTGGTTCGCTTGCATATAAATCAGCTAAATGAGCGCTACGAAAATCAAGCTCACCTACTGGAACATATGCTGTTTAAAGGCACTGAGGAAAATTCAGAATTTGATAGCTTTATGCGGTTTATGAATCAGTCAGGGGTAACTAGTAATGGTAAAACAACCTCAGGGTACATTGACTTTTATTATAAGACCGAGGAAAAGGTGCTTAAGGAGTCTATAGGGAGGATAATGTCTCAATTCGAGTCTCCATTGTTTGATCCGCGACAAATTAAAAAAGAGTTGACTGCACTTAATGCCGAAGTTGAGAAGGGTAAGGCTAAGATAAGCCCTGTTCTTAGTGCTTGTGTTGCTGCGGATTACGCTATTGGAAAGCATAAATTGAATATTTCTGACTTGCCTGAGGTAGAAATATCAAGCGTGTTGCACAAATATTATAATGACATAGTGTCAAGCGGTGCTATTTCTGTCTTTGTTGTATCTTCTAAGGGTGGCGTTGATTTCCGTGATCTGATTGGGAATTTTTATAACGATAAGTTAGAGCAAGCTTCTGTAAGTGAAACTAAGTATGACTCGGGTGCTGACAAGGCTGGTGAAGGGGAATTTATAGCTTGCCATGAGGCGCAGAATAAAGGTAAGTTCATTTATAATTTGCGGATACCTCTTGATGGACATTATTTGTCAGATGAGATTTTCACATTATTATCATATCAATTGAGAAATGAGTACCCTGGTTCGTTTGTCGAAAAATTGAAAGGATTGACCGTGTTCGATAGAGTTTCAGTCTATCAGGTAGGTGATGATCTTTTCGTCAGTTTTCAATCAGAAACAAAGTACAACATTGACGATGTATTATTATCGAAGAGTATATTTATAAACTTTTTGAGAAGCATGTCAGAAGGGAGGTTGAATAGGCTTTTGGCTAAGTTTGAGTCTATTTACGTTGATACTACAGTTGCAGATTTATCAGGGTATTACAATATTCTAAACAGCTTTAGATTGGCATCAAAAACTGATTTTACTGGCAATGGCTTGCTTGAGAAGATCAAGAGTTTTTATAATCATATTCAGAGTGTTGACTACAGCTATATAGTTTTGCCTGGCGTAAAGGAAGAACGTGACAATATAGATTTTTTAAGTGTGCTTGAAAAAAACATTTTTGATTTATCCGGGGTTAGGATTGTAGATGAACCTTATAATAGTTATTTCCCTGGTGTAGCCGTGGCTGATGGTAAGTACCAAAATGGCTCTAAGCTGATAGCGTTAAATGAAGCTGTGTCTTTCCAGACTATTCCTTCTAAAAAGGGGCTTCCTCGATTGGCTATGATTTTGGATATAAATGTTTCAAATAAAGATGGGTATAGCGGCGAAATATATGATAATGCTTGGGTGAGATTTAAAAAAGAAAAGTATGACTTTATTAAAAAGTTACATGGCGCTGGGATTTTTTTGATAGCAAATCCCGATGACAAGAGTCTAAAGATCCATCTCAATGGTTACTCAGATACATTTGTGGAAGTATTTAGTGACTTACTTTCTGAAATAGTTTGTTGTTTTCCTGATTCTGAAATGTCTGGAGGTTTGTCTATCCGCTTGAGGCTGCTTGGTGGAGTTGACATTGATCTGGTGAGAGAAGTGGAGCGCACATTAAATCAACTGCCTAAAATACGCCTTAACTTATCATCATCATCTATAGTTGGCACTTCCAAAATGAGTGAAACTCAGTTGGCATGTGATAAAAACTGCATAAGCTACTCTTTGGACTTTTTAGCAGCAGATAAGGCAGTAGTCTTTTCAAAATTGTTGGTGAAAATGGTTGGGGATGAATTGCTGTTAAGGCTAAGGTTTGAAAAAGGTCTTAGCTATGATGTCAGCATTTTAGGATATGATAATGGTCAACATCATGAAATTAGAGTTGTTGACGCTTATAGCTCTGAAGATAATAATGATGCTATTGACTCTGAATTTAAAAAAATGATGTTAAGTGCTGATGTTATAAATGAAGATAGGTTTTTTGAAAGAAAAGCAATATTGCTTTCAAAGCTTAAGTCTATGAGAGATCTTAATTCGATATCTGAATATTATTGGAAAGAGTTGGAGAATAACTCCAATTGGAATAGAACGCTGGAGGGAGAAATTGAGCAGGTGCAAGGTTTTAATTATGGTGAGTTTATGCTTTATCTAAAAGCGATGAATAATAATGACCTTAACTAGCCAGTTCATGCTTAGCTCCAGATATAGGTGTTATTGCATGCGGGCAGCTTAAATCGGTGTGAATAATACTTTCGCAGCCAGTCGTGCCTTCTGAAGGCGCTTGGTGTTTTTATTCAAAAGCATCAAGCAATCACAACAGGGGAATTGTAAACCGAGGAAAGTATTATGCAAGAACTCAAATTGACTGAATTAGAGCGGGTGACTGGTGGCGTTTGCTTGTACGAAGGTAAAGAATACAGTACTGGGGCAAAAAAGGAGCAAGAAGGTGAGGTGTTAACCTGCCAACCTGATGGTTCATGGGGCTAATAGAGGTGGAGAAAAATCTAATGAAAACACTAGCAATTGGTTTACTGGCATTCACATTTATGAGTTCTGCCGAAGAGTTGCCAGCGACTCATACCGATGGTGATATAGTGAAAACTGTCGATGAAACTAAATACTGCTACTACGCAGCGAAAGAGTATTCACCGGGCTCCAGGCTTAAACAGGTTGATACCGCGAAGGTGTGTCATAAATCCAAAGACAGCCACAAGCTCATTTGGGTTGATGTAAGCAATTAATAAGACAGTTTTTTGCCAATAACCAATCCCCAATAGCGCCTTCTGGCGCTATTTTTCATGGACGCATCGGTTTCTGGTGACAAACAGATATTTACTCCATCTCCAGCTCTTTTAGCTTGCGGGTGAGGGTATTGCGGCCCCAGCCCAGGCGGCGGGCGGCTTCCTGTTTATGGCCCTGGGTGTGCTTGAGCGCCACTTCCAGCATGATGCGCTCGAAGGTGGGCTGCATATCGGCCAGCAAATCCGACTCGCCTTCACCGAGACGGCGGTCGACCATGTCACGCAGCGCGCTTTCCCAGTCTCCGTCCCCGGCGGCGATGGCCGTTGTAGGGCTCGGCTCTTTCAGCAGTTCCGGCGGCAGGTCCTGTGGCAGGATTTCCTGACCGGAGGCCATCACGGTAAGCCAGCGGCAGGTGTTTTCCAGCTGACGTACGTTGCCCGGCCAGGGCAGATGTTGCAGCTTCAGCGCTGTTTCCCTGGCGAGAATTTTGGCTTCGACACCCATTTCTCGGGCAGCAGCAGCGAGGAAGTGCCGTGCCAGCTGAGGTATGTCTTCCCGGCGCTCGCGCAGCGGCGGTAAATGCACCCGGATCACGTTCAGGCGGTGGAATAAATCTTCACGGAACTGGCCCTGTTGCACCAATCGTTCCAGATCCTGATGGGTGGCGGCGATAATGCGCACGTCTACCTGCACCGGCGAGTGGCCCCCTACCCGGTAAAACTGGCCATCGGCCAGAACCCGTAAAAGACGGGTCTGCACATCCAGCGGCATGTCGCCGATTTCATCCAAAAACAGGGTGCCGCCATTGGCCTGCTCGAAGCGGCCCTGACGTACGCCGGCGGCGCCGGTAAAGGCACCTTTTTCGTGGCCAAAGAGTTCGGATTCAATCAAATCCTTGGGAATGGCGGCCATATTCAGGGCGATAAAGGGCTTGTCTTTGCGGGGGCTGTGCTTGTGCAGCGCACCGGCCACCAATTCTTTACCCGTGCCCGACTGGCCGTTGATCAGCACACTGATAGAGGAGCGCGACAGGCGACCGATGGCGCGAAACACCTCCTGCATAGCAGGAGCTTCGCCGATGATTTCCGGTGCCTTGATGGGCTCGCTGGCACTGCTTTGGGGCGACTGCTCGCTGGCGTGGGTAAGGGCGCGTTCCACCAGGGCGATGGCTTCATCTATGTCAAAGGGCTTGGGCAGATACTCAAAGGCACCGGACTGGTAAGCGGCTACGGCGCTGTCGAGATCCGAGTGGGCGGTCATTATGATGACCGGAATATGGGGGTAATGCAGGCCGATGCGCTCGAGCAGGGTCAGGCCATCGGTACCCGGCATGCGGATGTCGGACACTATCACCTGTGGTTGGCTCAGTTCCAGCGCCTGCCACAGCGACTCTGCTGCGGCAAAGCTGGCACTGGTGATGCGGGCGCTCTTGAGCGCCTTTTCCATCACCCAACGAATCGAGCTGTCATCGTCGAGGATCCAAACCTGTTCACTGATACTCATGACGTCTCCTTGTTGGCCTGTTTGCCGGCTTTAATGGGCAGAGTGAGCACAAACTGGGTGTGACCCGGTGCTGAATCGCAGTCGATGCGGCCACCGTGCAGCCGGGCGATATTATGGGCAATCGAGAGTCCAAGTCCCGAGCCCTGTTCGCGACCTGTGACCATGGGATAAAACAGGGTATCCATCAGTTCCGGCGGTATGCCCGGGCCATCGTCAATGACCGACAGTGTCAGCACCAGCTTGTGCCGCTGTGAGCCTATGGTGACCTGATGGTCGGTGCGGGTGCGCACCGTGATGGTGCCACCCTGCTTTTCCAGTGCCTGTACCGCGTTTTGCACTATGTTGAGCAGCGCCTGTTGTAACTGATCCGCATCCATATCGATATCGGGAATGGATGGGTCGTAGTCGCGGCGGATGCGGATATGGCCGGGCGTTGACAGTTCGACCAGCTTCAGCACCTTTTGTGCTACTTCATGGATGTTGTGCGGCAGATGCGCCGTGGGCTTTTGCGGGCCCAGCAGCTTGTCTACCAGAGTCCGCATGCGATCGGCCTGCTCGATGATGAGGTTGGTAAACTCCTTCAGCGACGGGTCATCCAGCTCACGGGCAAGCAGCTGTGCCGCACCGCGCAGGCCGCCGAGGGGGTTTTTAATTTCGTGGGCGAGGTTTCGCACCAGAAACTGCGCCGCTTGTTGCTGGGCATCCTGGCTCAGTTGCTGGTGAATACGGCGCTGCTGATCCACCTGGCGCAGCTCCAGCAGGCTCAGGCCTGGCTGGTTTTCCAGTGGGATCAGGGTGAGGTCCACCGTATGCTGCTGGCCATCGAAGCCTATCAGGGTGGCAGTGTTGACCGTCAGCCCCTGACCTCCGGCCACGGCATCGGTCAGCACGCTGGCCGGCACCTCCTGAAGCTGGAAGATATCGCTGAGGGTTTGTTCAGTCAGGCGGTGGCTGCCTGTACCAAGCAGCTGCTCTGCCGCGGCATTGGCAAAACAGGGCCTGAGGCCAGCGTCGATGACCATCACAGCGGTCACCAGATGATTGAGCAGGTTGTATGTATCCATCGGGCCTTTCCTGACAGGGCTTGCACCAATATGGTGCACCAAAATGGTGCATCCCGCAAGCGGCAGTACGAACCCGAGGCGATGGATCGGCTTTGGTTAACTTTTTGTTATTTTTATTATTTTTGCTTCAGTTGCCCGAAAGTGGAACCGCCTTGGGTTGCTGCAGCACGCTGGTGCGGTGCAAAAACAGGGTTCTGGGTTTACTGGATGCAATCACTTTGCCATTCCTGGCTATCAGCTGAACTTCAATGCTGTGTTCGCCTCTGTCTATGCCTTTGACATTAAAGAAAGGAACCTCCATGGCGTCATTCCAGACCTTGCCGTCTATACGCAGTACCCACAGGGCATTGGCTGGCGGCTCAGGGGTGATACTGGCACTGACATTGAAGTCGCCGTCATTGTTGCGGATGGTTTCATCCTGTTCGGGCGACAATATGCTGATTTGGTATTCGATAGCTTCAGGCTTATCGTCGTTACGGGGTGGGGCGGCGGGAACCTCCAGACGAATTTGATTGGCTGAGGTTTCTTTCAGATCAACCACTTCGGCATTTTCCTGTGGCTTATCGCTGTAATGGACCTTGCCATCCTTATCGACCCATTTGTATACGGCGGCCTGAGCATTCAGGCACAGGGCGAGCAGGGCAAGCAGAGAAAGCTGTTTCATCGTCGGTATCCCTTGGGTAAGTCTTGGCTAAAGATAGCGCTTTTTGCGCGGAAAATCATGGGTTTCAGATCTTCCGCGCCCTGGATTTATTACAGGTAGCTGCACAGGTATTCGGACACTTCCCCGGTGCGAATTGAGAAGCTGACATCGGCATCCAAATCAAAGGCGCTGCCTTCCCCATAGGGCTTCCACTCGCTTGCGCCCGGCAACAGTACCTCAAACTGGCCACTCAGAACCTGTATCTTTTCCGGTTGGGTGGTGGAAAACACATATTCTCCCGGTAATACCACACCCAGGGTTTGTTTTTCGCCGCCCACATAAATGGCCCGGCTGGTAACCTTGCCATCAAAATATACGTTGGCTTTAAGTGCGACATTTACGTGTTCCAGAACCTTCATGAGTTGACTCCTGCTAGTTGTTTTTTACGAATATAAAGATGAAGCAGCACGGGAGCCAATGAAAAAATTTGTGGCCCCTTACTCTGGCTGTGTGGCTTGTGTATCCGCTGATCATTCCTTAAGTTGTAATTCATCGCCGTGGCATAGGATGGCTGGTTTCATAAAACAATAAAGCAGGGGAGCAAGGGCATGAACACAACGAGCGCCGCCAACGGTGGGGGTCTGTTAAGCAAATTTTTAAATGGCATCGAAAAGGCAGGCAATAAGCTGCCGGATCCGGCGGTGATATTTTTAATGGCCATGATGCTGATTTGGCTTTTGTCGGCGCTGTTTTCCCGCTTTGAGTTCAGCGCCATTGACCCCCGCACCGGCGAAGCCATTGTGGTGCATAACCTGCTGACCGGTGATTCGCTGGCGGGCTTCCTCGCCAATATGGTGAAAACCTTCACCTCCTTTGCGCCGCTGGGGGTGGTGCTGGTGGCCATGCTCGGCGTGGGCGTGGCCGAACATTCGGGCTTTATCAATACCGGCCTGAAAATGATGCTGAAGGTGACGCCGGCCAGGCTGCTCACCCCGTCTATTATTCTGATTGCCATCGTCAGCCACACCGCCACGGATGCTGGCTATGTGCTGGTTATCCCACTTGCCGGAGTGATTTTTTACGCCATGGGGCGTCATCCACTGGCGGGCATTGCCGCGGCCTTTGCCGGAGTCTCCGGCGGCTTTGGTGCCAACTTTGTGCCCTCGGGGCTGGATCCCCTGCTGCAAAGCTTTACCCAGAGCGCGGCGCAAATCATCGACCCGGAAATCGCCATCAACCCACTGAATAACTGGTTTTTTGCCTCGGCATCGAGCCTGCTGATTGTGCTGCTGGGCTGGTATCTCACCGACAAGGTGATTGAGCCGCGTCTGGCGAATACCCCAATTGATGGTGATACCTCCAACCTGCCGAGGTTTGACGAGGCAGGTCCGCGCGAGAAGCGGGGCTTTTTGCTGGCGGTCGCCGTGATGGTGGCTGGACTGGTGCTCCTGTATCTGGCGGCAAGTCCGGCGGATTCTCCGTTAAGAGCCAAGAGTGGTAATTTGTCTGACTTCAGCGCCCCCCTGATGCAGTCGATAGTGCCGCTGATTTTCCTGCTGTTTTGGATCCCCGGCGCCGTGTACGGCTTCTATGTGGGCACCTTCAAAAAGAGCAAGGACATGATAGATGCCATGTCCAAGTCCATGGGCAGCATGGCCTATTACATCGTGATGGCCTTCTTCTGCGCGCTCTTTATTGCCGCTTTCAGCCAGTCCAATCTGGGGGCTTTGCTGGCCATTGAAGGGGCTGAGGTGCTTAAGGCATTGGCGCTGCCAAGTGCGGTGACCATTGTCGGCATTATTTTCCTCACCGCCTTTGTGAACCTGTTTGTGGGTTCAAGCTCGGCCAAGTGGGCGCTGCTGGGGCCGATTTTTGTGCCCATGCTGATGCAGCTCAATATCTCCCCCGACCTGACCCAGGCGGCCTACCGGGTGGGCGACTCAGGCTCTAACATCATCACCCCACTGATGCCTTACTTCCCGCTGGTGGTGGTGTATTGCCAGAAGTATGTGAAAAACACCGGCATTGGCACCCTGATTGCCATGATGCTGCCGTTCTCGGTGGTATTCCTGGTGGGCTGGACCGCCTTCCTGCTGCTCTACTGGACCCTGGGCTTCCCGCTGGGTCTGCAGGCAAGCTACACCTACGGTCTGTAGGCTACGTAAGCTAGGGAAGGTGCGAATAAGTCCCGTGCTTGCTCTGCGTGTGCTTAAAGTGGATAGATGCAAGGCACAGTTTGCAGCGAATGGCCCTAGTCCTTCGCAAGAACTGTAACGTAGCAGATACCGCTTTAAGCCGCGCCCTGCGGGGCTTTGATAGCAACACCATTTCGGCGTTATTCAACTTCAGCAGACCCCGGCATGCCCTCAGTTGAATGCCTTGAACTGTCGCTGGTATCAAAGCCAGAGCTGTGCGACGACTTGTTCGCACCTTCCCTAATAAAAACGCCCGCAATTGCGGGCGTTTGTCTATCTGCAGAAACTTACAGGCGTTTGCGCCAGATACTCATCTCCGACAGGCTGTGCTGGAACTTACGTTTTGTCTCGCGAATGACGAAGGGCACTTCCTTTACCGCCACCAGTTCGAAGTGCGGGATCAATGTCTCTGTCAGGCCATCGAGGGTGGTAAAGTTTTCACCGTTCACCTTGATACCGCCAAGCCAATTGGCCTTCGGTGTGTAGTCTTCAAGCCAGGTGTAAGGTGAGGCAATCACCAGATACCCCCCTGCATTGATGCGGCTGTGAATTTGCTCAAGGAAGGCCTTGGGCTCATTCAGTCTGTCGATAAGGTTGGAGGCGTACACCAAATCATAGCCGCTGAAGCGCGGTTTTAAGTTAAGGGCATCACCCTGCAGGAAGTCGATTTTGTGCTTCACCTCGTTGTAGCCGAGGCTTACGAGCGAGGCGGTGCGGTATTCCACCAGCTCGCCTTCGGTGCGAATGGTGTAGCGTTTCTCGCCCTGCTCTTTTAGGGCATAGGCCTGCTGGATAAAACGGGCGGAGAAATCGACGGCATCCACGGCATCAAAATAGCGCGCCAGCTCAAAACTGGCCCGGCCCACGGAGCAGCCGATGTCGAGTGCCCTGGCGTGGCGCTCAAGGTTTATTTCGGCCAGCGCTTCCTGCACACCTTTGACGCAGAAGTTGGCCACGCCGAAGTACTCGCGGCCGTAATGGAATTCCAGATACTGGGAGATCAGTTCATCTGTTTCATACACATTCACCTTCACGCCCTCATCCGGTGATTGGCTGGACTCCACGTAGCGGAAGCCGGCATGTTGATAGAAGTGACGGCGAAACGCATAGCGCGAGGCGGCGATGGCTTCGTTGCCGGTGGAAATCCAGCTACCGCCCTTGATGAGGTTGTGCTTGCCATCAAAGGTCGGGGTGGAGAAGTCATCATACAGCGGGTGCACTGCAAAGCCCGGGAAGCCGTCGATTGGTGTTTCCGTCCATTGCCACACATTGCCCGCCAGGTCGAAAAATCGCCCCTGACGGAAGCGGTTCACCGGGCAGGAAGAGGCGTAGTGGGTCAGATTAAGGTTACCCGGCACTTCGCGCCATGCAGGGGCTGTGCCTATGGCGGTCATATCGCCTTCAAGCTCGCGCCTTAGCCAATACCACTGCGCCTCGGTGGGCAGACGGATACTGCGCTCAGTAGTCGCCGCCTTCCAGTTACAAAACGCCTTGGCTTCCAGCTGGTTTACTTCCACCGGCCAATTGAGTGGCAGCGGGATTTCACTGCAGAGGTTGCGCTGATACCAGCGGCCGTCAATGTGGCGCCAAAAGCGCGGCATATTGGCGTTGGTGTATTCACGCCAGGCGTTGCCTTCGTCGCTCCACCACTTTGGCTCCTTGTAGCCACCGGCCTTAACAAAGGCCATAAACTCGCCGTTGGACACCAGTTTTTCGCTGGCGCGAAAATCGCTGATGTGGTGATGGCTACGGCCGTATTCGTTATCCCAGCCGTAGGATAGATCTTCATCGGCTTTGCCAAGGCTGATATCACCGCCTTTGACCTGTATCAGCGGGTTATCGGGCGCCTCGCCATAATCCCGACACTCGGGCCACTGCATTGAAGGCGTCAGATCTTCAAGGGGCAACTGGCGGATAATTACCGAGGAGGTTTCGAGGTGAATGCGCTCGTGTTCAATGCCCATCAATATGGCCCAGGCCAGGCTGCTTTGGCCGATGGGCAGTTCCAGCGGCATGGTGTCGATAAGACTTTCAATCAGGGCACGCACCGCATTGCGGTAAGTGCGCACCTCATCCACCTGCGGCCAGTCGTAATGGGCGTCGTTCAGGTCATCCCATGACATTTCATCCACGCCAATGGCAAACATGGACTCGAAATGGTCGTTAATACGCTCGTCTATGTATTTGCCCAACTTGAGCTTATTGATAAAAAAGGTGGCGGTGTGGCCGAAGTAGAAAATCAGTGGATGGCGCAGTGGCTCGGCCTTTTTAAAATAGGCATCGTCGTTGGAAATCAGCGCAAACAGGGATTGATACTGAGCCCAGCTGTTTTGGAAATAGGCTTTGATTTCAGCGCGTTTGCTGTGGATGTCTGTGCCGTTAAGGCTTGGCGTAGGCAGAGCGGTAAAAGGTTCCATTGCGTGTCTTGTCCCTCAGGAAGCATGAATGCCTGTAAAGGCGCTGCTGATGATACGGGCGGAATTAGAGTCAGGATCACTGCATCAGACCCGCGAGGGGGCAAATTGCTTTCAGCTTAATCACAGTGTTCATCTGCATCACTGGCGGATTGATGGCCTGAGTCGCTGCCTCCCCAGTCGCTGTCAGGCACACAGCATCAAATCTGTTAGCTGATGGATGAGTTTCAGCTCTTGCGGATGCAGCCAAATACAGTTAGAAAAACGGACAAGCCAGAGGCTTACCGCTGCTTTATTTAGGTTGTAGTCTTATCGGATTGCCTGTTTCAGTGATTTCACCATCCGCCACTTCGATAACGTCGTTATCATCCATCAGGTACAGGTTGCCGGGCAGGCCGTCGACCTCCAGCCGCTGTGCCATGGCATCCTTGTCGGTCACGTGAACCAGCAGGTGAAAGGGCACCAGATCCAGTCCTTTGGTTACCTGGAATGGTACTACTGCTTCGTCGCCGCAATAGGCTGCCGTGGCGATATCCGGTGTCATCAGAATCGCGCCGGCACTGACACCAACAAGATGTCCACCCGCTTCCACAAAGGCCTGCAAACGGGAGATTAGACCGCTTGCACCAAGATGGTGCAGGTATTCAAAGGTGTTGCCGCCGCACAGATGAATGATGTCACACTCGAACAGCGGATCGTAGAGTTCACAGTCGGGGCCGTGAATGGGCTCAGCAAAGGCTATGATTTCAGCCCCCAGACTGTCATACAACTCGACCACGGGGGCGAAGTACTCCCGGGTAGGGTCGGCACTTGAGGCGAGATAGCCGACGCTGGGGCTGGACCCAATGCCGGCAAGCCATTGTTTAAGCTTGCCCTGTACCCCAGGGGCCCGGGTATCACTCATCAAAAACAGCGACATCAGTAACTCCTTTTGCAGTTTCTGGGCGACTTCAGCGGCTGGCGCTGTAGGGGTCGTCCGTCAACAGGTACTGTTTCAATTCGACCTTGTTGGGCTGAGCACTTAGCCAGGCCCGAATCCGTTTGAGTTCGGCGTAGGTGTCGTCACCAAACTTGTTGCGATAGTGCTCGGCGAAATTATGCTGGGTCTGGCTTTGGCGTAATCGATTTTGCCATTCCTGAGTGACCAGCAGGTTAAGACAACTGGCGAGCCCCATGGATTTGAGCAGTGGCCATTCGCCTTTGTCGAGCCAGACACCGCCCACAGCGGCGCTGTAGTCGAGCCTGTGGTCTGTGTCTGTGCTGATTTTTAGTTTGCGCATCAGGGTGTGGCTCATGGGGCAAAACAGCGCCATGGGGCTGTCTTCGCTTTCTTCAATAGCGGTGACCGGGGCAAATTCGGTATCCGGGTGCAGGGCTTTCCAGGAAACAAAATCATCGATAAGTACCCAGTGACCGCCGCAATGATTGCAACGGTGGGCGTTAAAGAGGTCGTCGAGCCGGGTGGGAACCAGGCTTCCGCGTTTACAGGCGCTGCAGTGCATCATCAATCCTTTGTGAAATCCTTTATGAACAGTAGCCTTCATACTGATGGCTTGCCCGGGAGATCCCAGCCTAGGGGATTTTATATTTCAGCTCAAGTGTCACTCCAATGGCAATGCTGTGCGGCTGAAGGTTTGTTTAAGTACCAGAGTCGACTCTATCCCAGCGATGCCGGGTAGGCCTCCGAGCGATTTTTTAACAAATCGTTCGTAGGCTAAAAGATCCCTTGCCACGATTTTGAGCAGGTAATCGTGGCTGCCTGTGATTACCGAACACTCCATCACTTCCGGCAGCAGGGCAACGGCTGTTTCGAAGCGCTCGGCGGCCTTGTCGGAGTTTTCCGATAGCCTCAGCGACGCGTAAACAATGACATCAAAACCAGCTTTGCGATGGTCGAGTTGGGCGCTGTAGCCGGTGATGTAGCCTTCCTGTTCCAAACGGCGGATACGCCGCAGGCAGGGGGTGTCTGACAGGCCCACTGAGGCAGCAAGCTCGGTCACACTCTGGCGACCCTGTTGTTGCAGAGCGGCGAGGATGGCGCTGTCTTTCTTATCGAGTGCAGTCATTTTTGGTTATTTTCAACAATTTTTTGCCTGTTGCTGTCGAGTATCGCTCAATGTGGCAGCTTTGTCCCTTGGGTTTGGTGAAAAAACCTCCTGCCCCTGTGCTAGGCTGTTCGCAACTGTGGCTGTACCTTTTGCAGCATAGAAAGTGTCTGGAGAAAGATAACAATGAAGCACATGACGCTGAACGTGGAAGCCTTTGATGAATGGCTGAGAACCCGTTTTGTTGAATTGAATAATCAGCTTGAAGCCCTTTACTGGTTGCAGACCGATCGCGCCAATGTACAGGGGGTTGGCGAAGACCTTAAACAGCAACTGGAAAGTGAAGGCCGCAGGCATATCGCAGCGTTGCTGGAAGAAGGTAACACCGATGAAGGTTTTGATGCGGCCTTCGACCTGCTGGGCAACGTAGGGTTGTATATGGCGGCCTGTCGGCGCCATGAAATTACTGAGCCTTCGCGGGAAACCCATTCGCCACTGGTGGAGGCTTCGGCGCTGGCTATGCACATTGGTGCTTCCATTGGCGTGACACCGCGCTTCGCCACGGCTCACCTCACCACCCACAATATGGCCCGCGGCGGCAAGTACAAGCGCTTTACTGACTTGGATGACGAGCGCTTATTTGTGGATTACAACACCAAGGGTATTCTGGCCTATAAGCGAGCCGCCGACGCGCTGCTGAAAATCCTGCCGTTGGGAGTGTCCCATCCCATCACTGCGGATCTGCTCAAGGTGGCCCGCCAGGCATTGCAGGATGTAATGGATTCCAATTCGACCCTGTTCCATGAGCTGGATACCGACCGTTTCTTTTACTGTGTGAGACCTTATTACAAGCCGTACCGCGTGGGCAGTCAGGTGTATCGTGGTGCCAATGCCGGTGATTTTGCCGGTATCAACGTTATCGATATGCTGCTGGGTCTGTGCCATGCCAATGAGCAGTCCTACTCGCAGATGCTGGTGGATAAGTTCCTGTACATGATGCCGGAAGATCAGGCGATTCTGCGTGACTGCATGCGCCGCACCAGTTTGATGGAGCATTTCCTGCGAGCCACGGGCAGCCACAAGGACGCCTGGTATCAGGAGAATGTGCGGCTGTTCCTCGAGGTATGTGAGCTGCACGGCCAAACCGCTATCCAGCATCATGATCAGTTGGTAAAAAAATATATATCCGAGCCTTCAGTCAATATGGAGCAGCAGCATATGGCCAAGGTCACCGCCAGTGGCCCGCCGCTGCATGTGCTGATTGGGGCGCTGGAGAAGCTCAGGGACCGCCGAGCCGCCATCAGGCGCAGCGATATCCGCACCGCATGGAATGACATTGCCTGCCTTAAGGCCAGCCTGGATTAAGCCATGGATTACAAATCGCAGTTTTATTTGCCGGATGGCAGCTATCTTTTGAACCACTCGGTTGGCAGACCAATCAAGGTCGCCAGGGAAGGTTTTGAGCGGGACTTCTGGCAACCCTGGTGTGCCAGTGGGCGTGAACCCTGGGGAGATTGGCTTGGCGGTATTGACCGTTTTCGCTCGGCGCTGGCAAGCCTGTTTGATGGCCACAAAGACGATTTTTGCCCTCAGACCAACTTGTCATCGGCGCTGACCAAGCTGCTGATGTCGCATCCACGCCTTGGTCGTTCCGGCGCCAGGGTGCTGATGTGTGAGGAAGACTTCCCATCCATGGGCTTTGCACTGCAAAAAGCGCTGCCCGAGGCAAAGCTGAGTTTTATCCCCCAGGGGGCGGATATCACCGATGCCAATGTATGGCAGCAGCATATTAATGCCGGACTGGATCTGGTGTTTATCAGCCATGCTTTTTCCAATCTGGGAGCGCTGGCACCTGTAACTGAGTTGGTGCCTTATTGCCGTGAGCTTGGAGTGATGACTCTGGTAGATGTGGCACAGTCGGCAGGAGTGGTGCCTTTATCACTTGCGACGCTTTGCCCTGATTTTATGATTGGCTCGTCGGTTAAGTGGCTTTGCGGCGGTCCGGGTGCGGCTTATCTGTGGGTAAACCCCAAGCGCATTAGCGAGTGTGAGCCTGTGGATGTGGGCTGGTTCTCCCATGAAAACCCGTTTGAATTTGATATTCATCACTTCAAAAGCCATCCAACGGCGCTGAAGTTCTGGGGGGGAACTCCCTCGGTGGCGCCTTTTGTACTGGCGTCTCACAGTATCGACTGGTTTGCCGCACTTGGCAGCGAACAGGTTAGAGCACATAACCAGGCTTTAGTTTCAAGGCTTTATGATGGGTTGCACCAATATGGTGCGAATGACTTTGCAACAGAATGCCGCAGTGGTACCGCGATTCTTGATTTTGGCGATAAGAATGATGTGGTAATGGCAGGGCTTGCTGAAGCCAGCATCAGTGTGGATAAACGCCGTTATGGGCTCAGGGTGTCGCCCCACCTGTATAATGACGCCGGCGATATTGGGCGCTTCATTGAATGTGTGAGGGCTTGTCTCTAGCTATCCGCTGGGTGCTCTACTGATTAGCTGTCTTAACCTGTACCCAAAAATAAACGCCCCGGATTAAATCCGGGGCGTTTTTCTTTTTCACCGGTTACCCGGCGTCCTGTAGGGTATTACAGGCTGTAATAGAGTTCGAATTCCAGTGGGTGAGTAGTGCGGTTTACACGCTCAGCCTCAGCCTTCTTGAGGCTGATGTAGGAATCGATAAAGTCGTTGCAGAATACACCGCCCTTGGTCAGGAACTCACGGTCAGCATCCAGGGCAGCCAGCGCCACGTCCAGAGACTCGGCAACCTGTGGGATCTCTGCCGCTTCTTCAGCTGGCAGATCGTACAGGTCTTTGTCCATGGCATCGCCAGGGTGGATCTTGTTCTGGATACCGTCCAGACCGGCCATCAGCAGTGCAGCAAAGGCCAGGTATGGGTTAGCAGTCGGATCTGGGAAGCGGGTCTCGATACGACGGCCTTTAGGGCTTGGAACCACTGGGATACGGATTGAAGCAGAGCGGTTACGGGCAGAGTAAGCCAGCATTACCGGGGCTTCAAAGTGTGGAACCAGACGCTTGTAAGAGTTGGTGCTTGGGTTGGTGAAAGCGTTCAGGGCGCGGGCGTGCTTGATGATACCGCCGATATAGTACAGGGCAGTTTCAGACAGTCCGCCGTACTTGTCGCCGGCAAACAGGTTTACGCCATCTTTGGCCAGAGACTGGTGAACGTGCATACCAGAGCCGTTGTCGCCAACGATTGGCTTGGGCATGAAGGTGGCAGTCTTGCCGTAGGCGTGAGCCATGTTGTGCACCACGTACTTCAGGATCTGAATTTCGTCGGCTTTCTTGGTCAGGGTGTTGAAACGGGTAGCGATTTCGTTCTGACCGGCAGTGGCCACTTCGTGGTGGTGAGCTTCAACTACCTGACCCATTTCTTCCAGTACCAGACACATGGCAGAGCGCAGATCCTGAGAAGAGTCAACCGGAGCAACCGGGAAGTAACCGCCTTTCACGAATGGACGGTGACCGGTGTTGCCTTCTTCGTAGCTGGTGCCTGAGTTCCAGGCGGCTTCTTTGGCGTCGATTTTCACGAAGGTACCGCTCATATCGGTGCCGAAACGTACGTCGTCAAACAGGAAGAATTCTGGCTCTGGACCTACCAACACAGTGTCGGCGATGCCGGTGGAGCACAGGTACTCTTCTGCTTTTTTGGCGATAGAGCGTGGGTCACGGTTGTAGCCGCTCATGGTGGCGGGTTCGAGGATGTCACAGCGGATCAGCGCTGTGGTTTCTTCGGTGAAAGGATCCAGCACGAAAGTGCTTGGGTCTGGCATCAACACCATGTCTGATTCGTTGATGCCTTTCCAGCCAGCGATGGAGGAACCGTCGAACATTTTACCGTCTTCAAAGAAATCGGCGTCAACCTGGTGAGTAGGGATAGACACGTGCTGTTCTTTACCCTTGGTATCGGTAAAGCGCAGATCCACGAATTTCACTTCCAGGTCTTTCAACTGCTTCAACACATTTTCAACTGACATGTTCGAGTCTCCGGGTAGGGTAAAGGGTGAGCCCTTATTCAATAATTTGTTTGTCGCTGCAACGGATTTCACGGCTGCATCGAAACGTGGCACAGATAAAGCCAGTAATGTGCCAACATTTTAAGTCATTGATATAAAAGAATCTGAGAGGAATTTTTAGGCGGAATATTTTGAGTTCTGCACTATTGTGGTGCAACCAATGCACTATTGTGGTGCTTGCACTGATGCTGTGCAGTAAAGTGGTGCAGCCGGGCAAGGTCAGACACTCCTAAACGGCCAAAAAATAATCCTGTCCGTGAGGACGCTGCTAGAGTAGAATGGCACGCTTTTTAACGCAAGGGTCTGGGAATAGTTCAGTAAAACGGCATATTCCTGCGCCCTGCCGGCGACAGCCCGGCCGCCCCGAGGCGTAACAACATTGGGGCAATGCACACTGAAACAAGATGGTAAGAGGCTAACCGTGTTAGAAAATTTGCGTAACATCGCCATTATTGCTCACGTTGACCATGGTAAAACCACTCTGGTTGACAAGCTGCTCTCCCAGTCAGGCACCCTTGAAAGCCGCGGCGAAGCCACTGAGCGCGTGATGGACTCCAACGATCTGGAAAAAGAACGTGGCATCACCATTCTGGCGAAAAACACTGCCATCAAGTGGAATGATTACCGTATCAACATCGTAGACACCCCCGGCCACGCCGACTTCGGTGGTGAAGTAGAGCGTGTTCTGTCTATGGTGGACTCTGTATTGCTGCTGGTTGACGCCGTTGACGGCCCAATGCCACAGACCCGCTTCGTGACCAAAAAGGCGTTTGCCCAGGGCCTCAAGCCCATTGTGGTTATCAACAAAATTGACCGTCCGGGTGCCCGCCCTGATTGGGTAATCGACCAGGTATTTGACCTGTTCGACAACCTGGGCGCCACCGACGAACAGCTGGACTTCCCAATCGTTTACGCCTCGGCCCTGAATGGCTTTGCCACTCTGGATCCTGATGAGCCCAGCGAAGACATGACCCCGCTGTTCCAGACCATCGTTGAGAAAGTATCTCCTCCGGATGCTGACGCCGAAGGCGCGTTCCAGATGCAGATCTCTCAGCTGGACTACAACAGCTACGTGGGCGTTATCGGTGTAGGCCGTATCAAGCGCGGTAGCGTAAAGACCAACCAGCAGGTAACTGTTGTCGGTGCCGACGGTAAAACCCGTAACGGCAAAATCGGCCAGGTACTGGGTTACATGGGTCTGGAACGTCACGAAGTGGCCAGCGCCAATGCCGGTGACATAGTTGCTATCACCGGTCTGGGCGAGCTGAAAATTTCTGACACCATCTGCGCCGTGGGCAACGTTGAGGCACTGCCTCCGCTGTCTGTGGATGAGCCAACCCTGACCATGACCTTCCAGGTAAACACCTCTCCGTTTGCCGGTAAAGAAGGTAAGTACGTGACTTCACGTAACATCCTTGAGCGTCTGCAACAGGAACTGGTTCACAACGTGGCCCTGCGTGTAGAAGAAACCGACAGCCCTGACCGTTTCCGCGTGTCTGGCCGTGGTGAACTGCACCTGTCTATCCTGATTGAAAACATGCGCCGTGAAGGTTACGAACTGGCGGTATCCCGTCCGGAAGTCATCATCAAGGAGATCGACGGTGAGAAGTGCGAGCCGTTCGAAACCCTGACCGTTGACGTGGAAGAAGATCATCAGGGCACTGTGATCGAGAAGCTGGGTACCCGTAAGGCTGACATGAAAGACATGCAGCTGGATGGCAAGGGTCGTGTACGTATCGACTTCGTTATCCCAAGCCGTGGCCTGATTGGTTTCCAGACTGAGTTTATGACTGCGACCTCTGGTACCGGTCTTTTGTACCACACCTTCGACCACTATGGTCCATTCAAGGGTGGTGACATAGGTCAGCGTAACAACGGTGTACTGATCTCCAACGCCACCGGTAAGGCGCTGACCTTCGCCCTGTTCGGTCTGCAGGACCGTGGTCGTCTGATGATTGGCCACGCCGCCGAAGTTTACGAAGGCCAGGTTATTGGTATCCACAGCCGTTCAAACGACCTGACTGTTAACTGCCTCAAGGGCAAGCAGCTGACCAACATGCGTGCCTCTGGTACCGACGAAGCTCAGGTGCTGACTCCGCACATCCAGATGACTCTGGAACAGGCGCTGGAGTTCATTGATGACGACGAACTGGTAGAAGTGACGCCGCAGAGCATCCGCGTGCGTAAGAAGCATCTGACCGAGAACGATCGTAAGCGCGCCAGCCGTCAGGGTGATTAATTCTGACCACATCGCGTGATTAAAAAACCCCGGCTTGCCGGGGTTTTTTCTTTAACAGCCTCCCTGTTTGCCACCCTTTAAGGGCACTTTTGGCAAGTATGGCTGTGTCGCAGGTTATTGTTTGCCAGAGAAGCGCTCTATCACTTCACGCTGCATATTGCTGATATCCTGTGCATTTGATGTTCGGGGCAGCAGAGGGTTGTCAAGATGCCAGATGCGGCGCTTGCCAAAGTTTGCCCGCTCAAATGCTTCCCTGTGAGGGGGAAAACCATAAAAGAGTTCATCGAAGCTGCCGTCCGCCTGGGCCTGTTTCAATCCGAATTCGAGCCGTTGCGCCAGGGCTTCGTTGTTACGGGCAACGAAAAAATACATGGCAGCCGGATAGACCAGCATCAGATGACTTTCAACAGCAACCGCAGAAACTGATCTGCTGTCGGTTTCGGCAAAGATTTCTGTTACACCGCGTGGAAAGTAATTATTGGTGTGCTGAGCCAGAAAAGGGTACAGATCGGATTCGGCAATATTGGTATTTACTTCCAAACGATTCAGTCTGAGTACCTGGGTGTCAGGCCAATCGCGTCCCTGAATGGCGTTCAAATTAGCCAACTCTTTCAGGCTACTAATATTTGCGAATTTGTCTTTGTCATCCTGGTTGATTGCCAGCAGTCTGATACCGTACATGCCTTTGGTTAATGGGATCCGAATCACTCTTGCTTCAGCCTCCCTGCTGTAGCTGGTCATAGTCCAGAACACGTCGATGGTGCCTTTTTCGAGTTCTCTCAAGTGCCGTTTTTGGGAGATCTCAATATCGAGAGATTTCAACTCGTAAGGACCATATTCGGCGCTCGATTTTTCCAGTGCGAGTTTTAAAAGTAACCCGAAATAGCTGTTGTTTGGATTGAGTTTAAGGCTGGTCGCATCAATATAGGTGACCCGCGTGACTTCTGCAGCACTGCCTGTTACCGGCAATAAAAACAGTATTAGCGCAAGCCATCTCATTGAGTTGCCCTGGCCTGCTTATACTTTTGCTTGTCGTTGTACATGGCCTGATCTGCATGGTGCAGCAAATCAGAAACAGTGTTGGCGTCGGCGGGGTAACATGCGACCCCCATACTGAGACTGATTTCGATAGAAATACCCTGATATTCAAACGGAGTGCCACAGACTTGGGTTGATAATTTGGCCACTATTTTGTCTTGTTGTTGGTTACTTACCCGTGGAAGTATGAGTAAAAACTCGTCCCCACCGAGCCTGGCGACGGTATCTGAACTTCGCAGTGTGCTTTGCATACGCCTGGCCACTTCGACCAGCAGGGCATCTCCTGTTGAATGTCCATAGGTATCGTTAACCTGCTTAAATCTGTTCAGGTCGATGTTAATAATACTGAATTGAGATTCAGCACCTTTGGTGGACAATTGGTCCAGGATCAGCATTGCATGGCGCCTGTTTGGCAGTTTGGTCAGTACATCCTGCATCGATATCTGGCGAGCCAATCGATAAGCATTCAATACCAGCATAAAGCTTATCAACAGGCTCAGGGCGACCGGGTATCCGGCCAGGCGTGGCAAATTTTCCTTGGTCCAGTTCGATGCCGCAGCCCCTTTCAGCGAGAGCCCTATTTGCCAGGTGCCATTGACCAGATGTACGGTTTCTGTCAGCAGCGGGTCGTCAAAAACACTGGGCTCCCCATAGAAAACTTCACCACTGGCACCGGTGCCATCACGTCCTCGCATGGCAATATTGACGTAATCAGGAAGGTCATAGACACCGGCATGCCGGAATAAATTCATAACGTCCAATACAATGCTGCATGTGCCCCAATATTGGCTGTTTCGGGGGGCGTCCGAAAAAATGGGTACCCGGGCAATAATGGCGGTGCCACCCTGAACCAATTCCAATGGCCCTGCAATGATGATGCGCTGTGCGATTCTGGCCTCCTGCACCGTTTGCCATTGATTTGGATGGTCACGAAAATCTGTGCCAATGACGCGTTCATTTTCATGCATCGGATACACAAATGTGACTATGTCATTGGGCGCAACAGCGATGTTACGTATGTGTTCGGTTTTATTGGTCAGCTGCTCGGCAACCTGTTCCCACTGCTCGAAAGTTGAGTCAGCGTTAAAACTGATAAGTGTGGCCAGGCTGTCAGCCAGAAATACTTCTGAGTTAACACCGGCCTCAATATTGGCACGAATAAGGGCTAACTGCTGTGATAAACCGCGAGAGCGCTCGTCCTCAAGATCGCGCTGATAGCTTTGCTGAAGGTATTCAACCGTAAAATAAGCCAGCGATAAATACACCAGGCCAAAGATAATGGCTGCCACCTTTGTCCTGATTAACCCAGCTTCAACCATCGTCATTAACAAGTCTCTTGAGTGAAAAATAACCGTAACACAGCTTCAGGAAATACAGAGGGTTCGCAAGCGGCCTGATGGAGTAGAGTAAGGTATAAAGCGGTGTTTATAAATATGTTACATAGAAACCGACCGGCGTGTCACGAATGAATGGTGACCGCAGGGGCCACATTGGTATCAATGTGGCAGTGTTAAACTATGGTTTTAAATCTCATTTAAGCCACTGGCAATAATTGCATCACGCCGTTCTGGCCATGTATTAAAGTAAGCGAGAACAGAAGAAAGCCAGCACTCAGTCACTCAAAGCAAGTTGAAAAAACGGCCCTTAAGGGCCGCTTGGGTTACTGACTCGCCTCCATGGCGGCAATAAACTTGTTGGACTCGGCAATAGAGCGATTCATCTCTTTAATAAGCCCAGAAATATCCGTTTGCAGGCTGGCAAACTCACCCTTAATGGCGCCTATGGTTTGTGCATTTAGATTATGCTTCAAATACAGCATGTTATCTTTCATTGAGGTGAGTATCGGTGGCATTTTGCTTTCTGCCCGGCGCATGCTGCGGATGAGTGATTCATAGTTGCGGCGGGTTTCTTTCAGCTTGGTTTGGCTTTTTGAGCGCAGGCTGGCTTTGCTGATTTCACCGATTTCCGCTTGCCACTCATCGAACAGGGCTTCGGCGACGTCTTCGACTTTGTCGATGCGATTGGATACATCGTCGGCGGCTGTCTGTGCCGACTCATATTCATCTTTTGCCTTGTTGTAGGCCTTCTCGAGATCGCCGCCATCGTGATTAAGCAGCGCTTTCATTTCTTCCAGGGCAGAACTGAACTGCTGTTGAGCTTCTTCCTGCGATTCTTTGGCATCCTTTACCCGGTCAACCATGATATCGCGTTTGTGATAACCCACTTTTTCCATCGCACCATAATAGGCACTTTGGCAACCGCCAAGCAGTAAGCTGGTACCAAGAAGCGCCAGAGTGAAAAACTGTTTCATTTCGCTTTCCTTATCATTTACTCCGCTTTGAATTTTGCGGCATCAATAATGGACCAAAGGTGTGCAATACCTCCGATAATGGCGGGAACAACCAGCCACCACAGCGCATACCCACCCACGGTAATCAGAAAGAATAGCAAGGCAGCCAGAATACGCCCTTGCAACAGCTGTCCCAGTCCCGGGAAGAACAAATTCACCCCTGCAGCGAGTACATTGCCCGCTGATCCCTGTTGTGACATAGAGTTGCTCCTTTATTAAACTTGTAAAGCACGTATTGTACGCTTTATTGTACGAACATAAACCGTCAAGGTCGCTCGCGGCAAGAGAAAAACAGTGAGAAATAAGATAGATGTACTACTGATAAAGGGTTTCTTTCTGGGTGTGTGGCGTTTTGTTTTGCACCTGATTTCCCGGCTCAGAGAAGACCAGATCAATGTCCGTGCCGGTCATCTGACCTATGTAACCCTGTTGTCTTTGGTGCCCATGGTTGCGGTTACCATGTCGGTATTATCGGCATTTCCGGTGTTTCAGGGCATTCGCGGCACCATAGAAACCTTTGTCTACGAAAATATGATCCCGGCCGCCGGTGATACGGTGCAGGCCTATATCAATGAGTTTGTGAAAAATGCCTCCAAGGGTACTGCGGTAGGTATCGGCTTTTTGGTGGTTGTGGCCATTATGTTGATATCCGCCATCGACAAAGCACTCAATGCCATTTGGCGTACCCGCGAAAAACGCCGTTTTATGGTGGCTTTTTCCATGTATTGGATGGTACTCACTTTAGGTCCGGTACTGATGGGGGCGAGTATTGCCGTAACCTCCTACGTTGTGTCACTCAAGGTGCTCAGTGATGCCGATGTGTATGGAGTGGTGCCCATGCTGATAGAGAAGCTGCCACTGTTGTTTTCTGTTGCAGCATTTTTGCTGCTGTATATGGCGGTACCCAATCAGAAGGTGAAATTTCTCCATGCGCTGCTGGGCGCCCTGGTGGCAGCCCTGTTGTTTGAGGCGGGTAAGCGTGGTTTCGCTCTCTATGTCACCACCTTTCCGAGTTATGAGGCCATTTACGGTACCCTGGCGACCATTCCCATCCTCTTTGTCTGGGTGTATCTCTCCTGGACCATAGTGCTGTTTGGTGCCGTGATCGCCTCCGCGCTGCCGGAGTATCTCGATTATGATGACAGCGGGAATGACGCGACCCCTGATGTCGGCGACGACCGTGGAGAGAGCGCCAGAGCCACCAGTGCCGAGAGTGCAACCAGCGACGGGTCAGGCGCTCAGATGTGTGCTGGCATGGCTACAGCGCCGACTGCAACGCCGGAGACAGCGGCTACCATTTCCAAAGGTGTCGAATCCAATAGCAGGGCGCAGGACGCTGTCTGATGCCGTTCAACGACAAGTTCTCACCGCCGCTGATTGGCAGCCGCTGGATTGAGGTGGCAAACGGCCACAGCCTGCATCTGGCTGAGTACGGCAATCCCAACGGTGTGCCACTCTTGTACCTGCACGGAGGTCCCGGCGCAGGTTGCAGCCCTGAGGATGCCAGGCTATTTGATTCGCGCCATTGGCGCATCTTGCTGCTTGACCAGCGTGGTGCGGGACTTTCACGTCCCAGAGGGGCGCTGTCCAACAATACCCTGGCCTTGTTACTCGCCGACCTGGAGCAGGTGCGTGAAACCCTGCAAATAGAAGCCTGGTGTCTTGCCGGAGGCTCCTTTGGTGCAACCTTGGGGCTTATTTACACGGGTATGCATCCGCAGCGGGTTGTTGCTCAATGCTACTGGGGGCTTTTTATTCCGTCACTGGAGGGAATGGCCTGGCTGTATGGTCCTGCCGGTGCAGCCCGGCTTTTCGGTAATGAATATGAAGATTTCAGCAGAGCCATTCCTATCAAAGGTTGGTTGCCTTTGTTGTTTGAATACTTTGATCAGGCTTTCGGTCACCCCCAGCAAAGTATCGCCGAGAAAGCATTCCGTCGATGGCTGGATTGGGAGTCTGCGCTGGCGTTTCCTGGCAGCAGAATCCCCGGCGCCGTAGATTGGCGCTCGAGGGTGTTGGCAATGATTGAATTGCACTACGCCCGAAACGGATACTTTGACGCCGATAGCATGTTGCAAAATGCCCTGCAAATACCTGCATGTCCTACCCGCATTTTGCAGGGAGAATGTGATTGGGTATGCCCGTTACAGGTGCTGGAGCGCGTGCCGGCGTTGATAAAACCTGAACATGCCGACATCGAATTAATGGTGATAAGTGGTGGTTATCATTCTCTTGCTGATAGCCGCATGCATCAGGCGGTTGTAAAAGGCGGTAATTGGATGCTATCGGTCTGGCATGGCCTGCACCTGAGTGTTGGGGGATCCGGTATTGCTGTGGCACAATCGCCGGAATTTCCGACAGGCAAGGGTTAATCAGTGATAGCGTTGATACAAAGAGTGAGTCGTGCCAGTGTCACCGTGGATGGTGAAATTACCGGTGCCATTGAGCAGGGGCTGTTGGTATTGCTGGGGGTTGAGCAGCAGGATGACAGAGCCAAGCTGGAAAAGTTGGCACATAAAGTCATGAACTACCGCGTTTTTTCTGATGAACATGGCAAGATGAATCTCAATGTGTCTCAGGTCGGAGGCAAGTTGTTGGTGGTTTCTCAGTTTACCCTGGCTGCCGATACGGGTAGGGGGCTGAGACCCAGTTTTTCCGGCGCGGGCACGCCAGCGCAGGCTGAGCGTCTCTATGAAGAGTTTGTTGCTTTCTGCAAAGAGCAAGGTGTTGCCACGGAAACAGGTCGTTTTGCTGCCGATATGAAGGTTGAGCTTTTAAACGACGGCCCCGTTACCTTTCATTTGCAGGTGTAAACCATGACACCAGTACAAGCCCTGTTACAGGAACTGCAGGACACCTGGCACCAAACCATTCCAGTGAGTGAGTTTATGCAAATATGTCCGCGCCGCTATGCGTCGGATTGCTTTGAAGCCAGCGCACCTCTGCCCCCTAACCTCAATTTGCACCAGACTATGTTTGCCGGCAGCATCTATACCCTGATGACGTTGACTGGCTGGGGCATGATGTGGCTTAAACAACGTGAGGCGGGTGTGGAAGGCCATATTGTGCTGGCCGATGCGCAGATCCGTTATCTTGCGCCGGTAACGGGTACCCCCCTCGCTCGGGTGCAGTGGCAGGATGGAGATTTGTCGGCGCTGGCAGAGGGGCGAAGGGTAAAGTTGTCGTTAACTGTGGAACTGTTTTCAAGTGGCACCTTGTGCGCAACGTTCACAGGTCTTTACGCCAGTTTGCCCGCACACACATAAAAAGTTCTGCAACTTTTCCCTGATGTTGTTGATGTTGGATGCGGCTTTCACCTAGAATCCGCAAGTTAAAAAAATGTAAAATTTTCAGTTGGTCGTGCGGTAACGAGTAACTGTTTTAACCAGCATCTTAAGGACATCAGCATGCGTCTTTTATCTCTGGTACTGGCGTTATTGCTCAGTGCCAATTTGGCCGGTTGTGCCAACACTAAATACAATGCAAACAAGTTGCCCAAAGGGGTTGCGGTAAATAAGTCCATCACTCTCCCAGTGGATGTGAGCGTTGCTTACTATGTGCCTCAGTCCAAATTGGATAGCCGTTTTTATCTCGACAACTGGAAAGTCTGGGTTGAGCCGGGAGCCGCGCTGAATGACGGCGTTCGTGACGCATTTAATGCCTACTTCAGCAACGTTGCCATGCTCGATCGCGCCAGTGATAAGCAATATGGGTTGCTGGTGGATATAGATCCCGAATGGGAGTTCGCTTCCGGCAAGGCGATAATGACCATGAGCTACCGTATCTTTAACGGTAGCGAGACCCCGGTCCGCGAAGGCAAAAAGACATTCAAGGCCGACATAGGTTACGTGGGTGATAATTCCGGCATGTATAACGCTGCCATGAGAGCCACCCAATTGGTGATTGTGGATTTGCTCAACAGCCTTAAGCCTGACAACCAGATGTATCCGGCAACTCTGGCCATGAAGGATACCAATCCTCTGATACTGGCCAACCTTGAAAAGCCGGTCAGCAGTGGTACGGGTTTTTACATCAATAACAGTGGTCAACTGCTGACTGCGGCACATGTGCTGCGTGAATGTATGGTGACTAAGGTTCAGGCCGGTGATAAATCATTCAATGCAACAGTCGATGCCAGTTCGACTTTGTTGGATCTGGCTGTAGTCAGCACCAATGAAGCGACAGAACGCTTTCTGCCATTGCGAAAAGGCAGTGAAGTTTTCCTCGGTGAGACTGTAACCAATGTGGGCTACCCCTTGCAGGGGCTGCTGGCAGCATCACCCAATTTAACCCGGGGTAATGTCAGCTCTCTTAATGCGCTCAAAGGTTCTGTGGGGCAATTTCAGTTCTCAGCACCTATCCAGCCGGGTTCCAGCGGTGGTCCTGTGGTATCTGAAGGGGGAGAGCTGCTCGGGGTGACTGTGGCTACCCTCAATGCGGCCAAACTGATTGAGTCAGGCGCCTTACCGCAAAATGTCAATTTTGCGCTGGATGCCCGCTACGTGGCTAAATTCCTCGACAAGCATCAAATTCAATATCGCCAGGTAGAACCTAATCTGAAAGGTGATATCCGTACCAGCAATGATGCGGCTTTGTCATCAGTGGTTCAAATGCTCTGTTACCAATAAGGAATGTTGCGATGAAAGGATTTTTACTGACCCTGGTGGTACTCACAGGCCTGATTCAGCCAGTAAAAGCGGATGAGCTGGCATTGCCACCTGTGCTGTTTATCAGCACTTTTGATGGTGATGCGTTATTCGATAAATTGAAAGCGACCAAATCTCTGGCAGGAATCGATAAAGAAAACATCGGTACCCCTTTGCGTTTGGTGGTGAGCTATAAGTTGCAGCCTACGGCTGGTGGCACTGCGGCTGGTTTAACCTCCGCATTGTTGGCCGGAAGCTCCTTGGGTATTCTTCCTGTGGTAACCAACAATGATTTGGTGCTGTCATATGACTTCAGGGTGCATGGTAAAACCATCACCCGCATGGAATACCGGGAGAACTTTACGCAGGCTCAAAACATGTATTCCAATCCACAAGGTGGCCTGGACAAGGACGCTCATGCCTGGATCCTCTCCACAACTGAACAATTCCTTAAGGATTTGAGCGCTAATCAAGAGGTTGCAACCCTGGTAGAAGAATACAATTTCTACTTCGGCAGCTAAGGTACTGACCATTTAAGAAAAGCCAGTCATTGACTGGCTTTTCTATTTTTTAGAACTTTTTGTCTGATTTAATCTGCTTTTTTTCGATTTTTGACATCAATACACTCTGTCCCAGCTAAATAACTGCGGCGAAAACGCCAGTTTCGGAGGTTATATGACAAAGGTATTGGTGCTCAAATCGAGTATTCTGGGTGACTTTTCCCAATCGGGTCGTCTGGTGGATGAATGGGTTGCATCGCAACGCGCCCACGGTGTTTTGGTCACTGTGCGGGATCTGGCTGCCGAGCCCCTGCCAATGCTTGATGGTGAAATCGCCATGGGGCTGCGCGGTGGTGATTCATTGAGCGCACGTCAGTCGGAGGCTCTGGCGCTGTCCAATCAACTGATTGATGAGCTGAAATCCCATGAACAGCTGCTGATAGCTGCGCCCATGTACAATTTCAGCATTCCAACACAGCTGAAAAATTGGATTGATTTGGTAGCCAGAGCGGGCATCACATTCAGCTACACCGAACAAGGCCCCGTTGGGCTTATCACAGGCAAGAAAGCGCTGGTGGTGGCGACCCGCGGGGGTATGCACAGGGATGCAGCGTCTGACCACGTGGTGCCCTATCTGAAGACGGTACTGGGCTTTATCGGCATCACAGATGTGGAGACTGTGTACGCCGAAGCCCTGAGCATGGGCCCGGAAGCGGCCGAAAATGGTCTGAGCGAAGCGCGCAGCAAACTGGCGCTGGTTGGCTGAGGCTTATGTTGGGGGCGAGTCGTCGCCCTCACAATCGTCTACCGTTCTACCGTTCTACCGTTCTACCGTTCACCTTGCTTGCGGTTTTGGCTTTTGCCGAATCGGCAGTTGAATCATCAGCCCCATCCTCATTGAGGACGGCACCCTTCACCCCTTGCTCGGCGCAAGGGGTATTTTTTATCCCATCGCTTGGATTGGGCCGGCAAAGGCTGCAACCCTCAAGGGTGTGGCTGTATTCCACATAGCGCACCTTGCGACTTGCCTGCCCTCTGCCGGAGCTGACCGCAAAGCCTGGGCGTGGCGTCTGCTTGTCTTTGGCCATCGCGATACCCTGATTGGCCTCAGGCGCCAGCCAGCAAGTCTTTCAGTGAGCCGCCGTTGATGACGCTGCAGCAGCCGTTGGCACTCAGAATGTCACAACCTTTTTGCGCGCGAATACCGGCACCGCAGTACAGCACCATGGGCGCAGCCTTGTTGGTGTGAGTGGCAACCCAGGTTTCGAGGGTATCCAGCGGAATATTCACGGCGCCGGGCAAGTGGCCCTGGGCAAATTCGGCCGGAGTTCTGACATCCACCAGGGTGGCGCCTTTTTTCACCAATTCCCAGCATTGTGCCGGAAGGGCGCTGCCTGACAAACCGGCGAGCATGGACTGCAGCATGATAACCTCAACTCAATTAGCAAAAGTTTATTGAGAATAATCTTATGCAACATGAAAAGCAAACGTGTGCGCAATAGACTTTTGGGGTATTTCCAAGACTTACGTTCGTACCTTAGCCTACACTGTGACATTGGAGAAAGTCGGCAGAGGAATTGCGGTTATGTTGGATTCAACTGGGGCCATACCGGCTTACTTATGGCAACAGGGAAGCAGTGCAAATGAGAGAATGGAGCGGATCCATGATCATTTACTTGAAGTGTATCCTGACGTCGACCGAATTGCCTTTGCGCTTTATGATCCCAAGAGCGATCTGCTCAAGACCTTTATTAACAGTACCCGCAGCGGCAATGCCATCCATGGCTATCAATATCGTCTGCACGAAAGTCGCTCCCTGAGCCAGATGGCCAAATCGGGAGAGTGCCGGGTTATCGATGACGTGCAGGCCAATATCACCCCGGATAATCAGCATTCCTCCTGGCTGTTGGAGCAGGGCTATCTGTCTTCGTTCACTATTCCGCTTTACGACGCTGGTTTGTTTATTGGTTTTTTATTTTTCGACTCTTTTCGTCTCCAGGCTTTTGACTCCAAAATGCAGCGCGATTTGATGTTGTACGCCAACTTAGTGAACATGTCGTTGTCCAGTGAATTTGCCGCAGTACGCACCATTTTGGCATCGGCACAGGTGGCAAGAGACTTTGCCGGTTTGCGTGACTTTGAAATCGGTGCTCATCTGGATCGCATGGCGGCCTATTCAAGGTTAATCGCCAGGGAAATAGCTGCCGATGCAGGGCTCAGTGATGAAGCCATTGAGCAAATAGCCCTGTTTGCACCTTTACATGATGTGGGCAAAATCGGTATACCCGATCGGGTGCTGCTAAAGCCCGGGGCGCTGACTGAGCAGGAACGGCTGTTGATGGAAAGCCACGTCGAAAAGGGGGAGCAGATAATCCATAAGATTGTCGGTGACTTTGGGCTAAGCCATCTGCCTGACTCTCAAATCATGATTAACATTGTTGCCTGCCATCATGAATATCTGGATGGCAGCGGTTACCCCAGAGGGCTCAAAGGTGAGCAAATTCCGATAGAAGCCAGGATTGTTACTGTGGCGGATATCTTTGATGCCCTGAGCTTCAACAGACCCTACAAACAGCCCTGGTCATTGGAGTCTTGTTTTGAAGAGCTCAGATGTATGGCGGCTGCAGGCAAGCTGGATGGTCGTTGTGTTGAGGCGCTGGTGGCGGTGCGGGGAGAGGTTCAGGAGATCATGGGGCGCTTATCAGATCCAGAATGAAGGTTCTGTTAATCGCCCTGCTTCAGCAACCGGAGCCTGGCCAGCTCCGGTTTTTTTATCCTTAACCTATTCTTGCCAGCGTTTGAAAATCAGTGAGGTGTTGATGCCGCCGAAGGCGAAGTTATTGCTCATCACGTAGTCGGTACGTATCTCGCGGATATTGCTGCGAATGTAGTCCAGATCGCCGCAGTCCGGGTCGATTTCCTCAAGATTGATGGTCGGCGCAAACCAGCCTTCATTCATCATCATGATGCTGCACCAGGCTTCCAGCGCGCCGCAGGCACCCAGGGTGTGGCCGGTATAACTCTTCAGCGACGAAATGGGCATACGGCTGCCGAACACGGCGGCGGTGGCGCGGGTTTCGGCCACATCGCCCCTGTCAGTGGCGGTGCCGTGGGCGTTGACATAACCAATGGCATCGGCGTCCAGCGCGGCATCTTTCAGCGCCAGACGGATAGCCCCTTCCATGGTAGTCGCATTGGGCTGGGTTACATGCAGACCATCGCTGTTGGTGCCAAAGCCAACCAGCTCGGCATAAATATGGGCACCGCGGGCTTTGGCGTGCTCCAATTCTTCCAGCACCAGAGTACAGGCACCTTCACCTATCACCAGACCGTCACGATTTTTATCAAAAGGCCGTGGCGTCAGCTCAGGGGTGGCGTTTTGGGTGCTGGTGGCAAACAGGGTATCGAACACCACAGCCTCGCTGGGACACAGCTCTTCGCCACCACCGGCCAACATGGCGGTTTGCATGCCATACTTGATGGCTTCATAGGCGTAACCTATGCCCTGGCTGCCAGAGGTGCAGGCACTGGACGTGGTATGAATGCGGCCCTTGAGGCCAAAATACACCCCTACGTTTACCGCCGTGGTGTGGGCCATCATGCGGATATAGCTGGTGGCATCTATGCCGGACATGTCACCCGTGTCCAGCATGCGGCCAAAGCCAATCAGGGGATCTGTGCTGCCGGTGGAGGAGCCATAGGCTATGCCCACGTCCCCTGAGGTCAGAAAGTCGCTGCCAAGCAGGCCGGCATCTTCCAGCGCCAGCTCACTGGCGCGGGTGGCCATCAGGGAGACCCGTCCCATGGAGCGGACTTTTTTGCGCGAATAGTGGGCTGGTACTTCAAAGTCGGTCACGGGCGCAGCCAGACGGGTGTTGAGATTATCGAATCTGTCCCACTCGTCCATGCGTACCACTTTGTTTTGCATGGCTTTAAGGCTTGCCCTAATCGATGACCAGTCATGGCCGAGGCTGCTGATGCCGCCAAAGCCTGTGACCACAACCCGGCGGCTCACAGCATGCCTCCGTTCACCGAAATCACCTGACGGGTGATGTAGGCGGCATCATCGGACATCAAAAATCCGGCCAGTGCGGCAATTTCTTCCGGCTTGCCCATGCGGCGCATCGGCACCAGCTGGTCAACCATCTCGGCAGGAAACTCGCTCACCATATCGGTTTCAATCAGGCCGGGGGCGATACAGTTAACGGTGATTTTGCGTTTGGCCAGCTCCAGCGACAACGCCTTGGTGGCGCCGATAAGTCCGGCCTTGGAGGCGCTGTAGTTTACCTGACCACGGTTGCCGGCAATGCCGGATACCGATGCCAGCGTGATGATGCGTCCACCCTTGCGGCTCTGGATCATCGGCATCACCGTGGGCTGCACCACGTTGTAAAAACCGTCGAGGTTGGTGTGGATAACGCTGTCCCACTCATCGTCGGTCATGGCCGGGAAGGCGGTGTCGCGGTTGATGCCGGCATTGAGCACCACGCCATAGTAGGCGCCGTTGGCGTTGATATCGGCATCAATAGCCGCGCGCACGCCGGCGCGGTCGGCCACATCAAATTTCAGCAGGCTCACCTTCACGCCGAGGTCGGCAATTTCGCTGGCAGTGGCTTCGGCGGCAGTGAGATTTGAGTGGTAATGCACTGCAATATCATAGCCTTGAGATGCAAGGCGCAGGGCAATAGCTTTGCCAATGCCGCGGCTGGAACCTGTGACCAGGACTCTTTTAGTCATTGTTATGCTCCTGTGCTAGATACGGGTGGATGAGCCTTGGCTCTCTCGAATATAGGCGTCTGTGTCCTGAGGTTGGAACACGTTGACGTTGGCCTCGGCAACTTGGGTGGCGCCGTGGAAAATGCGGCAGTCGAATACCGCAAGGCCGGTGTCTTCCTGATAAAGGCGTTTCACTTCGGTGGTGTAGGTCTCACCCAGCGCAAACACTGCCAGTGGCATGGAGAGTTTGCGCGATCCCAGCAAAAATCCGACCTGAATCGGCTCGCCGCGCAGGGTAGCTTCGACTCCGGCCAGCGCCGCAATGCTTTGCGCCATGTACTCTATGCCCACGTAATTGGGCACACCGCCCAGCGCTGCATCGAAATAGGGGCTCGAGTCGCTGATATGGGTGGCGGTGAGCAGGCTGTCGTGGCCGTGCTCCAGCACTTTATCAATCAGCACCATGGGGCGGCGATGGGGCAAAAAGGTTTCCACGTCTATGCTGGAAAGCGGTGCGCCATCCCAAAGCTTGTCAGTCATGCTTGCCTCCACGGCTGAAAATCAAACTGGCGTTACTGCCGCCAAAGGCAAAGGAGTTGCTCATCACATGGCGGATTTCTCGGTGCTCGCCGGGGTCTTGCCTATGCAGCATGGGAACCAGGGGTAATTGAGGGTCGTTGCTGTCGGCTATGCCGTCCCACACCTGGGGTGGCAGAGTGCGATTGCCTTCGTTCAGCAGTAGCACGCAAAAGGCGGCTTCAATGGCGCCAGCGGCACCGAGGGCATGGCCGGTAAGCGGCTTGGTGGAGCTGCAGGGAGGCAAATGGTCTTCAAACACGGCACAAACCGCGCGGCTCTCCATAGCATCGTTTTTCGGCGTGGCGGTGCCGTGCAGGTTAATGTAATCGATATCGGCAGGCTTGAGGCCTGCGTCTTTCAGCGCCATTTGCATGGCCTCTATGGCACCCCGGCCCTCGGGGTGCGGCGCCGAGATATGGTGGGCATCGCCGGATTCGCCGCAACCGCGGAGCAGCACTGGGCCGTCACCGCGCTCCAGGGTAAACAGCGCTGCGCCTTCACCAATGTTGATGCCATCGCGATTGGCGCTGAAGGGATTACAGTGGCCTTTGGACACAGACTCCAGCGCATCAAAGCCATTGACCGTGAGGCGGCAGAGACTGTCGACGCCGCCCACAATCACCATGTCGCACAGATTGGCATTGAGTAACCGCCTGGCGCTGGCAAATACCTTGGCGCTGGAGGAGCAGGCGGTGGAAAGGGTGTAGCAGGGGCCGTCGAGTTCAAAGTACTGGCGTAAAAAGTCGCTGGTGCTGCCAAGTTCTTGCTGGAAATAGTGATAATCCGAAGGAAATACGCCGTGCTCGGCGTGGTAGGCCAGGGCTTCTTCACCCTTGGCAATGCCGGAGGTGGAGGTGCCGAGCACCACGCCTATCCGGTTGGCACCAAAGCAAGACCTGGCACGATCAACCGTAGCTGCAATCTGCACGGCAGCTGCCAGCAGTAATTGGTTATTGCGACAGTCAAACTTGGCCATGTTGGTTGGAATGGCCGGCAGCGGGGCGCTGACCTCGCCCACCAGGGTTGGCCCCGAGGCCAACAAATCGTCCCTGAGTACCATGGCGGAAATGTCGCCGGTGAGCAGCCTTGGCAGGATCTCTGAGGCGGTCGCCCCCAGCGGTGTACAAAAACCTGTGTCAGTAATGGCTATCTTGGTCAATCTTCTGCTTCCTAAATCCTGCCCCATTCCCTCTGGTTCATTGGAACCTGTGCTTGCAAGGGGCTTGCGTTACGCCAGTGGCGTGATTTTCAGCGTCAGTTTGGCTGCCGGAATATCAAGTGTGATCCGGGCGCGCCAGGGGTCTGGATGACTGTAGCTGATATGCACCAGTTCGCCCTCATTCGTTGAGTGAAGACTACGACAGCGTGGTTGTGGACAGGCTTGCTCCTGCACCTGACCACCGGCCAGCGCGCCATTGATTTGCCCCTCGGGCCAGTAAATCAATTGCAGCAGTGCGACCAAGTACTCGGCACGAAAATTGTCGCCAAGCAGCAGGTTTTGCTCGCTGCTGAGACTGGTGCCATCGAAGCGCACATCAAACAGTGGTTGCCCCAGCGGTGCCAGCCCCACTACCGACAGTTGCTGTTCACTGAGTTCAAGTTCGCTCAGGAGTTCATGGCGTTTACCATCAATCTCAATGCTGACTTTCTGAGTTTGGCTCCGGCTCTCTGGGTTGGGCTTGGTTGGTGCCTTTGGTGCCCGTTGCGGCTTTGGGGCGTCGGCTTTGTCCTTGACTTCTTTTGCCGGGATAGGCAGTGGTGCCAGACAATAATTCACATCACGCGATAAACCTACACAGGTTTGTCGCAGCAACAGCTGACTGCAGCCTGTAGTGGCCAGCAGTACCAAAAATGTCAGCAGCAGTCGTCGGTTCATTACGCCTTCCCTTGAGCCTCGGCCTTGGCCTCGCGGCACAATTCTACCACCATATTCAGCCGTCTTTGCGACTCTTTCACAAAGGGGTTTTCCGTATCCCATGCGTATCCGGCGAGGATGGAGCAAATCATTTGCTTGATGGTCGGATTCGGGTTTTCAAAGAAGATAACTTCCTGGAATGTGCCGTCGTACCAGGCCTGAACGTAGGTGCGGAAGGTGTTCACGCCGGTCATCAAAGGTTCTGCATAGTCGTGCTGCCAATCTACCGTTTCGCCATTGAGTTGCTTGAGCAGGGTGCGGGCGGCGAGGGAGGCTGATTGCATGGCAATGGTCACCCCGGAGGAGAATACCGGGTCGAGGAACTCACCCGCGTTACCCAGCAGAGCGAACTTGTTGCTGGCAAGCTGGCTTACGTTGGCGGAATAGCCTTTAAGCTCGGCGCACTGCTGCGCAACTACGGCATCTTTGAGGAGTGTTTTAAGGCCCGGCTCTTCGCGCACCACCTGCATCAGCTTGTCTTCCAGGCTGCCATCAAGGCGCTCCAGCAGATGAGGCTCGGCTACGACACCCAGAGAGCAGCGGCCGTTGCTGAACGGGATGAGCCAATACCAGATGTCTTTGTGTTCGGGGTGGACGCTTATCAGAATCTTATTACGGTCGAAATTGGCATCGCTGATATTGTCTTCCACGTGGGTGAAAATCGCCATGCGGGCAGGCAGATTGGAGGGGCGCTCCAGATCCAAAAGTCGTGGCAGCACCCGGCCAAAACCACTGGCATCCAGCATAAACTCGGCTTCCACCCGATAGCTGTCACCTGCCTCAGTGCTGACAAAAAGACACGGCTTGGCGCTGATGTCTATGCTCTGGACGGTATGGCCGTAACGGATTTCCACGCCCTGGGCCTCGGCAGTGTCGGCCAGCAGTTTGTCGAAGTTGCCGCGTTGCACCTGGAAAGTAGTGCCGTGGCCGGGGGTGAACTTGTCAGTAAAGTCAAAGGTGGTGTAGGTGCCATTGCGACGGAATGCGGCGCCATTTTTGAATTGGAAACCGGCGGCGTTGACCGCCTCCAGCATGCCGGCCTCTTCGATAAAATTCATGCAGCAGGGCAGCAGGCTCTCGCCGATGGAAAAGCGCGGGAAGTGTTGCCGTTCCAGCACCAGCACCCTTTTACCGGCCTTATGCAGCAGGCTGGCGGCAATGGCGCCGGATGGCCCGGCACCGATAATCACCACATCCACAGCCATATCGTTGGGCTTGCTATTTCCAGAGTGCATCTACTTCATTTTCCTTTTGAAAGTGTGAATAAGGGGCGAGAGCAGCAGGGTGAAGCCAATCCCGAGGGCCAGGGTGAGGCCAAAATAGTGTATTGCCGGTGTGTTGCTGAGCGCCAGCAAACCAAAGGCAAGGGTGGTGGAGGTTGCCGACAGCAACACCGCCAGCATGACTCTGCTGCCCTCTTGCTGGCTGTCATCTTTGGCAAAAAACAGGCTGTAATCCACGCCAATGCCAAATACCAATAGCAGTGCCAGCGCATGAAACAGCGTCAGGGGCGAGCCGAGCAGCCCAAGCAATGACAGGCTAAGCAGCGCCGCCAATGCCGGCACCGCCACCATGGCAGCGGCGAGTTTCCACGGGTGACGCAGGACAAACACCCCAAAGGCGATAAGCTGCGCCAGCGCCAGTAACCAGAGGGTGGTTTGGCGGTAATCACCCATCAGGCTGGATATATCACCCACCTTATCAACCAACGCCACACCGGGAATAGTCGACACTGCAGCCGCCAGTGCGGGTAAGTCTTGAATGCCACCAAGCAGCACCATGGCGCCCCACTCCCTGGCATCTGTCGCTGTGGGCTCAAGCAGCAGCGGCTTGAGGCTTGCACCAAGCTGAGTGGCAAAAAGTGCATCGGCTGTCACAGCTTGCTGTTGGCCTGCCTGATATTGGCTCCTGAGACTGGTTTCAAGCTCGCCGTCCAGCCCCAGGCGGGCGAGTATTTCACTCAGTTTGGAGCCATAAATTTGCTGTTGCAGGTCATGGTCGGCCATCTGCCGCGCCTTGGATGGCAGGTAATCGGCAAGGTTCACATGGCTTTGCAGTAATTGGTCTTTTTCGGCCTTTGCGAGTACAGGCGCAAGGGCTTCGAGTCTTGCGAGCAGCGTCTGCATCGACTCTGCCCGTACCAGCAGAAACTGGTTATCAACCCCGCCGGAGAGCAGGGTTCTCACTTTAGCTTCTTCAGTCATCAGCGTTGCCGAGCCCTGTTGCAGGCTGCGGATATCGTCGCGGCTTTCCAGTCGGCCAAGCCCAGTGATGCAGACGAAGAGGACAGTCAGGACGCCAATCACAAAGGCTTTGGTACCGGCGGCCTGAAATGGCGTAAGGAAACGAGAGGCCAGGGTGATGGCTGCGCTTGCAGCCTGAATGCGGCTGCCAGCCAGCATGGGGTAAGCAAGATACAGAGTGAGGTAGGCACCAATCAGGCCGCCGCCACAAAAGGCCGCTACCTGTTGCATCCCGGGGAAGGGAGTGAGGCCCAGTGCCAGATAGGCGAGCACGCTGGTGGCAAGGGCCAGCGTCAGTGCGGGCAAGATGCGGCTCAGTGTTTGGCTGGCGCTCTCATCACGGCCACTGCGCTCGGCATAAAAATGGAAACTGTAGTCAATGGCAATGCCAATCAATGAAGTGCCAAACACCAGAGTAAGCAGGTGCAATTTCCCGAAAATCAGCAAGGTAAAGACACTGGCGCTTAACATGGCGCAGCCAAGGGTAAGGCTTGCCAGCAGCAGTGGCATCAGGGAGCGGAAGCTTAGCAGTACCAGCAATACCACGCCTGCCATTGACAGCGAACCAATCAAGGAGACTTCGGCCTTGGCGCTTTGGGTGGCTTCAACTGCATGAAACAGGGCGCCGGCCTTCAGCAGACTGAGTTGGTTATCATGGTTTACCCTGTCGAATGCAGAGTTGATGGCACTGAGCTGCGCTTCCTGAGCCATGGGGCTGAATACGCTGTCTTTTCCCTTGGCCATGATGATGGCAGCGGTTTGGCCGCCTGAATTGCCAAGCAGTATCCCGTCTTTTTCACCGAGGCGATGGCCTTTGCCAAAGCCTTGCATCAGCGCCGGAAACAGCAACAGTGGGTCTTCGCTGATAAGTTCACTATTGGCAAAACCAAAGGCGCTGTAGAGGGCAATTTCCGTTTGCTTGATGAGAACATCGAGTTTGCTGTTTTCCAGCAGCGAGCGTTGTGATTCGGTCAGCAGGTTGAAGCGGGCGGGAAAGTAGAGCCGGTAAATCTCTTTGGGAGCGAGTTCGCCGGCGCTGCGAACCGATGCAAATGCGGGGGAGCTGGCAAGCTCTGCCATCATGCCTCTGGCGGCCTCGATGGTTGCGGCTTTGTCCTCGCCTGTGAGCACCAGATAGCTTTCGTTTGCCAGCCGGTTCTCGATACTGTCCAGCGCACGGCTGGTGAGGGCATCTTGCTTCAAATGGGGCAGCATGGCCAGAATGTCGGTTTCAACCACATCTCTGTGGTTGAGGGTTTTAACGCCGAAAACGACGGCTGCGGTGAGCAGCAATAGCCAAAGGACGAGCCTGAGCCCTGCGCGGCTTGCAGTCTGTGGCTTATCTGTGATCTTGCCTCCCCCAAGCGCCATCTGATTTATTGCCCCGACTCAATTTGCGGGCTAAATGCCAGAAGCTCTTGCTCCGACAGCGGCCCGCTTTGCTGGTTGCTGAAGCGGATATCGCTCACATCGCCATTGGGGCTGATAAGTTTCAGTCTGTCGGTGCTGGCCTTGCCTGTGCTGGCCTGAGTGTCTGCTGAGGGCGCTGTGCCTGCGTCGCTGATAAAACTGCCTTCAAGCTCGATGGCGGCAAACAGTGCCTTAATATCATTATCTTTTGGGGCGAGGGTGAGTCGCCAAAGATTCTCCTGACTGCTTAATGCCAGTGAGAAATGTTGCTCCAGCGTAGCCATATCGCCGCCCATCATGGCCTTTACCAGCATGGGCATTAAGGTAGCTGGACCCGCTTTGGCGTTGACCTCGGTTTGTTGCCAGAGGCCTTCGCTGTCGCGGCTAAACATGCGCGTTTCGCTTAAAATCAGTAAGTTTTCAAAGGGCTGGTTTTGTGCCCACATAAGCCCCTGCTCGGGTGAGAACACAAAACTGCCCCGGCTGACCAGCGGCCGCTTTAACGCCTTGAGAGTACGGGTTTGTTCAAACTCACCGCGCACCGCGCCCTGTGGCTTCAGGGCTGTGCCGAGCGCCCCGAGATTGACGTCAGCGTTCTGGGCCATAGTCTTCTGGCTTAGGGCTTCATCTGCCTGCGCTGGCGGCCAGAGCAGTATGGATGCAAGTATTCCAACGCAAAACTTAACAATCAGCCCCATAGGTACCTCTTTATGCGCTTAGCATTAAACATTATGGCAAGCTTCAGCCTAAGCTCAGGCGTCAGCTTCGCCCAGCAGTGGACGAATTTTTGCCTGAAATACCTCGGGCGTAACGAAGCATAGCTCGTTATTGCTCATATCCACGGCGGCCTGAATGGTGTAGCCCTTGGTAAGTCGCTCGCCACTGTTGGCGTCACGCACCTGATAATTGATCCGTAAGCGGTTTTCCCACTCCACCAGATCGGCACTGACGCGAATTTTCTGACCGAAGGTGCTGCTGCGAACATACTTTATCTGCACATCCACTATCGGCCAGGCAAAGCCGGACTCCTGCATCTGGCGATAGTTGTAGTCGAGTTTATCCAGTAGTTCACAACGGACAATTTCGAAGTAACGCAAATAGTTACCGTGCCAGGTGATCTGCATCGGATCCACATCGTGGAAGGGAATGATGATGTCTGTCTCGGCGTGAAGCAGAGATTTCATCGACACACCTCCCAATCACCTGCCTGAATGCGTGCCAGCGTCTGGCGCAGAGTAGCTTCGAGTGGCCTGTCTTCGGTGATGAGCGGGCAGGCCTCGCTCACCTGGGCCAGGGTGTTGGCAACCGAAGCGGTTAGTGACGACTCACACAGCTCGCCCTGACGGATACGCAGGCGCATGCCCTGAGCCATGGCCAGCAGCGCAGCGGCAGCCACCTGCTCAGTCAGCTCCAGCACCCGCAAACAGTCACGGGCGGCAATGGTGCCCATGCTGACTTTGTCCTGGTTGTGGCACTCGGTGGAGCGGGAAAATACGCTGGCAGGCATGGTGAGTTTGAGCGCTTCGGCGGTCCAGGACGATACGCCAATCTGCACCGCCTTGAAGCCGTGATTGATAGGGCGGCGGGCACCTTCGGCGCCTGAGAGATTTGCTGGCAAGCCATTGTTAAACTTGGGATCCATCACCAGCGCCATCTGGCGATCAATCAGATCACTGATGTTGGCCACCAGATTCTTGAGGCTGTCCATGGCAAAGGCGATATGTCCCCCATAGAAGTGGCCGCCGTGGAGGATATGCTCGCCCTCACCGTCGACAATCGGGTTGTCGTTGGCGCTGTTAAGTTCGTTCTCAATAAACTGGCGCAGCATTGGCTGCGCATCGGCCAACACGCCGATGATATGGGGCGCGCAGCGGATGGAATATCTGTCCTGCAGGCGGTCGGAGTTGCGCGGATGTTCGTGGTGGTTGAGGTCGTCACGGATCCAGCTGGCAACCCGTGCCTGGCCCGGATGGGGCTTGGCGGCAAACAGGATGTCGTCGAAATGGTTGGAGTTGCCCTTGAGGGTCAGGGATGCCATGGCAGTAATGCGTGACGACAGCCGGGTGAGGTAGTCTGCTCTGTCATATGCAAGACATGCCAGCGCCGTCATCACCGCGGTGCCGTTCATCAGTGCCAGACCCTCTTTCGGGCGCAGCTTCAGCGGGGTGATATTCAGCTTCTGGAACACGTCACTGCTGGGCATGCGCTCGCCGCGGTAGAACACGTCACGCTCGCCAATCAGCACACCAGCCAGATAAGACAGTGGCGTTAAATCGCCGCTGGCACCTACAGAGCCTTCTTCGGGGATAACCGGGCAGATGTCTTCATTAATCAGGGTTTCTATACGCTCTAAAAGCTCAAAACTGACGCCTGACTTGCCAATGGCAAGTGAATTCAGCCGGCAGGCCATCACGGCGCGGGACTGCATTGGCGTAAGCTCGCGGCCCATACCACAGCCGTGGAAGCGCGACAGGTGCAGCGGCAGTTCGTGCACCAAGTCGAGCCCCACAGTGACGGTACAGGAATCGCCGTAACCTGTGGTTACGCCGTACACCACGCCTTCTTCGGTCAGCAGACTGTCGATAAAGCGGGCACCACGCTGGATGTATTCCACGTATTGCTGGTCGCGTCTGAGCTCAACCCTGGCGCCTTTGGCGATGGCCACTACCTGCTCTATGGTCAGCGCGTCGTAGCCAAACTTAACAGTCTCTTTCATTTCAGTTGATTGGTTAGTCATTTTACCGTTCCTGTGGCGTCTGCCCGGGCCCAAAGCCTTATTGGCCGCGGCGCCAAAAATCGAAAAAGTTGAACCACTGCAGTGGCTCTTTGCGGGCGTAATGCTCAAGCCTTTCGGCGTAGCGTTCGACCGCGTTTTGAATACGTTCACTTCTGCCGGCTCTGGGGCCCTTGAGGGTGTCGGCAAAGGGCTCCACATGCACCCGGTAGCGGCCCTGCTCCCGCAGGCAAAACATCAGAAATACCGGACAGTCCAGCAGGCTTGCCAGAATAAAGGGCCCTTGTGGGAAAGGCGCAGTTTCGCCAAGGAAGGGCACTTCCACCACCCGGCCTGCATTGCCACTGGCGGTGCGATCCCCTGCTATTACCACCAGTTCACCGGCGGCAATCTTGTCTGCCAGCATGATGGAAGTTGATGGACCCAGCTCATTGATATGAATGAGGTTTAGGTCGCTGTCAGGATTCAGCTGCTTCAGCACCTTGTTAAAGTTTTCGGCGTTGGCGGTCATCACCATTACGTTCACTTTTACTTTGCGCTGGTGGATGGAGATGGCGCGGCACAGCTCAAGGTTGCCAAGGTGCGATACCAGCAGCACGCCGCCCTGGCCGCGCTCCAGCATATCTGCCAACAGTGCCCGTTCGGGGAAATCGACTTCACTCAGTTTAATCCGGTCACACCAGGCATCGATTCTATCCAGCGCGGCATTGCCAAAGGCGAGGAAGTGCCTGAGGCTGTGGCGCCAACTGACCTTTGGCTGCAGCTGGGGATGATTTGGCTCCAGCACCTGTACCCGCTCAAGGAACTCGATTGACGCCTTGCGGGCAGCGCCGCCGGTCATAAAGAAATAGGCAATCACAGGGTACATGATGGCGCGGCACAGCCAGTGGCCACCGAAGCGGTAACTCTCGGCCAAAAGCTTAATGCCCCAATAGCTGCCCCGCTCACTGATAGACGACCAGTGGTTTTGCTTTCTGCCCCGACCAAGCAGGCTTGGCAGGCGTTTGAGCATGCCGAAAAAGAGTTTGGTGTGCAGTGCGCTGATACGTACGTTATCGGCAAAGCCCTGAAAATGGCTGACGCCGTCCTCAGGGTAAATCACTGCAGTGGGCACATGTACCACATCGACACCGCGCCAGTAGAGCTTCACCAGCACTTCGATATCAAAATCCATGCGCTCGCCGAGCTGCTCGCTTAAAAACAGTGCTTCGGTAGCGGCCAGCGGATAGACCCGAAAGCCGCACATGCTGTCCTGAATATCGAAACTCAGGGTCTCGACCCACACCCAGAAATGGGTGATGTAGCGGCCATAGAGGCGGCCCTTGGGCACTGAGTCATCGTACTCTGGTCGTCCCGAGATCACCGCTTCGGGGTGTTCGTTGGCGGCAGTTAGTAGCCTTGGGATGTCATCCAGGGTGTGCTGACCATCGGCATCCACCTGCAGCGCGTGGCTGAAGCCCGCTTTGTAGGCGGCGCGCAGACCGGTCATCACAGCCGCGCCCTTGCCACGGTTAAAGGGGTGGTGCAGCAGGGTCACCCAGGGGTATTTGGCATCGAGGGCCATCAACAAATGGCAGGTGGCCTCGTTGCTGCCATCGTTGACCAGAAACACTGGCAGCCCCAAAGGCTCCAGCGTTTCCAGGGTGCGCTCGATGGCATGGGTATGGTTGTAATTGGGGATGACTATGGCGACGCGCATCAAGAGTCCCCGTGAGCGGCAATCACAATCCGGCCCGAGCCGAAGCGGCGCTCGCCATCGCTGTAGGCGAAGGTGAGTTTGCCCTTGGCGGCGTTGTTGCTTACCAGCAAATCCACTTCGGTGCCGGGCAGCATCAATTGTTGAAACTTAAGCACTTCCAGGCTTGCTACGCTGGCATCATAACCAAAGTGCTCGCAGCCAAAACGTATCGCCCAGTCGAGCTGGGTGACGCCCGGCAGCACGCTTTGCCCCGGGAAGTGGCCCTCGAAAAACGGCAGGTCAGCATCGATAGCGAGCCTTAGTTTCAGCTCAGTGTCTGTCTCTTCGCGCGCCAAAACCTGTGGCAGCAATGACTTAATCATGGATGAACAGCTCAATCAAAGTTTGGTGAACGCGCTTGCCCTGTTGATTCAGTGGCAGCTCGTCGGGGTAACGCCAGCGCCTTGGCAGGGTGACCCGCTCAAATTCGGTTAACAGATGCGCCTTCAGCTGGTTGTTGAGGGCAAGTTTGCCCTCTTCGGCCAGCAGTGCCTTGCCTTTGTCAGACAGCTCCACCACAGCGCCAAGCTGGGTGCGCGGCTCGGTCAGCAGCACCAGTGCGGCGCGACTGACCAGCGGATGGCTCTCCAGCAGGGCTTCCATCTGCACCAGCGACAGGCGCTTTTCTTCAATTTTGACAATCCGGTCCAGCCTGCCCTGCAGCACAAAACGGCCATGGTCATCGATGGCGACCTTATCTTCGCAGCGAAGGGGCGTGGCGGGATTATCGAGATAAGGCGATCGCAGCAGCAGGGCACCATCCTCATCGTTGGCTATTTCAATGCCGGGAAAGGCCTGCCAGGCTTCGGCGGCAGAGGATTGCCTGCGCCAGCCGATACCGCCAGTCTCGGTACTGCCGTACACCTCGATGGGCAGGCTGCCATAAACCTTTTGGATACCACGGGCAGCCTCTTCGCTCAAGGGACCGCCGGAAGAGAACACCAGGCTGGGAGAATAGAGCTGGGGCTCGTTATCCAGCGCATCCGGCAGGCGACTTAACTGCGCCGGGCTGCTGATAAGGCACAGGTTTGGCAGCAGCGCTGTGTAATAACTCAGGGTCTCGGGGTATTCCACCAAATCACTTAAAAACGGCCGTCCGGCCGCCAGTGGCCAGAGAATTTTAAACAGCAGCCCGTAAATGTGCTGATGGGAGACGGTGGCCAGCACGCTGCAATGGGGCAGGGCGGCGGCGAAGGTGGCCTCGAGGGTGCTGACTTCGGCGTCGAGCTGTTCGAGGGTCTTTTTTACGGCCTTGGGCTCGCCACTGGAGCCTGAGGTGTAAAGCGTCAGGCTGCCGCTGGGCTTGGCGTCAGGCCAGGGGGCTGGCGTCTGGGTAGTTTCTTTTTTCAGAGCCACCCAGGCATGACCTTCACACAGGGGCGCATCCGAGAGCACGGCATCGAAACTCTGGGTGAGCTGACTTAAGGTGCCGCTTTGGGTGTTGGGTGGCAGTACCAGCTCTTTGCCCGCCAGCAAACCTGCGCAAAGCCCGATGGCGAACAAGTCAGAGCTTTCGCTTGAGAGCAGCCAGCGGCGCTCTGCTTTCTGGCTTAAGGTCTGCCACAGATGATGCACCTGAGTGGTAAATAGCGCTCCGGTGAGAATATCGTGGTGATTAAAGCTTATCAGCTGCGCCGCCGCCGGGCCGCGGGTCAGGGCGTTGTAGAGCAGAGACGTCATCGCGATGCTATCCACATGTCAGGCACCTCTCTTCAACACTAAGGTGCGGTACAACCACTCCCCGCCAGCCAGTATGCCCATCAGAATGTAGGCAATCAGGCCGTTGTACAGGGTCCAGATTTCCAGGCTGGTAAAGAGGGCGGTATAAAAGGCCATGCCGCCGTTTACCACAAAAAGCAGGCACCAAAGCGCCGTGACTTTGCGAAGATAAGGTATGGCTTCATCGGGCAGGTCTGGCTCGCCGAGGCGTGCCAATCGCTCTACCATACTGGGGCCGCGCAGCAGTGACTGGCCGAACACCCCGAGCATGGTCAGGTTAATGACTATCGGGTAGTAAAGAAGCCAGTCCTGACGTTTGGCCAGCAAGCTACCGGCGGTAAGCAGTACCCCAGCCAGCAGCGGCAGTGCCATGGCTTTGAGTTGCTGGCGCTTTAACACCAGCCGCAGCAATAGCAGCAGACACAGCATACCTGCCAGCACGCCGGGAGGCAGGTAATTCAGCCCCAGCCAAACCGCCAGCGGGTAGACGAGCAGCAAAGCCGCCGTCAATACCTCAATAGCCCGCATCAGTCCTGAACCAGAGCCTCGATGGCGTTAACCACATCTTCCACGGTGCGTACGGACTTGAACTCTTCGGGCTTAATCTTTTTGCCGGTGAGTTGCTGCAGTTTAATTACCAGATCCACGGCATCGATGCTGTCCAGATCCAGGTCCTGATACAGGTTGGCTTCCAGGCTGATGGCATCGGTATCGATTTCAAAATCGTCCACCAGAATGGTGGTCAGCTTTTCAAGAATTTGCTCGCGGTTGTCCATAGTCTTACTCCTGGCCACGCTGAGATTCGATAAAGCTGGCAAGGGTTGCCACGCTGTAGAAGTGAGCCTTGGTCGCGTCAGAGTTGGCTTCAATCTTCACATCGAATTGCTTTTTAATGGCCAGACCCAGCTCGAGGGCATCGATGGAGTCCAGTCCCAGGCCGTCGCCGAACAGGGGCGCATCGGTTTCTATGTCAGCAATGGTCACGTCTTCCAGATCGAGGCAGTCGATGATCAGCTGTTTAATTTGGTCATGTAATGTCATATTTCTATTTCAAGTCTTTGTTTATAATAATTTTCCATTTCCCTGGTCAATATTCTCGCCATCCTGGCATCTCCTCCTTCCTCGGCCTTATAGTCCATGGCGGATATGGGCGTTCCTACCTCAACCGTCATGCCAATGGTGCGCCGGGGAATTTCCCACCAGGGGTCCTGTTTGGTCAGGCCCGGGGGCTTGGTGTGCAGCAACACAGGAAGTATGTCACTGCCGGTGCGCAGGGCGATATTAGCCGCGCCGCGCGCAAAGGGGTTTATCTGCTCGCCAAGCACGGTGCGGGTGCCTTCAGGGAAGATAATCAGATTGGTGCCGCGGCCCAGTACTTCGCGGCAGTCATCCAACAGCAGCTCGGCGCCGCGGTTGGGAATATATCCTGCTGCAGATACCACGCCGCGCATAAAGGGGTTACGCCAAATACCTTGCTTTACGATACAACCCGCGTTGGGCATCAGGCTAATCAGCACCACCACATCAATCAGGGTTGGGTGGTTGGCGATGACCAACATGGCCTCAGCTTTGGTCAGTGTCTCTATCGCTTTGGTTTCAAGCCGGATAACCCCAGCTGCTGAGAGCATATGGACAAAACCGCGGAACATGATGTGCACCGCTTTTTGCACCCGTTTGATTCGTACCTCACGTTCGCCTGGCCAGTACTTGAGCAATGGCAAAATGGTGAGTGAACTCAAAAGGCCACCCAGACCAAAACAGGTGTAGCAAAGCATGCCACCCAACCATCGCGGCACATAAGCAAGCCCGGTCAGCCTATGCTGACAGGGCGAGCGGCGCGCAAGCTTCTGAGTGTGCTCAGTCATGGCTAAGGGTCCAGTCAAAACCGGAAAGATGGCCCTGACAGTTTTCGCCTTTGGAAAGGCAGGAAAGCAGCTGGCCGTAGCTCATGGGAACGAGTTTTTGTTGTTTGGTGAGCGTTAGCTTTGGGGCGCCGGAGGTAGCGGGTGCCAGCACCATCCCCAGCGCCAGCGGCAGTTCAAATTCTTCGGTGTAATCGTTGTAAACCGGCGGTACAGGGTCATCGCCAAACACCAGCAGCAGTGGGCTTGGATCCTCAATGAGCTGGGCATAGGCTTCCACCATTGCCTGCGACAGGCTCTCGGTGCCAGCGGCAACTGAAGTCGAGGCGGCGCGATTGTCGCCGAGAATACCAAAAAGACCGCTGGCGGTGTTGTGCACCGACTGGCTGAAGCCCATGGGAGATAAAGGTTCGCGCACAATCACGCTTTGGAGCAGGTCTATGGTGCGATTCAGCTCGCCATGGCGTGAGGCAAATACGCTGCGGCATTGAGAGGAGGGTTCACACTGAAAGGCCACGTCGAGCATCATGCGGCTTAAGCGGCTAAAGCGACGACGCTGCATCGCCGGCACCTGAGGCAGTGTCGGCGTCACAGTACTGTTTGGTTCAGAGAGTGTTTTTTGCCAATCGGCCCAGCTTTCTCTGTCCTGATAAGCCGGGGACCATCCCCCCCACGCCATCACGCTGAAAGTTAATTGCACTGCATTACCTCTGACGCTGTAGCCAGACGTCGTAAGTTATCCATCACTTTAGCCGCATCGGGCAGGTATTGTTTTGGCCTGTTTTCAGGCTACGGTTTGTTTTTGCGCCAGTCATTTTTGACAAATTATTCTATATCAAAACACCTTAATAACAGAAGCCCCCGAAGACCGCATGGCATCGGGGGCAAACGGCTAAACACTGTGGCGTTATTGCAATAATGGACGAAGTTTTTTCAGCGTGGCTTTTATTTTGCGGCTGTTTGTCGGCCCCATACGGATCATCAGTTTTTGTGCTGGTGGCAGGGCTTCCAATTCAGGATCAGCAAATTTGTAGTTGACGCTGAAAGTTACCAGCTCGATCGGTGCCTCTATGATGGGCGCAGCCAGCATCTGGTCGATGGCTTTGAGACTGCGTTTTTTGAAACTCATATCGCCGTAACCCAATTCAGCGAAAGCCTGTTCCAGCATGGGGCTCATCTGGGCGTAGGTTTCCAGCAGTTTTTGTTCATCCAGATTGGCAATGTAATTGGCATACAGGTCATAACGCTTGTAGCTTTCAGGATTCAGATACGTCTTGGCGGTGATTTCGCTGACACTGAATTTATCTTCAGGACCTTTCATGGGGCTCTGTTTGCGGGCCAGCTGGCCTTCGGCCAGGTTATCCATAAAGACCACAAACTGGCGCACCAGGTCCTGCTGGGATAACAAAGGTTCAACCGGCAGATTGCCAGCGAGGGCGACCGCTTTTCTGGTGGCAAAGGCATCACTTTCTGCCAGCTCAGGGATTGGGTCGACGAACACGTCTGGCTCTGGCTCAGCTGGTACTGCAGCGGCTGCAGGTTCGGGCAAGGCTTCTTGCTCGGTGTCTATTTTCTCTGGCTCAGCAGGTGGCTCGGGAAGGGTGACAGGCTCCGGTATTTCTACCGGCACCTCAACTACGGGGGCTGGCTCTGGAGTTCGGGTGAAATACATCCACAAACCTGCAGCGATGGCCAACAATGCCAGGATCAGCAACGCCGACAGACGGTTGCTGCGCTGGGAGGTTTCTTCCTGCGGGGTGATTCTGTCTTCGGGATTGACTTGCATCTTGGCTCCTTGTGCGCCTGACCCATGAATTTCCATTGTCCCAGTTCGCCGAGGGATGTCCATAGTTAGAGACTGAACAAAAACAATATTTAATGCAGACTAGGCCTGTACGTATTGCTCGCGGCCGCCGAGCCAGCGCTCAATTATGGCATCCACATTGTTGGGGGTCTGAATCATCAGATGGCGCGCCAGTTTCTGGATGTGGGGAATAAGCGCCTGATCCCGCACCAAATCGGCCACTTTCATCTGCGCCAGACCCGTCTGGCGGGTACCTAGCACCTCACCGGGGCCACGTAGCTCGAGATCTTTTTGGGCAATTACAAAGCCATCGTTGCTTTCGCGAAGTACCCCGAGACGAGCCTGGGCGGTAAAGCTGAGTGGTGCTTTATACAGCAGCACGCAGTGGCTGGCCACGGCGCCACGGCCGACCCGACCACGTAGCTGATGCAGCTGTGCCAAGCCCAGACGTTCGGGGTTTTCGATGATCATCAAGCTGGCGTTGGGTACGTCTACCCCTACTTCAATTACCGTGGTCGCGACCAGTAAGTCGAGCTTGCCCTCTTTGAAGTCGGCCATGATGGCCTGTTTCTCTGTGCCCTTCATGCGGCCGTGTACCAGACCTATGCCAAGCTCCGGCAGGGCTTCCTTCAGGCCTTCTGCGGTGTCTTCGGCGGCCTGACATTCGAGTACTTCCGACTCTTCAATCAGGGTGCAGACCCAATAGGCCTGGCGCTTATCCTGCAAGGCGGCCTGTCGTACCCGCTCAATCACATCCAGCCTGCGGGTATCCGGAATGGCAACCGTGGTGATGGGAGTTCGCCCCGGCGGCAGCTCATCAATAACCGAGGTGTCGAGATCCGCATAGGCGGTCATCGCCAATGTGCGGGGGATGGGGGTGGCGGTCATGATCAGCTGATGGGGGAAAAAGCCCTGCTGAATACCTTTTTCACGCAGCCCCAGGCGCTGGTGTACCCCAAAGCGGTGCTGCTCGTCGATGATGGTAAGGGCGAGGCGGGAAAAGCTTACCTGTTCCTGAAATATGGCGTGAGTGCCCACTATCATTTGGGCGGCGCCAGAGGCGATATCTTCCAGCGTTTGCGTGCGTGCCTTGCCTTTAAGCTTACCGGCCAGCCAGCCAACTTTAAGCCCCAGCGGCTCAAACCAGCGGGCAAAGTTGGCGGCGTGCTGCTCGGCCAGGAGTTCTGTGGGTGCCATCAAGGCGACCTGACAGCCATTTTCGATGGCCGCCAGCGCCGCCAGCGCCGCGACCAGAGTTTTGCCCGAGCCCACGTCACCTTGAACCAGACGCATCATGGGGGTGGTTTTGGCCATATCCAAATGGATCTCGGTAACTACCCGCGACTGGGCGTTGGTTGGGGCAAATGGCAGGCTCTCAAGAAAGCGGGGGATAAGTTGACCCGTGGCGGCGAGTGGCTCGGCGGCGTCCTTATTGCTGCGCTCGCGGATCTTCAGCATGCTTAAGTTGTGGGCCAGCAGCTCTTCCTGCACCAGCCGCTGCTGCGCCGGATGCTGGCCTTGCTCTAATTGCCACAGTTCGGCGTCGGCCGGAGGGCGGTGCAGGATGCGTACGGCATCGGCCAGGCTTAAGCGGTTGGGCTGCAGCGATTCGGGCAGCAGTTCCGGCAGACCGCCTTCTTCCAATAGCTCCAGTGCCTGCTCGGTGAGCCTTATCCAGCTGGCTTGTTTCAGGCCTTCGGTGGTGGGGTAGATAGGCGTCAGGGTGTCGGCCAGATTCGGTGATTCACCGGGCGCGGTGAGCTTGTATTCCGGATGAATGATTTCCAGTTGATGCTTGCCGGTACGGATTTCGCCGAAGGCGCGGATCATCATGCCTGGCTGCAAGCCGTTCTTTTGCGCCATGGAGAAATTGAAAAAACGCAAGGTCAGGCCGCCGCTGGCATCGCGTACGTTGCAGGTGAGCATGCGTTTGCGACCATTGACGATTTGGCTGGAAATGACTTCGGCTTCGATGGTGGCTGTGGTGCTCGGGATCAGTTCATTGATGGCATAGATGCGAGTTCTGTCTTCGTAACGCAGCGGCAGATGAAACAGTAAATCCTGGACGGTATTCACCCCCAGTTTACTGAGTTTTTCTGCCACCCGGGCGGCAACGCCCTTGAGTTCGGTTACGGGAACAAGATCCAGTCTTTGCAATGCCTTGGCACCGGATTACTGTGAATTTATACATATACTAACAGAGAATCTTTTCGGAGCAACTTAGAGCCAGCCCTTCTGAGCAGCGATGCGGGCCGCATCGACCCGATTGGCCGCATCGACCCGATTTGGCCGCGCCGAGCTTGTTGATGGCTTCTGACAGGCAATTGCAAGCAGTACCTTCGGCAATAAGCAGGCTGGCTGCAATTGCAGAATTGTTCTTGCCTTGCTGAGAAAGCATAGGATGTATGGGCCAGTTTATTCGGGTGAAATGTTCATCAATCGTCGATGATGCATGTCATCATTAAATGACCATGCAAAACAAAAAGGGCCAGCAGGCCCTTTTTTACAACGCGTAATGTTTACTGGAACAGATCGTCCGCCGTGGTTTCCGGCGCCGTGGTGTTGTCCTCGGCGATAGCTGAGTTGGCGTAGTCTGTTGGTACCGTACCCGCGGCGAAGTACTCGAAGCCGCTGGTGTAGTCGGTACGGCGACTTAGCTTACCCGAGCTGTAGTCGATACGAGCCGAGACTATGCCTGCTGGTGGCTGAGATGGCTTTTCGGGCGTATCGCCAATGGCCATCAGCATAAACTGGTTCCAGGCTGGTCCTGCAGTTTTGGCTCCTGCCTCGGCACCGGAGATTTGGTCTTTGGCACCGTTGGCATTCCATGCCGTGCGGCCAAGTTCACGGCCATGGTCGTCAAAACCAACCCATACTGTGGTGACTAAATCAGGGTTGAAGCCACTGAACCAGGTGTCACGGGATTCGTTGGTTGTACCTGTTTTACCGGCAATGTCATGGCGTTTCAACAAGCGTGCTGCACGCCATGCGGTACCGTTCCAACCTGTGCCTTTACTGAAATCACCGCCGCCCCAGATAACACTCTTCAGTGCTTCGGTAATCAGGAAGGCGTTTTGCTCTGACAGAACCCGAGGGGCATAACGAACCCCTTCTTCGTCACACGCATTGGCGTTGGTAGTCTTTGCCGGAATTATGGGCGCTTCGTCAATTACGGTCGTGCCTGTTGCTGTAGCCAATGAGTTTGACTGCATTGCTATGGCTGGCTCACTGGCCATCTCTTCAGGCAGAGGGGTATCGCAAGCTAAAGTCGGATTGGCTTTTTCTACTATCTCACCCAGAGCCGTTTCAACCCGGTCAATAAAGAAAGGCTCAACCAGATAGCCGCCGTTGGCAAACACGGAAAAGGCGTTGACAACCTGCAAAGGTGTGACTGAGGGGGAGCCCAGAGCCAGTGACTCATTGCGGGGAAGGTCGCTTGGGCTAAAGCCGAAGCGGGTTAGCAACTCAACTGTATTGTCTATACCGGCATAGCGTAGCGCTCGTACTGCCATTACGTTTATCGATTGCGCCAGTCCAACCCGAAGGCGTGTAGGGCCTGTGTAGATATCAGGTGAATTCTTTGGCCGCCAGGCTGTGCCCTGACTCAGATCCGGTTTGTTAATTGGGGCGTTGTTAATCAGCGTTGCCAGGGTAAAACCTTTTTCAAGTGTGGCAGCGTAGATAAATGGCTTGATGTTTGAGCCGAGTTGACGCTTGGCTTGCGTTACCCTATTAAACTGGCTTTGGCTGAAACTGTAACCACCAATAAGCGCACGGATTGCCCCGTTATGGGGATCCAAGGACACAATCGCGCTGGAGACCTCGGGTATTTGAGACAATTGCCAATAATCGCCGTTATTACGGATCCATATGCGCTCACCGACAGTCAGTACGTCAGAGGCATCTTTTGGCGCACTGCCTTGCCTATTGTCTGAAATAAATTTTCGAGCCCATTGAATGCCTTGCCATGGTAAGGTCACAGTCTCACCGCTGGCTCGCAAGACAGTGGCTTGCAGTTCCTGAACATTCAATACAGCCGCAGGTTCGAGATCCTGTAAGCGCGGTATTTGTTTCAGACTGGCTGTAATAATTTGAGTTTCAGGTGCAGTGTCAGTCCAGAGTGTTGCTGCTGCACCACGGTAGCCATGGCGTTCATCATAGGCATGAATATTATTGCGTAATGCTTTTTGTGCTTTAAGTTGCAGATCGGAACTGACCGTGGTGTAAACACTGTAACCACCGGTATATGCTTCTTCTTCGCCATACTTTTGAATCATGTAGTCCCTGGCCATTTCAGACACATAGGGAACATAAAGGTCAATTTCAGCACCATGGTAAGAGGCGGTGTTGGGTTGCTCGATAGCAGTAAGGTATTCACTGTCGCTGATAAAACCGACTTCCCTCATCCGCATCAGCACAATATTTCTCCTTGCCAATGCACGTTCAGGGGAGGTTATGGGATTAACCGATGAAGGGGCTTTGGGTAAGCCTGCAATCACAGCCATTTCAGCAAGGGACAAGTCTTTCAAATCTTTGCCGTAATACACCTGGGCTGCAGCGCCAACACCGTAAGCGCGCTGCCCCAGATAAATACGGTTTACATAGAGTTCGAGAATCTCATCTTTGGTAAGCAGTTCTTCCATATGGAAGGAGATAAAAATTTCTTTGACTTTTCGGATGATTGTTTTGTCACGAGTCAAAAAAAAGTTTCTTGCCACTTGTTGTGTGATGGTGCTTGCACCTTGCTTCTTTTCACCAGAGGTGACCCAAACGGTAAAAGCGCGCACTATGCCTATGGGGTCGATACCCTGATGTTCGTAAAAACGTGCATCCTCAGTTGCCAAAAAGGCCTGTACCAATGGCTTAGGGACGTCCTCCAGTTTCACCGGGATGCGTCTTTTTTCACCATATTGCGAGATGAGCTTTCCATCCTGGCTGTATATTTTAAGCGGTGTCTGAAGTTGCACCGTCTTCAGCGTGGCGACATCCGGCAAGTCGGGTAAAACATAAAAATATGCCGCGACAATAGCGCCAATGCCCAGCAGGGCTAGACTAAAGAGGGCAATGAGAATACGTTTTAGCCACTTCACCAGATTATTCCAATAGAGATCGAGGGCCTCACAGTATATAAGGGCAGGCCGTCAGGGTGAAGTAAAAAGCAGCGTCAAAAAAATGCCAATTGTAAAAGCTGGAAACATTCTATACAAATAAGTATAACGAGTTGATTTTGTGCTACTCTATCTCTGCAACCTAAAAACAAAAGTGACAATGGACTATGCTTTCAAATTTATGGAAGCGTCAGGCTCCGCAGATGGTTGGGATCGATATTGGCTCCCATGAAGTCAAGGCGGTTCTGCTGAGCAAGACGGCTGATGGTTTTAAAATATTGAGTCATGCATCGGTTCCCGTGAAAAAGGGCGCTGTTAATGACCATGATATTCGAGATTCGGCTGCGGTAACGGATAGTTTGCGTCAAGTCAGGCGAGCACTCCCCAAAAGCTGTAAATTTGCAGCTGTCGCCGTTTCAGGCTCGGCAGTTATGACAAAGGTCATATATATGGATGCCTCGCTGAACGAAGCCGAAATGGAAGCTCAAATTGAAATTGAAGCGGACAACCTTATCCCGTACTCATTGGATGAGGTGAGTATTGATTTTGAAACTTTGAGTGTAAACAGCATTGACCCGAGCAAGGTTGATGTGTTGCTCAGTGCTTGCCGTACGGAAAATATTGATGCCCGGGTTGATGTGCTTGATGAAGTCGATCTTGAAGCCAAAGTGGTTGATATAGAAGGCTATGCATTAGGACGTTCGGCGGAGCTAATCTACAGTCAATTACCTGAAGGCAGTGATAAAAAGGTGATTGCCATGGTGGACATAGGCGCCAACATGACCACTTTTGCCGTGGTTGAATCCGGTGAAACTGCTTTTATCAGAGAACAGGCATTTGGTGGCGAGCAATTTACTCAGTCAATTCTGTCTTTCTATGGGATGTCTTATGAGCAAGCAGAAAAAGCCAAGTTAGAGGGTGATCTTCCCCGTAACTACATGTTTGAAGTTCTATCCCCTTTCCAAACCCAGTTGCTGCAGCAAATCAAACGCACTCTGCAGATTTACTGCACATCAAGCGGCAAGGACAAAGTGGATTATATCGTGCTTTGTGGTGGTACATCGCGTCTCGAAGGGATGGCGAATTTGTTGACCAATGAATTGGGTGTCCACACGATTATCGCGGATCCATTTCAGGGTAATCTGCATGCTGATGAGTCCGTAAAAACTGCGTTGCAACCCGGTATCAGTAAATACATGGTTGCCTGTGGCCTGGCATTAAGGAGTTACGGTCAATGGCGAACATAAACCTGCTGCCCTGGCGTGAAGAAGCCAGAGAAAAACAAAAACGAGATTACATTGGTTCGTTGGCATTGGTATTTTTTGTGTCGGCGCTCTTGGTGTTTGGAACCTTGCAATTTATTGGCATGATGACCGATGAGCAGAAGGCGCGAAATGCTTACCTGACCACTGAAATTCAGTTGCTAGATAAGCAAATTGCTGAAATCAAAAAAATCACTGAGCGTAAAAAAGATATTGAACGTCGCACAGAGATTATTTTGAACTTACAGCAGGCAAGAAACTTGCCTACTCACGTGTTGGACGAGTTAGTTCGTGTTGTTCCGCCAGGTATATACCTTTCCAGCATCGAAAAGAAAGGCAGTAATGTGTGGATTGAAGGTCGCAGTGAATCCAACAATAACGTTGCCAACATGATGCGTAAAATGAAGACTTCAGCATGGTTGGACGATCCTGTTATGCAGAGTATTGTTTCTCAAAATGAAGAAATGAGAAAGCTACAGCGTTTCAGTCTTAAGGTGACAGTGGTTGATAAAGCTGCCAAAGAGCAGGAAATGGCAGTCGCCGGCAAGAAAGGAGCGGCGAAATGAAACTGGATCTGAGTGCATTTAACGACATCGATTTTGAAAATATAGGCGGCTGGCCAGCGCAGGTGAAAGTGTTTTTTGCGCTTATGTTGGCAGTCTGTGTGGGTGTAGCCAGTTATTTTTTGTTTGTCTCTGACGCAATAGATGCTCTGAAGGCCGAGCAACAAAGAGAAGTTCAGTTGCGACAGGATTTTCAAAGTAAGTATCAGTTGGCGGCCAATTTAAAACTTTATCGGGAGCAGCTAAAAGAAATGGAGGCTCAGTTTGCTGAGCTTTTGAAAATGTTGCCATCTGAAAACGAAATGGATGGTTTGCTTGATGACTTGACCTTTGTGGCAACCGATGCAGGCTTATATATAGAGAGTTTGGATTGGGAAGGTGCGGTACAACGCGATTTTTACATTGAATTTCCCATTAAAATGGTAGTCAGTGGCGATTATCATCAGCTTGGTAATATGGTGGGTGGAGTAGCCAAGTTGCCACGCATCGTCAGTTTGCATGACTTTGTCATCAAAATGCAGGATGGAAATGTGTTAACGATGGACATTCTGGCCAAGACTTATCGGTTTAAAGAGGGGGCGCAGCTACCCCCTGAAAATGCGGGAGGCAAGAAATAATGAAATACTTGCCTGTTGCCGTTAGTTTGTTGTTTTTGACCGGATGCGTTGGCGATCGCAGTGATTTGGAACTATTTGTTACTACAACAAAGGCACAACACGTTGCCAAGATACCACCGTTGAAGAAGCCCCCGGTATTCGAACATTTTGCCTATCAGGCCGAGTTGCTTCGCAGCCCGTTTGTTCCGCCGTCACGTGAATTGAACGAAGAGTCGGTGGATGTCACCAAAGACTGTACCCAACCGGATCTCAAGCGTCGTAAGGGCAGGCTTGAGACTTATGCGCTGGATAACCTGAAGATGCGTGGTACCTTGACGCAGGATAAAAGCATTTGGGCATTGGTTCAAACCAACGATGGTAACGTTTTCCGTTTGGGTGTAGGTGATTATTTGGGGCTTTATCATGGTCGAATCACCAAAGTCACACAACAAAATGTCGATGTAATAGAATTAATTCCGGACGGTTCCGGTTGCTGGGCAGAGCGCTCAAGCACCCTCGAACTGGCTGGAGAATAACCTGCGAAGGATGAGGGAATGATGGAATCTTCTGCCGCGTTCATGACACGCTTCAGCAATTCTCGATTGATGAAGTCTCTGGTGGGAATCGCGTTGTTTTTTGGAGTCTCAACGGCAGCTTTGGCAGCCAACCGTCTGGTGGATGTGAAATATCACAATGTGATAGACAGCCAGTTGGAGCTGGAGTTGGTGTTTGAAAGCCC
>NZ_JBFKLW010000019.1:0-66819 GCF_041630135.1 Shewanella sp.
ACCGCAGGCAAATTCCACTACTTCGAGACCACGGATAAGCTCGCCCTTGGCATCGTCCAGCACCTTGCCGTGCTCGCGGGTAATAAGCTCAGCCAGCTCGTCCATATTGGCTTCGACCAGCGCCTTAAACTTAAACAGAATGCGGGCGCGGTTAAGCGGGGTCATTTGTGACCAGCTATCGAATGCAGCCTTGGCAACGGCGATGGCGTCGCTCACTTCCTGGGCACTTGCCAGGGACACCTCGGCACGGGCTTCACCGGTGGCAGGTTCAAATACTGATTGGGTACGGGCACTCTTGGCGGTGTGCTCGCCGTTTACAAAATGAGTAATGCTTTGCATGGTTATCTTTGGCTACCTATTAATTCTGTTTTTCAGCCGATGGCCTTGATGGCATCTGCCAGGGTATTGATCATCTGGTCTATGTGCTGCTTTTCGACAATCAGTGGCGGTGACATGGCGATGATGTCGCCGGTCACCCGCACCAGGGTGCCGTTCTTAAAGCAGTGCTCGAACACCTTGTAGCCACGACGGCCAATGCCTTCGGCATTGGGTGCCATTTGCACGCCGGCCACCAAACCTATGTTGCGGATGTCAATCACATTGGGCAGATCTTTAAGGCTGTGTACCGCATCTTCCCAATAGCCTTCCAGCTCTTTGGTCCGATCAAACAGTTGCTCTTCTTTATAAATGTCCAGGGTGGCCAGCGCGGCAGCGGCAGCTACCGGGTGGCCGGAATAGGTGTAACCGTGGAAGAATTCAATCAGCTCTTCGGGGCCGGTCATGCAGGCATCGTGCACATCCTGGCTCACGAACACAGCGCCCATGGGAATAGCGCCATTGTTCAGCGCTTTGGCGGTGGTCATCAGATCCGGTGTTACGCCCCAGCGTTGGGAAGCAAAGGCATCGCCCACTCGGCCAAAACCAGTAATAACTTCGTCGAAAATCAACAGGATTCCGTACTTCTGGGTGATCTCGCGCAGGCGCTTCAAGTAGCCAGCGGGAGGCAGGATCACACCGGCAGACCCTGACATGGGCTCAACAATCACCGCCGCAATGTTTTCTGGGCCATGGAGGGTGATCAGCTGCTCAAGTACTTCGGCTTTTTCCAGACCATGGGCAGGAAAGCCGCGTGAGAAAGCGTTCTTGGCAATGTCCAGCGTGTGGGGAAGGTGATCCACACCTTGCAGTAATTGTTGGCTGAAGGTGCGTCGGTTGTTGCCGATACCACCAACAGAAATGCCACCAAAGCCAACGCCATGGTAGCCGAGTTCGCGGCCAATGAATCGGGTACGGGTGGGTTGGCCATTGGCTCTGTGGTAGGCCAGGGCCATTTTCAGCGCTGTGTCGACAGACTCACTGCCAGAGTTGGTAAAGAAGATGCGGTTCAGACCGGCCGGAGCTATCTCGGCCAGTCGGCTCGCCAGCTCAAACGCTAGCGGGTGACCCATTTGGAAAGACGGCGCATAGTCGAGCTCGCGGATCTGGCGGCTGACTGCTTCACTTATCTTCTGTCTGCCGTGGCCTGCGTTGCAGCACCACAGCCCTGCAGTGGAGTCGAGTACGGGTTTACCGTCAACGTCTTTATAAAACATCCCCTCTGCACCGGCCAGCAGTCGTGGGCTGGCCTTAAACTGGCGGTTTGCCGTGAACGGCATCCAGTAGTGCTCAAGGGATGGTGTGTCGTGTCCTGTAGGTGCGCTGATGTCTGGCATACATTTACCTTGATCCTGTTATGTTGGTAGTTATGTGGTGGTGAATATTCGCTATGCTATGTCAGAAATAATGAACATGGAATAGCTTTGTGCATTTATTTGTGCCAAAAAAGCGTCTTTTGTAAAAAATATTGAAATAAGTAAGGGCTGAGCGTAATCTGGCACCAAAGGCTTTTGCGCCTTCCTTTTGAGAGTGTGCTTGGCACAGGGGCGTGAATCCCCACATGTTTGCTGCCGTTTGGCTGTAGTTTCTCCATAACCAGCTGCAACGCCACTTATATAGAGCACAATAGATAAGTGGTTTAGTCGCTGGCCGGGGTGGAAAGCCAACGCCTGGGGCGAAATACAGACGTCACGCCGCGTCTGACAATCGAAGAATATTTATAAACATAATAATCAAGTGGATACGAGGTCATCATGAGTACACCCCAGAGCCGTAGCGAGTGGGAAGCACTGGCACAGCGTCTTGAGATCAATGGCAAAGCTTTTATTAACGGCCAGTATTGTGATGCCGTGGGTCAGGAAACCTTTGAGTGCATCAGTCCGGTAGATGGCCGGGTGTTGACTCAGGTTGCAAGTTGCCAGCAGGCCGATGCGGATCTTGCCGTTGCCAATGCCCGTGCGACCTTTGAGTCGGGCGTGTGGTCGCAGCAGTCGCCGGTGAAGCGCAAGCAGGTGATGATCCGTTTTGCCGACCTGCTGGAGGCCAATGCCGATGAGCTGGCGCTGCTGGAAACCCTCGATATGGGTAAGCCCATTGCCCACTCTAAAGCGGTGGATGTAGCTGGTGCCGCCCGTGCTATTCGCTGGTCAGGTGAGGCTATCGACAAAATTTATGATGAGCTGGCACCCACGCCCCATAACGAAATCGGCATGATCACCCGAGAGCCTGTGGGTGTGGTGGCAGCCATTGTGCCCTGGAACTTCCCCATGCTGATGGCGTGCTGGAAACTGGGTCCTGCGCTCGCCACCGGTAACAGCGTCGTGCTCAAACCATCTGAAAAGTCACCACTTACCGCCATTCGTATGGCGCAGATCGCTAAAGAAGCTGGGATCCCTGAAGGGGTGCTCAATGTGCTGCCGGGCTTTGGTCATACTGTGGGTCAGGCGCTGGCGCTGCACATGGATGTGGATACTCTGGTGTTCACCGGCTCTACCAAGATTGCCAAGCAGCTGATGGTGTATGCAGGTCAATCAAATATGAAGCGTGTGTGGCTGGAAGCGGGCGGCAAGAGCCCCAACATAGTTTTTAACGATGCGCCGGATCTGCAGGCCGCCGCCGAAGCGGCTGCCTCTGCCATTGCCTTTAACCAGGGTGAAGTGTGCACCGCCGGTTCCCGTCTGCTGGTGGAATCTGGTGTGAAGGATGAGCTGCTTAAACTTATCGTTAAAGAAATGGAAGCCTGGCAGCCGGGTCATCCGCTGGACCCTGCCACTACCTGCGGTGCCGTGGTAGACAAGCAGCAGCTCGATACCGTGCTCAGCTATATTAAGGCCGGCCACGATGAAGGCGCTAAGCTGCTCTGTGGCGGCGAGCGTAAACTTGAGGATACCGGTGGCGTGTATGTGGCGCCGACTGTATTCGATGGCGTAACCAACCAGATGAAAATCGCCCGTGAGGAGATCTTCGGCCCGGTGATGTCGGTGATTACTTTCGATGGCATGGATGAAGCCGTTGCCATTGCCAACGATACTATCTATGGTCTGGCCGCCGGTGTCTGGACTTCGGATATCAGCAAGGCCCACAAAACAGCCAAGGCGCTTCGCAGTGGCATGGTGTGGATTAACCACTATGATGGCGGTGATATGACTGCGCCATTCGGTGGTTATAAGCAGTCCGGTAACGGCCGGGACAAGTCGCTGCATGCCTTTGAAAAATACACTGAAGTCAAAGCCACCTGGATAGCGCTTTAACGCCAACGTGATTTTCAAAAAGAAACCCGCCAATCGGCGGGTTTCTTTTTCATTACTCATTGATATGGCGATATGGCAGCTAATCAGAAGATGTCCATAAAGCGGTGATAAAGCATGCCTGCTGCCAGCAGCGGCGAGCGCAGCGCAGGGCCACCTGGGAAGGTCATATGTTTCACCTTGGCAAATATCTCAAAACGCGCTGTGTCGCCTGCTATTGCCTCGGCCAGCAAACGGGCTGCCATATGGGTGGCGTTGACGCCGTGGCCTGAATAGGCCTGGGCAAAATAGATGTTGGGTGCATCCGGCAGAGTGCCCAATTGGGGCAGGCGGTTGGCACCAATGCCAATCATGCCGCCCCATTGATAATCGATACGTACACCTTTGAGCTGGGGGAATACTTTTTCCAGATTGGGGCGCAGCGCCGCTTCAATGTCGGCTGGATCTTTGCCTGAATAGGTACAGAGGCCGCCAAACAGCAAGCGACCATCACTGGAGAGGCGGAAGTAGTCGAGGGCAATACGCATGTCCGCAAAGGACATGTTTTTGGGAATGATTTGCTTGCACACCTCTGGTGAGAGCGGCTCAGTAGCCAGCAGATAACTGCCTGCAGGCAGCACCTTGCCGCCAACATAAGGTTCGAGTTTATGGCCAATGTAGGCGTTGCCGGCCAGTACCAGTTGATTGCAGCTGACTTCGCCGCGCTCGGTCAGTACTTTGGGCTTATCGCCCTTGATGATTTTGGTGGCGGCGCTGTATTCAAAAATCTGCACACCCAGCTCGCGCGCCACTCTGGCTTCTCCGAGGGCCAGGTTCAGCGGATGCAAATGGCCGCTGCCCATGTCCATCAGCGCGCCCTGATAACAATCTGAGCCAATCACCTCGCCAATGTTACCTTTTTCCAACAGCTTGAGCTCGTGGCGATAGCCTACGGCCTGCAAGTGCTCCAGCTCTTCAGCCAACTCCTTCATATGGCGGGGTTTTACCGCCAAATCACAGTAGCCCATGGTCAGGTCGCAGTCGATGTTGTGCTTGGCAACCCGCTCTCGCACTATTTCTACCGCCTCAAAGCCCATTTGGGTGATGGCGTCTATGCCTTCCTGGCCGATGTCGTTTTTAAACTGTTCCAGCCCGTGACCTATGCCGCGAATAAGCTCGCCGCCGTTGCGACCGGAGGCACCCCAGCCAACCCGTTTGGCTTCAAGCAGCGCAACTTTAAAGCCCTTTTGTGCCAGTTCAATAGCCGTATTCAGGCCACTGAATCCCCCTCCCACAATGCAGACGTCTACCTCCAGTGAACTATCCAGTACGGGATACTGATATATCTCTTTTGCAGTCGCAAAATAGAAGGATTCAGGGTACTTGTCGCTGTGAATGGGTGAATTGTTTGCCATAAGGGCTCCGACACTGGTTTTTATTGTAAATTGGACTTGTGTCTGTATACTCATCACACTTTTTGCGGATAATTACACAGTGTTCATTTTATTTAACATGTATTGCCGCTAGAATACAATCTGTATCTGTTCTGCTCTTTATAGTTAACGAGAGCGGATTTTTTCTCAGGTATATGAATTTACTTGATAATTTGTAAGTTTCGAACGTGGGGGTGGCTGTGCTCAAGTTCGGAAAACATAATTTGCACTTTATCTGCTGTGCAGATAACTGAACCTGTTTGGGGGTGACAAATTTGGATATCGGAGCCAGTCTCAAAGCTGTTCGTAAGATGAAAGGCCTGTCCCAGCGCGAGCTGGCCAAGCGTGCAGGCGTGACCAACAGTACCATTTCCATGATTGAGAAAAACAGTGTAAGTCCTTCAGTCAGTTCATTGAAGAAGGTGCTTTCAGGGATCCCTATGTCTCTGGTTGAGTTTTTCTCTATCGGCGAGTCAGCGTCAGCTGAACAAAAGATTGTTTATCGGGCCAATGAATTGTTAGACATAGGGACGGGAGCGCTGGAGTTTAAGCTCATCGGCCGTGATTATCCCAATCGTGCTATGTCAGTAATGAGCGAAACCTATCCCCCCGGAGCAGATACCGGTGAAGAAATGCTAAAGCACGTGGGCGAAGAAGCGGCTCTGGTTATTTCGGGTAAGTTTGAATTGACTGTCGGTGATGACGTGTTCGTTCTTGAAGCCGGTGATAGCTATTATTTTAACAGTGAACTACCACACAGATTCAGGAACCCCTTCGAAGAACCCTGCCAGTTGGTGAGTGCTACCACCCCGGCAAACTTCTGATTGTTTTCCTGTTGCGGCCCTTCAAGGGCCGCAATTATTTCAGCCCCTGAAAACTCCTTTCCGCTTTTTCTTTGTTTGCATTCAAAAAGACGATGTAAATAATTTTAACCGAATATAGTCGATAACCTCGCTACTCCATTAAGCCCCTCGTACTATCATTGCTGTGCTTCTCTGTGACATTTCATTAACCAATTTTTCAGTAAATATCCTGATGCAATGGTAAAAATCTATTTGTTTCAATAGTTAATTAAATGTTGCCTTAAAAGTGAGGCTAACACCTTCGGAGGCTATTGCCTCGTTCAATATTTCGGTGTACTGTGTGAAAAAATGAACGCCGTGTTTGAAGGCGATCACAAATCTTAAACGTTGACTCACATGTAAGGTGAAGTATGTCCCACGCCACGATACCCCTGATTGGTGTATCTGCCTGCAATGCCCCTTTGGGTTTGCAGACGTTTAATATCGTAGGAGAAAAGTATCTACTCGGTGTGATCAACGGGACTGGCGGTTGGCCGCTGATCATCCCTTCCATAGGTGAAGGTCTGCCTATGTCGGACATACTGGCACGCCTGGACGGTATTCTCTTTACCGGCTCGCCCTCGAATGTGGAACCCCATCATTATGCGGGGACTGCCAGCGAACCGGGAACACACCACGATCCCCGTCGTGACGCCACCACATTGCCACTGATCCGGGCTGCGATAGAGGCCGGCGTGCCGGTGCTCGGCATATGTCGCGGTTTTCAGGAAATGAATGTGGCCTTTGGTGGCAGCCTGTATCAAAAGATCCATGAAACAGGCAAATACATGGAGCACAGGGAGGACAGAGAGGCACCCTTGGAGGTGCAGTATGGGCTGGCTCATACGGTTACCCTGGAGCCCGGGGGGGTGCTTTTTGAAGCCTGGGGCCGCAGCTCGGCGGAAGTGAATTCCGTCCACACTCAAGGCGTTGAGCGTCTGGGTAATGGGTTGCGGCCAGAAGCGTACGCTCCGGATGGCTTGATAGAAGCCTTTTCCGTGAAAGATGCCAAAAATTTCGCCCTTGGTGTGCAGTTTCACCCAGAATGGAAGGTAGCCGACAATGCATTTTATCTGTCGATTTTTAACGCCTTCGGTGATGCGTGCAGACGCAGGGCTCAAGACCGAGTGAGATAAGACATGGAAAAGCTAATCGCGTTTTTAAAAGAAAAGAAAATTACCGAAGTGGAATGTGTCATCAGCGATATGACAGGTATCGCCCGTGGCAAAATTGCGCCGGTTGACAAGTTTATTGCCGAGCAGGGCATGCGCTTACCTGAGAGCGTGCTGCTGCAGACAGTGACCGGCGACTATGTTGATGATGATACCTACTATGAGCTGCTCAACGAAGCTGACGTAGACTTTCTGTGTGTACCCGATGAAAACGCCGTGTTCGAGTTGCCATGGTGTGCGGAAGCCACCGCTCAGGTGATCCACGACGTGTACGATCGTATGGGGAATCCCATTGAGCTGTCGCCACGTAACGTACTGAAAAAAGTGTTAAAACTGTACGAGGATAAGGGCTGGGAGCCCGTCATAGCCCCCGAGATGGAGTTTTATCTGGTGGCGCGCAATGGGGATCCTGATCTGCCGCTGAATCCACCTCTGGGACGTTCAGGTCTGCCAGAAGCCGGTCGTCAGTCGTTTTCTATTGATGCCGCCAACGAATACGACCCATTGTTCGAAGACATGTACGAGTGGTGTGAAGCCCAGGGCCTGTTTATCGACACCCTGATCCACGAAGATGGCCCTGCACAGATGGAAATCAACTTCAGCCACGGTAATGCGCTGTCGCTGGCAGATCAGGTGTTTGTGTTCAAGCGGACACTGCGCGAAGCCGCACTCAAGCACAATGTTTGCGCCACCTTTATGGCCAAGCCGGTCACTAATGAACCCGGCAGCGCCATGCATATTCACCAGAGTGTGGTCGACAAGATGACCGGCAAAAACATCTTTACCAAGGAAGATGGTACCAAGAGCGCTAACTTTTTGGGGTATATCGCCGGTCTGCAGCAGTTTATTCCTGAATTTTTGCCACTGATGGCGCCCAGCGTGAATTCGTTCCGTCGCTTCCTGCCCGGTACCTCTGCGCCGGTAAACCTGGAATGGGGTGAGGAGAATCGTACCTGCGGTCTGCGTATCCCTGAGTCATCACCGCAGAACCGTCGAATCGAAAACCGTATTCCCGGTGCGGATGCCAACTGCTACCTCGCCATCGCAGCCAGCCTGCTGGCCGGTTATATCGGTATGGTGGAAGGGCTTAAGCCAACCAATCCGGCATTGGGTCGTGCGAACGAAAGTCGTACTGCTGATACCAATTGTCTGCCACTGACATTGGAAGAGGCGCTGGTGGCTCTCGGAGAAAGTGACGCTGCCCGTAAATATCTGGGTGATGCGTTCACCACTGGCTTTGTGGCGGTGAAGCAGGCGGAGCTGGAAAACTTCAGGCGTGTGGTCAGTGCCTGGGAGCGTGAATTCCTGCTGTTAACAGTATAACAATTAAGTACTTGCCGGGGCTTGCTCCGGCATTTAAGGGGGAGGGCGAAGATGCAACAACAGCAACATCACATCGGCGCACTGCAGGAAATGGATGCAAGCCATCATCTGCATCCATTCACTGATACGGCGGCGCTGGCAAAGCGTGGTACACGGATAATCGAGCGTGCCGACGGCGTCTATATCTGGGATGCGGACGGTAACAAACTGCTCGACGGCATGGCAGGTCTTTGGTGTGTTAACGTGGGTTATGGCCGCCAAAGCATTGCCGATGCGGCTTATGCTCAGCTTAAAACCCTCCCTTTTTATAATAACTTCTTCCAGTGCACCCATGAGCCTGCGGTTAAGCTGGCGACCAGAATAGCTGAATTGGCGCCAGCTCATATGAACCGTGTGTTTTTTACCGGTTCGGGTTCTGAAGCCAACGACACCAACCTGCGTATGGTGCGCCGTTATTGGGATCTGAAAGGCAAGCCTGCCAAGAAAACCATTATCAGCCGCAAGAATGCTTACCATGGTTCTACCGTGGCTGGTGCCAGCCTTGGTGGCATGGGCTTTATGCATCAGCAGGGTGATTTGCCTATTCCGGGTATTGTCCACATCGATCAGCCTTATTGGTTTGGCGAAGGGCGGGACATGACCCCTGAAGCATTCGGTATTAAAACAGCCAAGGCTCTGGAAGAAAAGATCCTCGAATTGGGCGAGGATAATGTGGCTGCTTTTATCGCCGAACCATTTCAGGGAGCCGGTGGTGTAGTCATTCCCCCTGCGAGCTACTGGAATGAAATAAAAAGGATTTTGGCAAAGTACGATATTCTGTTTATTCTGGATGAAGTTATCAGCGGCTTTGGCCGCACAGGTAACTGGTTTGCCGCACAAACATTGGATCTAAAACCTGATTTAATCACCATTGCCAAAGGCATGACATCGGGTTATGTCCCCATGGGAGGCGTAATAGTCTCTGACAGAGTTGCAGATGTGTTGGTTAACAACGGTGGTGAGTTTGCCCATGGATTTACTTACTCTGGCCATCCGGTTGCGGCGGCTGCAGCACTTGAAAATATCCGAATTCTGGATGAGGAGCGTCTGGTAGATAAGGTGCGGGAAGATACAGGCCCTTATTTGCAGGACAAACTGCAGACGCTGACAGCCCATCCTTTGGTGGGTGAGGTCCGAGGTATGGGCATGGTGGGCGCTATCGAGCTTGTTGCAAATAAAGACACCCTGGCCAGGTTCGATGGGGACATTGGGATTGGCATGCTGTGCCGTGAAGCCTGTATCGAAAGCGGGCTGGTGATGCGCGCTGTGGGGGACACCATGATTATTTCCCCACCACTTTGTATCAGTCGTGATGAGATTGATGAACTTATTTTTAAAGCAAGTCAGGCACTTTCACTGACGCTTGAGAAGATTGCAGCTCAGGGTAACTGAGTGCATATTAAAAGCCTGCCACTTAGGTAAAAGAGGTACTGGGCAGCAGCAACTGCCGATGCAGTTTTTCAGGTTGTAGCATTGGTCCTAACAATAACACTAAAGCCGGCGGTGCCGGTGACACAATCAGAGTAATTGGCGTTCAATTACGGCTACCTGCAAAAGGAGATAGCATGAAGTTATTACAAAAAATGACCGCTTTGGCATTGGCAACTGCCGGTATTATGGGCAGCGCTGCGGTATCGGCCGAAGAAGTGGTTCGGGTGTACAACTGGTCTGATTATATTGCTGAGGACACGCTGGAAAACTTCCAGAAGGAAACCGGTATTCGCGTAGTCTACGACGTGTTTGACACCAACGAAGTGCTGGAAGCAAAGTTGCTTTCCGGTCGCAGCGGTTACGATCTGGTGGTGCCATCAGCGCACTTTCTGGCAAAGCAGATCAAGGCTGGTGCCTTTATGAAGCTGGATAAGTCCAAGTTGACCAACTCCAAGCATCTTAACAATAACCTGATGTCTCAGTTGCAAAAGAGTGATCCGGATAACGCCCACGCGGTACCTTACCTGTGGGGTACTACCGGTATTGGCTTTAACGTCGCTAAGGTGAAAGAAGTGCTGGGCGAAAATGCACCAGTGGATTCATGGGATCTGATTTTTAACCCTGCCAATGCCGAGAAGTTGGCCAAGTGCGGTATTGCGGTACTGGATTCGCCAGATGAAATTCTGCCCCCAGCTCTTAACTATCTGGGTCTTAACCCTAATAGTACCGACCCAGCTGATTATGAAAAGGCCGGTGAAGTACTGCTGAAAATCCGTCCATACCTCAAGTATTTCCACTCTTCACGCTACATCTCTGACCTGGCGAACGGCGAAATCTGTGCTGCCATTGGTTGGTCCGGTGACGTACTGCAGGCCCAGGCCCGTGCCGAAGAAGCCGGTAACGGTCAGGAAGTGGATTACCGTATTCCAAAAGAAGGTGCTCCACTGTGGTTCGACATGATGGCCATTCCGGCCGATGCTGCAAACCCGGACAATGCCCATACTTTCATCAATTATCTGATGCGTCCGGAAGTGATTGCATCCATCAGTAACTACGTGGCTTATGCCAATGCCAACGATGGTTCTAACCCTCTGCTGGACGAAGAAGTGGCCAAGAACCCTGCTGTGTATCCATCAGAAGAAACACTCGCCAAGCTTTACCTGGGCGAAGTGCGTCCAATGAAAACTCAGCGTGCCATGACCCGCATCTGGACCAAGATTAAATCTGGCCAGTAATCAACATTTGGGGCAGCCCTTGCTGCCCCTCCTTTGACTCTATCTTGCACAAGTAAACCGGGTTCCAGAAGGCCAGAGGCTCGTTCTGGCGCAGTTTGGAATGGAGAAGTATTATGGCTATGACCTCGGGCGTCACCAATAAACCAACGACAAAGACGCAGGAAGAAGTGCTGCTCAAAATTGAGCGGGTAAGCAAGTTGTTTGATGATGTTCGCGCTGTGGATGATGTGTCGCTGACCATCAATAAGGGAGAAATTTTTGCATTGCTCGGCGGTTCAGGCTCGGGCAAATCTACCCTGCTGCGAATGCTGGCAGGTTTTGAAAGACCCTCTGAAGGACGCATCTTTCTCGACGGTCAGGACATTACCGATCTGCCGCCCTATGAGCGTCCAATTAACATGATGTTCCAGTCCTATGCGTTGTTTCCCCATATGACGGTAGAACAAAATATTGCCTTTGGTCTCAAGCAGGACAAGCTGCCAAAGGATGAAATCGCTCAGCGTGTGCAGGAGATGCTCAAGATTGTGCATATGGAGCAGTACGCCAAGCGTAAGCCGCATCAGCTTTCCGGTGGCCAGCGTCAGCGTGTGGCTCTGGCCCGCTCGCTTGCCAAGCGTCCCAAGTTGCTGCTGCTCGATGAGCCCATGGGCGCGCTGGATAAAAAACTGCGCACCCAGATGCAGCTTGAAGTGGTTGAAATTCTAGAACGTGTGGGTGTGACCTGCGTGATGGTAACCCACGACCAGGAAGAAGCCATGACTATGGCAGGCCGTATAGCCATTATGAGCGACGGCTGGATTGCTCAGGTCGGCAGCCCCATGGATATCTACGAGAGCCCCAACAGCCGCATGATTGCCGAATTTATCGGTACAGTGAACCTGTTTGATTGTGAAATCATCGAAGATGAAGTAGACCACGTTATTTTGCAGTCGCCCACCTTGCCGCAGCCGTTCCTGATTGGCCATGGTGTAACCACCAGTCTTGAAGATAAGCATGTGTGGCTGGCGGTGCGCCCCGAGAAGACCCATATCAGCCGGAAACAGCCTGAAGGACAATACAATTGGGCCAAGGGTAAGGTACATGATATTGCCTATCTTGGCGGCCTGTCGGTCTACTATATCAAGTTGGAAGACGACAAGATTATCCAGTGCTCCATGACCAACACAGAGCGTCGTGCGGATCATCCCACCTGGGAAGATGAAGTCTACATCAGCTGGGAGGCCACCAGTGGCGTGGTATTGAGATCATGAGCAAACGAAAGAAAGGTTTTCGCTTTGCCATCCGTGGCAGGCACTTTACTCTCGGCTTTCCCTTTCTGTGGCTGACCCTGTTCTTTGCACTGCCATTTGCAATTGTGCTCAAGATCAGTTTCTCCACTGCGGCGATTGCCATTCCGCCCTACGAGCCCACTTTTACCTATGTTGATGAGCTGCTGAATGTTGCTCTTAATCTTGGTAACTATTGGTTGCTGCTCGACGATGCGCTCTATTACACCGCCTATCTTGGCTCGCTGAAAATGGCGGTGGTGGCAACCCTTGGCTGTTTGCTGCTGGGGTATCCCATGGCTTACGCCATTGCCCGTGCACCGGCGAAGATGCAGACAGTATTACTGCTGCTGATTATGTTGCCATCCTGGACCTCGTTTCTTATCCGGGTGTACGCCTGGATGGGCCTGCTGGCAGATACCGGCCTTATCAATAATGTGTTGATGTGGCTTGGGGTGATCAGTGAGCCTTTGAAGATAATGAACACCAACATTGCGGTGTATATAGGTCTGGTTTATGCGTATCTGCCCTTCATGGTGTTGCCGCTATACGCCAACCTGGTGAAGATGGACATCAGCCTGCTGGAAGCCGCGGCAGATTTGGGGTCTCGCAGTATTAATACCTTCTGGCAGATCACCTTGCCACTGTCCAAGGGCGGTGTGATTGCCGGTTCCATGCTGGTGTTTATTCCGTCGGTGGGTGAGTTCGTTATTCCTGAACTGCTCGGTGGTCCGGACTCGCTGATGATAGGTAAGGTGCTCTGGCAGGAGTTCTTCAACAATCGTGACTGGCCGGTGGCATCCGCGCTGGCGATAGTGATGCTGGGACTTTTGATTATCCCCATTACCCTGTTCCATCATTATCAGTCCCGTGATTTGGAGAAAGAGGCATGAAAAAGCTGGGTTTTTCTACCGTGATGTTGTGGTTGGGGCTCATCTTCCTTTATGCCCCCATGTTTATCCTGATTTTCTACTCCTTCAACGCGTCCAAGCTGGTGACCGTGTGGGGTGGATTCTCGCCCAAGTGGTACGTGGAGCTGTTCAAGGATCAGCAAATTCTCGATGCGGTCTGGACCAGCCTCGAGATAGCTTTCCTGTCGGCCTCCATGGCGGTGGTGCTTGGCACCATGGCGGCCTTCGTGATGACACGTTTTCGCCGCAGCTGGGCCAAACTGTCGCTGTCGAACATGATAACAGCGCCGCTGGTTATGCCTGAGGTAATTACAGGTCTGTCGCTGTTGCTGCTGTTTGTGCACATGGCAGACTTAATCGGATGGCCTACCGAGCGTGGCAGACTCACCATTTGGCTCGCGCATTCCACCTTTTGTGCGGCGTACGTGGCAGTGGTAGTGTCGTCCCGCTTGCGGGAACTGGATATGTCGATTGAGGAAGCTGCTATGGATTTGGGCGCGACGCCGCTCAAGACCTTCTTCCTGATCACCGTCCCCATGATTGCCCCGGCGCTGACCGCTGGCTGGTTACTGTCTTTCAGCCTGTCGCTTGACGACCTGGTGATTGCCAGCTTTGCTTCCGGCCCAGGTGCAACCACGCTGCCGATGGTGGTGTTCTCCTCGGTGCGTTTAGGGGTATCACCCAAAATAAACGCCCTGGCGACGTTAATCATTCTCGCGGTATCCCTGATGGCTTTCCTGTCCTGGTATTTTGCCCGCCGGGCAGAGAAAAAGGCCAAGGCCGCCATGGAGTAGAGTTTCACTGTACTTGGATTTACCAATAAACGGTCGCGCAAGCGGCCGTTTTTGTTTGTTTAATATATTCAACAAATATGCAAGATATTCGGCAAATACGGCTAGAGTTTCCCTTGTCGAAGGTGTAGGATGGGTTGGTTGTTTAAAATAATGAACATAAGAAAGAAGGAAGCATCATGTCTGCTACACCTCATACCGAGTCCTACTATGCCGCTTCCGCCAATGACACCCGCATTCGTCCTCGCCTTGAGGAGCATCTTGAAACCGACGTGTGTGTTATAGGCGCAGGCTACACGGGTCTGTCCTCGGCATTGCATTTGCTTGAAAGTGGTTTCAAGGTCGTGGTTTTGGAGGCGGCCCGAATTGGTTGGGGCGCCTCGGGTCGCAATGGCGGCCAAATTGTTAACAGCTATAGCCGGGACATTGATGTCATTGAAAAAACCGTTGGCAAGGAAAAGGGCAAGCTGTTCGGTGAAATGGCATTTGAAGGCGGTCGTATCATTCGCGATCGCATCGAAAAATACAATATTGACTGCGATCTGAAAAACGGCGGCGTGTTTGCTGCACTCAACCAGAAGCAGATGGGACACCTCAAAGCGCAAAAAGCACTGTGGGAGTCTCACGGCCATACCAATCAGCTGGAAATTCTCGATGAAGCCGGTATCCGTAATGTGGTGAATACTGAACGTTACGTCGGCGGTATGCTGGATAAGAGCGGTGGTCACATTCATCCGTTGAATTTGGCGCTGGGCGAGGCCCGTGCGGTGGAAAGCCTCGGCGGTAAAATCTTTGAAGACTCAGCCGTGCTCGATGTAGTGGAAGGCGAGCCCGCCATCGTTAAGACAGAGTTTGGTCAGGTGAAGGCCCGTTTTGTGGTGGTGGCCGGTAATGCTTACCTTGGCAAGCTGATGCCTGAGCTGATGGCCAAGTCCATGCCCTGCGGCACCCAGGTGATTACTACTGAGCCCCTGAGCGATGAGATGGCAAAAAGCCTGCTGCCACAGGACTATTGTGTGGAAGACTGTAACTACCTGCTGGATTATTTCCGTCTCTCCGGCGACAAGCGTCTGATTTACGGTGGCGGCGTGGTTTACGGCGCCCGTGACCCGGACAATATAAAATCAATCATCTTGCCCAAGATGTTGAAAACCTTTCCACAGCTTAAGGATGTTCGCATCGACTTTACCTGGACAGGTAACTTCCTGTTGACGCTTTCGCGTCTGCCGCAGGTGGGTCGTATCGGCAAGAACATCTATTACTCTCAGGGTTGCAGTGGCCATGGTGTGACCTACACCCATCTGGCGGGCAAGCTGATTGCTGAAGTGCTCAATGGACAGGCCACCCGCTTCGATGTGTTTGCTGAGTTGCCTCATTATCCGTTCCCCGGCGGCCATGCGATGCGGATCCCCTTCAGTGCCATCGGTGCCTGGTATTACACCATGCGCGATAAGCTTGGCATTTAACAGTATTCACGGCGTAAGTGCCCAGTAACAAGTAACAAGGAGTCAGCTGTGCAGCTCAAACGTCCTTCACTTTTGAAAAACCAGTGTTATGTAAACGGCGAGTGGCGCGATGCCCTTTCGGGCGAAACGGTCACTATCGCTAATCCGGCTTCCAATGAGGCCATTGCCTCTGTGCCTGTGATGGGGCGTGATGAAACCCGCGAGGCCATTGCCGCTGCGGAGGCGGCGTTGCCCGCCTGGCGTGCGCTTACCGCCAAGGAACGTGGTGCCAAACTGCGCCGCTGGTATGAGCTGATGTTGGAAAACGCCGATGATCTGGCGCTGATGATGACCACAGAGCAGGGTAAGCCTTTGGCCGAAGCCAGGGGCGAGGTGGTGTATGCCGCGTCCTTTATCGAATGGTTTGCCGAAGAAGCCAAGCGTTTGTATGGCGATACCATACCCGGCCATCAGGGCGACAAGCGCATCATGGTGATTAAGCAGGGCGTGGGTGTTACTGCGGCCATTACGCCGTGGAACTTCCCGGCAGCCATGATTACCCGCAAGGCCGGGCCCGCGCTGGCCGCAGGCTGCACCATGATAGTAAAACCTGCGCCGCAGACACCTTTCACCGCACTGGCACTGGCTGAGCTTGCCGAGGAAGCTGGTATTCCTGCCGGGGTTTTCAGCGTGGTTACCGGTGATGCAGTAGCGATTGGCAACGAGCTTTGCGAAAACCCTGTGGTGCGTAAGTTGTCCTTCACCGGTTCCACCGGTGTTGGTATCAAGCTGATGCAGCAGTGCGCGCCGACGCTGAAAAAAGTCTCGCTGGAGCTGGGCGGTAACGCACCCTTTATCGTGTTTAACGATGCGGATTTGGATGCGGCAGTTGAAGGTGCCATGATTTCCAAATACCGCAACGCGGGTCAAACCTGTGTCTGTGCCAACCGCCTCTATGTGCAGGACGGTGTGTACGATGCCTTTGCCGAGAAGCTCGCCGCTGCCGTGGCCAAGCTCAAGGTGGGCAATGGCGCCGAACCTGGCGTGACCACAGGCCCGCTTATCAACTCAGCCGCACTTGAGAAGGTGCAGGGGCATCTAAAGGACGCGCTGGATAAAGGCGCGACCCTGGTTGCCGGCGGCAAACCGCTGGGTGGCAACTTTATGGAGCCTGCCATTGTGACCAACGTGGATGCCAGCATGAAGGTGGCCCGCGAGGAAACCTTTGGCCCGCTGGCACCGCTGTTTCGCTTCAGCGATGTTGACGATGTGATTCGTCAGGCCAACGATACTGAGTTTGGACTGGCTGCCTACTTCTATGGCCGCGATATTTCCCTTATCTGGAAGGTAGCCGAGGCACTGGAATACGGCATGGTAGGTGTGAATACCGGGCTTATTTCAACAGAAGTAGCCCCCTTTGGCGGCATGAAATCATCGGGGCTGGGGCGTGAAGGCTCCAAGTACGGCATCGATGAGTATGTAGAAATCAAATATATCTGTCTGTCGGTGTGACCGGCCAAACAGGAGAACGTTATGAGCTTGACCAATGATTCTTTGATGGTTCGTCGCCGCGCTGCTGTAGCCGGTGGTGTTGGCCAAATCCACCCTGTGTTCACCGATCGCGCCGAAAACGCCACCGTGTGGGACGTGGAAGGCCGCGAGTATATCGACTTTGCCGGCGGTATTGCGGTGCTGAACACCGGCCACCTGCACCCTAAAGTGAAGGCTGCCGTTGCCGAGCAGCTTGAGAAGTTTTCTCACACCTGTTTTATGGTGCTGGGCTATGAAAGCTACGTGGCCGTGTGTGAGAAGCTGAACCAACTGGTGCCCGGTGACTTCGCCAAGAAGTCGGCATTGTTTACCAGTGGCTCTGAAGCGGTGGAAAACGCCATCAAGGTGGCTCGCGCCTACACCAAGCGTGCCGGGGTGATTGCCTTTACCTCGGGCTACCATGGCCGCACCATGGCGGCATTGGCGCTGACCGGTAAAGTGGCACCCTACAGCAAGGGCATGGGGCTGATGCAGGCCAATGTGTTTCGCGCCGAATTCCCCTGTGAACTGCACGGGGTGAGCGAAGACGATGCCATGGCTTCCATCGACCGCATTTTCAAGAACGACGCTGAGCCAGGCGATATTGCCGCCATTATTCTTGAACCAGTTCAGGGTGAGGGTGGTTTTTATGCGGCCACCCCCAGCTTTATGAAGCGTCTGCGTGAGCTGTGTGATCGTGAAGGCATCATGCTGATTGCCGATGAAGTGCAAACAGGCGCTGGCCGTACCGGCACTTTCTTCGCCATGGAACAAATGGGTGTGGCGCCGGACATTACCACTTTTGCCAAGTCCATTGCCGGTGGCTTCCCGCTGTCCGGTATTACCGGCCGTGCCGAAGTCATGGACGCCATTGGCCCAGGTGGCCTTGGTGGCACCTACGGCGGCAGCCCGCTGGCCTGTGCCGCTGCGCTGGCGGTGATTGAAGTGTTTGAGCAGGAAAAGCTGCTTGAGCGCTCCAACGCCATTGGCCAGACCATTAAGTCAGCCATCGGTGAACTTGCCAGCCGTTATCCGCAAATCGCCGAGGTACGTGGTCTGGGCTCGATGATTGCCATTGAGCTGATGGAGAACGGCAAACCAGCTCCTCAGTACTGCCCACAGGTTCTCACAGAGGCGCGTAACCGTGGCCTTATCCTGCTGTCATGCGGAACTTACGGCAACGTGCTGCGGATTTTGGTGCCCATCACGGCACCGGATGAACAAATCCAGCGTGGGCTTGAAATCATGGCCGAATGCTTCGAGACCGTTCTAGGCAACTAGTGTTAGTAAAGGCGGCCCGTGTAGGGCCGCTTTTTATTGGGAATTGGTGTTATTGCGCAAGACCTTACAGGGCAGGGAGGCTCGTACCTACTATACTCAGACAAGCCTTTTTAGGATTTTTTGGGGAAAACCATGAAAAAACTTCCTTTGCGACAGAAGCTGCTTTGGATGACCTCGGCGCTGTTTCTTGCCACGGTAGCTATTATGTCCATCAGCCTTTGGACAACCTTATCTTCCGAAACCGAAGAACTTTCAGTCGAAGTTGATCAAGCTCTGAACGATGAAATCAGAACTAAATTGACCGCCAGTGCCGGACGTTATGGCGAAAAGGTAGCGGCCTTTATCAACGAAGCCTACCGAATTCCTTATTCTTTTTCTGCCATGATGGAAGATGACTCCCTTAGCCGGGGAATAAGCCGGGATGCGGTTCAGGCCGCCGTGGGGAGCATATTGAATAAAAATAAACAAATATCCTCTATGTACTCCCAGTTCGAACCCAATGGCTTTGATGGCCGGGATGCCGAATTTACCGCATCCGGACTGATGCACTCGGTGGCTGAAGCCGGTACTCTGGAAGTGTACTTTTATCGTAATGATGATGGCAGCATCACTCAGCAGCAGGTGGATGATGCCAGTGAAAAATACGTCGATACCCTCAATGAGTTTGGCCTGCGCGAGGCCGAGTGGTATCTGTGTGCCAAGGACAGCAAAAAGCCTTGCCTGATGGAGCCCTACCTCTACGAAATTGAGCCTGGTAACAACATGCTGATGACTTCCCTGACAGTACCGGTATTGCGGGCAGGGCGTTTTATTGGTGTGGTTGGGGTCGATTTGAATTTGCCTGTGTTCCAAAAGATGATTCAGGAGTTATCTGCCAGTCTCTATCAGGGGCAGGCTAAAGTAACCCTGCTTTCGGGCAAAGGATTGATAGTTGCAGCCAGCCACTATGATAAGAAAGCGCGCCCGCTGGCTGAGGTCGTTAACAAATCCTTGGCACAGCAAATATTGGCTTTGGGTCAGGGCAGTGGTTACCTTCTTAATGATGAGAGTCTGATTGTTGGCTACCCCATAGATATTCCGCTTTCCGGCAGTCAGTGGCTGCTGAGCATTGAAGTGCCCCGTGACATTGCTTTTGCCAGCGCCCATAAGGTTCATGACAGTATGGAAGCCATGGCCTCGGGGATGGGGCGGTTTGTATTGCTGTTGGGGATTGCCGTTGCGGCCGTTGCCGTGGTGATAGTGGCACTGTTCATTCGAAGTGTTGTCGCGCCAATACAGCAAATTCAGCACAGGGTAAGTCAACTGGCCAGCGCTGAAGGGGATTTGACCCAACAGTTGAAGGTGGAAGAACATGCTGAACTGATTGCACTTGGCGACGGCTTTAATGCTTTTATCGGCAAGCTCCATGGACTTATCAGCGATCTTAAGTCAGTTGCTGCTGAGTCCAGAAAGGAAAGTAAGGTAACGGCCGATATTGCAGAGCTCACCAAGCAGAGTGTCAATCGGCAATACAGTGAGATTGAAAGTGTTGTCACTGCGGTAAATGAAATGAGCCATACAGCGCAGGAAGTGGCCAATGCGTCAGAGCAGACAGCAACTGAATCATCCGCCATGACATCACAGGTCAGGCAAAGTCAGGAAAGCCTGACCGAAGCGGTGAAATTGGTCTCTACCATGGCCAATGAGTCTCAGCAGGCGAAAATTGCCGTGGGCAAGGTGGCAGACAGCAGTACCAATATCAGTAAGATTTTGGAAGTGATCAGTGCCATCGCGGCGCAAACCAACTTGCTGGCACTGAATGCGGCCATTGAAGCTGCCCGTGCCGGCGAGCAGGGGCGTGGCTTTGCGGTGGTTGCTGATGAGGTGCGCTCGCTGGCATCCAAAACCCAGGCCTCCACCGATGATATTGGCAGGCTGATTGATGCGTTGCAGCAGGAAGTAAGCGGCGCCACCAACATTATCGACAACGGAGTGGTTTTGGCTGAGCAGGCCACAGCTCAAACCGAGAGAGCGTTTGAGGCGTTGTCGTCCATGGTGGAGCGTATTAACGAAATCTCCAATCAGGTGACTCAAATCGCCACCGCAGCCGAGGAGCAAAGCTCAGTCACCGAAGAAGTGAGCCGTAACATTACCGGCATTTCGGATTCGGCCGCCGAGTTGATGCAGCTTGCTGAGCGTGCCCGCGGAAGCAGCGAAAGCCTTGCCAAGTTGGTTGGGCGCCAGGATGGTGAGTTGGCCAAACTGCGAACCTGATACCAATCAGGTATCAAAACTGAAAAGGCAGCCCGATGGCTGCCTTTTTATTGGCGTCAGACAGTTAACTCAGGTTGATTTCCACATCGTCAACCGGCACGGCGCAGCAGGCCAGAATAAGCCCTGCGTCTTGTTCTTGCTCTGATAAAGCCTCCGCTTTGTGCTGCGCCACCTCGCCGCTGACTAAGCGGCATTTACAGCTGCCACATATTCCTGCACGGCAGGACCAGGGAATACTGATGCCCTGTGCTTCGGCCTGTGCCAACAGGCTGGTTTGGTTGTTTCCCTGAAAAGCCTTGCCATTAATGCGAATGCTCACTGACTTCTTTTCTCTGGCGGCGGGTGTCGCAAGGCCGCCAAAGCTCTCGCTGTGGATTTGCGCCTGAGATAAGCCCAGAGATTGAAGCTCGGCTTCCGCATGCTGCATGAAGCCCAGTGGTCCGCAAATATAGGCTTCGGTGCCGGATACTGCGGCAGCAAGGTGGCGAATGGATTGGGATTGACCAGCTTGCCAGCGACCACGGTTGCCTTGCCATTTGTCATCGGCCTGGGTCAGCCAGAGTTCCAGCGTCATGCCGCTGGCGTGCATTTCTGTCAGCGCGTCGGCTTCCGGGATGTCCTCCCGGCTGCGACATTGATGGATAAAATAAATATGGGACAGCGGCTTGGCATCCGTTGGTGCAGCGCCTTGCTGATGGGCCTTAAGCTGGGCGGTGCGCGCCATCGCCAGCATGGGTGTGATGCCAGAGCCTGCGCTGATAAGCAGCAGCGCTTTGCCTGCCCTGGGGCTGAAGCGTCCTTCGGGGCGGCCGCAGAGTACGGTGTCTCCAATCGCCAGTTCGTCGTGTAACCAGTTGGAAATATGCCCGCCTTCGGTGCGTTTCACCGCGATATGGTACAGGCCGTCTCCCGCAGCATGGGTCAGGCTGTAGCGGCGAATATGGCGCTCGCCGTCGATGTCGATGGCAAATACCAGATGCTGGCCCGGCAGGAAACCCGGCAGCGGCTTGTTGTCGGCGGCTTTGAATGCAAAGGCACAGAAATCACGGGCTATGGTGCGCTTTTCTGTGAGCACCATAGCGCGTTTGGCCGGCGCGAGATTGCGATAATGTTCGCTTTCCTGGGTTTTCAGCACCTCTATGGTATCACCCTCACGGATGATGCCTTCATTCAGGGCAATCAAGTTCTGACCGAAATTCACTTCGCCGCTGGCACTTTTGCGAAACTTACTCAGGGTTGACAGTGGCTCCCCCTGTGGATGGAAGCTGGCAGTGCCCGGTAGCACAGTGGTCATTACGCAGCGGCCACAGGGCTTGGCCACATCAAACTCTACCTCACCAATGCGAATACGCTTCCAGGTATCCTCTTCGAAGGCGCGGGTGTCTGAAACCACCAAATTGGTGCGAAATTGGCTCATCTGGCTGATGGCGTCGGACCGTAAATTGAGATCTTCAAGTGAAGCTTCGCTGATCAGCAGCAGTGGGTAACCATCGGCAAAACTGACGGTGGTGCCAAGCTTCTCGCGGTAGCGGTCGGAGGTTTCGCCAAGCCATAACAGCCGGGCGTTTTCGCCTAAAATGGACGACACCCAGGCGTCGGCAAGTGGATTGGTGGCCAGACCATTGAAGTTGTCTTTCCAGACTCGGGTTGGTATCTGGGTGCGTTGAAAGGCTGATGCTTGTACACGCAGATCCGGTTTGCCTGCAAATCTGAGCCAGAGTTCGCCGGACTGAATGGCCTCGTCGGTTCCAAGCGGCTGGATTTGTTGTAGTAACGGATGGGTTCTGGCCGTAATGAACTCGCCATTCGGCCGAACCACGATAAAACGGCGATCTCCGGCCAGTCCTTCTTTGCAGACCCGCGCCTGAGACAGTCGCTGTGTTGCCATGGACTTGACCGGATAGATATGTATTCCACTGAGCTTCGCCATTGGCCTTCTCCCTGCATCGGCGGCAAAACGCTCACTATATACCTTTCAGTGACAAAACATCAGTACCCGAGGGACGGCAAAATGTCTGACAGAGGAGGCTCGGGTTGGCTAAATTCACAAGACTTACTGGCTTAGGTTTGCCAGCAGTCATGCGGAATATTTGACTTTGAAAATGCATTCGCTGTGGTAAAGTGTTGGCCGCTGGTAGCCATGGTGTAAAAACGATGTAACACCATATCGGGTTGGTTTTGAGTAGCTGGAATGACTATTGATTGATTCTGGTTATGGTGGTTTTTATTCTGACATTGGCTGAAAGATTTGGTGCTCAGCATGCGGGACTTATTCAGGATGAAGCTGCATAGATTTCACGGAAGTTGATTATGATTCGCTATATTTTCAGTGTGTTAACTTTACTTGTTGGCGTAAGTGCTCAGGCTCAGACGCAGGCTCTGTCTTTGTTTGAAGTGCCTTTTTCCTTTGAATTGCCACAAGGGTGGAGACTGGCCGAACAGGAGGTTAGGGGAGACATGACCAGTGCTGAATTTGTTCCTGCTACGGATAGTCTTAACGAATGGGGGGCGCTGATTTGCGTGCAAAGCTTCAGATTGGCGACGAATGGAACCACTCCCGAAGAGTTTTTGGATGGATTGGCACAGCAATATCAACAAAGTTGCCAGGGAGACTCATCATACGAGAAGTTAGGGGAAACCCAGATTGATGGTCAAAGAGGCTATCATGCTATTTTGGCTTGCAGCAAAATGCCCGCGCTGCATAAATCTTTGGAGAATCAGCCATCGTTTGTGTCTGAGCCTGCTGGAGAGGCAGGTTACTACAGCGTTTTCCAGCGTCCGGGGCAGCTGATGTTGTTACATAAATCGATGCGTATGGAAGTGTTTTCCTCGGGTAACGTGCCAGTGACGCCGAGCAATTATCAGGAATTTATTGCCCCTATGTTACCACTCAGGTTGCAGTGAAAGATGCTCCCCACTAGTTAACAAATTAGACTTTTATACGTTTAGACGTCTATAATGCGCCGCCCGACCCGTTCGGGCGGTTTTTTTACGTCAACCCTTTGGGTGCCCGCTATCGCGGGAGAATCGGGAAGTCGGTGGAATTCCGACACTGCCCCCGCAACGGTAATGGCATTGAGCCTGAGTCCGGAGACCGGCCCAAATGAGGATTTGTTGTGGATTTCGGTGGGCAGATCCGCACATGTGGCTCTATAGGGGCTGCCGACAACCTGCCCCGTTTCCCTTGAAGGAGAATAAGGAAAATGGGAACCAAACTTTCTTTCATCGCACTGGCTGTGAGCGCAGTGCTTGCGCCTGTGGCTTTCGCTGCATCCCCTTCCAATACGGCAACCGCTGATGTTGACATTATTCGGTCTGCGACTGATGAGCATCTGGTCGTGATTGGCCGCAAGCTCGACACTCCATTGAATATTGCAGCCAATGTGGCCGTGATCACCGCCGACGATATTGCCCTTGTTGGTGCTACCGATTTGGCGGGTTTACTGCGTGGGCAAAGCGGTATTCAGGTGAGTGACAGTGGCACTGGCCCTGTGTTTGCCATGCGTGGCTTTGGCGCAGGCCAGGCTGCCAGTAACACTCTGATTCTGGTCGACGGCCGCCGTTTGAATAATATTGACATCGCCGCCCCCAGTTTGTCTGCCGTGTCTGTCAGTCAAATTGAGCGGATTGAAATCCTCTCCGGCAGTGCTGGGGTGCTTTACGGCGACCAGGCCGTAGGTGGCGTGATTAATATTATTACCAAGCGCCCAGAAGGCCAAAGCGGCGGCGCCAGCATTGGCGGTGGCAGTTTTAACAGCCTGAACGCGTCGGCCGACTTTGCCACTGACATTGGCGGTGGTTGGCATGCCTTTATCGGCGGCCATTTCGATAAGAGCGATAACTACCGCGACCATGCAAAGAGCGAGACGGGCAGTGTGCTTGGTCGGCTTGAATACCGTGGTGATGCCAATCAGTTTTTCGCCGAAACGGCTTATTTCGACAATGACAGGCTGCTGGCAGGTTCTCTGAATGAAGCTCAGCTTGATGACAACCCTCGTCAGGCGAATGAATTCAATGCCACTGATTATCAACATGAAATCACCAAGGCTGTCCGCAGTGGCTATCAACATCAGTTGACTGATCACTGGGATCTGGGTGCCGATGTGGATTACAGTGACACCCAGGTGAACTACATCAGTTGGGGTGGTCAGGGTGCAACCGGGCGTTCGTTGTTGGCACTCTCGCCAAAGGCCATCGGCAAGTATCAGACACGCGCCGGAGAGCTGAAGCTTATCACGGGCTTTGACTTGTCCCGCGGCGAGTCTGAGTTTGAGTCTGCTTACATGAACAGAGGTAATACCCAGAAACTATGGGCCGGTTTTGTGCAGGCCAGTGTGCCCCTTACTGAGCAGCTAAGCTACGTGGTGGGTGGTCGTTACGCCGAAGTGACCGACGATATTCGTGATGGCAACACCTTCCCTGCAGGTGGTGATTTGGATAACGATGCCCACGCGCTGGAGTTTGGTATTAACTATCGTCCATCGGCTGCCAGTCGCTTTTATTTGCGCGCTGAGGATAACTTCCGTTTTGCCAAAGTGGATGAGCAGGCGTACACCTCACAGGGCAGTTTAAAGCCACAAACCGGTCGAAGCTATGAAGCCGGTTGGGACTATTTGGGCAACGCACACGGGCTGCGTCTGAGCCTCTATCGCCTGTCTCTGGAAGATGAAATTGTATTTGACCCAAGCGCAGATACGCCAACCGGCGGCTTTTTCCCAGGTTCCAACGTCAATGCAGATAAGTCCCGCCGCTATGGTGCCATGCTGGACTGGGACTGGCAGGTCACTGAGTCCCTGAAGTTTGGGCTGGATTATCAGTACACAGATGCGGAATTTACGGCTGGTTCCAACGATGGCAAGGCATTGTCCTGGGTGGCAAAACACAGTGGTCGTGCCTTTGCAGGTCTGGATGTTGCAGAGCATTGGCAACTGTATCTTGATGCCAGTTATACCGGCAGCCGTTTCATTGAAGGTGACAATGCCAATGCAGCGAACCAGCTGGATGCATTTTGGCTTGCCAATGTGGCACTGAATTTTGATATTGATGGCGTTAACGCCAGTCTGCGGGTGGATAACCTGTTTGATGAGCAATACGCTGCCTCCGGCTACTACAGCGAATGGGGTAGTGGTTTCTACCCCGGCGAAGGCCGCAGAGTGAGCCTGACGTTAAGCCTGCGATACTGATAAATACTTGAAAACAAAAAGCCGGACTTGTATCCGGCTTTTTTTTCGGCGATAACAGATAAACTCTGGGCGTGGGATAGCCATGGGAGAGCATAGTGCGCTGGATTTATTGTGTTGCCATCTTGATGTTACTAACCGCTTGCGGCGGGCCACGTCTGCCTTATTTGGGAGAGCACGCAAGAATATTGGCTTTTGGTGATAGTCTGACGTTGGGGGTTGGTGCCTCTGATGAAGGGGATTATCCGGCGCATCTGGCAAATTTTTGTGGCTGTGAAGTCATCAATGCTGGCGTTTCCGGTGAAACGAGTGCGCAAGGCCTGGCACGTTTTGCCGACGTGTTGGATGAGGCTGCTCCGGATATGGTGATACTGCTGGAAGGTGGCAATGATATCCTCAGAAACCTCGACAAAGCAGCGCTGAAAACCAATTTGGCAGCTATGATTAGGGAAGCTCGTGCAAGACAAATAGCGGTATTGTTAATTGCGGTGCCGGAAAAGCAGTTGTTATTGTCGCCGCCCACGCTATACAGGGAGTTAGCGGAAGAGTTTTCACTTCCGCTGTTGGATAAGTCGTTGTCTGAATTACTGCAAGACAGCGCCATGAAATCGGACACCGTACATTTAAATGACGCTGGGTATCGGGCTTTGGCAGACGATATTTACCGTTTGGCCAGTGAGAGCGGTGCGTTTTGATGGACAGAAGATAAAAATGTGAACCCTGGGGGAAATCAACTTGACCGGGAACGGGATTTTATGGGTAAATTCCCAGATAATAATCACCGGGTCGGTTGTTGGGTCAGGTTGTAATAGCCCGGAAAATAATAGGTTGGATTCATGACTGAGCTTGTGCATCAGGTGTTTTCTCAAATCAGGGCGATCATAGCCAATGAAGAACAGGTCATTGGTCGCCGTGGGATCCTTATACCACTGAAAAAGGCCATCATTGCCGATGGTGATGTGCGTAACGTAGTGGATATCATTTCCAGCGATCCCGCGCTTGCAGCACACTTGTTGTGGCGCAGTACTACGGCTCACGCCGCTGGTGTGGCTAACAATAGTAAGAACCGCAGCCTGAAGGATGCCTTAATCCGCCTGGGTCAGGTCAATATTTATCGTTACGCGTTCAGTTTTTATCTTAAAGAGCGGCTTGATGAATTGCCTGAGCCTTACAAAAAGCTGGTGCAAGGTTATTGGCGCTTAACCGAGAGTATTGCTGCGGCTGCCGTTGACAGTCTCAAGGACATCAACAGTCAAATTGATCCGGACGAAGTCCAGACGTTAGCCTTATTCAGCGTGTTTGGGCAGATTATTGCGTTGACCGCCTTCGCTTATCTTAATGCGGAATCGCAGAAGTCTATTCCACTGAGTGTTATTAAAGAAATTATTGATAATCAACAACAAACGCTAACACTGGAAGCATTCGATTCTCTTGGGCTGGATGAAGAGCTAAAAGATGAGTTTATGATTGCCCATAATCTGAGGCAAACCCGTAATCCCAATTCTGCCGGGCTGGTGCTGCGCCGAATATTATCGATGCGCGGCTTGCTGCTTAACCCGTTGTAACCAATAGTAAAAAGCCTGCTTAAGCAGGCTTTTTTTACTATTAGCGCGGTTGCTTTTGTTTTGCGACTCCTTCGGCCGCGACCAATTCCAGATAACGCTGAAGCTTGCTTGAGTTGGCGTGCCCACGGCGGTAGGCGCCAAACAGGGGGCGTTTTAAGCCTTCTGCTCCGAGACGTACGCTGGTAAGGCTGAGTCCCTGTGCTTCGCTGATGGACCAGCTTGGCAGGGCCCCAATACCATCCTGGCAGGCGATGCGTTGCAACAGTACCGAGGTGAGATCGCAGGTTTTCTGCACTCCCGGGGTAACGCCTGCCGGCTCCAGAAACAAGCGGAACAGGTCAAGTCTTTCCAGTGGTACCGGATAGCTGATAATCGGCAGTCCTTGCAGATCCCGTGGCAGCACCTGTGGCTTATCGGCCAGAGGATGCTCTTTGGCAACCGCCAGACGCACTTCAAAATCAAACAGGTGCTGATAAGCCAATTGGTGGCCAGGTACAGGGTCGGATGTCAGCACTATGTCCAGCTCCCCGGATTCCAGCGCGTTGAGGGAGTCGAACAGGTGACGACTGGAGAGATCCAGGTCTGAGTCAGGGAATTCCGCCCGGAAGGCTTCCATCACCGGCATCAACCAGCGAAAGCAGCTGTGGCATTCAATCCCAACCCGAATAAGGTTATCGTCACTCTCCAGACCTTTTTTCAATACTGACTCTGTTTCCATTACCCGCGGCAGAATTTCTTCGGCCAGATTCAGCAATCTGGCACCTTCCTGGGTAAAGGACAGAGGTTTACTCTTTCTCACAAACACGGGCGAGTTGATGCGGGTTTCCAGTTCTTTAATCTGATGAGACAAAGCTGACTGGGTGACAAAGCGCTTTTTGGCCGCAGCCGCAAGGCTGCCACTCTCTTTCAGTGCCATCAGGGTGCGAAGGTGTCTTAGCTCTATCATCTCTACTCCACATGAAGTTTGTTCATGTTGCCCGTGAATGCAATTCGTTTGCTTGCCAGAAGACTACCACAATAAACTTCTAGACGTCCAGACGCCTATTAAAATTTGTTTAACAGGGGTCCCTCTTTGAATTGTGTTCATATTAAACCAAGAAGGTATACAATATGCAATTAAATAGTCTTGGCTTTCCACGGATAGGACGTCGCCGTGAGCTGAAGTTCGCCCTCGAGCAATACTGGCGTGGAGAGTTGTCCCGGAATGAGCTGCTGGCACAGGCCAAGGCACTGCGTCACACCCACTGGCAGTGGCAGGCTGATGCTGGGGTAGAACGTTTGCCGGTAGGGGATTTTGCCTATTACGATCAGGTGCTGACCCTGGCGGCGACCTTAAATGCCATTCCTTTGCGCCACCGCGATGGCGATAAGGTGGATCTGGATACCCTGTTCAGGGTTGCCCGAGGCCGGGCACCAAGCGGCAAAGCTGCTGCAGCGGCGGAAATGACCAAGTATTTCAATACCAATTACCACTACATAGTGCCTGAGCTTCACGCCAACCAAACCTTTTCCATCGCCTGGACTCAGTTGTTTGACGAAGTCGAAGAAGTCAAAGCGCTTGGCTATGACCCCAAACCCTGCATCCTGGGTCCGGTGTCTTTCCTGTATTTGTCGAAAGCTTACGGCAGTGAATTTGATAAATTAAGCCTGTTGCCGCAGCTGCTGGATACTTATGCTGAGTTGCTGGCGCGCTTTGCCGCTCAGGGCGTGAGCTGGGTACAAATTGAGGAGCCTGTGCTGGCGCTGGATCTGGATGAAAGCTGGCAGTCAGCCTTTGCCACGGCATATCAGGCTTTTACCTGTGTGTCGGTTAAGCTGCTTTTGACCTGCTACTACGGTTCAGTGGCCCATCATGCTGACATCATTGGTGCGCTGCCGGTGGCGGGCTTGCATTTGGATCTGGTGTCTGCGCCGGAGCAGCTTGAGGTCTTTTTGCCAAGGCTTGGACAGCAACAGGTGCTGAGTCTGGGCCTTGTTAATGGCCGCAACGTGTGGGCCGCAGACCTGGATGTGATTGCCGAGCGTATCGCGCCGGTTGCCAGAGATCTTGGCGATCGCCTGTGGCTCGCCATATCCTGTTCGCTGCTGCACACGCCGGTTGATCTCGATGTGGAAACTACCCTTAGGCCTGAACTCAAGCGCCAGCTTGCCTTCGCCAGGCAAAAGCTGCTGGAGCTAAGAAGCCTGGATACCTTGCTGACCGCACCCAATGGCGCTGAAGCTTTGGCGATTGTCGCCGAATGTGTGGCGCGCCGCGCCGAGCGCGCCCAGGCCGCCGATGCCGAGGTGGCCGCCAGGCTGGATGCACTCACCAGTGCCGATTTTGAGCGTCAAAGTGCGTTTGCTGCCCGTCAACTACAGCAGCAACAGCGGCTTAAGCTGCCACTGCTGCCAACCACTACCATAGGTTCTTTCCCGCAGACCCCGGCCATTCGAGCACTGAGAAGCCGTTTGCGCAAAGGTGAAATCAGCGTCTTTGAGTACGATAACCAGCTCAAGCAGGTGTGCCGCGATACCATCGACCGCCAGCTGAAACTCGGCATAGATGTGTTGGTGCACGGTGAGGCCGAGCGTAATGACATGGTAGAGTATTTTGGTGAGCAGCTCGACGGTGTTGGCTTTACCAAAAACGGCTGGGTGCAGAGTTATGGCAGTCGCTGCGTAAAACCGCCATTGATTTACGGCGATGTAACGCGTCCTCGGCCGATGACTCTCGACTGGGCCGAGTACGCCCAGAGCCTGACCGACAAGCCGGTGAAAGGCATGCTGACCGGGCCTGTGACCATTCTGCATTGGTCGTTTGCCAGGGAAGATATCAGCCGCGAGACTATCTGTAAGCAAATTGCACTGGCGATTCGCGATGAAGTGGCGGATCTGGAGCGCTCAGGCATTGCCATTATCCAGATTGACGAGCCAGCGTTCCGCGAAGGGTTACCCCTGCGCCGCGCTGACTGGCAGGCGTATCTCGACTGGGCAGTGGACTCCTTTAAGCTGAGCGCTGCCTGCGTGCGGGATAACACCCAAATCCACACCCACATGTGCTACAGCGAGTTTAACGACACCATAGCCGCCATAGCCGCCATGGATGCTGATGTGATCACCATAGAGACCAGCCGTTCGGCGATGGAGTTGCTGCGCGCCTTTGAGGACTTTGAGTATCCAGCCGAAATTGGTCCGGGCGTGTACGACATCCACTCCCCCAATACGCCGGACGTTGAAGCCATGGTCGCCTTGATGGAAAGAGCCGCCAAACGTATTCCTCTGCGTCAGCTGTGGGTAAATCCTGACTGTGGCCTTAAAACCCGTACCTGGGATGAGGTGGAGCCGGCGCTGCGCAATATGGTGGAAGCCACCCGCGAGCTGCGTCGCCGTCTGAGCTAAATCTTAACCCATGAAATCAGGGGCTATACTGAGGGAACAATATAGGGGATGCGCTTCAGGGCTGCGTTCCCGCTTACAGGAGGTTTGCCATGAATCACGTCTACAAGATTATTGAAGTCACAGGTTCCTCTCCCCTCAGCAGCGATGATGCCATTCGCAATGCAGTGGCTGCGGCGGCGCAGTCACTGCATCATTTACGTTGGTTCGAAGTGATAGAGACCCGCGGCCACCTTGAAGCGGGTGTGATAGCCCATTGGCAGGTGACGGTGAAAATCGGATTTACCCTGGATACGCCTTAGGCGTCTCTTGGCATGCCTTTCTCAATGGCGCGGATCAGCCGCGCCGTTCTGCGGCTCTCAGTAGTGAGGCCACCTTGTTGGCGGGTGATGGCCCAATGAATGTGTTCGGCCACCATTCCATCCACCTCGACATCCGTAAGGCGAGTCTTCAGCGCGCACAGAATATCCGGATTTGCCGGCGCATTACCCAGTGCCACAGCAATGTTTCTCAGCCACCTTTTATGACCAATGCGGCGGATGGCGCTGCCCTCGGTTTGCTTTAAAAAGGTAGCCTCATCCCAGGCAAACAGGCTCAGCAGCGATGGCAGTTTGAGTGGCTGTCGTGTCTGAAAGTCGGCTTCAGCTGACAGCGGCGAGCCACTGTTGACCGGGCAGGCCAGCTGACAGTCATCACAACCATAGATGCGGTTGCCGATCAAGGGCCGGAATTCTTCTGGAATGGCACCCTGAAGTTCAATGGTGAGATAGGAGATGCAGCGCCGGCCATCTACCACATAGGGAGCGACTATGGCATCAGTGGGGCAGCTTTTGATGCAGGCCACGCAGGTGCCGCAATCGTCTGCAATGGGAATATCGACAGGCAGTGGCAGATTTACCAGTAGCTCTCCCAAAAAGAACCAGCTGCCAGCCTGATGATTAAGCATAAGTGAGTGCTTGCCAGTCCAGCCAAGACCGGCTTTTTCCGCCAGTGGCCGCTCAAGAATGGGAGCCGAATCAACAAAGGGGCGAAAGTTCGACGGCGTAAAGCCTCGTTCAATAAGCCAGGCATCGATTTGCTCGCCAAGTTTTTTGAGTCGGTTACGCATCAGCTTGTGATAGTCACGGCCACCGGCATAGCGGGAAATATAGCCAAGATTGGGGTCGCGCAGGTTAGCGGCAAAACCTGCGTTCTCGGGTAGGTAATCCATGCGTGCGGCAATGACCCGGATGGTGCCGGGGTGCAGTTCCTGCGGGCGGGCGCGCATCAACCCATGGCTTTCCATATAGCCCATCTCGCCGTGGTAGCCCTTGGTGAGCCAGTCCAGGAATTTGGGTTCTTCATCCGTCAGGTCGGTATCGGTAATGCCAACGTCGGCAAAGCCAAGACTTCTTCCCCAGTCTTTGATCTGACGGGCAAGCTCACTGTAAGCGGCTGAACTGGTTATTGAGTTCTTAGGTGGCATGACATGATAATTGGACTGAAAGCCCGAAGATAATAACAGCTTTTGACACTTCAGTCAGGAGACTGCTGGAGGTCGAAGATTCCTGCAGCTATGATGAAGTTATGTCGGAGTATCCAAGGAGCTGCAATGACACAGAAGGGCTCAATATTCAGCGCATTGATGATGTCAGTGTTGATTTCATTCGCACCGCTGATGATTGAGACTGCCAGGGCCGATGATAACGACAATCATGCTGACATTGACCCGGGAACACATTCACTTCGGCTCCTGACAGAACCATTACCTCCTTTCAGTTTTATTGAGAATTCGCGACTTACTGGGTTTTCCGTGGAATTGGTTGAGCAGCTAAAGTCGCGGCTCGGGATTTCTGCAGATATAGAAGTATTGCCTTGGGCGAGAGCTTTTAACATCGCCAGTCAGTCTTCGAATGTGCTGTTATTTTCCACAGCCCTGAGAGACAGTCGCAGAAGTCAGTTTGATTTCGTGGGACCCATAGCGACGGCAAAAATCATGCTCTATAAACGGGCAGACGATGAGTCATCGCCGGCCAACATTGTGGAAGCGGCGCGCATGGGCAGTATTGGTGTTTATCGGGGTTCTCCGGCTGAACGTATACTTCAGCAAGCAGATATCAAAAATGTTGAAGTTTCTACCTATCCACTACAGTCTTTGCGACAACTTCTGGCCAGCCGGGTCAGGTATTGGTGTCAGGTGGATTTAACGGTTGGCAGGCTGTTGGCTCAGGCTGGTGGCGGTGATATGGCCGTAGTGCCTTTGGCTGAGCTGGAGAGAATCGACTTGTATTTGGCCTTTTCCCGCGGTACATCCAGGGAAATGGTTGAGCGCTGGCAATATGCGTTGCAGGCGTTTCAGCAAGAGGGTCATTTTGCACACTTGTATGAGCGATGGTTCAAGTTGGTGCCAGAGTCAGCTCAGAGCCAAATTTTATGGCGGTTGACACCATAACGTTAAAGGTTTTTTTCAACCCTATTACGTCCATTGTGTTTTGCAATGTAAAGGGCGTGATCGGCTCTGTTCATAAGTGCAGAGAAATTTTTATCTTTGCCAGCATCAAAAGCCGCGACACCTGCGCTGATACTCATGCCAAGACCCTCGGCAAACTCAGTTAAGTCAGTATTTTCTACACTTATTCTTAAGCGTTCAGCGATTTCCATTGCTTGTTCAAGCGTTGTATTAGGCAGTAAAGCAAGAAACTCTTCTCCACCTATCCGGCCAACCAAATCACCCCGGCGCATTTGGCTGCTGGAGCTTTTGGCCATGGCTACCAATACCTTGTCGCCAATTTCGTGACCGAAGTTGTCGTTGATTTTCTTGAAGTGATCGGCATCGAACAGAATAACAGAGAGTGGCTGCCCTTGTTTGGCCGTGCGGAATAGTGCTTCACCTTCGTGGTAGGTATGGCGACGGTTTGCCAGTTGGGTAAGGTGATCCGTTAACGCCAAACGCTCCATAATTTTTGAACGTTGAGCCTGCTTAAAGGCAAACACAGACACTATGCTCAAAATAAATACGGCCATAACGATAATGGTGAGCTGCAGGATTTTATTTTCCTGCAGGATAAGCATTTCTTTTTCCCTTAGTTTCTGATACTCAATCAATTGCTTGTTTTCACGCTCCACGCGGTCGGTATCAAAGCGGGTTCTCATTTCGGTGGTGCGCTGAGACTGCATTTGGTTATCAAGCTCGGCGTGAATGGAGTTCTGAATTTCGAGTGCATAAAAGGCATTGGCCCAGTCCTTTAAGGCCGCATAAGTCTGACTTTTGCTCAGATAAAGTTCCGCCAGTCCGCGCTTATTTTGAATATCCTGAAAGCTTTTTTCTGCCTTTTCCAGTAACGGCATAGCTTTGGCAGGCTCTCCTTCTGAGAGGTAAACCTGAGCCAGGTATAAGTGCTTATAAGCATAAAAGCCCTGGTGTTCCGGTTTGATAATTGGGAAGGCCAATTCCAGATTGTTTTTTGCTTCCTGAAAGCGGGAAAGTTTTATCAGGGTGCCGACCATATTTATCCGGGTAGCAGCAATACTGATGTCTTTATTTTCTTCTTCAGGATGCTCCTGCCTGCCTTTTAACACTTCCTGATACATGGTGAGCGCCTTAGCCGGCTCATTCATGGTTTCATAGGCCAAGGCCATGTCAGACTTTACACTAATGATCCCCAATTTATCATTAGTTTGTTGGTACTTCTCCAGTAACTCCCTGTAGTAACGGATAGCGGTTGTCGGATCGCCAAAGCGGCGATAGCTGGTGGCAAGTTCCAGCAGATTGAGGCGTGCCCAATATTGCAGGTTTAAACTTTCATACAGATGCTGAGCAGTAATGAGATCTTCCAGTGCATCAGCAAAATTCCCCTGATAGGAGAGCTGTGCACCGCGCACACTTCGGGAATCAGCAATCAGTCTTGGGTCTTCGGTTTGGTATGCCAGCGCTACAGATTTGTTGTAGTCATTCATAGCCTCTGAAATCTGGCCATTCAGTTGCAGCATCCAGCCTCTGCAAAGGGTGAGGTCGGAGGTAGCAGCTGCATCGGATTGAACCGAAGGGAGGGCTAATTGTGTGTTGGCAAAGATAATGGCTTTCGCCAGTTCAGCTTCGTCAAGGGTATCGTGTACCCAGCATTGCATGCGCTTGAGTTTAAGCATGCGGGGAAGATCGTCCGGGGAAATATTGTCAGACAACAACTCAACTTTGGCTTTTGTTTCCTCAAAGTCGTCTAACTCACCAGTCTCAAGAATGTGAATTATGTCGTCAATTTGCTCCAGCGTTAACTCTCCTGCAGCTGCAGGCATATGAAAGCCAGTAAACGCACTGACTAAAATCAGTATGGAGAGCAAAACTCGGGTCATTGGAGGCTTTGTAGGTGGTTATTATCTTTATTTAGGATAAATCATAACCGTACGCAGTGATATTTACTAACAAATTGTTAATAACTCCCGAATTTTGTTCTTATCCCTGCACATTCTGGCTGCCTGTTTGATGGTAACGCTTGCTGGGCGTGATGCGATGATGGAACAGGGCTTTACTGAAGCTTTTGCTGCTTGTGGAATTGGGTACTTACAGGCTAAGTGATGCAAAATTCAGACAGACTCAGCCACAGCCATGGCCGGAGTGCTGGGGGCGGTGAAATCTGCCCAGAATATGAGACAATGCCCCCAGGTTTGTATCCGGTACCGTTTAAGGAAATTCCCATGTTTGAGTTGTCAGAGCCTTATCGAGTAGAGGCTCTTGAAGTGGCCAACAGTGTCGTTGGTCGGGTTATTGTGCTTGAAAAGTTGCCAGACTCCTTGCTCGCGGCATATCAAGATCTTTTTGATGAATTGCTGGCAGATAAAGCCAACAGATTCAGTTGTGCCTGGGATAGCTTGCCACAGAGTGCCAGCGCTTTGTTCTCTCGCGGTAGTTTTCATGGTTTTTATATTGCCAATGCATGGCTGCAACTCAGCATCCTCGCGCAGGACATCGTTGAGCGTCAGGATACCGATGAAGCTATTGCTAAACAGGATTATAGCGAGCTTTATGCCCGTATGGCGGAGGCCTCATTAAAGGACTGCTTGAAAAAGCTGAAGAAAGCCAGAACTGACCGCAGCATGTTGAACAGTATGCGCGAGGTGATGGGGCTGTCATAGGCTTGAATCTATTTAATAAAAAAATGCCCGGCTTAAACCGGGCGTTTTTAATTGTTTGTATCAAGCAGACGGTTTGAGGTGTTGCGATCAGAATGAGGTGCGCTTGTAGCGGCGATATTCCGGATACCAGAAGTTTGCCTCAATGGACTGCTCCAGCAACTCATCAGTGGTATCCAGTGCATGCCCCTGGGCTATCGCTACCTTGGCCACGGCAAAAGCAATATGCTTGCTGACCTTATGGATTTCCTCCAGCGGTGGCAATAGGGCGCCAGTGCCATTAATGGCAAGCGGCGAGCACTCGGCCAGTGCCCGGCTTGAGGCCATCAGCATTTCATCAGACACCCGCTTGGCACCGCATGCCAACACTCCAAGGCCGATACCGGGGAAAATATAGCTGTTGTTGCACTGGGCGATATCGTAAGTCACATCGTCCACCACCACAGGCTCGAATGGGCTGCCGGTGGCCACCAATGCCTGACCATTGGTCCAATGCAGAATGTCCTTTGGTGTAGCCTCAACCCGGCTGGTGGGGTTGGATAGTGGGAATACTATGGGACGCTCACAATGGCTGTGCATGGCGCGAATAATTTCTTCAGTAAACAGGCCCGGAGCACCGGATACACCTATCAATACGGTTGGCTTTGCGTTGTTGACGGTATTGAGCAGCGACAGGTTGTCGCTGAAGTCCGACCATTGACTTACGGTGTCAACTTTTTGAGCCAGCTTTTGTTGGAACGGCAACAAATTGGGCATGTTATCGAGCAGCAGGCCCCAGCGGTCGACCATAAATACCTGATTGCGTGCCTGCTCGTCGCTGATGCCTTCGGACACCATTTGCGCCACTATGGCTTCGGCGATACCACAGCCGGCACTGCCGGCACCAAGGAAAACGATGCGCTGAGCGCTGAGCTGGGTGTTGGCAGCTTTACATGCGGCGAGCAATGAGCCTACAGTCACTGCAGCAGTGCCCTGAATATCGTCATTGAAGCAGCAGTATTTGTCTTTGTATTTGTCCAGCAGTGGCATGGCGTTTTTCTGGGCAAAGTCTTCAAACTGGATCAATACATCCGGCCAGCGGCGATAAACGGCCTCCATAAAGGCTTCGATAAATTCGCTGTACTCGTCGCCGCCAATACGTGGATGGCGCCATCCCATGTACATGGGATCTTCCAGCAGGTGTGGATTATCCGTGCCAACGTCCAGAGTGATGGGCAGGGTGTAAGCTGGGCTAATGCCACCACAGCTGGTGTAGAGAGATAGCTTACCGATAGGGATCCCCATGCCACCAATGCCCTGATCGCCCAGACCCAGAATACGTTCGCCGTCGGTCACAACGATGATTTTCACTTTATGACGGGTAGAGTTGTTGAGGATGTCATCAATCCTGTCCTTGTTAGGGTAGGAGATAAACAAGCCCCGGTTACGGCGGTAGTTTTTAGAAAAACGTTCGCATGCCAAACCTACGGTCGGGGTGTAAATGATGGGCATCATCTCGGCAATATTGTTTTGAACCAGCCGATAAAACAGGGTTTCGTTGGTGTCCTGGATGTTGCGCAAATAAATGTGCTTGTCCAGATCGTTGCTGAAACTTCTGAATTGATCGTAGGCACGGGAAGCCTGTTCTTCGATGGTTTCGATGGCATAAGGTAACAGTCCCTCGAGGTTGAAAAACATACGCTCTTCTTCGGTAAAGGCACTGCCTTTGTTAATGAGCGGAGCCTCAAGAATGGCGGGACCGGCGAACGGTAAATATAGCGGGCGTTTGTTATCGTCCATGGGCTACCTTTTGGTTGCTTTTTTGGGTATGAGCGGTTGGCTGTCAATAACAGTAAAGACTATCACGAAATGTGATCTTTGTAGCTTTGGGTGGATGTTGAATTGTGGTTTTTTTCACAAATAAGCGTTTTAAACACGCGTGCTTATGTGTAAAAAACGTTAAAAATACGCGTGTATGACAACACGCGTATTTTCAACGCTGTTCGAACGACCTAAATGGATCTGCCTTATAATCTTAACGGCCGCGGTGATGCTTCGACAATCCTTTCAGGAAGTTGCGCAGCAACTGATTACCACATGGCCGATAGTGTCTGTGGTCGGGGTTGCGGAAAATGGCGCCAAGTTCCGATTTGGATAAATCAAACCCAGCCTTGGTCAGCAGGGTGAGGATGTCATCTTCTTTCAGCTCCAGTGCAATACGGATTTTTTTGAAAATCAGATTGTTGTCGAGCGGCGTGGGTCTGGGTATTTCGCTGCCGGGCTTCAGGCCGCGGCGGCTGATGATAAGTCCATCCAGGAACTGACACAGTTCTTTATCGGTGCAGGGACGAAAACCCGGCTCATCGTCTTTTTTCAGCATGGCCAGCAGTGCATCTTCGGTGATGGGCTGATGCACCAGGGCAAAGAGTTGCACCATCCCTGCATCGTTAATATCCAGGGCGAAGCGCAGACGGCGCAAAATATCGTTATTGGTCATAGGTGTCCAGATTCAGGAGCTTATTTGGTGGCAAATGCCGAATGCAGCAATTATACCCAAGGCCGGCTCTGGGTGCGACTGCTGGCGTCGCGTTCAGAGGCTATTGGCATACTCGCGCACCAGTTGTCTGAGCCTGTCCATTCTGGCAAAGGCGCGCTCCATATCGGTAAGGTCCCGTGAGACATTGTCCAGCATCACCAGTTGCAGGCCGCTCTCGGGGTAATAGAGCATCAGGCTCATATAACCGGGTACATAGCCGCTGTGGCTGTACTCCAGTGGCTGCTGAGCTATTTGCAGCCCCAGCCCATAGCCAAGAGAGCCCCATCTATGCTCCCGTTCTGCCCATGGTGTGACCATGGCATTTAATGCCGATGGCAGCAGCGTTTTGCCGCCAAACAGTCTGTCCTGAAAATCCGCCATACCGTCCACCGAGGCAATCAGGAACCCAGAGGCAAGTTCAGGCTCGGCAATGGTGAGTTCAGTGACGGTGAGCTGGGGGCCATTTTCTGTCAGCTGCTCTTGAAAGCCCGCCCTGAGTCTGGGTTCGCGGGCCATTATTTGACTGAGTTCACCGGTTTGTGCCTGGATATCCAACTGTTGGCGGCTGAAAAAGGTATTCAGCGCCGATTGGAGCCTTGGCTTGGTATCTTCCGGAATGCTTGAACGGACAGTGGGCTCAACGCCTGAAGAGGCGGGGAATAGCAATGTCGCGAGCAGCTGATAGTTGGCATTACTGTAGACAAATGCGGCCCTATCTCCTTGTTTCTTGTCATGCAATCCATTGCCATTCCGATTAATGCCGGAGGTGTGGCTGAGCAGCATCAAGGGTGTCAGTGGCGCAGGCCGTCGCAATATCGCCGGCAGGGAATTCTGATCCAGCGGCTGATTTAACTGCGCTTCATGCTGCGCCAGATAGAAAGCGGCAAACACCGTTTTTGACATTGAACCAATCACATAAAGATTGCCCTTGGTCGCATAGGCCTCACCTGATGTTGCCCGTGAGCTCTGGTACAGGGGGCGGCCGTGCTGGCGCAGCAGCACTTCGCCCTGAAAGTCTGTCGCCAGCTCCTTGTTAAGATGCGTTTTTAGTCGCTCATTTCTTTCCTGAAGACCCGTAGCAGCGCAAGCAACAGAGTTCGCAAGTACTGAAATCAAAATGATGTTTGCATAAATCCATTTAAGTATCATGAGTTATCCTAATAAAACGGCATCCTGTGGATGCCGTTTTTTTATAAACTGTACCAAGTAGCTGCAATTTATTTAAGCTGTGCTGCAGCCCATTTGGCGCGGCTTTCACGGCTTTCGCCGAGGCCGTTCTGCTCACGGAAGGCTTTGTAGCTCTCCACATCCAGTGGCACCAGGGTGACTTCCACGTCCAGTACCAATTGGCACTCTTTTTTGATGCGCCAGGCTGAGGTGTTGTACAGCTCCGCCAGCGGCAGAGAGCTTAAAAACTCCGGGTTGTACTGGGCATACACCGCTTGCGTGGGGTACACCACGAAGGCCAGGCGGCGCTTGGGCTCTTTTTTGAACATGGCTTCGATGCCGTCTGAGGTGTTCAGCACCTGCATCTCAATCACTTCGTCGATATCCAGCAGTTTTTTCTGTGCCAGACCGGGCGCTTCAGTGCTGCCTGCTTCCCAGGCAACCACCTCATCTTCACTGTGGCCGGTGACTGTGCCCGCCTGCGCAGGGCTCAGGCCCAGTGACAGCCTCAGGTACTGCATTTCGATGCCGTTGAGGCCAATCTCTTTTGCCATGATGGTTTCCGTAATTAACTGTTCATCCAGACGTCTTCAGCCCATTCCCAGAAGGAGTCCCACTGGTCTTCGGTGAAGTCGCCAAAGGCCCAGTAGTGTACCTGACCTTCCTGATCGATACAGTAAAAGTTATCGCCGTTCTGGCAGATGGGGATCATGGCGCGTGGCAGGCCAATGGACCAGGCGTAAGCGGCCACTTCCGGCAGGAAGGTGTGGCTTTGACGGTCGGCGGCGGTCACTGGCTCAAGGCTGCCAACAATCACGTCACTGGCGTGCAGCAGGTACTCTTTAAGTTCGGACGGCAGTGGGATCAGTATTTCTTCTTCCACGTCAATCAATTGATCAAATGAAGGCAGTTCCAGCGGTACCGGAACCTGTTCACTCATTTCTTGTAGTTGTTCGATGAGTTCATGCATTGTTTTTATTGCTCCTTGGCATAGTGAGCCGAGTATAACCATGCGCTGATATAAAAAAAAGGGCGCCCTGAGGCACCCTTGATTTGTATCAGTTTTTACTGATTTTTACCCTTGTGGGCGCGTCTGGATTACCAGATTTTCACGCGCTTTTCAGGGGCCAGATACATGGCGTCGCCTTCTTTCACATCGAAGGTGCTGTAGAACTCAGGCATGTTCGACAGGGCACCCAGGGCGCGGAACTTGGCCGGTGAGTGCGGGTCGGTGGCCACGCGGTTACGCAATGCTTCTTCTTTCATCTTGGCGCGCCATATTTGGGCAAAGCCGATGAAGAAGCGCTCGTCGCCGGTCAGACCGTCGATAACCGGAGCTTCTTTGCCGTTGAGTGACATCTTGTAGGCCTTGTAGGCGATGGTCACGCCAGACAGGTCACCGATGTTTTCGCCCAGGGTCAGCTCGCCGTTCACGTGCAGGTCGTCAAACACCTGATAGCCGTTGTACTGCTCAACCAGGGCCTTACCACGGGCAGCAAACTCCTGCAGATCCTGCTCGGTCCACCAGTCACGCATGTTGCCTTCACCGTCGAATTTGGCACCCTGGTCGTCAAAACCATGGCCCATTTCGTGGCCGATAACCGCGCCGATACCACCATAGTTCACCGCATCATCGGCTTCCATGTTGAAGAAAGGTGGCTGCAGGATAGCGGCAGGGAACACGATTTCGTTCATGGTTGGGTTGTAGTAGGCGTTCACGGTTTGTGGTGTCATGTGCCATTCATCGCGATCGATAGGGGCACCCAGTTTGGCCAGTTCTTTTTCGTGGGAAAGGGCTGATGCGCGTTTGGCATTACCCACCAGATCATCGGCCTTGATGGTCAACTTACTGTAGTCTTCCCACTTGTTGGGGTAGCCAATCTTGGGGTTGAACTTGGCCAGCTTGTCTTTGGCAGCCACCTTGGTGTCGGCACTCATCCAGGAAAGTTCATCGATGCTCTTACCGTAAGCGCCGCGCAGATTCTCGACCAAATCCTGCATGCGGGCTTTGGCTTCCGGGGTAAAATGACGCTTCACATACACCATACCAACGACTTCACCCAGCATGCCGTTGACAGAGGCTACGCCGCGCTTCCAGCGAGGCTGTTGTTCGGCCTGACCGTTCAGTGTTTTGGAGAAGAACTCAAAGTTTTCCTGATCCAGAGCTTCGGTGAGGTAACCGGCGGCGTGTGTCAGGGTTTGCCATTGCAGGTAGGTTTTCCAGCTATCCAGCGACTCACTCTTCACCAGTGCATTCAGACCTTCAACAAAGCTTGGCTGGTTGATGATGATGTCGGTTTGCTTGTCTGCGCCCAATGTAGCCAGATACAGGCCCCAGTTGATGTCGGGTGCCAGCTTTGGCAGGTCGGCAACCAGGTACTTGTTGTAGGTTTTGGTGCTGTCGCGTACATCAACCACGTTCCAGTGTGCGTTGGCGATGGCAGTTTCCAGCTTAAGTACTGTCTCTGCGGCTTCTTTTCCGCCGGTAATGCCAGCCAGTTCGTACATCTTTTCGATGTGAGCTTTAAACGCGTCGCGGATTTTCACGAAGCGCTCATCTTCGTTGAAGTAGTAATCTTTCTCTGGCAGGCTCAGACCGTATTGCCACAGGTGGGTGGCGTAGCGGCTTGAGTCTTTGGCATCCACACCAATGTAGAATGCCATTGGGGTGCCACCACCAACGATTTGGCTGTGGGCGAAAAACTTCACCAGGTCGTCAGTATTGGCAATGGCCTTGATGGCATCCAGCTCTGGCTGTATGGGGGTGATACCCAGTTTGTTCAGGGTTTCCACATCCATAAAGGCGCGGTATAAGTCGGCTACTTTCTGCTCGTCAGTGCCTTCTTTCAGGTTGGGGGTGGCGGCTACTTCATCGATGATGGCTTTTACGTCATCGCGTGACTTTTCACGCAGGTCGTAGAAGGCACCGGTGCTGGTGCGATCGCCAGGGATCTCGGTGTTCTTTTCCCAAGTGCCGTTCACATAGTCATAGAAGTCATCCTGTGGACGGATACTTTTGTCGAAATTGGCAAAATCAATACCTGAGCCCAGGGCTTTGGCAACGGCTTCAGCTGCTGCGGTTTTGGCGACTTCCGGCGCTTTGGCGTCTGCAGCTTTTTCTTGATTGCACGCGGCCAGACCCATGATGAGCGAGGCACACAATCCCCCGATGAGTACTTTTCTCATTGCTTTTCCTTGGTTGTTTTGCCTGCGCTCGATACATTTTTAAGTATTTCGTTCGGTTAACAGGCGGTTACTGTGCTTATGTCCGGCCGATATGTTAAGGCTTTTGCGGGAATGTAAACAAGGGCGGGGCCACAATAGTTTGTTAGGGGTTGTAAGCAAAATTGTCGACATTGCCTTTTAGTGTCGCCGCGGCATAATGGCGGCGAAAATTCACTGCGGAATAGATGATTGTGAGACTGGATAAATTTCTGGCTGAAACCACCGACCTGAGCCGTGGACTGGCAAAAAAAGCCATCAGCGGTGGTGATGTAACCTGCGATGGTGAGGTTGTTAAAAATCCGGCCTTCAAAGTAGCGGACGGTGCCCGGGTATGTCTTGAAGGCGAGCACCTTGAGCTGGTGGGAGTCCGTTACTTGATGCTGAATAAGCCGGTGGACACCATTTGCTCCACCCTGGACGAATACTATCCGTCGGTGATTTCTTTGCTTGATATTGCCCGCGCCGATAAATTGCATATCGCCGGCAGACTCGATGCCGATACCACCGGCCTTGTGCTTATCACTGACGATGGTCAGTGGTCCCACAAGGTTACCTCCCCAAAGCGCGACTGTGCCAAGCGCTATCGGGTGCAACTGGCCGATCCGCTGACCGCGGATTTGGTGCAGGTATTTTCCAATGGCCTGCAGCTTAATGGTGAAGAAGGGCTGACCAAGCCAGCAGTGCTTGAGATCCTGGCGGACACCGAAGCCCTGCTCAGCATTACTGAAGGCAAATACCATCAGGTAAAGCGGATGTTTGCCGCCGTGGGTAACAAGGTGGTGGGGCTGCACCGTGAAGCCATAGGCGCGATTGAGCTTGACTTGGCTCTGAAGCCGGGTGAGTGGCGTTACCTGACCGATGCAGAGGTCGCCTCCGTCAGTTGAGCGCACTCAGCGCGAACGCAAATAATGAAAAGGGCCTTCGATGAAGGCCCTTTTTGGTTCAAAGACTCAGGTTAGTGTCTGCGACGACCCGCACCCAGCAGACCGAGCAGCATCAGGCTCAGGAAGCCCAGACTACCGCCACCACTCTTGGATGGAGGTGTTGGAGTTTCCGGTGTTGGAGGTGTTGGCTCCACGCCGTCTGAGTTCACTGTCAGCGTAAAGCTGGTGGAACTCTTGTCGTTAGGGAACAAGTTATCTGCAACTGTTACTGTCACTATGGTCTCACCCCAGAAATCAGCTGCTGGTGTGATGTCAAAGGTCGCACCTGAACCGTGTCCATTGACGATGGCAGTAATGTTATCTCCGCTGACAGTGATAGTATTTTTCGATAACCCACCGTCATTGTCTGCATAGTTAACGACGATACCAGTAAGTGTGGTGTTTTCATCCATTGTCTTGTCGCTGATTGGCGAGATAATGATGTTTGAGGCCACTGCGATAACCTGTTCAACATTGGCGTTCGCGATGCCTTCCACATCACCGATTATCTTGACAGTTTGATCTACACCAAGGGCGTCGTGGGTGACCTCTGCCTTCATGTTGACAATTATCATGCTGTCACTTGGGCCGCTGATGTCGTAACAGACAACCAAGTTATCTTGTACTTTTTCAGTGAGGTTATTAAAGGCATAACTCTGGCCTGTGTAACCTTTCAGCGGGCCGTAAGTAGCGCGTGGGCCATTATAACCACGAACACCTATTGAACCTTCTCCCTTTTCGTCAGCAAAGCTAATGTTGTCATAGGCCATGATGATTTCAAATTCACCCTGCTTATGACTGGTGTTGGCTTTCAGGAATACTTGGAAGTCGTAGCTGTCATCACGTGGTGTAATGAGCTGATTCCAGCTTTCATCCCAACTTTGGTCATGGGTGGCAGCTTTGTTCCATTCGATAATGGTGTAATCATCGGCATAGGCAAGTGTGACTCCTTTCTCTTGATTGATATCCCAGCTGGGCTCATATTTGGCGAGATTCCATTTTTGTGAACCGAACATTGCCATTGGATCCGCTGCATCAAGCCCGCCCCAGAAAGGTGCGACGATAAAGTCAGGCGGAACAGAATACTCTTTTGCAGGCAGCTCCAGGTAAAAATCTCCTGGCACGGGGCTCCAAGGGTCATATTGCAGAGTATCAAGCTGTAACCAGCCCTTTGAGCTTAGGATTATTGAGTCAGTGGTAAAATAGTCCGCATTATCAAACGGCGCCATGGTGCCAGTTATTAATGGAATTTCGGTATCGTGTACCCAGTTACCCCAACCCCATTGGTTGACTTCATAGAAACTGCCCCAAGTGACATTGAAGCCGAATTTCGCCAAATCTAAATAACCACCATTAACGGGGGTGCCGTCAGGATAATCAATGTCGAGTGGTGTGCGACACATTTTATCTTCAAGGCTTGTGGTGATTTTATAGTCGGTTTTCTTATCGACAGTGTTAAGTTGGGTACTGACCAACGTAAAACCATTTTCTGTTTCGGTGAGCCCGTCAACAGTCGTCATTGAACCGGGGATTAGCTTTAACCCATTTGAGAGCGTCGCACTGAGTTCTATAGCTCGGTCATTACCAGAAAGATTAGGTTGTACTACTACACTCAAATCAACAATGTCACCGATACGCGCGGCATCCTGAGAGCTTTCGATAGACACGCTGTTGACACCACGGGTGATCTGCAGCGGTACCAGCGCGAGTGAACCATCGGCGTTATCCCCAGCGGCAATGGCTGCCGCAGAGTAGTAACGCTTACCTTGCTCCATCGCCATATTCCAGTCGATGGTCAGAGTTGAGTTAAGCTTAGCGGTCTCTTCAAAGTTAAGGCTTATCGCTGAAGTCTGCTCCTTCGGAATAATAACGTGTGCCAACTCAACTGTGTCTATGTTCTCCCATGGAAATAGTGGATAGGCGCTGAGTACCATGATGGTGTACTCGCCATCTTCAGGATTTTCCAACGCGCAGTATTCACCTTTTGTGGTCTGGCCTAACATAGAGCCACAAATTGCTTCGGACTGGTGCAGACGGCCATCGTTGTTATAGTCCCTGAAAATATAAAGGTCTGTATCCAAATACTGATTTAACGGATGATCTATTTCTGAACCGGTTCTTCCCAACAATTCTGCACGGAATACGGCGGTATTTTCCGGTACTTCCACTTTGATTGTTTTCAGGTTTGGTTTGGTCAAATCCCAATAGAACTCGTCATCAACCATCGGTGAACCAAAGCCCATACGCGGCAGGGTTACCTCGGTTACAGTGGCTTCCACCGGGGTATATGCAACGCCTGAAAGGCTTGAGCCAGGGGCACCAAAAGGCACATTTGCAATGACATACTGTGACTGATCATCGTGGGCTGTGATATTGATAGTGCTTGGCAAAGTTTTTCCGGCATATGTTGCCAAAAATGGCCAGTGACCTGCGGGAACTGTACTGTCTTCAGGAATAAACTGAATTTCTCCGGATGTGGTTTGAACTGTACCGTCGTACCAAGCCATATCCGATTCTTGGAATTTACTTGTAACAGTTAAGTCAATGGTTTCACCCGCTTTTAATGTGAAGCTGGATGGTGAAACCGTAACTTTGGCCGTTGGGTCAAGAGTAAAGTCCCAATATAATGGTGAGCGATCTGCATAGGTTGCTTCAACATTCCAGGTACCGTCACGGGTTGCTTTTACTGTGCGGATCCAGCTGCAACTTAAGCCACAGTCCTGGTTTATCAATTGTGGTAGGTTCAGCTCACGAACCTGGCCACCATTGCGTGGGTTTGCTCTGCGGAAGTTATCAGCAGTTTCATCCATGACAAGGCCGCTATTTATGGCGCGTTCGACATTTACCAGACCATGGCCAGCTCGATAAGGGCCAGCAACTTCAACCTTCTGATCAAGTGGATGCTTAGTTTTGATAGCTTGACTGTCAGCCGTCATTTGCAATGCTGACTGGACTTCGGAGGCGCTCCAGCTTGGATTGGCCTGGCGTACCAAGGCCATAACCCCTGCCACATGTGGACTTGCCATTGAAGTGCCACTGATAGCATTGTAGTTACGGGTATCAGCCTGAGGGTTCAGCGGATTTTCATCGTTCCACGCCGCGAAAATATCAACGCCGGGAGCTGCAATACCTGGCGAAAAGAGTTCGCTTATTGTGCTAGATGGTCCACGAGAAGAAAAACTGGCGAGCTGATCTGCATCATCAGGATTTATCACCCGAGTTGCGGTTGATGCTGTAATGGTGCCTTGTAAATCTGTGCCTGACTGAAGCCAAGGTTGCAGTCCTTTAATGCGCCAGTTGCCATACCATTGGGTAGCAGTGATGTGCACGCCGGGAATTGCATAAGTATCATTGGACACCTGATCACCTTCACTCCAGGTGTTGTAAAGTACAAAACCACCCGCGCCACCGGAGGCGACGTTTACGGCTTTTTCAACCCTGGCAATATCACCTCGTTCACACACAACGATGTCAGTTGCTTCAAAGGTTCCTGCTGGGAAAGGGGAGTTACAACGTGCATCACCCATATCGGCTGCAATAACAAAGCGACCCGTGAAAGCATCCGATATCCCTGCTGCGTCGAGTCTGGCAGGCATCAGGCTGGCATCTCCGCCTATGAAATTATCCAGTGCTTTGTCAGCGATCACTATTGAGCGGGCGTGGGTTGTCGCTGCCACATTTAACGCCCAAGGAGAGGTATGGTCGACAGTGTACAGGGAGTCTGTGCCATAGGCTTCCCCGGAGTTACCGGCTGATAATGCAACGGCGACTCCAGCTTCTCTGGCTGAAAGGAAAGCCATTTCGAATGCGTCATCCCATGGAAAGCTTTCGCTGCCACCAATGGACATGTTGATGACGTCAACCCCATCTTTAATGGCTTGTTCAATCGCAAAGAGCATGGCTGCTCCGGAGCAGCCACCGCTGACCATACACACTTGATAGGAGATGATGTTGGCATGTGGTGCGACCCCTGATATTTTTGGCATTTTCACGCCAATCGGGTTGCCAGGTCCGCCGCCCAGTTGTGAGCCTACGACATCGACATCATACAGAACGTTACCGGCAACGGTACTGGCAACATGGCTGCCGTGCCCCTGGAAGTCCTCACCAAATTTGGGTGCGAGGGGATTTCCCCATTCATCAACGTACTCGGCAGTTACATCTTTGTGAGTGTAAACGCCTATTAGTTTGTCGTTGCAACGATCAGCAAATTCGTCAGTGGCACAATCGCCCAAATAATTTCCGGAACCCAGAGGGTTAATGTGTTGGTAGCCATCGTCACCGACAGACGCAAAAGAAGGATGATCAGTATTTACGCCAGTATCTATGATGCCGACTATCATACCCTCGCCCTGGTATTTACCACCATCCGAGGTACTGGTGCCCTCCCAAACGCCCTTAGCGCCTATATGTTCCGGTCCAATATCAGTATGGAGTTCATATGTTTTGGAACGCTGAATGTAGGCCACTTCTGGCATGGCCGCTAACTGGATGGCCTCATCTTGTGTCATTTCTACGGTTACAGCATTGATAGCCAGGGTGAATTGTTGTTTAGCCCTGATACCTGCCTTTTGGATAAAGTTTTGTTGTTCAGACAGGAGGTGATTGCTATAGGCTGCAATTCTGCTGGCATTTGTGCCTGTTGGCTTACCGGCACTGAACAGCTTGGGCTGTTTGCTGCTGAGGCCTGTGCTATTCAAGCTCGCTTGGGTTGCCTGTAAACCCGGGATATTACCTTTGTAGGTGGCAACTGAATCGCCGTGCAACCTGACTATGTAGGTCTGTGTCCCTTTAAGGTCTTGTTCGATTTTCAGCTTTTCACTCGGCTGTTTGGCTTCGAAATGGATGTTACGCATTTCCCCCCGTCTGAGCGGTTTGGTAACTTGCGCCCCATCCTCACCCATCTTGGCTTTTGCCTGCTGCTGGGCTTGGTACAGCTCCATTACGTTAACACTTTTTATTCTTTGATTGTCGATTGCGTGAGCGCTCGACATCGCTAACGCGCCATAGATGGCACTCGTTATTGCGATCGAAATTGAGTTTAATTTCACTGTCAATCTCCTTAAGGCATGGCTTTATTGTTGTATTTTTTCTGCAAAGAACCGCTATGGCATCATTGTGGGAACGATCCCCTCAGTGCAGATAATCAAGATGCCGATGGTCTTCTGCTTTACCAATGGCTGCTGCAGTAGTTCTTTCGCCAGAGATACTCAGTGAGGTACTGAAGTAACGTCCAATGCATATTTGTTTGTTGATCGATGCATAAAAGCTATTGCTCGCCACTCAGGTAATGACAAAGTTGAAAATATGTTTCTTTTTATCATCGCGTTAGCCTTGATTAGACTCTGCAATGAGCAATGTCGCGATTTTATTGGGCTGTTACGTATTGATACAAAGGTGAGGTAAGGTGGTGGTTGTTAACAGTCTTGATACAAAGTGTAAATTTTGTCCGCTTGTCTACCATAGTCAGATTGCATAGATTGAAGGGCGGTATCCGATAAAAGTATGACTTAGAACATACCTGCGTCCCTGGGTGGTAATTATGGAATTACGACATTTACGGCATTTTCTGGTGTTGGCACAGATAAAGAATTTTAATCAGGCCGCGACCAAGCTGAATCTGGCTCAGCCTTCTCTTAGCCGTTCTATCCAGCGCATGGAGGAATTACTGGGTGTGCAGTTATTGGAACGCCATGCCCGTGGGGTTGAGTTGACCCGATTTGGCGAGCTTGTTCAGAGCCGCGGCAGTCAAATTGCCATAGAACTGGAGAGCATGGAGCGTGAGATCCGCTCGTTGAAGGGGGTTAATCGGGGCGAGTTAGTCATAGGCGCAAGCCCCTTGCCTTCATCTCACATGCTGGGGCCTGTGGTAGGACGCTTTTTATCAAAGTACCCGACCGTTAATGTCGAGCTTAAAGTTGATGGCTGGCGGGCATTGAGAGATAGGCTACAGCAGGGAGCCTTGTCATTTTTTATTGCAGAAACCCGGGTTACCGGGCTTGACCAGGACTCGGAGCTTAGCCTGGTGCCGCTGCCGCCATTCAAAGTCGTATTTTGTGTGCGAAGAGCGCATCCTTTAAGTCGTCATGAAGCGCTGACGTTGACTGAGCTGGCGAACTATCCCATGGCTATCCCAAGAGAGCTGCCCGAGCAGGTTGCTGCACAATTTGGCCAGTTGTTATCGCCACAGGGGCGTGCGAATGGTGGCTTGCTGAAATTTGATCAGTTCAGCAGTATCAAGTCGTCTCTGCCGGATTGCGATTTGATTGCTCTCATCCCGGAGTTGGGGATAAGCGAAGAGTTAAAGCGTGGTGAGCTGGTGGCTTTACCCGTAACAGATATGCCACTGCTTAATGCAAATTTCAGCGTGGTGTATTGGAGAAGGCGGGAATTGGATGAGCTGGCCTCGGCGTTTATTAGCTTCCTTGAGGCCTCACTCATCCACGAAAGACACTGATTAATCCAGAGTCACTTTAATCCAGAGTCACTTTACCGCTCAGAGTCGACAGTTCAATAATTCCTGTACCGTCACCAAGTTGCATATCCAGACTGCTTCCCGGGCCATATTTGGGTTTGCTCGGTGCATCGCCCGAGAGGTTATTGTCAATCCTGCCACCGGGACCGCCATTGATATCAACGCGTGCATTGGCAGCATCGAGCAGCTTGAGAGTGATATCACCACTGACTGATTCGCCGGATAGCTTAACATTGCCTTTGAGCGACAGTTTTGCATCACCGCTGACGGCGTTGTACTTTACCGTGCCGGCATTGGCAAGCTGGGCTTCGGTATCGCCGGAAACCTGCTCAATAAGGACCGTCTGTGCTTGAGTGGTCAGTTTAATATTGCCGCTGACCGATTTGTAATTTGCTTCGTCGCTGCTGGAGTTTTTGTCTTGAATGGTGCCTGAAACTGTTTCCATATTAACTTTTCCAGAAAGCTCGCTGGCATCTATTTCGCCGGATACAGTATTAAAGCTGACTTGACCGGTCAGGCTGGCGGCTGTGATATCGCCGGATACGGTGCCAAGCTCCACATCGCCCATCAGTCCATTCAGTTGATAATCGGCGGAGATACTTTCGGCTTTCAATGCCATACCGGCTGGTACGCTGATTTTCAGAGCTGACCCCTGACTGTTTTTGCCCTGGTAGCTCTTGGGCATTTTATCTTCCAGCAGGATCCGGCCACTTTGGCTTTCAAACACCAAACCTTCGCTGAGCTCATCCAGCGTGCCTTGCACCTGAATGGTGTTTTTATCCCAGGGGCTCAACTCAACCTGACCTCGCTGCACTTTAACTTCCAGCATTGTCTGACCGCTAAGCTCAAGGTGTTTATCCACCTTTTCGGCCGCAAACAGTGGACTTGTAAGCAGGCACAGTAATGTCAATGTGTGCAGAGTCTTCATAGGGTGTCTCCTTGTGTGGCGGCCGCTGGCAGCCTTTGTCCCTGGGTAAGAAGTTCAATTTCGCGGCGCTGGACCCAGAGCCAGAGCTGCCAAAGTTGTTTGTCATGAGGATTGGCTTTTAGCGAACCGAGTATGAGTCGTGCAGCCTCTCGCAATTCTTGAAGTCCGGCATCCACGGTCTCCTGGAATCCGGCTTTCTGCCATGCATGGCTGGATGCGGTTTCAAGGGAGGCGACTTCCTGAAAATGGGCATGCTCGATACTCTCAATCAGAGGCAGCAAACTGTTATCCACTTCCGAAGCTGGCTGCTTTAAAAGCAGGGGCAGCAATGCCAGTAAAAGACAGGCGCTCAGGGCTGCGGGCATTAGCCATCGTGGCTTGGAAGCTCGATATTCAACCTGTGGCCGGTCCAACCTTGTTGCTATTGCATCCCAGCTGCCCGCAGGTGGTGTCAGCTCTCTGGGAGCCTTTGCAATCAGTGTGTCGAGCTGTTTGTCGGCTGCATTGGTCATGACAGCATCTCCTTCATCAGTTCCCGCGCCCTGTGGTAGTGGGCCTTGCTGGTGCCGGTTGAAATCCCCAACAGACTGGCCACTTCCTCGTGGGAAAAGCCTTCAACAGCGAAGAGCACGAACACCAGTCGAGCCCGTTCCGGCAGTCTGACTATCAGGCGATCGAGCAAGAGTTCATCGTCGTGGCAAGCTTGCTCAGGGGCTTGCTGTAATTGCCAGTCCGGGATCAGACGCCCCCAAAAGCTGCGGTGCTGCTTGAGGGTGTTTAATGCCTGATTGAGCGCCAGCGAATAAAACCAGGTGCCAAACTGGCTCTCACCGCGAAACTGCGGCAGCTTGTGCCACAGGCGTACAAAACTTTCCTGCAGAATTTCATCGGCAAGGCTGGGCTCGCCGCCAAGGCGCAGTGCCAGGGCATAAATCCGTTTATGATGCCGTTGATACAGCTGTTCAAAGGCGAGCTTATCGCCGTCAGCGGCCAGCTGGGCCAGATGGCTGTCGCTGGTATCTGTTTGCTGTGTACTGGCTTGCTTGGAGATGGGGAGCACCTTGGGTTCCATCGGTCTTTGTTTGCTATTTAAGACAGATGCCCAAGATAGAAAGGTTTAGTCGGGATGCCAATTCTTTTACATCCCAACGTCAATCAGAGTTGTAATAGCTTATTTTTTCTCGCCATTTGCTTGATTAAGCTGTTGATACACAAGCCTTGCTCCGGCCAAATCGGCGAGTGCCGAACCGACGCTTTTGAACAGGGTTATCTCGGAGTCTGATTGTCTGCCGGGAATGGCACCGCTGCAAAGCTCTGCCAACTCAGCGCTTACGGAAGCGAGTTCGTAACACCCTTCGGCCACAGGCAGCAGTAATTCCCCGGCTTCGTTAAACACATTCAGGCGCGAATCGACAAAAACCTGAGCATTTATCACCAGTTCTGTATCACATTCCCTACAGTTTTTATGGTGATTGCCGACAAAATCGGTATGGGTGCCTGGCGTGACCAAGGCGCCGCTGAATAGTGGTTCGGGGCTGCCGGTGGCGCAGCTGATGATATCGGCCCAGGGTACATCCTGTTCAAGGGTCTGGCTGATGGTCACTGTCATATCTGGCCTTGCCGCCTGAATTTGCCGGCACACCTGCTCGCATTTGGCAGGGTTTCGCCCCCACACTCTGATCTCACGGATGGGTCTGACACTGGCATGCGCCAGGGCCATGAAAGGTGCCAGATTCCCCGTGCCCAACACCAGCAGTCGGGAGCTGTTCTTTCGTGCAAGATAATCGGCTGCCAGCGCCGATACGGCAGCCGTGCGCCAGTAGGTGACACTGGTGCCATCCACCAAGGCCTGCGGAGCGCCAGTTTGGCGATCAAAGAGCAATATTTGTGAGTAAAGGCTCTGAAACCCAGGATTTTTGGCAGTATTATCAGGAAGGTAAGTAAAGGCTTTAACACCAATGCTGTGGTCATCCCAGGCTGGCAGAACCGCAAAAGCATCGTGGCTGTCAGATGCCAACGGATATACCTGACGCTGGGGGATAGTCGAGGGTTGGGAAAATTGTTGTCGTAATGCCGCAATCAGGGATTCAAACGTCAGTGATTGATGAACCTGTTGAGCATCGATAACTTTCATGAAACACCTGTTTGTTAGTTTTGGTGGATATCTTGGTAGTCTTGGATATTGTATTCAATATTATCTGGTCTGTAAATTGCAGTATGTAAGTTTTACTTTGTTGAAGGAGCGCAGCTTAGAATAAGAAGCGCTATAAATTAATAGGTTAAACGAAAAAACACTTGTAATTTGCCGGATGAAAACAGAAAGTACAGGTGATGTTTTTGTTACACGGATGTGTCCATTTACCAATTTCAGGCTTAGGGTCTACAGTTAATAAGAGTGACCAACCGGGGGAGAGTAACATGCTCATTCGTCAAAAATTATTGCTCAGCGCATCGTTGTCCATAGGTGCGCTTATCGTTATGTTTATTCTTCAGCTTTACTCAGGCAAAACACAGGTGGAATTGTCTGTTGCCGCACAAACGGTTGTTGAGCTCGAAAGAGATATGTTGGAACTCAGAAAAGATGAAAAAGATTTTCTGGATCGTAAAGATTTAGCTTATGTAGATGACCATAAAAAGCATGCAGCCTCTTTGACGGATAAACTCTCTGACATGCAGTTAGTATTTGAAAAATACGATATCCCTCCTGCGGCGCTTACCAGATTTGGTACTTTGATGAACCAGTATTTGTCGCTGTTTTCTCAGGTGGTGGATATTGAGAAACAAATAGGCCTTACTCCAAAGGATGGATTATATGGTGCCTTGCGTGATGCTGTGCATAACGTAGAGACATTGCTTAAACAACACGACCAAGCTGAAATTGCTGTGCAAATGCTGCAACTGCGAAGAAATGAAAAAGATTTCATGCTACGCCGCGATGCAGCTTACCAGGACAAGTTCGAAAAAACGCTGGAGAATTTTTACTTGGCGCTGGATTTGTCGGATCTTGATGGTTCGGTAAAGGCGCAGATCCGTCAATTGATGTCTGAATTTCAGAGAAACTTCAATGCATTGATTGCAAAGGAGAAAGAGTTTGGATTGTCTAAAACCGATGGCAAGCTGGGGGAGTTGCGTTCAGTTGTAGCCGAAATCGACAAGGTCGCTTCTGAGTTGCGTGAGCTGGCTCTGGATGAGATCCATAGTGAGGAGGAGGCGGCCATAGCAATGGCGACGACTCTGTTTGCTGTCATTGCGCTGTTGGTAGCCTTTGTCACCATAATGATTATTCGGGCGATAATTACCCCAATAAACAACATTAATCAGATTATCTCCACAGTAGGACGTGATAAAAATCTGACCTTGCGTTGCGATACGGCCAGTGAAGATGAAATCGCAGAAGTTGGTATGCATTTCAATCAAATGATTGAAAGTTTTCAGCGGTTAATTCAGCAGGTCAACGAAGCGGTTGATGTGATGAATCAGTCTTGCAAAGACTTGTCTGCCAATGCCAATCGAACCTCTGAAGGTGTGATGCGTCAGTTAAATGAAACCGATATGGTTGCCACTGCCATTACAGAGATGGGGGCAACCATCGATGAGATAGCCAAAAATACAGAGTTGGCCGCTGAGCGTGCGAATCTCACTCATCTAAACGCCCAAAATGGTCAGTCAAGCGTTGAGCAGACTATTGACAGAATTCAGTCATTGGCGAACCAGTTGAATCATTCGGCATCAGTCGTTGGGGATTTGGAGCGTGACAGCGGAACTATTGGCAGTGTTTTGGATGTGATCCGCGGCATTGCTGAGCAAACTAATTTATTGGCTCTGAACGCGGCCATTGAAGCGGCAAGAGCTGGTGAACAGGGGCGTGGTTTTGCTGTTGTAGCTGATGAAGTTCGCTCACTTGCCATGCGGACTCAGGAATCTACCGAAGAGATAGCAGGAATTATTCAAACTCTGCAAACCCGCACGCGTTCAATTGTACAACTTATGGAAGCCTGTCAGCGGCAGGGCGGTGAGAGTGCTGAGCAGGCAGCTAGTGCCGGTACCATGTTGGCGCAGATTAACGCTGATGTGACCAATATTATGGATATGAGTACCCAGATAGCCGCGGCGATTGAGGAGCAAAGCTCTGTTGCGGCGGAAGTGAATAAAAATGTAGTGGTGATCCGTGACATTGCCGATGAATCATCACATTCAGCGCTGGCAAATTCCAAAGCTTCGGACGATGTTCGGGAACGGGCGCAATATCTTAAATCCGCAGTCAGTCAGTTCAGGATTTAGCCTTCAGGTCAATGAACGTGATGAATAATGAAAAGCCGCCGCAAGGCGGTTTTTTTCTGCAAAGCAGTAATTCCTGACTAAGCTTAAAGTATTAAAACTTCAGGCTATAAATATGAAGCTGAATAACTTCACCTTATTATTGGGCAGCGCCCTTACCCTGATTGCTTTTTTCACTTCGTTTTTGCTTTATGGTTTGTTTTTGCGCCCTAGCCTGACCAATGAGCTGAAGGATCAGCAACTGATGGAAGTAAAGGCCTTGCAGGCGGGAATGGAGTTTTTTCGCCAGCCGTTGACCACTTTCAGTTTTGATTACGCTGTTTGGGATGACATGGTTGACTTTGTTAATCAGCCCACCGATGAGTTTATAGCTTCCAATTTGTATGATGATGCCTTTGTAGTCGCAGGGATGGATGCGGCGCTTTTGTTTGATACTGAAGGCAATATTATTTGGTCTTATCTATCACAACCCGGCATGGTACCGGAAAGCGCCCATGAGTTTCAGAATTGGGTGGGGGCAATACTGCCCTCTGCGGCGCAGCTTGCGAGTGAGAAACCCAATAGTCGAACCGGATTGCTCAGATATGGCGCGAAAGTGATGTTTTTCAGCAACAGCGCAGTAATTCCAAGCAAAGGGCAGGGAAGGATTGTGGGCAGTTTTCTGGTGTTGAGGATAGTGGATGTATCTTTAACCGAAAAGCTCAAGGCGCTCACTTTGGTGGAATCCAGCCTTTCACTGGCCAATGCCAGACTTCACGGGCATTTACCGTCTTTTCACGGAGAGCTCAGTGTTGATGCAGTGAGGCACTCGCATCAATGGCTGATAAATGACGTCTTTGACAGCCCCGCTTTGGTGATGACTGTGCAACATCAAAAAGGGGATGTGCCATCCTTTATATCTCGTGAGTCCGGATTGATATTTTTGACATTTATGGTCGTATTGTTGGTTGGCAGTATACCTATCTCATTGTTGGTCCTTACTCCGCTTGCCAATATCAACAGAGTGCTGATGAAAATGACCTCCCGGGGTAGGATGATAAAGATAAATCAGCGATTCTTTCTGGATGAGCTGGACCGGCTTACATCGTCATTTAACCAGCTCGCCGAGATGCTTGAGCGTCATCAGAATTATCTTGAATCTCTGTCTTTGAAAGACCCTTTAACCGGCATTGCCAATCGCAGGGGCTTGGATGCGTTTGCGAGCCGCGCGCACAAGGAGTGGAGTGACGGCAAGGGGGCGATTGGTTTTTTAATGATAGATGTGGATGAGTTTAAAAAATATAACGATACACAGGGGCATGCGGCTGGTGACAAGGTTTTGCTGGCACTGGCGCAGGCATTGCTGATTGAGTGCCGCCGGAGAGGGGAATTGGTTACACGGTTTGGTGGTGAAGAGTTTTGTGTCGTTATTCAAGGTGACAATGTCACTCAAATGGAGCGCTTGGCCGAACGCATGCTGGTACGGATCCGTTCGTTGGCTATTCCTCATCCAGCCGGCCAATTTGGTTTGGTTACTATCAGTATTGGCGGAGTCTTATTTGAGCGTTTTGACAGCCAATTTAAAGATACCTCCTGGCAAGATATGCTGGTGATGGCTGATAAACAACTTTATCTGGCTAAATCTGAGGGGCGGAATCGTGTTTGTTTGCGGTTTATGCAGGCGGCCAAGTTGGTCAAAACCGTTGGATGAATTAACCAGCATCTGCAACGAGCAGCAATTACCTATAGCTTGAAATATAAAACGCCTGATGAAAAATATCAGGCGTTTTTACGTTGAAAAGATTCAATCTGCTTTACGGTTGGGCAGTTCTGAATTCGATAAAGTCTTTCAGTGCAAAACAAAGGTTCCCATCTGTTGCCGCATTTCCGTCGCCAGCCGGGAAAGCTTTGCCACAGCATTTGTCATGTTATTGGAAGCTTCGGTTGACTCCTGCGCTATGTCACTGATGGCGATAACGCTGCGATTTATACTTTCGGCAACACTGCTTTGCTCTTCGGCTGCGGTGGCTATATGGGTATTGAGCTGAGTGATAGTGTCTACCGCATTGACTATGTCGCGCAGTGCTTCCCCAGCACGATTAGTACTGATATTGGCAGCGTCGACCTGTTCTATGCCCTTTTCCATGGAGCTGACAGCACCCTTAACCCCTTGCTGTAGCGATTCGATCATGGATTCAATTTCCTGAGTAGATTCACTGGTGCGCTGTGCAAGGGTTCTTACTTCGTCAGCGACTACCGCAAAACCTCTCCCTTGTTCGCCGGCCCTTGCTGCTTCAATAGCGGCGTTAAGCGCCAGAAGATTAGTTTGTTCTGCGATGCTTTTAATAACATCAAGCACCCTGCCGATGTTCTGACTCTCAGTTGCCAATTGTCCAATCACCGAGGCAGTGCTCTGGATCTGAGTGGCGAGTGAAGACATGCTGGAAATTGATTGTTGAACGATATTATCGCCTTTTGTAGCGCTGTCGTCGGCGCTTTTGGCAGAAAGTGCTGCCGAGTTACTGCTTTGGGCAACTTCAGCCACTGCAGCGGTCATTTGGTTCATTGCTGTGGCTGTTTGTTCAGTTTCCGACTGCTGTTGATACATACGTTCGTTAGCTTGTCGGGTGTAGTCGTTAAGCTCTTCAGCTGCATCACCAAGGGTTGCTGCGGCACCGGCAATGTTTTTCAAGATGCTTTGCAAATGTTCGACCACGCCGTTGAGATCTTTGGAAATGTGCCCAAGTTCGTCTTCATGAAACACTTCAAATATAACCGTCATGTCAGATTCTTCGCGAATTTGCCGCAGCTTTCGGCGGATCTCAGTTACCGGCAGCATTACGCCACGATTCACCCAGTAACCAATCAATGAAGTGATGGCCACTGCCAAAATGGCCAAACCGGAAAACCAGAACACTGAACTTGAATGCAAAGCTTCAACATTTTCACGCTCTTCACCGGCAATCCGTATTTGAAGGCTGACAAGCTCGGCAATTTTGCCGCTGATAGGATCAATCACCTCGTACAGAGGCATGATATCGCTGGTGAGTTGGCCGTTGATATTGCCTGACATGCCGTTAAGTTTATTGTGCAGTTTGCTAATCTGTTCATTGGCTGGGCCGAAGAGCCGCTGGGCTTCGCTGGCAAGAACCCTTTCTTCGTCGGTCAGTTCAGTGGCCATGTACTTTTGCCAGCGTTCGTTGATACTTTGGCTGGCATCTGCAAGACCACTTCTTGCTTCTTCTGCTGAGAATCCACCGGCATTGGCCTTATTGATGGCATCAATTACAAAGACGGCGTAGTCATCGCCGATGAGTTTGAGATCTTCAAGTGGCACAACCCTGTCGTTGTAGATGGTCAGCACGCCATCTTCAATTTTCGACATGATAGTTAGCGAGGAGCCGCAAATGATCATCAGCAAGGTTACGGGAAGGAAAAAGCCTAGCAGCATTTTGTGTTTGATCTGCAGCTGATTCATGACACACCCCCATGAAGGGAAACCGCCGTTCCTTTATGATGGCCCTGTCATACCTTTGGTTGAACCATAAATTAAGGTATAGCAAAAAGAGGGGGACTTCGGAGGATGAATAAAAATTTCAGGCACAAAAAAACCTCGCAATAGCGAGGTTAATTTGTTGGTACAGGTGAGAAGACTTGAACTTCCACGCTCGTAAGAGCACCAGCACCTGAAGCTGGCGTGTCTACCAATTCCACCACACCTGCACTGTATTGTTAAAGACTCTTTGTGTTAATTGGTACAGGTGAGAAGACTTGAACTTCCACGCCCGTAAGGGCACCAGCACCTGAAGCTGGCGTGTCTACCAATTCCACCACACCTGCACTGTACTGCTTTGCAATTTCCCCAGTCGCCTGAGCACCTTAAGTTGAAGGTGGTGCCCGAACCCGGAATCGAACCAGGGACACGCGGATTTTCAATCCGCTGCTCTACCAACTGAGCTATTCGGGCGACGGGGTGCATTAAATAGCTTTTGCGGATTTGAGTCAACTCTTTTCTCAGGAATATTTCAAAAATACGTGTGTTTGGATAAGTTTTGCCCGAATCGTCCTGAGGGCGGTGTTTTTGTGTATTTTAATTGCGCAGCATGGCCAGTAAAGCACTTGATAAGGGCAGATTTTGGAAGATTGGAAATTGGCTGCAGTACCTATAAAGAATGCGAACTGAAAAATGAAATCTCTATTTTTGTGCCTGAGCACCCTAAAAAAACAACGCCCAGCTATTTGCCGGGCGTTGTGTAAGAGAATTCCGCTCAGTTTTGCAGCATTTCATTGTTGGGATAATTTTCCCGCATCACCATTAATACATGTGACTTCAGCTGCTCTTGTCCCAATTCATCATAGGCTTGTACCATGATTTCCAGTGCCCGCTCGGTGGACGGGGTTCCCGGGAAGCCTTCCATAACAGTTTGGGCTCTGACAGCGGCTGCACTCCAGGCATGCATCTTTACGTAGTATTCTGCAACCTGAATTGAATATCGCGCCAGGCGGTTTTTCAAGTACTGCATACGCTGACGAGCATCAGCGGCATACTTGCTGTTGGGATAAGTCTTCAGCAGGCGGTCGAAGTCCTTGAACGCGTCCATTGCATTCTTGGGGTCGCGATCGGTACGGTCGATATTCATCATATCGTGGAACAGATAACTGTCAGCCTGCATATTGACCAAGCCTCGCATATATTGCACGTAGTCAACATCTGAGTGTGTGGGGTTCAGACGCAGAAAGCGGTCGATATTGGCAAGAGCCTGTGGTGCATCATCCAACTTATAATAGGCGTAGATCAGATCCAGTTGCACCTGGGTTTTGTGCGGACCAAAGGGAAAGCGGGAGTCCAGGGCCTCCAGGTTTTTTACCGCTTTGGAGAAATTTCCGAGTTCCATGGAGGTTCTGGCCTGAGCATAAAGAGCCTCGGGCGACTTCTGACTCAGTACGACATCTTCCTGACTTCCTGTGCTGCTACAAGCACCTAAGACCAGAGCTAACAAGGCAACGGCCGAGCCTTTGGCAATTTTTGACATACGCTAATTCAATTCTTTTGAAGTTATAGTTAAGAATTCTTCCATTTCACGATAAAATGGAAAGCATCCGATTGTAACAGATAGCACACCAATTTGGACCCCGAAGGTGGGGTACGGTTCCCATGACCCAAGAGATTAATCTAAAAAGCGAGATTTCAGCAACACAAACGGGGCTGAGACTGGATCAGGCTGTTGCGGAATTATTTCCCGACTATTCACGCACCCGTATCAAAGAATGGATATTGGCAGGCAATGTCTATGTGGATGGCGTCTCCGTGACCAAACCCCGTGAAAAGGTGCTGGAATCCCAGGTGATCGAAATCGAAGCCTACCTTGAAGAAGAGGTGGTAGCTGAAGCGCAGGCCATCGATTTGGATATTGTTTATGAAGATGACGACATTCTGATTATCAATAAGCAGGCCGGTTTGGTGGTTCACCCCGGAGCTGGCAATGCCGATGGCACCCTGATGAATGCACTTTTGCACCATTGCCCTGAAATTGAGCATGTGCCCAGAGCCGGTATCATCCATCGTCTGGATAAAGACACCACAGGTTTGATGGTGGTGGCCAAAACTGTTGAGGCTCAGACTCATCTGGTGGCGGCATTGCAAGCCCGTGAAATTACCCGTGAGTACGAGGCTATTGTATTGGGTACCATGACAGCCGGTGGCACTGTGGATGAGCCCATTGGTCGTCATCCGACCAAACGCACCCATATGGCGGTGCATCATGGTGGTCGTCCTTCGGTGACTCATTATCGGGTGGCTGAAAAGTTTCGCGCCCATACCCGTTTGCGTTTGCGCCTTGAAACCGGCCGTACTCATCAAATTCGTGTACATATGGCGCACATTGGTCATGTGCTGGTGGGTGACCCTGTGTATGGTGGCCGTCCCAAACCGCCCAAGAATGCCAGCCCTGAGTTTTTTGAAATTCTGAAAGGTTTTACTCGTCAGGCGCTGCATGCGGTGAGGCTGGAGCTTGCGCACCCGGTGACCATGGAAATCATGACCTTTAATGCGCCGATCCCTGAGGATATGGTGCAGCTGACCAAGGCGCTTCGTAAAGACACCGAAGCCAACCCGCAGGATCACCTGTAACATGCCCATTGGCGAATGGCTCATCCCCCAGGGGGTACACCTGGCGTTTACCAGCCGTAATGGTGGTGTAAGTCAGGCTCCTTACAGCAGCCTTAATTTAGGGTTGCATGTGGGGGATGATGCCGGATGCGTGCTTGAAAATCGCACCATTGTGCACCAGCGGCTCGGTCTGTGCGCCGAACCCGTGTGGTTGGAACAGGTGCATGGCATACATGTTCATACCATCAGCAAATCAGATACCAGTGCATCTGGTAAGGCATCTATGGTTGCTGGCGGATCTGAAGTTCCCAAAGCCGATGCCTGCTACACCAAGGTGCCCGGTGCCGTGTGTGTGGTGATGAGTGCCGACTGTCTGCCGGTGCTGTTTGCCTCCAGGGATGGCCTTGAAGTGGCAGCAGCGCACGCAGGCTGGCGAGGCCTGTGTGAGGGTGTACTTGAGGCCACTCTGGCACAGTTTGAATCAGCGGCAACAGATATCTACGCCTACCTTGGGCCTGCCATTGGCCCTACTGCCTTTGAAGTTGGTGCCGAGGTACGTGCGGCTTTTATAGTGCAAGACGCCCAGGCGGAATGCTGTTTTGAAGACATTGGCGGCGGAAAGTACCTTGCCGATATCTTTGCCCTTGCGCGCCAGCGTCTTGGTCGTGCTGGAATCAAGCATTGTTTTGGCGACGATATTTGTACCTACTCTAATCCATCCGAATATTTTTCTTATCGCCGCGACCGGGTCACTGGCCGCATGGCAGCGCTTATCTGGCGAGATTGATTCGCATTTTTGAAGGTGGGCGAATTTTGTCCACTTGAAAAATCCCCATTCAGCCCCATCTTTTAGGAAACCCCGGAATCCCTGCGGTTCGTGTTTCAGGAGGCTGTATGCGACTCGATCGTATGACCAATAAATTCCAGATTGCAATTTCTGATGCGCAGTCTCTGGCGCTGGGCAGAGACCATCAATTTATTGAACCCGTGCACCTGATGATGGCGCTGCTGAATCAGGATGGTGGCTCGATTCATCCTTTGTTGACTCAGGCCGGCATTCGGGTGAGTAACCTGCGCTCGCTCCTGTCTCAGGAGCTTGAGCGGCAGCCGCAAGTAGAAGGCACTGGCGGTGATGTGCAGTTGTCGCAGGCGCTCATTCGTTTGCTTAATCTGTGTGACAAGCTGTCGCAAAAGCGTAAAGACAAATACATTTCCAGCGAGCTGTTTGTACTGGCAGCGCTGGAAGGTAATGACCCCCTGGCGCAAATCCTTAAACAGGCCGGAGCCTCTAAAGATAGGCTTGAGCAAACCATTGAGGATATCCGCGCAGGCCAGAAGGTTGACGATCCCAACGCTGAAGATAATCGTCAGGCACTGAAAAAATATACTGTGGATCTTACTGAGCGCGCCGAGCAGGGCAAACTCGATCCTGTGATTGGCCGTGACGATGAAATCCGCCGTACTATTCAGGTGTTGCAGCGTCGCAGTAAAAACAACCCCGTTTTGATAGGTGAGCCCGGCGTAGGTAAAACAGCCATCGTCGAAGGGCTTGCACAACGCATCATCAATGGTGAGGTGCCTGAGGGCATTAAAAATAAGCGGGTGTTGTCGCTGGATATGGGGGCCTTGGTCGCGGGTGCCAAATACCGTGGTGAGTTTGAAGAGCGCTTAAAGGCGGTACTCAACGAGCTTGCCCAGGAAGAAGGCCAGGTTATTCTGTTTATTGATGAGCTGCATACCATGGTTGGCGCCGGCAAGAGTGATGGTGCCATGGATGCCGGCAATATGCTTAAGCCAGCGCTGGCCCGCGGTGAGCTGCACTGCGTAGGTGCCACCACCTTGGATGAATACCGTCAGTACGTTGAAAAAGACGCCGCCCTTGAGCGCCGTTTCCAAAAGGTGCTGGTGGACGAACCTTCGGTGGAAGACACTATTGCTATTCTGCGTGGCCTAAAAGAGCGCTACGAGCTTCACCACCACGTTGAAATTACCGATCCGGCGATAGTGGCGGCGGCCAGTATGTCGCACCGCTATGTGTCGGACCGTAAACTGCCCGATAAGGCCATCGACCTGATTGACGAGGCAGCATCCAGCATCCGGATGCAGATTGACTCAAAGCCTGAGTCACTTGATCGTCTGGAACGCCGTGCCATTCAGCTCAAGTTGGAAGAGCAGGCGCTGGCAAAAGAAAACGATGAGGCCAGTCGCAAGCGCCTGGAGCATTTACGCCATGAGCTGAAAGATGTGGAAGCCAAGGCCAATGAACTCAATGAGATCTGGCGTACTGAGAAAGCGGCACTTGCCGGAACTCAGCATATTAAAGCTGATCTTGAGCAGGCGCGGATGGATCTGGAAGTAGCGCGCAGGGCTGGCGATTTGACCCGCATGTCCGAGCTGCAATATGGCCGCATTCCAGAGCTCGAAAAAGAACTCGACTTGGCGGCTCAGGCAGAAATGCAGGATATGAGGTTGCTGCGTAACAAAGTCACTGATGTGGAAATTGCTGAAGTGCTGTCCAAGGCAACCGGTATTCCGGTGGCAAAAATGCTCGAGGGTGAGCGCGAAAAGCTGCTGCAAATGGAGCATGCACTCCATGAGCGGGTGATAGGTCAGAACGAGGCGGTTGATGCTGTGGCCAACGCCATTCGCCGAAGTCGCGCAGGGCTTGCCGATCCTAACCGGCCAATAGGTTCGTTCCTGTTCCTTGGTCCGACCGGGGTGGGTAAAACTGAGCTGTGTAAATCGCTGGCAAAATTCCTGTTCGACACCGAATCGGCGTTGGTGCGCATCGATATGTCGGAATTTATGGAGAAGCACTCTGTTTCCCGTTTGGTGGGGGCGCCTCCCGGCTATGTGGGTTACGAAGAGGGTGGTTATCTTACCGAGGCGGTGCGCCGCAAGCCTTATTCGGTGATCCTGCTTGATGAAGTGGAAAAAGCGCATCCCGATGTGTTTAACATTCTGTTGCAGGTGCTGGATGATGGTCGCCTGACCGATGGTCAGGGCCGCACCGTGGATTTTCGTAATACAGTGGTGATCATGACCTCGAACCTTGGCTCCGACATTATTCAGGAACGTTTCGGCACCCTGGATTATGCCCAGATGAAGCAAGAGGTCATGAATGTAGTGGTGCACAGTTTCCGGCCGGAGTTTTTAAACCGGATTGATGAGACTGTGGTGTTCCATCCATTGGACGCAGACCACATCAAAAATATTGCCTCCATCCAAATTGAGTCGCTGCGTAAGCGTCTGGCGGAAAAAGAGTATGAACTTCAGCTAAGTGATGAGGCGCTGGCCTTTATTGCAAGGGCCGGCTTTGACCCAGTCTATGGAGCGCGGCCACTGAAGCGTGCACTGCAGCAAGAGGTGGAAAACCCGCTGGCGCAGAAACTGCTGCGAGGCGAGCTTATTCCCGGCAAGCCTATTAGGGTCGACTGCCAGGATGCTGAGTTGGTGTTCGCTCAGTAAATCGTCTTTTGATTACCGCACCATGATTGGTGCAGTATGAGTAGCGCATTATAAAGGGAGCCGTTTGGCTCCCTTTACTTATTAAAGCATTAGTCACTCCGGACAGGCGCTAATATGCCAGGATTTGGCTGTGTGCACTGATGCTCGGGCAAAGCAGGGTTTTCGCTGGCAGCTACAACAGCCCTGATGGCTAAATTGGTATTACGGCTCAGTTATGCTCTAAGCCAAACCAAGCTGTTTAGTTCTTTTGATCTTTGCAGAATAGTTTGATTCGCTTATTGGCTTCAGCGAGTACTTTTTCTCGTTCGCTGTCAGACATCTCCACTGTTTCATTGGTAGTGGGATCTTTTTGAGTGACACGACTATAACTGGTCAACACATCCACATTTTGTCTGGCTTGTTCGCAAATAGCATCGGCCTGATCTGCATTTTGTTGGCGGATGAGATTTGCATTTTTTTGTTCGTCGCTGATTGGTTCATCCTCTGATTTTGACCGAGGTTTGGGTGAATCAAAACCCATGCGCTTTGGTTCTATTTGCTTTGCATCCAGTGTTTGAGTTTGGGTTTCATCAGCAGGCGGCTGCTCGCTATAGTGGGTAACACCATTCTTATCAACCCACTTGTATATAGTGGAAGCTCCGGCCATGCCACTTACCAGCAGCAGTGACACCAACAATACCGGGTATCTGGATTCCATAAACCTGTCTCCAAAAGCGCTCGCCAGCAGTAGGCGAAAGTGTGATATCTTGTTAGGGATGTTAATCAATGATACTCAGTGTATGCAAAATATTGACAAGCCAACAGTAAAAAATCGCGGTATCTATTTGCTGCCTAATCTGTTTACCACTGCGGGGCTGTTTTCAGGCTTCTACGCAGTGATAGCGTCCATGAACGGTCAGTTTGAATCGGCAGCCATTGCTGTGTTCGTTGCCATGCTATGTGATGGATTGGATGGCCGGGTGGCAAGGCTGACCAATACCCAAAGCGAGTTTGGTGCAGAATACGACAGCATGGCCGATATGGTGTCCTTTGGTATGGCGCCGGCACTGATTGCTTACAACTGGGCCTTGTCAGATCTCGGCAAAATTGGCTGGCTTGCTGCTTTTGTTTATTGTGCCGGTGCAGCACTGAGATTGGCCAGATTTAATACCCAAGTCGGTGTGGCAGATAAGCGTTGGTTTCAGGGGCTTGCAAGCCCTGCGGCCGCTGCCGTGATTGCCGGCACCGTCTGGCTTGGCAATCAGTATCATATTGATGCAGGTTCGGTGAGTTATCTATTTGCTGCCGTCACTATCTGTACAGGTCTTTTGATGGTCAGTAACTTCCGCTACCACTCGTTTAAAGAAGTAGACTGGCGTGGCAAGGTTAACTTTATCGTAATCTTGCTGGTGGTTGGGGTGTTCGTGGTTATTTCGGTCGAGCCTGCACTCATCCTTTGTCTGGGTTTTTATCTTTACGCCCTCTCAGGGCCAGTAATAACTATCCGCTCGGTCAGGAAGCTTAAAGTTTCTCACGTGGTGGGCGATGATGAAGATGATGTCGACTCGGTGATGCAGGAACAGTCAGCCCAAACTAAGGGAAAACACAGCCAGCCCAAATAATAGGGTGTCGTTGATGGAAAAGATCTGAACCTGGCCTTTATCCTGGAAAGCTCTGGCGTAGAATCGGGCTAACTTTGCTGAAGGGACGTTCAGACTCAAACGCTGCTTTGCGGCGTTTTTTATTTGGAAAATTGCCGAAAACTGACCATACTTTGAACCCTTCGACGCTGTTTTGTGCATGATGGTCGAAATTTATTCGTTTAGAGCTTTTTTGGCAAAAAAGCCCTTGCGCAAAAGTTTGGGCTCCCTATAATGCGCATCCACTGACACGGCAAGCGGCGCCAAGCGTAGCGGGTTGTGAAGGTGGTTGAAACGAGCGAAAGTCAACTTCAACAGCGCTTCAAGAAAGTTTGCAAAAACTGCTTGACG